>DATKSZ010000114.1:0-7472 GCA_035531375.1 Terriglobales bacterium | reverse complement strand
CAGGGCGGCCCGCCCCCGGGTAACAAATTCGGCGCGGCCCCAGCGAAGCGCAGCGCCGACTTGGGGCCCTGGGGCCCCCAAGCCGGCGCGAGCACAAGCGGGACGCGCGCCGCAGGCGCGCTGGGGCCCGCGCCCACCATTAGAGTCTGACCCGGTTGAGCCGCAGCGCGTTGCCCACCACCGAGACCGAGCTCAGGCTCATGGCGGCGGCGGCGAAGACGGGGCTGAGCAGCAGCCCAAATGCCGGATAGAGCACCCCGGCCGCCAGCGGTACCCCCAGGGTGTTGTAGACGAAGGCAAAGAACAGGTTCTGGCGGATGTTCGTCATGGTGGCGCGGCTGAGCCGGCGGGCGCGCAGGATGCCGCCCAGGTCGCCCTTCACCAGCGTGACGCCGGCGCTCTCCATGGCCACGTCGGTGCCGGTCGAGAGCGCGATGCCCACCTGCGCCTGCGCCAGCGCCGGGGCGTCGTTGATGCCGTCGCCCGCCATGGCCACGATGCGGCCCTGCGCCTGCAGCCGCTGGATCTGGGCGCGCTTCTCCCCCGGCAACACCTCCGCCACCACCTCGCCGATGCCCAGCCGGCGCGCCACCGCCTCGGCGGTGGCGCGGCTGTCGCCGGTGAGCATCACCACCCGCAGGCCCTGGCGCTGCAGCTCGGCCACGGCGGCGGCGGCGCTGGGCCGCAGCGGATCGGCCACGCCCAGCACGCCCGCCAGATGGCCGCCGACGGCGCAATAGACCGTGGTCTGCCCCTCGCCCCGCAGCCGCTCGACCTCCGCCGCCAGCCGGTCCAGTTCGGCCGCCGGCACCTGGGCGGCCTGCAGATGGGCGAGATTGCCCACCGCCACCGCTGCTCCGTCCACCTGGGCGTTGGCGCCCCGGCCGGGCGTGGCGGTAAAGCCATCGACCGCCGCCAGCGCCCAGCCCCGCGCCTGCGCGCCGGCGACGATCGCCGCTCCCAGCGGATGTTCGCTCGCCCGCTCCAGGCTGGCCGCGGCGCGCAGCAGCCGCTCCTCGCTCCAGCCCTCGGCCGGAACGATCGCCGCCAGCGCCGGCTTGCCCTCGGTCAGCGTCCCGGTCTTGTCCAGCACCAGCGTGTCCACTTGGCGCAGCGTCTCGATCGCCTCGGCGTTGCGGAACAGCACCCCGGCGCGCGCCCCCTTGCCGCTGGCCACCATGATCGCCATCGGCGTCGCCAGCCCCAGCGCGCACGGACAGGCGATGATGAGCACCGCCACCGCATTTACCAGCGCGTGCGCCAGCCGCGGCTCCGGGCCCACCGTCAGCCACAGCAAAAACGTCGCCGCCGCCACCGCCACCACCGCCGGCACGAAAATGCCCGCCACCCGGTCGGCCAGCTTCTGGATGGGCGCGCGCGTGCGCTGCGCCTCCGCCACCATGCGCACAATCTGCGCCAGCAGCGTGTCGGCGCCGACCCGCTCGGCGCGCATCACCAGCGCCCCGTTGCCGTTCACGGTGGCGCCGATGAGCGCATCCCCCGCCCCCTTGGCCACCGGCATCGGCTCGCCCGAGACCATGCTCTCGTCCACGTGGCTCGCCCCCTCCTCCACCACCCCGTCCACCGGAATCTTCTCCCCCGGCCGCACCCGCAGCCGGTAGCCCGGCTGCACCTGCTCCAGCGGAATCTCGATCTCTTCCTGCCCGGCGCGCAGCCAGCGCGCCGTCTTGGGCGCCAGCCCCAGCAGCGCCCGAATGGCCGCCCCGGTGCGGCTGCGCGCCCGCAGCTCCAGCACCTGCCCCAGCAGCACCAGCGCCACGATCAGCGCCGCCGGCTCGAAGTACACCGCCAGCCCCCGCGCCGCCGCCACCAGGCTGAACCCATAGGCCGCGCCCACCCCCATGGCGATCAGCGTGAACATGTTGAGGTTGCGGCTAACCAGCGAGCGCCAACCGCGCACAAAAAACGGCCAGCCGCACCACACCACCACCGGCGTCGCCAGCGCCGCCTGCGCCCACACCCCGCGCCCCGCCATGCCCAGCACCACCACTGGCAGCGCCAGCCCCGCCGCGATCCAGAACCGCCGCGTCATGTCGCGCAGCTCGGGGTTGTCCTCCTCGCCGGCGGCGACCTCCACCGGCTCCAGCGCCATGCCGCAGATCGGGCACGCCCCCGGCCCCGCCTGCCGTACTTCGGGGTGCATGGGGCAGGTGTAGGTGCGCGTGTCGCCCGCCCCGGCCGGAGACGGGATGGCGGCCACGGGCGCCTGCGCCGCCGGTTGCAGGTAGCGCTCCGGCTCGGCGCTGAACTTGCGCAGGCACCCCGCCCCGCAAAAATAATACGTCTGCCCGCCGTGCTCGATGTGCCCGGCGCAGCGCGCCGGGTCCACCGTCATCCCGCACACCGGGTCCTTGGCGGAGGTGTTTGTTGTTGACATGGCGTAGGCCTCACGCACCCTTCGAGTATCGCAAATCGCGGCGCCGGCCACCGGGCCATGGGGAGGGGCTCGCAATGCGCGCGCCGGGCCTAGCGATGGCGCAGCAGCGCCAGGAGCGCGGCCAGGCCGGCCAGCACCACCACGACGCACCCGGACCCGCCCGCGCGCGCCCCCCCGCCCGAGCCCGGCGCAAAGTGGGGCGACGAGTGCAGCCCGGTGTGGTAGCCGGTGCGCGAGGTGTAGAACAGCCCGCTGCCCGGCAGCCCCACCGTCCGCCGCACCCCGCTCCGCCCCAGGGTGACATGCGCCCCCCGCACCCCCACGCTCACCGACGCCCCCCGCCCGGTGAGGTTCAGCCGCACCCCCGGCGCAATCTGTACCCGCCGAAAATAGCGCAAGTAGGCCATAGCGGATCCCTCGCCGGAAAAATGAACGCCCCCGCCGAAGCGGGGGCGTTGCGGGTCGCTCCGCAGAGCGGCGCCCTACAGCGAAAGCTTACTGGAATACAGCCGGCAATCGCCGCTCAAGTACGATCGCAGGATATATCACGTATACTGGCGCTGTCAATCGAGAATAAAGTGACACCACGTCACGCCGGGGGGTAGTCATGTCTCCTCATTCCCGCGCTCTGCCGCAGGCCGCCAAGGACTGGGTGCTCGGCCTGGATATCGGCTCCGCCTCGATCGGCTGGGCGCTGATTGACCCGGCAGGCCAGCGCGTCGCTGCCGCGGGCGTGCGCATATTTGAGGCCGGGGCCGACGAACGCGGCTTCGCCGAGGGCAGGGAGGGCTCGTCGAACAATACCGCCCGCCGCGCCGCCCGTCTGCATCGGCGTCAACTGCGCCGGCGGGCGGGCCGCCATCGCGAGCTGTTTCTTGAGTTGCAGCGGGCGGGCCTGCTCCCGGCGGCGGAGGAAGGGGGGCGCGCCGGGGGGAGCGCCGCCCGTCACGCCGTTCTCTCTCGGCTCGATGACGCGCTACGGCCCGAATGGGTCGAGCGCGCCGCCGCCGCCGGCGTCCCGGCCCCCGAACAGGTTTGGCCGTATTTCATGCGGGCCTGGGCGCTCGATCAGCCGCTCCCGCCCTTTGCCCTGGGGCGCGTGCTCTACCAGCTGGCGCAGAGGCGCGGCTTCAAGAGCAACCGCCGTGAAGCGGCGGGCGGCGCCACCTCCAACCAGGTCGCCGCCGACGAGAAAAGCAAGGTCAAGCAGGGCATAGCCACGCTTCAGCAGGAGATGACCGCGACCGGGGCCCGCTCGCTGGGCGAGTATTACTCCCGCATCGACCCCTCCGCCGTGCCCCTGCGGCGCCGTTGGACGCATCGCGATATGTACCGCAGCGAGTTCGCTCTAATCTGGCAGTGCCAGTCCGCCACCGAGGACCGGCTGACCCCCGAACTGAAAGAGAGGCTTGAACCTCTGCTCTTCTTTCAGCGCAAGCTCCTGCCCGCTAAGCCCGGCAAATGCGAGCTCGAGCCCGATCACCCGCGGGCCCAGGCCGCCGTGCTCGCCGCGCAGCGCTTCCGCCTGCTCCAAAAAGTCAACGACCTTGCCGTGGTCCTGCCCAACCTCGAATACCAGCCCTTAACCGCCGACGAGCGGCACAACCTGCTGCTCGCCCTGGAGGGGGAGGGTGACCTCAAGTTCACCGAGATCCGCCGCCGACGGCTGGTGGACTGCCCAAGGGGTGCTCACTTCAACCTCGAATCGGGGGGCGAGACCAAAATTCCCGGCAACCGCACCGCAGCCGCCTTGCGACCAATCTTCGGCGAGCGTTGGGACGCGCTGGCCGACGACCAGCGGGAGAGCGTGGTCGCGCTCTGGCTGGCCCCGGAGATCGAAGATGACGAGTTGGCGCGCATCGGCCGCCAGCAGTACGGCCTCCATGACGCCGCAGCCACCGCTTGGGCGCAAGCCGAGCCGGAGCCCGGCTACGCCAAGCTCTCGGAGCGCGCCCTGGGCCGCCTCCTCCCCCTGATGGAGAAAGGCGCTCCCTTCAAGACGGCGGAGAAAGAGATTTACGGCTCCGGGTATTCGGGTGGAACGGCCTACGACCGCCTCCGCCCGGTGGCCGACGCGCTGCCGGAAGTGGCCAACCCGGCCGTCATGCGCGCGCTCACCGAGCTTCGCAAGCTGGTCAACGCCCTGGTCCGCGAGTACGGAAAACCCGGCGAGATCCGGATCGAGCTGGCGCGCGACCTCAAGCGCAACGCCCAGCAAAGGGCTGCGCTCGCCAAGAGCATGCGGCAGCGCGAGAGCGAGCGCAAGGCGGCCAAAAAGGCGATCGAGGATCTCACCGAGGTCAACATCCCGGCACCCTCCGCCGCCGATATCACCAAGCGCCTGCTTTGGGAGCGGTGCGGCAAGGCCTGCCCCTACTGCGGTGGGGTGATCGGCTTCTCCGAGCTTTTCGGCGGCGGCGCCGACGTTGAGCACATCCTGCCCCGCAGCCGGTTCCCCGACGACTCTTTCGGCAACAAGTGCATTGCCCACCGCAGTTGCAACACGGAGAAGGGCGGGAGGACGCCCCTCGAGGCATTTTCCGGCGACCCCGAGCGCTGGGCGCAGATGCTGGAGAGGGTACGCAGGTGGAACGACGAAGGCAAGCTCAAGGCCTTCCAGGCCGGCGCCGACGAGCTCGACCCCGACCGCGAGGACTCCTTTGCCGCGCGCCGCCTCAACGATACCCGCTACACCACCACGCTGGCCGCGCGCTACCTCGGCCAGCTCTATGGCGGCCGCGACCTAGCGCGACCCGATGGCACCGTGCGGAGGGTGGTATTCGCCTCCAGCGGCCTGGTCACCGCCACGCTGCGCCGCGGCTGGGGCCTGGAGGGGATCCTGCGCCAGCCGGATGCCTCCGAGAACGGTCGCAGCCCCGGCAAGAACCGCGACGACCACCGCCACCACGCCGTGGATGCCGTCGTCGTGGCGCTCAGTTCGAACGCGGCGATCCAACAGCTCAGCCGCGCCGCCGCTGCCAGCGCCAGCGCCACCGGTGTCGAACGGATTTCCTCCCGCACCCTGCAGGGCCCCTGGCCCGACTTCGTGGACCGGGTGCGCCCCGCCATCGAGGCCATCAACGTCTCCCACCGCCCGCAGCGCAAGCTCGCCGGCGAGCTCCACCAAGAGTCCAACTACAGCCGGCCCCACCTTCTTGGCGTCGTGGGTTTCGTCCACATCCGCAAGCCAGTCCACCGCCTCTCCGCCGCCCAGATCAACGCGGGCGACAAGATCGTGGACCCGGCCGTGCGGCAGGCGGTGCAGGCCAAGCTGGCCGCGCTCGGGGGCGAGCCCAAGCGCCTGGAGCATGACTCCCCGGTGTTGCTTACGCGCGCCGGCCGCAGCGTGCCCATCCGCAGCGTGCGCATCCGCGCCGAGAAAGCAGCCTCGAGCCGGAGCATCGGGACCGGCGAACGCCAGCGCCAGGTCCTGCTCGCCGGCAACCACCACCTCGAGCTCTTCGAGGGCAGGGACCGCCGGCGCCGGGACGCCTGGAAGGGCCAGGTGGTGACGCGTCTGGAGGCGAACGCCCGCCGTGCCCGGTGCCGTTGCGGGCGAGGGCGCCCCTGCGACTGCGTGGTCACCCGCAAATTCGAGCGCGAGGAGGGCTACGGCTTTCTGTTCTCCCTGATGGGCGGCGACATGATCGAGATGTCGGAACCGGGCGGCGCCGCTCTTCGATTCGTGGTGAGGACGATCAGCGCTTACGCCAGCGGACGAATCGAGCTGGCACTGGTCGCCGCGACCAATGCCGCCAAGGTGGCCGATGTGCGCGCCGCAGGCCAATTCATCCGCATCACCGATATGAACGACTTGCGTAAGCGGGGGTGCCGCAAAATCGAAGTCGACCCGCTCGGACGCGTCCGCGCGGCGGGTGGGTAGCATGGACCGCATCCTGGACATTGGCGATGGCGCCGCAGGCCTCCGCGTGCGGGACTCTCAGCTCGTCATCGGCTTGGCTGAAGGGGGCGAGGTGACCACCCCGCTTGCGGAGCTGGCAGCCGTGGTGATTTCCGGCGCCCAAGTGGTGATGACACAGGCGGTGATCGCCGGAGTGGCGGAAATCGGCGGCGCCGTGGTGATCTGCGATGCCCGGCACCTTCCGGCCGCCATGATGCTCCCCATCCAGGCACACGTCACCCAGACCGAGCGCTTCGCCTGCCAGGCCCGCATGCCGCTGCCACTGCGCAAGCGGCTTTGGCGGCAAATCGTGGCCGCCAAGATCCGGGCGCAGGGGCGGCTCCTGGCCGACCTGCACCAGGACGACGGCGGTCTGCTCGCACTTTCCGAACGCGTGGCGCCAGGCGACAGCGGAAACCTCGAGGGCCGGGCGGCGCAGCGCTACTGGCCGCTGCTCTTCGCCGACCCCGGATTCCGCCGGGGGCGCGAGGGCCCCGACCAGAACGCGCATCTAAACTACGGGTACGCCGTCCTGCGGGCGCTCACCGCCCGCGCCCTCTGCGGCGCGGGCCTGCACCCCTCGCTCGGCCTCCAGCACCACAACCGCTACGATCCGTTTTGCCTGGCCAATGACCTGATGGAGCCCTTCCGTCCGCTCGTCGACCGCGCCGTCCATGCCTGGGTCCAGGACCACGACCCGTCCGCGGCGCTGGAGAAACAGGCCAAGGCCTTCCTCGTGGCGCCCATGCTGGCCGCCTACACCTGGCAAGGCGAGACTCGATCCCTGTTCGACTGGGTTGCCCGGTCGGCCAGCAGCCTGGTCGCCGCCATCACCGGGAAGGGCCGGGATCTGGAGTTGGCCGAGGTCTAACCATGCCGGCCCTTTCGGCCTTCGGACCTATGTGGCTGGTCGCCATGTTCGATCTCCCGGTGCTTGAGCCGGACCAGCGCCGCAACTACAACCGCTTCCGCAAGGCTCTGTTGAAGGATGGGTTCATGATGCTCCAATATTCCGTCTACGCTCGCTACCTGCGTAGCGAGGAGGCCGCCGAGGCTCACCGCAAAATCGTCCGCCAAGCCATCCCCCCGCTGGGCGAGGTCAGGCTGATCGCCGTCACCGACTACCAGTTCGGCAAAATGGAGGTCTTCTTCGGCAGAAAACCCCGCCCGCCG
>DATKSZ010000113.1:0-3190 GCA_035531375.1 Terriglobales bacterium | reverse complement strand
TGCCCATCGCCGCCCTCACCCCCGAGGTCAAGGACGGCATGCTGGCGGCGGTGCAGTACGGCACCGCCAAGCTGGCGCGGCTGCGCGACGAGCAGATCCTGGGCAAGACCGGCACCTGCAGCCGCGACGGCACCCGCTACGGGCTGTTCGCCTCCTACCTGGGCATCGAGCACCCCAAGCTGGTGGTGGTGGTGGTGCTGCGCGGCAACCGCGCCGTGTTCGGCCCGCGCGCGGCGCAAGTCGCCGGCGTCATCTACCGCTCGCTCGACCAGCAGCACTACTTCGAGGCCGCCGCCGTCCGCCGCCGCGCCGCTCTGCCCGCCATGGGCCTGCTGGTGCACTGAGGGGGCGGGGGGCTGCAGCGTGGCGCTTGGACCCCAGCGGTCCCGGGGGCAGAGGCGCGCCACGGGCGCGTCTGCCCCTGCGGAATGACGACCACCCCCGAGCCCGGGGCGGGCTCTGGGGACCCCGATTCGCAGCCTTGCGCGCCGATTTCGCCGGCAGGCAAAGCGGCGCGGCCCGCGCGAAAGGCCGGTTTGGGCAGCCCATCTGCCGGTTTGCCCGTCGCCGGGAACCGCCGCTGCCGGGGGCCGGGGGGAGTCTCTGGGATTTAAGCTATGATATCTACGCTCGATAAACCAAGCGCATGATCCGATCTGTCAGTTGCAGTCTCCTGCTGTGTGTGCTGGCGTACCCGGTGAGGCTGCGCGCGCAGACGGCGGCGCCCGCCACGGCGGTGCCGGTGGCTGGCCAGGCTTCGGCCCCGGCGGGAGCGGTGCCGCCGACCGATCAGGAACACTACCCCAGCCTCAACATCCAGGGCTTTGCGGATATCGATTATTCCGCCCAGGACCAGGCTGCCGAGCGCGTGGGCACGGCGACCGGCTTTACCCCGCCGGGTGTCTCCAGTAACTTCAATCTGGGCCAGTTTGTGCTGCATTTCGCCGGCGCGCTCTCGCCCAAGGTCAGCTACTTCGCCGAGGTGAGCTGGACGGCCGGCGCCAATGGCTTCACCACCACGGTGGAGCGCTCCATCATCCGCTACGACTACAGTGACAACTTCAAAATCTCCGCCGGCCGCTACCACACGCCGATCCTGTACTGGAATACCGCCTATCACCACGGCCTGTGGCTGCAAACCAGCATCAACCGCCCGGAGATGATTCAGTTTGGCGGCCGCCTCATTCCGGTGCATTTTGTCGGCTTGCTGGCGCAAGGCCTGGTGCCTGGCACCGGCTCGCTCAATCTGCACTACGAGGCGGGCATCGGCAACGGACGCGGCGCCGACATCGCCGAGCCCGGGAACGCGGGCGACATCAACAACAACAAGGCGTGGCTGGCCACGATCTACGCCCAACCCGCCTGGGCCTACAAATGGCAAGCCGGCGGCAGCGTCTACCGCGACAAGATCGGCCCGGCCAACGGCATCGCGGGCAATTATGGGGAGTGGATCGATACCGCCCGCCTGGTGTACACGGGCGAGAAGCCGGAGTTCATCTCCGAATTCGCCAACATCAAGCACACCCTGCTGGGCGCGCCCGGCACCTGGAACAGCCAGGCCTGGTATGCGCAAATCGCCTACCGCCTCCCCTGGCTGCAGGCAAAGTGGAAGCCGTATTACCGCTTTGAATATATCCACATCCCCATCACCGACCCGGTGTTCAATCCGCCCACCAATCCGGTCCCCTCGCTGGCCGGCTCGATCGCAGGGGTGCGCTACGATTTCAGCCCTTACGCAGCCCTCAAAATGGAATATCGCGACTCCCGGCGCGCGCCCAACAAGCCGCGCATCCACGGGATTTTCGTGCAAACCGCACTGGTGTTCTGAGGACCTATGGACCGCCATTCCACTCTGTTGCTGAAGACGCTGGCGCGCTGGGGCGGCGTGGGCCTGGCGCTGATCGTGTTGGCGGCCGCGGTGGAGCCGAAACCGCGGGCCCAGCGCTCCACTCCGGTGGCCATTCTGGTCAATCCCGCCACCCGCGTCAGCAATCTCAGCCTGGCCGAGTTGCGCGAGATCATGCTGGGCAACCGCCAGTTCTGGCCCGATCACCAGCCCATCGTGCTGCTGCTGCGCGCGCCGGTGGCGCCCGAGCGCACCGCCGTGCTGCACATCATTTACCAGATGTCCGAGGCCGAGTTCCGCCAGTACTGGATCGCCAAGATCTTCCGGGATGAGACGGCGACGGCGCCCAAAGTCGTCTATAGCGCCTCGATGGCCAGCGAGCTGGTGGTGGCGATTCCGGGCTCGATCGCGTTCTTGGAGGCCGACGAGGTCCAACCCGGGCCCAAAGTGCTGACCATTGACGGCAAAAAGCCGGGCGAGAAGGGCTATCCGTTGCAATAGCCGGCGCGGCCATGACCATCCAGCGGAAGCTCAGCCTGGCATTCGCCGTCATCTTGCTGCTGTTCGGTGTGAACCTGGCCATCTATTTCTGGGGCTCGGCCGAGCGCACCCGCGCCGTCAGCACCCTCAGCCGGGCGCTCACGCGCGACAGCCTCATCGCCAACATGGATCAGAAGCTCGACGACCTGCACAAGCAAATCACCGTCCTGAGCGGCATCAGCGCCGGCGCCGGCGCGGCCGCCTCGAGCCCGCAGGAGCTGCGCCAGTTCACCGCGCAACTGAACCGCATCGCCGGCAACATCGGGCAGTTGGACGCGCTGGCCGGCGATGCCGCCGAGCGCACCGAAGTGGACGATTTCGCTGCCACCTTCGCGCAACTGTCCCGGTCCTGGACGCGCTATTACCAGGACTTTGGCGTCCAGCCCGATGTGGCCGTAATGGAGTTGGCCCTGCACGCCGAGCCGCTCAGCAGCGAGTTGTTTCAGCGCCGATTGCCCGCGCTGCAGCGCGGCGAGGAGGCGCGCGTGCGCCAGGCCAAAGCCAATTTCGCCCGCGCCTCCAGCATCACCGACCGGGTCAGCGTGGGCATCTTCATTCTCACCCTGTTGGCCGGAGTCACGATCGCGCTGCGCATGTGGCGGGATGTGGCCGCCGCCATCGACGATCTCACCCGGGGCGCTTCCGCCTGGGGCCGCGGCATGCTGGACCACCGGCTGCCGGAGCGCCAGGATGAGTTCGGGCAAATCGGCGCGAGCTTCAACGAGATGGCGGCGTCGCTCACCGCCGCCCGGGAATCCGTGCGCCAGCACGCGCTCCAGCTCGAGTCCAGCAACCGCCAGTTGG
>DATKSZ010000112.1:0-3589 GCA_035531375.1 Terriglobales bacterium | reverse complement strand
TCCATCGCCCCGTAGCGCTCCAGCGTCGCCACCACCTGCGCCACCGTCGAGCGCTTCTGCCCGATGGCGACGTAGATGCAGATCAGGTCCTTGCCCTTGGAGTTGAGGATGGTGTCCAGCGCCACCTGCGTCTTGCCCGTCTGCCGGTCGCCGATGATCAGCTCGCGCTGCCCGCGCCCGATCGGCACCATGGCGTCAATCGCCTTCAGCCCGGTCTGCATCGGGTCCTTCACCGGCGAGCGGTCGAGCACGCCCGGGGCGATGCGCTCGATCGGGTTGAACTGCTCGGTGACGATCGGCCCCTTGCCGTCAATCGGCTGCCCCAGCGCGTTCACCACCCGCCCCACCATCGCCTCGCCCACCGGGATGGACATGATGCGGTGGGTGCGCTTCACCTGGTCGCCCTCGCGGATCTCGGTGTAGTCGCCCAGCATCACCGTGCCCACCTGGTCTTCCTCCAGGTTCATGGCGATGCCCGCCACCCCGTGCGGGAACTCCAGCAGCTCGCCCGCCATGACCTTCTCCAGGCCATAGACGCGGGCGATGCCGTCGCCCACCGAGACCACCGTGCCCACCTCGTCCACCGCCAGCACGCGGTCGTAGTTCTCGATCTGGGCGCGCAGAATTTCCGAAATTTCGTCCGTGCGAAGAATTGCCATATCCGTTGCCCGGGGCTAGTTGCCCGCCTTCTTGTCTTCCTTTGCCCTCACGCCGTCAGCAGATGCTGCCGCAGCCGCTGCAGGCGGCCGCGCAGGCTGCCGTCGAACACCTGGTCGCCGACGCGGGCGACGAAGCCGCCCACCAGATCCGGATCGGTGCGGTAGCGGGTGTCGAGCTTGCGCCCCAACTGCCGCGCCAGCGCCGCCTCCAGCGCGGCGCGCTCGCCCGCCGCCAACGCCCGCGCGCTGCTCACCTCGGCCTGCACCACGCCCTGCTGCTGCAGCAGCAATTGCTCGAAGGCGCGCTCCATCTCCGGCAGCATCGCGATGCGGCCGCGCTGCGCCGCCACCAGCACGAAGTTGCTGGCCAGGGTCGACACCTGCGCCCGCGCCGCCAACTGCTGCAGCAGCGCCCGCTTCTGTTCCCAGGCCACCGCCGGGCTGGCCAGCACTTGGCGCAGCGGCGCCGATGCCGCCAGCAGGTCGGCCAGCTCGCGCAGTTCCCGCCGCAGCGTCTCGGCCGGCGCGGCCCCGCGCGCCACCAAATCGGCCAGCGCCTGGGCGTAGCGTTGTGCAATCACTGCCATAGATTCAGTTGGGCCGCCCCAGCTTGAGGCTGGCCACCGCCTGCTCCACCACCGCCGCGTCCTGCTCCGGCGTCAGCCGCTCGCGGATGCGCTGGCCGGCCAGCTCCACCGCCAGCGTCGCCGCCAGCCCCTTCAACTCCTTCTGCGCCAGCTTGGCCGCCGCCTCGATCTCCTGCCGCCCCAAGTTCAAAATGCGCTCGGCGTCGCGCTCGCTGGCCTCGACCAGGCGCCGGTACTCGCCGGCCGCCTCGGCCTCCGCTTCCCGCGCCAGCCCGGCCAGCTCCTGCGGCAGCCCGGCGATGCGCGCCTCGATCGCTTGCAGCCGCGCCTGCGCCTCCTGCTGCGCCCGCTCCGCCGCCTGCATCTGCGCCCGGATGCCCTCGCCGCGCTCGCGCAGCGCCTGCGGCACGCTCCAGCCGGCGCCGCGGAACAGCAGCTTGTGCAGCAACCACGCCAGCACCGCCACGTTCAGCACCAGCACCAGCGTCCACACCGTGTCGCGCGCCGGGCCGTGCGGCAGCCACCAGCTCACGTTGCGGATATCCGGCGTGGCTTGCAGCCAGGCCGCCAGCAGCAGCTTCATGCCCCCGCCCCCGGCGCCGTCCGCGGCGTGGCCCCGCCGCCCAGCATCTGCTGCACGATCTGCCCCGCCAGCGCCTCCGCCCCGGCCTGCAACTGCACCCGCCCCACCGCGGTCTCGGCCGCCAACTGCTGCCGCGCCTCCACCAGCGCGTGCGCCGATTGCTTGCGCGCCTCGGTCAACTTCGTCTGGCTCAACGCCAACCCCTCCTGGCGCTGGCCCTCGATGCGCTGATAGTTCTGCTGCCGCTGCTGCCGGAGCGCCGCCTCATAGCCCGCCAGCTTCGCCTCCGCCTGCGCCAACATCTGCCGCGCCGCCTCCTGCCGCCCCTCGGTGCGCTCGCGGCGCGCCGCCAGCACCCGCCGCAGGGGCTTGTACAGCACCGCGCGCAGGTAGAAGTGCAGCAGCACGAAGACCAGGATCGTCGGCACGCTGCTGAGCAGTAATTGACCTAGCTGGTGGAAAATCGGTCCCATATTCTCGGCACAATTGGGGCCCGGGCGCCTTGGACGGGGCGGCGACCGGTTCCGCGGCGGGCACTGGAAATGATTATTTTACTGGAGCGCCGGGGATGGGTCAAGCCCAGCACCCAATGGCGGCGCGCCCCAGCCCCGACCGAGGGGTCAGTCCAGCCGCTCGCCGCCCCAGGCCAGCCGCGCCCCGCGCGCGAACTCCATCCCCGCCAGCGCCTGCCGCCCCTCCAGCCGCACCTCCTCCAGCGCCAGCCAGCCCTGCCGCGTGGCGGCGCAGAGCACGCCCCCGCGCTGCTGCAACACCCCCGGCGCCGCGCCGCCCTCTTCCGCCGGCAAGGCCCGGCAGCGCAGCAGCGCCAACTGCTGGCCCCGGAAGCGCGCCTGCACCCCCGGCCAGGGCTGAAACCCGCGCCAGCGGTCGTAGATCTCCCGCGCCGTCCAGTGCCAGTCAATCTGCCCGTCGGCCCGCGTCAGCCGCGGCGCCAGCGAGCCCGCCGCCGGCTGCGGCCGCGCCACCACCGCGCCCGCGGCCAGCCCCGCCAGCGTCTCGTCCATCAACTCGGCCGCCAGCTCCGCCAACCGCCCGCTCAGCTCGGGCGCGGTGGCGTCGGGCGGTATGGGGATGGCCCGCTGCAGCAGCATGTCGCCGGTGTCCAGCCCGGCGTTGATGCGCATGGTGGTCACCCCGGTCTCGCGCTCGCCCCGCGCGATCGCCCACTGGATGGGCGCCGCCCCGCGGTAGGCGGGCAGCAGCGAGGCGTGGGCGTTGATCGCCCCCCAGCGCGGCCGCTCGAACACCGCCCGCGGCAAGAGCTGGCCATACGCCACCACCGCCAGCACCTCCGGGTCCTCCGCCGCCAGCCACGCCTCCGCCGCCGCCCCGCGCAGGCGCTCGGGCTGGTAGACCTTCAGCCCCAGCGCCTCCGCCGCCCGCTTCACCGCCGGCGCCTGCAGCCGCTGCGCCCGCCCCACCGGACGGTCGGGCTGGCACACCACCGCCGACACCGTCCAGCCCGCATGCCGCGCCAACCGCTGCAGCGTGGGCACGGCAAACCCCGGCGTTCCCATGAACACAATGCGCACGTGGACTATGATAGACGCATGCCGCGAATGGTCTATTGCGTGAAGTTCGGCAAGGAGCTGCCGGGATTGGAAGAGCCGCCCTGGCCGGGCGAGCTCGGTCAGCGCGTCTTCGAGAACGTCTCCGCCGAGGCCTGGGGCTTGTGGAAGGAACACGCCAAGATGCTGATGAACGAGTACCGCCTCGCCCCCTGGACCCCCGAGGCGCAA
>DATKSZ010000111.1:0-7257 GCA_035531375.1 Terriglobales bacterium | reverse complement strand
CCAAGGCGCCGGCGGCGATCGGCCCCTATGTGCAGGCGGTGCGGGCCGGCGGCTTCCTGTTCCTCTCCGGCCAGGTGCCGCTCGATCCGGCCTCGGGCGCGCTGCTGGCCGACGCCGACATCGCCCAGCAGACCGAGCGCGTTTTTTTGAACCTGCAGGCGGTGCTGGAGGCGGGCGGCAGCAGCCTGGCGCAGGCGGTGAAGGCGACCGTCTACCTGGCCGACCTCAACGATTTCGCCGCGATGAACGCCGCCTACGCCAAGTTCTTCCCGCAGAACCCGCCCGCCCGCTCCACCGTCGAGGTCAGCCGGCTGCCGCGCGGGGCGCGGGTGGAGATCGATCTGATCGCGCTCGCCTAGGAGGTGCCGTGCGCCGCCGGACGCTGCTGCTGCTGTGGGTTTGCGGGCTGCTGGCCGCGGCCCAACTGGCCCCCGACGACGCCGCGCTGGGGCGCGCCGCGGTGGGCAACCTAGCCGCCGGCCATTACGCCGCGGTGGAGCGCGAGTACGCGGCCAAGATGGCGGCGGCGCTGCCGCCGGGGCGGCTGGCGCTGATCTGGAGGCAGGTGGAGGCCCAGGCCGGCCGCTTCCAGGCGATCCTGAAGGCGACCGTGGTCGGGGCGGGCGGCTACAACAGCGCCGTGCTCACCTGCCAGTTCGCCCGCGCCCGCCTCAATGTGGTCGTCAGCTTCGACCGCGACGGGCGCCTGACCGGCCTGCACTTTGCCCCGGCGGCGGCGCCGCCGCCCACCGCCTGGACGCCGCCCGCCTATGCCCATCCCGCCGACTTCCACGAACAGGCGGTGACGGTGGGCCGCGCGCCCTGGGCGCTCGCCGGCACGCTCACGCTGCCGCGCGGGCCCGGCCCGTTTCCCGCGGTGGTGCTGGTGCACGGCTCCGGCCCGGAGGATGCCGACGAGACCATCGGGCCCAACAAGCCCTTCAAGGATTTGGCCTGGGGGTTGGCCAGCCGCGGGGTGGCGGTGTTGCGCTACGTCAAGCGCACCCGCCGCTACGGGGGCGAGATCGCCGCCCAGCTCGCCGGCTTCACGGTGAAGCAGGAGTCCATCCAAGACGCGCGCGCCGCGGTGGAGCTGCTGGCGCAGCGCGCCGACATCCAACCGCACGCCATCTTCCTGCTGGGCCACAGCCAGGGCGGCTACCTGGCGCCGCGCATCGCCCGCGGCGACGCCGCCATCGCCGGCATCATCAGCTTGGCGGGCAGCAGCCGGCCGCTGTTGACCTCCGCCCTGGAGCAGTTGCACTACCTCGCGAGCCTCCAGCCCCAGCCCAGCCCCGCGATTCAGAAGCAGATCGAGGCGGTCGAGAAGGCGCAGGCGCTGGTGGACAGCCCCGGCCTCAAACCCGCCGACGTCATCTCGGTGCTGGGCGGCACGATTCCCGGCTCCTACTTTTTGGACCTGCGCGGCTACCACCCGGGTGCGGTGGCGGCGGGGCTGCCGATTCCCATTTTGGTGCTGCAGGGAGGCCGGGACTATCAGGTGACGCAAGCCGACCTGGAGGGCTGGAAGCGGGCGCTGGCCCAGGATCCGCGCGCCAGCTTTGAATTTTTTCCGGACCTCGACCACCTGTTCATGGTGGGAGGGGTGCCGCCTTCGCCCCAGGACTATCGTCGGCCCGGGCACGTGTCGGCGGCGGTGATCCAGGCGATCGAGAGCTGGATCCAGGGGAAGAACTAGGCGGGCTTGGCTGCCGACTGGGCCGCCTTGGCGGCGGGCCGGCGCAGGGGCTTGGCCACCTTGCCGCTCTTGATACAGTCGGTGCACAGGCGGGCCTTGACGGTGCCCCCGGCACGCTGCATGCGCGCGCTCTGGAGGTTGACGTTCCAGCGCCGCTTGGTCACGTTGTGGGCGTGGCTGATGCGGTTCCCGAACTGCGGACCTTTGCCGCAGAGATCACAGACGCGTGCCATGGCAATCCTTTCCGGCCTAAACTAAAAGTATACAGGAAGTGGAGGGGGCAGCGCCTATGAACCTGCGCATTGGAGACGTCACCGACGATTATTGCACCCATTGCCACCGCCTGACCAACCACACCGTGGCGGCGATGGTGGGCGAGGAGATCGCCAGCACGAGCTGCCGCACCTGCGGCTTCCAGCACGACTACCGCGGCGGCAAGGAGCCGGCGCGGGCGGCCAAGCCCAAGGCCAGCGCCTTCGACCAAGTGCTGGCGGGCATTCTGGGCGGGCAGGTCGCGCCCGAGCCGGCGGCGGCCAAGCCGCGCAAGCGCAAGAAGTGAGCGAGGCGGGGATGAGCGCGGCCTCCGACCCGGCGCTGGCGCCTGGGGTGGCGGTTCCCGACGCGGCGGCGGTAGTGGCGCTGGTGGGCGGCTACCTGGCCACCGAGCTGGGGCGGGCGGAGTTGGAGCGGCTGCGCTTCCACCGCGACCCGGGCGAGTTGGAGCGGCTGCAGCGGCGCTGGGCGCAGGCGCGGGTGTGGCTGCAGCGCCGGGGTGGATTTGGCTTTGGCGGCTTGGCCGATCCGCGTCCCCTGCTGGAAGTGGCGCGCGGGGCGGGAGCGGTGCTGGAAGGGGTCGAGTTGGTGGAGCTGCGCGGTTTTCTGGAGGCGGCCGCCGGGCTGCGCGAGAACCTGCTGGGCGGCGACGCCGACGAGGCCGGGCAACTGTGGCCGGAATTGGCCGAGCTGGCCGCCGCCTTGCCCGCGTGCAGCGAACTGCGGCAGGCCTTGCACGCCGCGCTGCTGCCTTCGGGCGAGCTCAACGACCACGCCAGCCCGCAACTGGCGCAGATCCGCCGCCGCCGCGCGCGCCAGCGCCAGCAGATCGAGGCGGCCCTGGAGCAACTGCAGCGGCGCTTGGCCAGCGAGGGGGTATTGCAGGAGGAGCTGGTCACGGTGCGCAACGAGCGCTTTGTGCTGCCGGTGCGCACCGAGCAGCGGCGGCGGGCGGCGGGGGTGGTGCACGGGGCCAGTTCCAGCGGGCAGACCGTGTTCGTCGAGCCGCTGGAGACGATCGAGCTCAACAACGAGCACATCCGGCTGCGCGACGAGGAGCAGGCGGAGGTGGTGCGCATTTTGGCGGAGCTGACCGCGCAGGTGGCGGGCGAGGCCGAGGCGGTGGCGCAAGGCGCGGGGCTGTGCGGCATGCTGGAGCTGGAGCAGGCCAAGGCGCGCTTCGCCGGCGACTATGGCGCCGAGCCGGCCGCGTTCGGTTCCGAGCTGGAGTTGCTGCAGGCGCGCCACCCTTTGCTGGTGGCGACGCTGCGCGGGCAAGCCGGCCGCGCCGTGGTGCCGTTGACGCTGCGGCTGGGCGGGGAGCGGCTGCTGGTGGTGAGCGGGCCCAACACCGGCGGCAAGACGGTGGTGCTGAAGACGGTGGGCATGGCCGCCTGGATGGCGCAGAGCGGCTTGCCGGTGTGCGCCCAGCGCGCCTGCCTGCCCATCTTTGACGCCATTGCCGCCGACGTCGGGGATGTGCAGTCCATCGAGCAGAGCCTGAGCACTTTCTCCAGCCACCTGATCCATATCCGCGAGATGCTGGCGGTGGCCGGGCCGGCCAGCCTGATCCTGCTGGACGAGCTGGGCACGGCGACCAACGCCGCCGAGGGGGCGGCGCTGGCGGTGGCGATTGCCGAGCTGCTGCTGGAGCGCCGGGCCTGGACGCTGATCTCCACCCACCACGACGCGCTCAAGGCGTGGGCGGGGGCGCACCGCGGCCAGGTGGCCAACGGTTCGGTGGCGGTGGACCCGGAGACGCTGGCGCCGAGCTACCAATTTCGGATGGGGGTGCCCGGCGTTTCGGCTGGTCTGGACATGGCCGAGCGCTTGGGGCTGCCGCCGACGGTGATCGCCGGGGCGCGGGCCCGGCTGTCGCGGGAAGAGCGCGAGGCGGGCGCCTACCTGCAGAGACTGCAGCAGAGCCTGGCCCAGGCCGAGGACCAACTCGCCTCCCTGGCCCAGCGCGAGCAGGAGGTGGCCGGCCGGGAGCGCGCCCTCGCCGCCCACGACAAGGCGCAACAGCAGAAGCAGATGGCGGCGCTGCGGGCCGAACTCGACCGGCGACTGGCCAGCTTCACTGCGGCGGCGGAAAAGAACTGGCGCCAGGCGTGGCAGGCGCTGGAGGGCGAGATCACGGCCGCGCAGAAGCGCAAACTCTCGCTGGCGGTGGCGGGCATGAAGCGCGAGACCTCGGCGGCCTTCGCCGGCGAGGTGGGCTCGGCCTTGGGCGAGGCGCCGGCGGCCGCCGCACCCCCGCCCGAGGCCCAGCCCGGGGACCGCGTGCAAATTCGCTCCGCCCGCCAGCCGGCGCGGGTGCTGCGCCGGCTGGCCGACGGCGGCTACGAGATCGAGGCGGGCGCGCTGCGGCTGCAAGTCGGCGCCGCCGACATCGTCGCGGTTCTGCCGGTGGCGGCGGCGCGCGCCCACGCCGTGCACGCGGCCGTGCCCACCACCAGCGAGATCAACCTGGTCGGGCTGCGGATGGAAGAGGCGATCGAAAAGCTGGACAAATTCCTCGACCAGGCGCTGCTTTCCGACACCGACCAGATCCGCATCGTCCACGGCACCGGCTTTGGCGTGCTGCGGCGGGCGGTGGCGGAGGCGCTGAAGGTCCACCCCCAGGTGGCGCACTACTCCCATCCTCCGCAGAACCAGGGCGGCCAGGGGGTGACCGTGGCCGAACTCAAGTAGGGCCGGAGTGGCGGAGGGAGAGGGATTCGAACCCCCGGCGCCCTTGCAGGCGCAACAGTTTTCAAGACTGCCGGTTTCAACCGCTCACCCATCCCTCCGCATCGGGTGGGCCCTGGGTCCAGTGTACTCCTGCGGCGGCGCGCGGGTGATTATGGACTTGGCTAATCAGGCCAGAGGGCGCATTCTGGCGGGGACGGGTGGCTGCGGGAACGTTTTTCGTGGCCTGCTTCCCCGGCGTGGCAATGCATGATTAGGGCTTATTTTGATGAATCGGGAACCGACGACCAGGATTATGTCGTCGTCGCCGGTCACGCCGGAAGATTCAACAACTGGTACGCATTCATGCGGGAATGGAGGCCCGCTCTTGGGGCGCGGCGCGACCGCCTTCACATGCGGGAGTTGAGGTGGAATTCCCGTTCCACCGGGCATCTTTTGGCTCGCCTCGGTCCGGTGGCGGGAGAAGCTGGACTTCTGCGCATCCTCGGAGGGGTAAGGGTGGCCGATTATGCCGAACTTGTCGAGGGGAACGCCTTGGCGCAGCTTGTACGAGGCTTTCCCGCCGCCCTCATTACAGCTCTGACTGCGCTGCTGCGGGCTGCCCCGGACGACGAAGATGTGGAAGTCGTATTGGAGTCGAGTGAGGTCTTTAATCCGTACGCCGCGATGATCTTTACCGCCGCTCAACAATGGGACTCGCCTCATCATCGCAAAAAGAACGGGGAGCCGAAGCTTTCAAAGGCAAGCCTCCTCTCTAAGAAAAGCCCGAACTCATGGCTATTGGATCAGGCCGATTATCTTTCGTTTGCTTATCTTCAGGAAGCGCGTAATCCGGCCTCGAAGAAGGCGCGGTGGACCGCGCCCATTCGCGGCGCCCACGTGGGTGCAATTCTCAATCGTGACCAGTCAAGGCGATTCGTCTCGAACCTTCCGCCGTCTCCTTTTAGCGACGCTGAGATGAAGCTTTTTTTTGCAAACGTGAACGGGGTCCTCAGGCGTGCTCGGTATGACCAATGCCAACCGAAATGCCGTCCGCAATGAATGCCTTCAACGCGGAACTCGACCGTGTGCTTTCGGTTTCCCGCGCCGGCTTCGAGAAGTACGAGAAGCGCTGCAAGCGGGCCGCTGAGCGGAATCCGCGCAAGTCTGGGCCAACGCCGAAACGACGCGTTTGCCGGGCCGTTGTCTAGGCCGGTTAAAAAGCCTTTCCCCCTCCTTCCCGGTCAGCTTCTCGATGGTCAATCGCTGCCGTTTGTGCGAGCCACGGCGGCGGCCTAGGCCGCGGCCTATGCCGACTTTTAGAAATCTGGAAATCCTGGGGCGATTCTGTTGATTCGGTGAGAGATCGCATTCCACTCGCCCGCTTGGCTCAAGGGCGATCCGGCCGTGTTGCCCGGCGGGCGCGGGTTGCCCGCTGCCGGCGGCGAGCCGCCGGGGAACACGTCGGCATCAGTTTTCAAGCGCCGGCACCGCCCTGGGGCGGCCCCAAAGGCCCGGGCCGAAGTCCGGGCACTTGGCAAAACGGCGTGAGGGTGAGATGCGCCTTTTGGCCCGGGCGTCATGGCATTTTTGCGACAGGGAGCGCAATTGTTTGCCGAAGCAGAAGTACACGCGGACGCAAAGCAGGGACAGCGCGATTCTGAGATCTGGGCCTGTCTGCCCGGTGCTCGGCCGGCCGTTCCCCCGGCTTTGCGGTTGCTTTTCGCCCACCGGCGCGCCCATGCTGCGCTTCGGGACCATCTCCCGCCCCACGATTTTCTTGGACAATGAATTGGGAAAGGGAGCGAGAACGTGTCCAAGGAAGAAAAGGGTTCATCGGGCGCCGCGGAGGGAGCCCGGGGGGCGACCGGAGCGGCGCCCGATGAAGGCGGGGAACGCCGTCGTGGGCGCTGGTCGTCGAAGCGCAAAGTGGCCGTGGTCACCGACCTGCTCCGGGGCGCCGACCTGGAGCAGCTGAGCCGCCGGCACGGCGTCACCGCCGCGACCATCAGCGGCTGGCGCGATGCGTTTCTGGCGGGCGCCGAGGGCGCGTTACGCCGCCGCGAAGTCGAGGTGGAGGACGAGGAGAAGCGGCGGCTGAAGTCGGTGGTGGCCGAACAGGCGCTGGCGAATGAGCTGTTGCGCCAGAAGATCCGGCATCTGGAGGGCGGACTCCCTTTGGCGCGGCGGAGGTGGCGGACATGAGCCAGGCAGCATCGCCCGCCTCCGGCAAGCAGTACGGGCTCAGCCGGGTTCTGCGCATTTGGGAGTTTCCGCGCTCCAGCTTCTACGCCGCGCGCCAGCGAGCTCGGCGCGTGGTTCCCCTGCGGCGGCGCGGCCCCAAGCCACGCTGGAGCGACGAGCAACTGGTGGCGGCCATTCAGGCCCTCATCGCCGCCTCGCCCTTCCACGGCGAAGGCTACCGCAAGCTCTGGGCGCGGTTGCGCGCCGGTCAGATCCGCATCTCTCCGGGGGCGTGCTGCGCCTGATGCGCGCCGGCCAACTCCTGTCGCCTCACCGCATGCCTCAGGCCCCGCCCCGCCAGCACGCCGGCGTTATCACCACCCCGGAGCCCAACTTGATGTGGGGCACGGACATGACCCTCACGGTGACCA
>DATKSZ010000110.1:0-11758 GCA_035531375.1 Terriglobales bacterium | reverse complement strand
GCATAGGAGAGGTAGTGGACCAGTTTCCAGGAGCGGCGGCCGAGGGCCACGCGAAAGTAGGAGGTCACGACGACCAAGCCCACGAGGTAGAGCGAGATGGCGCCGATCAGGTTTTCCCAAGCCTGGCTGGGAGCGTGGATGGGCCAAGCGATCTGCAGCCAGGTGAAGGGCAGGCGCGCCGAGACCAGCAGTGGCAGCGGATGCAGCACGCACGCCGCCAGGGCGACGTAGCCGGTCCAGTTGTGAAGCTGGAAGATGTCCAGCAGCCGATGCGGCCATTGACGCAAGGGATCAAAGCGCACCGAGATCAGCAACCCGAGCAGAAGGTTGACGGTCAGCAATGCCAGAGCTGCCAAGCCCAAGTTGCCGGATAGATCAATGGCGGTCATAGGATCGTCGGCGGAATGCGATATTGTCGCACGGCGCATCGGGGCTTGAAAAAAGAATGGGGCGGACGCCGTGGTCCGCCCCACAGTGCAACATGACCAATACGGTCTAATGCCGGCGGTGGGCGCCGGGAGCGGCGACTGCCGTGGCGCTGCCCGCCGGCAGGGTTACGGGCTGGCTGACCGCCAGAGTGATGGCGCGTTGGCCGGCGGCGAGCTTGTTGAAGGCAACGACATCGGTCTTCTCCAGATCGTTGTAGCGATCCAGATAGCCCTGCAGTTGGATGCGTTGCTGGGCCCAGAAAGCCAGGTCGCTAGGCCGGGGGGCGGTGTTGTAGCCGTCCAGGAGGTTGCCGTACGCCTCCTGAAAAGTCTGCTGGAAGTCGGTCAGATAGACGGTGGCTTCGCCTTTGCTCTGATCGGGGTTGTAGACCTCGATCTCGAGCGCCGAGACCTTCTTCAGCAGGGCGCTGGCCTGTTTTTCGACGGCGGCATAGTCGCCGCCACTCGATTGCAGGGTGCGCAGGCTAGCCTGTTCGGCCTTGAGCTGGGTTTGGAGGTTGTTCAAGCGGGTGAGCATCTGGTTCATCGCCGAGACCTCATCGCGCGCCTGCAGGGCCGCCCTGAGGGTGGCGGCGTTGTTGGCGTCGGCATTGGCGGGCCGGGGCCAACGCGGGTCGGGGGCCAGGCGCACCGCCTGGGACTGCGGAGGCAGGCCGGGGACGGTGACGGTGGCCTTGTAGACACCATAGAGGGCGTGGGGGCCGGCGTCGGGAGCGGCCTTGCCCGGCGCGGCGCGGGGGCCGAAGAAGCCGAAGCCACCGCGGCCGGCGGGGGTACCGAGGTTGGGGCTGACCGGGCCATCGTAGTTGCCGCGCCAGACCGCCTGGTTAAGGCCGGCCCGGCCGGCGCCGGTGAGGGTGGTGACCAGGTGGCCCTGGGCATCGGTGATGGCGATCTTGACCGGGCCCGCGGCGGGGCCACGGCCGGCGCCGCGGCCGGCGGGGGCGGCGGCGAGGGCAGTCTTGAGGCGGTAGTAGATGGTGGCGCCGGAGGGTCCTCCGAATCCGAAGAAGCCGCCCCCGCCCAGCTTGCCGCCGCGCAGCTCGTAGTCAGGCAGCGTGGGGAAAACGGTGAGGTCGGCGGCGGCCACCTGGGCGTTGGTCTGCTCCAGCGGCACGATGTTGCTGAGCGCGAACAGGCCGCGGCCGTGGGTGGCGACGATCAGATCGTGAGTGGCCTTGACGAACTGGACATCAAAGACGGGCACGGTGGGAAACCCGCGCTTGAGCGACGTCCAGGTGGCGCCGTCGTCGGCAGAGGTGAAAAGGCCGGTGTCGGTGCCGCAGACCAGGAAGCCCTTCTGGTTGGGGTCTTCGCGCACCACGCGGGCGGAGGCGGAATCGGGCAGGCCGGCAGCGATGGAGGTCCAGGTCTTGCCGCCGTCTTCGGTCTTGTAGACGTAGGGCTGGTTGTCGTCGGTCTCGTGGAAATCGAAAGCAACGTAGGCGGTCGAGGCGTCGAAGGGCGAGACCTCGATTTGCTGCACGCGGCCCCACGCGGGCAGGCCCGGAATATTGTCGCTGGCGCGGGTCCAAGTTTTGCCGCCGTCGCGGGTGACCGAGACCACACCGTCATCGGAGCCGGTCCAGATGGTTTTGGGGTCTACGCGCGAGAGAGCGATGGAGAGGATGGTGTCGTAGGTTTCGGCGCCGGTGATGTCGTTGACGATGACGCCGCCGCTATTGACCTGCTTCGATTTGTCGTTGCGGGTAAGGTCGGGGCTGATTGGGGTCCAACTGAAGCCGCCGTCGGTGGAGTGGAACAGGACGTTGCCGCCCATGTAGACGTCGTCGGCGCTCTTGGCGCCGACCTCGATGGGGGTGGTCCAGTTGAAGCGGTACTTGAGGGCGCTGGGCACGCGGTCGGCCACGCCCAGGTCGTAGGGAATGATGCTGCGGGAGAGGCCGGTGCGGGTGTCCAAGCGCTCGGCGTAGCCGTTCTGGGACTCGCCGTAGAGGATGTGGGGATCGCTGGGGGCAAAGACGGCGTATTCTCCGTCGCCGCCGACCACCGCGCCCCAGTTCATAGTGCTGTTGGGCGAGGAGGGGCCGCACCAGACGCTGTTGTCCTGCAGGCCGCCGCAGAGGTTGTAGGCAGGCTCGTTGCTGGCCGAGACCATGTAGAACTCCTCGATCGGAATGGTGTCGAGGAAGCGGAAGTTTTTGCCGGCGTCGTAGGAGAGCACCACGCCGCCGTCGTTGCCCTCGATGATGCGGTTGGGGTTGCGGGGGTCGATCCAGATGGTGTGGTTGTCGGAGTGGACGCGGCCGGCGGGGGAGACGGACTTGCCGCCGTCGGTGGAGATTTCAATGCCGAGGGAAAGGAAATAGATCTTCTCCGGGTTGTTGGGGGCGACGGCAAAGCGGCTGAAGTAGAAGGGGCGGGCGTCGAGGGCGTCGCTGTCGCTGACGGCGGTCCAGTGCAGGCCGGCATCCTCGGAGCGGTAGAAGAGGCCGGTCTTGGACTGCACGATGGCGTAGGCGAGGTTGGGCTGGCTGGGGGCAAAGGCGAGGCCGATGCGGCCGTAGGGCCCTTTGGCCAGGCCGGCGGTGATCTTGGTCCAGGTTTGGCCGCCGTCGATCGAGCGGTAGAGGCCGCTGCCGGGGCCGCCGTCGTCCATGCCCCAGGGGTGGCGCACCATGTCCCACATGCCGGCGAGCAGGACGCGGGGGTTGCCGGGCTCGAGGGCCAGGTCAATGGCGCCGGTATGGTCGTTGACGTAGAGGGTCTTCTGCCAGGTCTTGCCACCGTCGGTGGTGTGGAAGACGCCGCGGGTGGCATTGGGGCCCCAGGCGTGGCCGAAGACCGCCACCCAGACCTCGTTGGGGTCCTGGGGATTGATCAGCACGCGCGACATTTGGCCGGCGTTGTGGAAGATTTGCGGAGCGATCTCCTGCCAGGTGGCGCCGGCGTCGGGGGAGAAGTAGAGGCCGTGGCCGACCATGACGTCGTTGCGGATGTTGGCCTCGCCGGTGGCCACCCAGACCAGGCTGGGGTTGGAGGGGGCGAGGGCGATGTCGCCGATGGAGGCGACCGGCTCGTTCTGGAAGATGGGCTTCCAGGTGTTGCCGGCGTCGGTGGTCTTCCACACCCCGCCGGCGGCGGCGCCGACGTAGTAGATGTTGGGATCGCCGGGCACGCCCACCACGCTGGTGACGCGGCCGCCAGCGGCGGCGGGGCCGAGGTTGCGGAACTGCAAGGGGGCGGCGTTGGGGTTGAAGGCGCCGCGGCCGCGGCCCTGGGCGGCGGCGGGGGCGGGCGCGAGGGCGAGGGCGAGCAACAACACCGGCAGCGAACTGAGCGAGAGCTTGGCGATCCTCATGAGGTCTCCTTATTGCATGGGCGGACGAAGCGGGCTAGCGGTTGGCGCTGGGGGCGACGGCGGCGAGCACCGCCGGGGCGGCCGGCAGCGACACCGCCGCGCCGGCGACCAGGGTGATGCCCTGGTGCGCCAGCGCTTGCTGGTTGTAGGCCGCCACGTCGGTCTTGAGCAGGCCGTCGTAGCGGGCGAGGTAGCCTTGCAGTTGGGCCCGGTCGCGCGCCCAATCGCGCAGGTCCTGGGCGTGGGGCATCTGGTTGACGCCGCCGCTGACGCGGCGGAAGATGCCGTTGAACTCGGCGGCGAAGGCGGTGATGCCGCCGTAGTCCTCGTGGCGGGGAGCGTCGTTGAAGACCAACTGCAGCGCCACCACTTTTTTCCGCAGGGCGGCGGCTTGGCGCAGCAGGGCGGCGTAGCCGGCGTCGCCGGCGCGCAGCGGTCCCAGACTACGCTGCACGGCGGCGAGCTGCTGCTCGAGGCTCTGGAGGCCGTTGAGCATGCGGTTCATGGCGTCCACGTCGGGCTGCATCGCCTGCCCATCCTGGAGGGTAGCCTGCAGCGCCGCCAGGTTGGTCTTGACGCGGGGGTCGTCGCGCAGGTTGACCCACTGGCTCTGCGGGGGCAGGCCGGGGACGTTGACGGTAACCTTGTAGCGGCCGGGCAGGGCGCGCAGGCCGCCGCCGCCGCCGCGGAAGAGGGCGAAGAAACCGCCCGGGCCGCCGCCGGCGGGTGCCTTCACCGGCGAAGGATCGAAGTTGCCGTTCCACACCGCCTGGTTGAGGCCGGCATGGCCGCTGCCGTGCACAGTGGCGATGTGCCGGCCCTGGGCGTCGGTGATGTCCAGGGCGATGGGGCCGCGGCTGGCGCTGGGCAAGGTGAAGCCGAACTGGGCGGCCATGGCCGCCATCTGCCGCTGCTCCGGCGTCAGCGCCGGCGGGGGCGGGGCGGGGTGGGCGGAGTGCACCGCCTGGCGCAGGTTGTACTGGATCACCGCGCCCTGCGGCGGCTGGGCCACCCGCACCGCGAACGGGTCCTGGTTGAGGCCGATGCCCCCGGCACCCCCGCGCTGGTAGCGGTAGGCGTCCAGGATGGGGAAGAGGGTGAAGGGCGCCGCGGCCACCGCCGGCTGCGCCATCTGCTCCCAGGGGGTGATGTTGTCGAGGATGTAGATGCCGCGGCCGTGGCTGCCCACGATCAGCCCGTGGGTGGCCTTGGCGAACTTGATGTCGTAGATGGCGGCCACGGGAAAGCCATTGTGGATCGGGGTCCAGGAGGCGCCGTCGTCGGCGGAGCGGTAGAGGCCGTAGTCGGTGCCCAGCACCAGGAAGCCCTTCAGGTTGGGGTCCTCGCGCACCACGCGGGCGGAGTAGTCCGGCGGCAGGCCGGCCGCGATCGAGGTCCAGGTCTTGCCCCCGTCGTGGGTCTTGAAGACGTAGGGCTGGTTGTTATCCATCTCGTGCAGGTCGTAGGCGATGTAGCAGGTGTTGGGATCGAAGGGCGAGACCTCGATCTGCTGCAGCCGGCCCCAGGGGGGCAGGTCGGGGATATTGTTGCTGACGTTGGTCCAGGTTTTGCCCCCGTCGCGGGTGACCTGGACGTAGCCGTCGTCGGTGCCGACCCAGATGGTGTTGGGGTCGAGGCGGGAGACGGCGATGGAGAGGATGGTGTCGGCGGTTTCGGCCCCGGTCATGTCCAGATCCACCACGCCGCCGGAGGGCTGCTGCTTGCTCTTGTCGTTGCGGGTGAGGTCGGGGCTGATGGCGGTCCAGTCGTGGCCGCCGTTGCTGCTCTTGAACAGCTTGTTGGCGCCCAGGTAGACGAGGTTGGGATTGTGCTCGTCCACCACGATGGGGGTGGTCCAGTTGAAGCGGGCGGGCATGTTGTAGACGAACGAGCTCTCGCCCGAGGTGCCGGTGTTGAGGGGCTTGACGTTGACTTGGGTGCCGGTGGCGAAGTTGGTGCGCTGGACGTCACCCTCCTGCGAGTCGGCATAGAGGATGTTGGCATCGCTGGGGGCGGGCACGACGTATTGGCCGTCGCCGCCGACCACCATGCGCCAGTCGTTGGGCCGGGCGGCCATTTGGGAGGGGCCGCACCAGCCGCCGTTGTCCTGCAGGCCTTCGCAGATGTGGAAGGGGGTGTCGTTGTCGAGGTGGATGGAGTAGCCCTCTTCCAGCGCCAGGTTGGCGGTGTGGATCCAGTGCTGGCCGGCGTCGCGGGAGAAGTTGACGCCGCCGTCGTCGCCCTCGATCATGCGGCTGGGGTTGCGGGGATCAATCCAGAGGGCGTGGTGGTCGGCGTGCAGCGTGGTCCCGGCGGGCGCGGCGGTCTTGCCGCCGTCGGCGGAGTAGGACATGCGCACCGAGAGGAAGAAGATCCGGTTGGGGTGGTTGGGCATGACCTCGAAGCGGCTGAAATAGAAGGGGCGGGAGTTGAGCTGGTAGTTGTCGCTGACCATGGTCCAGGAGTGGCCGGCGTCGTCGGAGCGCCAGAAGACGCCGTGCTTGGCCTGGATCTCGGCATAGAGGCGGTCGGGGGCGCTGGGGGCGAACTCGACCGCGATGCGGCCGTAGGGGCCGGGGGGCAGGCCGCGGGAGAGCTTGTGCCAGGTGAGGCCGCTGTCCACCGACTTGTAGAGGCCGCTGCCGGGGCCGCCGTCCTGCAGGCCCCAGGGATGGCGGAGGGTCTGCCACATGGCCGCCACCAGCACGCGGGGATTGCCGGGCTGCAGGGCGAGGTCAATGGCGCCGGTGGTGTCGTTGACGAACAGGGTCCTCTGCCAGGTGGCGCCGCCGTCGGTGGTGCGGTAGACGCCGCGCTGGGGGTTGGGGCCGAAGGCGTGGCCGAGCACCGCCACCCAGACCTCGTTGGGGTTGTCGGGGTTGATGACGATCTTGGCGATCTGGCCGGCGTTGTGGAACTCGGCCGCGCCCACTTCGCGCCAGCTCTGGCCGCCGTCGGGGGAGAAGAAGAGGCCGTGGCCGACGATGACGTCGTTGCGGACGTTGGACTCGCCGGTGCCCACCCAGACCAGGCTGGGGTTGGAGGGGGCGAGGGCGAGGGCGCCGATGGACTCGGTGGACTGGTGCTGGAAGATGGGGGTCCAGCTAAAGCCGCCGTTGGTGGTCTTCCACACCCCGCCGCCGGCGGCGCCGATGTAGTAGACCTGGGGCTGGCCGGGGATGCCGACCACGCAGCAGACGCGCCCGCCGCCCTCGACCGGGCCCAGGGCGCGGAAGCGCAGGGCGCCGGGGGCGGGGCGGCCGCCGCGCTGGGCGAGCAGCGCGCCGCTAGTTGCCAACAGCGCCAGAGCGAGCCCGGCGCAAACCCGAAAGCGAGCAGCCAGCATAGAGGAGATCTCCGAGTGCAACCATATCACAGCGTGCGCTGTCGGGGCCAGCCCCGGGCGCGGCCAGACCGCGGCGCGGCACCGCGCCACCTGCTGTACGCTGGCCCGCGGGCCGCGGTTACAGGCAAATGCAACCGCCGCCGGGCGGCGCGCTCCGCCCGAATATGATAGCCCAACTACGCTTGTGGTAGTAGACCGCCGCGCCCGGCTATGGTGGCGGCATGAAACCACTTTTTGCGGTGGCCGCGCTGGCGGCCGGACTGGCGCTGGGGGCGGGCCTGCCCGCCGCGGCGCAACAGATGCGCGGCAGCCTGAGCGGCACCGTGGCCGACGCCAGCGGGGCGCGGGTGCCGGGCGCCGCGGTGGTGGCGCGCGAGCCGGGCACGACGCTGCGCCGGCAGGCCACGGCCGACGCCCGGGGCGAGTTCCGCATGCTGGCGCTGCTGCCGGGCAGCTACGAGCTCACCGTCACCGCCCCCGGCTTCGCCCCGGCCCACGCCGCGGTGCAGGTGGTGGTGGGCTCGCCCCAGGCGGTGGCGGTGCGGCTGACGCCCGCCAGCGGGCAGCAGCGCGTGACCGTGCGGGGCGAGGCCAGCTCGATCACCACCCAGCCGCTGGACACCACCAGCGCGGTGGAGCAAGGGGTGGTGACCGCGCGCGACCTGGCCACCATTCCGCTGGCGGCGCGCAGCTTCGCCAACATCGCCTATCTCACCCCCGGCACCGAGCCGGTCGAGCCCAGCGACCCCACCAAGGCGCGCATCACCGCGGTCAGCTTTGGCGGCAGCTCGGGGCTGAACGTGACCCAGTCGGTGGACGGCGGCAACAATTCCGACGACTACATCGGCGGCTTCCTGCAGAACTTCTCCCCCGACGCCATCCAGGAGTTCGTGGTGCGCACCGCGGGCGAGGCCGCCGACACCGGGGGCACCACGGCGGGCTCGGTGGTGGTGACCACCAAGCGGGGCACCGACCAGTGGCATGGCCTGGCGGCGCTTTACGACCGCCAGGCGGCGCTCAACGCCCGCTTCCCCATTGACAATCCCGCCCCCAACCCCAAGCAGCCGTTTTCGCGGCAGAACTACGTGGGCACGCTGGGCGGGCCGCTGCAGCGCGGCAAGCTCTGGATCTTCAACTCGCTGGAGTATGTCAACGAGAACGCCAGCATCGCCTACAGCCCCAGCAGCCTGCAGCAGTTCCAGGCGCTGGCGGGGCTGGCCAACCAAGGGCTGCTGCCGGGCGTGAGCTCGATCGCGGTGCCGGCCAACACCCCGGTGCCCTTCCACGACCTGCTGGCCTCGACCCGGCTGGACTGGTCGCAGTCGGCCAACTCGCAGTGGTTCGTGCGGCTGTCGAGCGACAGCTACCTCACCCACAACGACCTGGTGCAGCAGGGGACGCTGGCCTCCACCGGCGCCACCTCCCACTCCAACTATCTGAATGGGGTGCTGAGCCAGCAGTACATCTTCAGCCCCAATTGGCTGGGCTCGTTCGTGCTCGACGCCAGCTACCTGCACCACACCGAGGCGCGCAACACCAACCTGGGCTACGCCCTGGCGTTTCCCTTCAGCGCCACCGCCAGCACCATCAGCGGCTTCGAGACCTTCGGCGACAACCAGTTCGTCACCCCCATCACCGCCTTTCCGGTGGTGCGCAACCAGGAGAAGTACGAGTTGCGCTACACCGTCAGCCACACCGCCGGCGCGCACGCGCCCGAGTTTGGCGTGGACTTCATCCACGAGCCGGTGCTGAGCGGGGCGCTGCCGGGGACGGCGGAGAACCTGACGGTGTTCGCGCTCAACCCCAGCGACTACGCTGGCAACGCGGCGCAGTTCACCGCCGACTTGAACTGCGCCGCCAACGCCACGCCGGGCACGAGCTGCACCAACACCCCGGCCGGCGACGGCAGCTTCTCGCAGAACGTGCAGCGCCTGGGAGTGTTCATGGACGATTCCTGGCACGTCACCGACCGGCTGGTGGTCAACTACGGCCTGCGCTACGACACCACCTTCGGGCTGTTCACCGCCAGCGGCCGCAGCCAGGCGGGCAACCCGGCGCTGCTGACGCTGGCGGCGCTGCAGGTGCCCTTCTTCCGGGGCGTGCCCCACGACTACCGCAAGAACTTCGCGCCGCGGCTGGGGCTGGTCTACGCCCTGGGCAAGAACCACGACACCGTGCTGCGGGCGGGCGGGGCGCTGCTCTACAACGACTTGGCGCAGAACGGCTGGGTGACGGCGCTGCAGGCGGTGAATGCGCCGCCGGCGGCCTGCGCCGCGCCCGGCGACCCGGGCTGCCTGCCCGGCGCCGACGCCGGCGGGGCGGGGGCGCTGATTGATCCCAACTACAAGACCCCCTACGCGCTGCAGGCGACGGCGGGGGTGGAGCACGCCTTCAATGCCAACTGGACGCTGGCGGCCGACTTCACCCACGAGGAGGGCAACCACGGCTATCGCCGCTACGACTACACCGCCGGCTACACCCTGTTCTCGCCGCTGGCGGCGCCCACGGTGGCCGCGCAGCGGGCGCTGGTGCCCGACGTGAGCGTGTTCCGCACCGACAACCGCTCCCGCTACGACGCCCTGTCGCTGCATCTGCAAGGCAACGTCGGCCGGCGGCTCAGCCTGATCACCAACTACACCTTTTCCAGCGCCGCAACCTGGGGCTGCGTGCTGGGGGAGCTGTTCGACTACGTCAACGGGGTGTGCAACCCGCTGGACGCCTTCGCGCCGGGCAACTACGGCCCCTCGGGCGAAGACGTGCGCCACCGGCTGGTGGTGGCGGGCACCTACCACGCCCCCTCCGGCTTCGAACTCAGCCTGATGTCGCAGGCCGAGAGCGCCCGCCCCTTCACCATGACCACCCCGGTTTCGGTGAACGGGGTGGGCGATCCGATCAACGACCGGGCGGTGGTGAACGGGGTGCAGACCACCCTGGACCAGTTCCGCGGCTCGCCCTACGTGCAGGTGGATCTGCGGGTGGCGCGGCCGTTCACGCACGAGCACCTCACGGCGACGCCGTTCATCGAGTTCTTCAACCTCTTCAACCGCAACAACCCCGGGGCCAACTACGTGACCACGCTGGCGGCGCTGCCGCTGCCGGTCAACGACCTGAGCAACGCCACCGCCTTCTGCCTGAATGCCGGCTGCACCCAGACGCAGGCGATCACCAGCCTGAACCAGTTGCGGGTGCCGGCGGGGGCGCTGGGCGACTTCTTTGGGCCGGGCACGACGGTGGGCATTCCTTTCGCGGCGCAACTCGGCTTTCGGCTGACGTTTTAGTCACTTCCCCATCAGGACAGCCGCAGGGGCCCGTTCCGCGGTCGCGGGGCGGGCCCTTTGGCTATGGTGGGCGCGGGCCCCAGCGCGCCTGCCCGGCCCGGCTGTAGCAGCGCCGGGCCGGTGCGGCGCGCGTCCCGCTTGTGAGCCGCCCCGCTGTAACGGCGCGGGGCGGCATGCTCGCGCCGACTTGGGGCGCCAGGGCCCCAAGTCGGCGCTGCGCTGCTTCACTGCCCGGGGGGCCGCGCCGAATTCGCTTCCCGGGGAGGCAGACGCGCCACTGGCGCGTCTGCCCCTGCGGAATTTCGCAGCCTTTCGCGCCGGTTTTGCCAGCAGGCAAAGCGGCGCGACCCCCGCGAGTGGTCCTATAGGTCGCGCCTGTCATGTAACTTATATGACCTAAATAGCGTCGAATGGTTCACATGGGACTTGGAACCGCGGGAGGCAATGGTGGGCGCGGGCCCCAGCGCGCCTGCGGCGCGCGTCCCGCTTGTGCTCGCGCCGACTTGGGGGCCCCGTGGCCCCAAGCCGTCGCTGCTGCTTCGCAGGGGCCGCGCCGCATTCGCTTCCCGGGGGCGCAGCCACTGGCGCGTCTGCCCCCGCGGAGTTTCCCAGCCTTTCGCGCCGGTTTTGCCAGCAGGCAAAGCGGCGCGACCCCCGCGAGCGGAGTTCTGGGCTCGGCGTGTCAGCGGCCAATGCCGCCGGTCTGAAGCTGGGGCGGGGCGGCGGGGTTTGTCGGCGGCGCCTCGGCGCGTTCGGCCTGGGGCAGAGCGCTCCAAATGTGGGGGTCTTCCAGGCCGATGCGCCACACCGAGAAGCCGCGCAAATGGTACTGGGTGACCAGATGGAGCTTGGCGGCGAAGCTGCGCTCGTCCTCAACCCAGGTGACCTGGCGGCGGTGGCCGCTGCCGGTGATGCGGTAGGCGGATTGCAGCACCGGGTTCCACTGCACCGGCTGCTCGGGGGTATCAATGGCGGGGCCGTTGCGGTGAAAGAGGCGGTAGATATAGCGGAAGACGCGCCGGATTCTGCCCGCGATCCGCCGCCGCACGCTGATGCGGATGCGGCGCTGCATCCAGTCGGTCTGGTAGGTGGGCAGGCCCAGCGAGAGCTTCTCGGGCGGCACCTGCAACAGCACGTGCTGGATCACCCGCTCCACCCAGGGCGAACTGGCCAGCGGCCCGGGATGGATGCCGTCGTTTTCCGGGTAGGCCATCACGCTGAGGAAGTCGGCGCTGCGCCCCAAGGCGGCGTAGTCGTAGACGCCGGAAAAGGTGCGGTAGGTTTGGCTGTGCGGATTGTCGCTGGTGCGGGCGGCCACCGCCACGCTCAGCAGCTTGCCGTGGCGGTGCAGGGCGGCGGCCGC
>DATKSZ010000109.1:0-20426 GCA_035531375.1 Terriglobales bacterium | reverse complement strand
TCCAACAGCAACTGCCGCCCGTCGGCGGAGAGGAAGGGCGCGTCCGACAGGTCGAGGATGGAGACGTCGCGCGGGGTGGGCTGCTGCGGCGTGACCAGCTCGGTGGTAAAGCGCTCGTCGTTGGCGATCAGCAGGACGCGGCCGTCGGCGGCGACGTCGGCCAACTGCAGTTCGTCCAAGCCTTCCATCAAGGTGCGCAGCTTGCCCGCCAAGTTGACGGCCTGCAGCCCGCGGGCGCTGGCGCCAACGTTGGCGGCAAACCAGACCTCATCGCCGCGGGGCGACCAGGCCAAGCCGGCGGTGGAGGGCAAATCGCGGGTCAGGATCCGCTTGCCGCTGCCGTCGCGGTTGATGACGACCACGAAGCCCTGGTCGTCGCCGGGGATGGGATGCTCGAGGAAGGCGATGCGGCGGCCGTGGCGGGAGAGGCGGGGGTCGCTGATGAAATCGGGGGTGGTGTAGAGGACCCGGCCGGGGGGATATTCCAGGGTGGTTTGATGGCGGTGGGGATGGAAGCGGGCCAGCAGGGCGCTCTGGGCCAAGTCGCCGCCCTGCGGCCAGTCGGCGGCCTCGATCTCGTCGAGCAGGGGGCGCGGGGCGCCGCCGCCGAGGGGCATGCTGCACAAGGTGGCGACCACGCCGCCGCCGCCCGCCGGATCGAGATGGGCATCGCGCAGCAGGGCGACGCCGCCGGCGGGAGAGACCGCTGCCACCGCGTCGGCGGGGACTGCCAGCGCCTGCAAGCCGGGGCTGCCGAGCCGGCCGGTGAACAGGGTCGGCACGGGCGAGCCGTTCCAGGCGGCGGCGCCGATGAAGTCCTGGCCGCCCGGCAGGAAGCGGGCGCCGGCGATCGAGCCGCGCTGGTAGGTGAGGCGGACCAGATGGGGCGCGGGTGGGGCCAACGTGGCGCGGGCGGCCAGCCATCCCAGGGCGAGCGCGGCAGCCAGGCCGGCGCTGCCGAGCGCCGCGTAGAGCGGGCGTCGGCGCCTGGGGGCGGGCGCGCTGCCCGCCGCCAGGCTGGAGCCGCTGGCCTGGCTCAGCTCCTGCAGGTCGAAGGCCAGGTCGCTGGCGGACTGGAAGCGTTGGCTGGGCTCTTTCTCCAGGCAGTGGCGGACGAGGCGCTCCAGCGCCGGCGCCACCGCGCGGCCGCTCTGGGTCAGCTCCGGCGGCTCTTCCCGCAGGATGGCGCTGATCACGTCGGCGGTGGTCTCGCCGCGGAAGGCGCGCTGCCCCGCCAGCATCTCGTAGAGCACCGCCCCCAGGCTGAAGATATCGGCGCGGGCGTCGGCGGCGAGGCCGCGCGCCTGCTCGGGGGCCATGTAGCCCAGAGTGCCCAGCACCACGCCGGCGGCCGTGTCCACCGGCGCTCCCCCTGCCGGCGCCGCCGTGGTGCGCTCCTCCGCGCCGGCGGCCTCGACCGCCTTGGCCAGGCCGAAGTCGAGGATCTTCACCCGGCCGTCGTCGCAGCAGAACAGGTTGTCGGGCTTGAGGTCGCGGTGGACGATGCCCTTGGCGTGGGCGGCGGCCAGGCCTCGGGCGATCTGGTGGGCGTAGTCGAGCGCCTTGCGCTGCGGCAGCGGCCCCGCGGCCAGGCGCTGGCGCAGGGTCGCGCCCTCGAGCAGCTCGGCCACCAAAAAAGGAGAGCCGTTGGGCAGGGCGCCGATGTCGTAGAGGGCGAGCAGGTTGGGGTGGTTGAGGGCGGCGATGGCGCGCGCCTCGCGCTCCAGCCGCCGCAGCGCCTCGGCATCCTGCGCCATCCCCGCCGGCAGGATCTTGATCGCCACCTCGCGCTGCAGGCGGGGATCGCGGGCGCGGTAGACCTCGCCCATGCCGCCCGCCCCCAGGCGGCCGACGATCTCATAGGGCCCCAGCTTCTCGCCGGCGAATAGGCTCATGCTGTGGGATGCAGCCGGTTGGCGCTGACTTTCGGAGTATAGCCGAAACTTCATGCCCGCCCCCGGGGGCGCGGGCCTACTATTACTAAGGAGGCGCCATGTTTCGCTTTGACCCCAGCATCTCCAGCGCGGTGGAGGCGGGCTCGCCGGCGGCCTTGCCCTCGTCCGGGCCGGCGCCGGCCGCGGTGGGCCCGTTGGCGGCGGCGGAGCTGGCGCAGCTCGACCGCTACTGGCGGGCGGCGAACTACCTCACGGTGGGGCAGATATACCTGCAGGCCAACCCGCTGCTGCGCGCGCCGTTGCGGGCGGAGCAGATCAAGCCGCGGCTGCTGGGGCACTGGGGCACCTCGCCCGGGCTGAGCTTCATCTACGCCCACCTCGACCGGCTGATCCGCCGGCACGAAGTGAGCGCGATCTTCCTGGCGGGGCCGGGGCACGGCGGGCCGGCGGTGCTGGCCAACGTGTATCTCGAGGGCAGCTACACGGAGATCTATCCCGAGGTCACGCGCGACGAGGCGGGGATGCTGCGGCTGTTCCGGCAATTCTCCACCCCGGGCGGGGTGCCGAGCCACGTGAGCGCGCCCACGCCGGGCTCGATCCACGAGGGGGGCGAGCTGGGCTACGTGCTGGCGCACGCCTTCGGCGCGGTGCTCGACAATCCCGGGCTGCTGGCGGTGGCGGTGGTGGGCGACGGCGAGTTCGAGACGGCGCCGCTGGCGGGGTCGTGGAAGGGGATTGATTTTCTCGACCGCGCGCGCGACGGGGCGGTGCTGCCCATCCTGCACTTGAACGGCTACAAGATTGCCAACCCCACGGTGGACGCGCGCACCAGCGACGCGCAGCTCATCCAGCTTTTTGAGGGTTACGGCTACGCCCCGCGGGTGGTGGCGGGCGACGAGCCCGAGCGCATGCACCAGGCCTTCGCCGCCGCGCTGGAGGCGAGCTACGGGCAGATCGCGGCGCGGGGCGCGGGCGGCCGCTGGCCGATGATTGTGCTGCGCTCGCCCAAGGGCTGGACCGGGCCCAAGCAATGGAAGGGGCTGCCGATCGAGGGCACCTTCCGCGCCCACCAGGTGCCGCTGGCGGCGGTGCGGCAGGACGCGGGGCAGTTGGCGGAGCTGGAGCGCTGGCTGCGCTCCTACCGGCCGGAGGAGCTGTTCGACGCGCAAGGCGCGCCGCTCGCCGAGATCAGCGCCTGGGCGCCGGCGGGCGAACGGCGCATGGGCGCCAACCCCCACGCCAACGGCGGCCGGCTGCTGCGGCCGCTGGCGCTGCCCGACTGGCGCAGGTTCGCGCTGCCGGTGGAGCGGCCGGCGGTCACGTACGCCGAATCCACCCGCCAGCTCGGGCGGATGCTGCGCGAGGTGTTCGCCGCCGGCGCCGCGTCGCCCAACTTCCTGTTGTTTTGCCCGGACGAGCTGGCGTCCAACCGTTTGGACGACGTGCTGGAGGCCACGCCCCGGCGCTTCGGGCTGCCCATCATTTCCGTGGACGACCATCTCGCCCCCAACGGGCGCGTCTTCGAGGTGCTGAGCGAGCACCTGTGCGAGGGCTGGCTGGAGGGCTACCTGCTCACCGGGCGGCATGGATTGTTCGCCAGCTACGAGGCCTTTGCCATGATTCCGGCCTCGATGATCGTGCAGCACGCCAAGTGGCTGGAGGCGGCGCACATGCTGCCCTGGCGGGCGCCCATCGCCTCGCTCAACCTGCTGCTCACCTCGACCTGCTGGCGCCAGGACCACAACGGCTTCAGCCACCAGGGGCCAGGGCTGATTGACGTGATGCTGTCGAAGCGCGGCACGGTGGCGCGCATCTATTTTCCGCCCGACGCCAATTCCCTGCTGGCGGTGGCGGCGCGCTGCCTCCACGACCGCAATACCGTCAACCTGATCGTGATTGACAAGCAGCCCGAACTGCAATGGCTGAGTGCCGAGGAGGCGGCGGCGCATTGCCAGCGCGGCGCCTCGGCCTGGGCCTGGGCGGGCACGCCGGGCAGCCCCAAGGAGGTGGACGTGGTGCTGGCGGCCTGCGGCGACATTCCCACGCTGGAGACGGTGGCGGCGGCGTGGTGGCTGCGCCGCCACGCGCCCGAGCTGCGCCTGCGGGTGGTGAACATCATGGACCTGATGTGCCTGTTTCCGGCCGATGTCCACCCCCATGGGCTGGCGCCGGAGCGCTTTGCCGAGCTGTTCACGGTCAGCAAGCAGGTCATCTTCGCCTTCCACGGCTACCAGCGGGCGGTGCACGAGGTCATCCATGGCTGCCCCAACCCGGAGCGCTTCCACGTGCGCGGCTTCCGCGAGCAGGGCACCACCACCACGCCCTTCGACATGGTGGTGCTCAACGAGATGAGCCGCTACCACCTGGCGGCGGCGGCGCTGCGGCTGGCGCTGCCGGAGAGCGCGCGCCAGCGCGAGCTGATCGCCCAGTGCGAGCGGGCGATCGCCGAAAGCGTGGCCTACGCGCGGGAGCACTTCGAGGACGCGCCCGCCATCCGCGACTGGGTGTGGACGGAGCCGGGGCCGTGAATAGGGGACAGTGAACAGTGGACAGTGGATAGTGGGCGCCGGGTTAGGCGGCGGGGGACGGGGCGCGCTGAAATAATTCTGTCGGGGTGGTCGAATCCCGGCGGGTGGAGCGTCGTGGGAATGAGGCGGGACAACGCCCAACCAAAATCGAGGAGATTGCCATGAAATTCCTTTTGTTGATCTATGAGAACGAAAAGCGCTTCAGCCAGGGCTTCGATCCGGCCGAGATGGGCGAGTACCAGGCCTTCGGCGAACGGCACCGGGCCGCCATCCAGGGCGGGAACGCGCTGCAGCCCACCGCGGCGGCGGCGACGGTGCGGGTGCGCAACGGCCAGGCGGCGACCACCGACGGCCCCTTCGCCGAGACCAAGGAGCAGCTCGGCGGCTATTTTCTGGTGGAGGCCGCCAACCGGGATGAGGCGGCGGCGATGGCGGCCCAGATCCCGGCGGCCCGTTTCGGCGGCGTCGAGGTGCGGCCGATCCAGACGTTCGGCAAGTAGCGAGAGCGGCCAGAGCCCCGGGGCACGCTCCGGGGCCACCGGCCAGGGGACCCAGCGATGCGCTACATGTTTTTGATCTATAGCCAGGAAATGGCGGAGCCGCTGCCGCCGGAGGAGGACCGCACCATCCGGCGGGGACACCGGGCGGTGATGGACGAGGCCAGCCGGCGCGGCATGCTGCGCGGGGCGGAGCCGCTGCATCCGACCAGCACGGCGACCACGCTGCGCCACCAGGACGGGCGGGTGGTGATCACCGACGGTCCCTTCGCCGAGACCAAGGAGCAGTTGGCGGGCTACTATATCCTCGACTGCCAGGACCTGGACGAGGCCTTGGAGTGGGCGGCGCGCATCCCCACCGCCTGCGCGGGGCGGAGCGGCTGCATCGAGGTGCGGCCCATCCAGGCGATGAAACCCGTGGCCGATGGCATCCACGCATGAGCTGATCGAGGCGGTGTTTCGGCGGGAGTCGGGGAAGATCCTGGCGGGGCTGATCCGCTTTGCGGGCTCGTTCGACCGGGCCGAGGAGGCGATGCAGGAGGGCTTTGCCGCCGCGCTGGCGCGCTGGCCGGAGGGGGGCCTTCCCGACAACCCCGCCGCCTGGATCACCCGCGTCGCCCAGCGCAAGCTGGTGGATGCGGCGCGGCGCGAGCGCACCCACCGCGGCAAGGAAGCCGAGCTGCAGCGGGAGCTGGAGCCGCCCGCCTTCGTGCCGGCCATGCGGTCGAACGAACCGGTGGGCTGGCCGATGCCGGCCGAGGAGGAGTTTCCCGACGAGCGGCTGCGGCTGCTGTTCACCTGCTGCCACCCGGCGATCGAGGCCAGCGCGCGGGTGGCGCTGACGCTGCGCACGCTGGGCGGGCTGACCACGGCCGAGATTGCGCGCGCCTTCCTGCTGCCGGAGCCGACCCTGGCGCAACGCTTGGTGCGGGCCAAGCGCAAGATCGAGCAGGCGCGCATTCCCTACGAAGTGCCGGGGCGGGCGGCGCTGCCGGAGCGGCTGGCCTCGGTGCAGTCGGTGTTGTATCTGATCTTCAACGAGGGCTACAGCGCCACCGCGGGCGACAGCCTGGTGCGGCGCGAGCTCTGCCAGCAGGCGATGCGATGGGCGCGCCTGTTGGCGCAACTGCTGCCGGAGGAGGGCGAGAACTGGGGCCTGCTGGCACTCATGCTGCTGCACGACTCGCGCCGCGACACCCGCGTCAGCGCACAGGGCGAACTGGTTCCGCTGGAGGAGCAGGACCGCGCGCGCTGGGACCGGGAGGCGACCGCCGAGGGGCTGGAGCTGGTGGAGCGGGCGCTGCGGCTGCCGGGGGTGGGGCCGCAGCGGCTGCAGGCCGCCATCGCCGCGCTGCACGCCCAGGCGGCGACGCCGGCGGCGACCGATTGGCCGCAAATCGCCGCGCTCTATGCCCGCCTGGCGGAGCTGGTGCCCTCGGCGGTGGTCCGCCTCAACCACGCCGTGGCGGTGGCGATGAGCGTGGGCTTGGCGCCGGGCCTGGCGAGGGTGGAGGCGCTGGGCGCGGACGGGACCCTCGACGACTACCACCTTTATTACGCCGCCCGCGCCGACCTGCTGCGCCGCCTGGGGCGCGCCGCCCCCGCCGCCGCCGCCTACCGCCGGGCGCTGGCGCTGACCAGCAACGCGGTCGAGCGCCGCTACCTGCGCCGCCGCCTGGCCGAGGTCGAGGCCGGCTAGGGGGCGGGCACCGGCTATTGGGGCGGGGCGAAGTGTTCGGCGTTGATGGCGGTGTAGGCCGCCCACTTCTGGGGCAGGTCGTCGAGGGCGAAGATGGCCGAGACCGGGCAGACCGGGACGCAGGCGCCACAGTCGATGCACTCGTCGGGATGGATGTACAACTGCTTCGCGCCGGCGAAGCCGGCCTCGTCCTTGCGGGGATGGATGCAGTCCACCGGGCAGGCATCCACGCAGGCGGAGTCCTTGACGCCGATGCAGGGTTCGGCAATCACGTAGGCCATGCTTCATTATCCCCCCTGGCAGCTTTCTAGGCGATGCCGAGGCGGTGGAACACCGGCACTTTGGCACAATCCGCGAGGAAGGCGAAGGCCGCCGCCGCCACCAGGGTTCCGCCCACGACGAACAGGGAGAGGGGGCGCATGCCGATGCCGCGCGTGACCAGCGTGGCAATGATCGCGATATCGCAGACCGTCGAGACCACGATCCCAAGGCTGGGCCGGGAGCTCCACAGCCGCCGCCGCTCGCGCAGGGAATAGAGCGTCGCCTCGCTGCCGAAAGCGAGCGCGACCATGGCCAGGGTTTGCAGCGTGTCCACCCCGAAGCCCATCCGGAACTTGCCGACCGCCAGCACGGCGGTGCAAAAGCACAGAAGGCAGCCTCCCATCACGGCGCCACCGGCCATCAGTTTGCCGATGCGCCAGGCATTGGGCAGCGGGGAGGGCCGCACGTTGTCGGTGGTCAATGACATGGAGAGAAAATCGCCGGTGATCATCAAGATCACCATCAGCAGGGGAGTCAGGATGGCGTGCCCGGTCATCACCAGGCCGACCGCCAGGAAGAGCCCCTGCGCAATTTTTTTGACCACCGAGTTCAAGGTATAGGTCAGGATGCGCTGGAAGGTGATGCGGCCTTCCTTGACGGCAGCGACCATGCCCGCCAGCCCGGGCTGGGTCAGCACGATCCCGGCCGCCGCTTTGGCCACGTCGGTCGCGGTCGAGACCGCGATTCCCATTTGCGCCTGGCGCAGGGCGGGCGCGTCGTTGGCCCCGTCGCCGCACATGCCGACGATATGGCCGCCCTTCTGGAACGCCTGGACGAGCTGGTACTTGCCCTCCGGCAGGATGCCGGCGAAGACGGCAAACTCTTCGGGGCGAACGGCGGTGGGAATCGGGCCGGGCGGACAGACCTTTCCGGGCATGCCGACCGCTTGCGCGACAATGGCCGCCGTCGCGGGGGCATCGCCGGTCACCATGACGGCGCGCACGCCCAGCCTGCGCAGTTCCGCAATCAACGCCGCGGAATCGGGCCGGGGCGGGTCGCTGAGGGCAATGATTCCGGTCCATTGCAGCGCCGCGGGCGGGCCCAGGGCCACCGCCAGAACACGAAACCCCTGCGCCTCCAGCGCGCTGGCGGCCTGGGCCGCCTCGGGCGGCGCCGCCGCCACTTGCGCCAGCCCGGCCACGGCGGCAAAGGCTCCCTTCACGGCGCGCACGGTGGCGCCGTCCGGACCGGTGGCCGTCGCCTCCGACATCTTGGTCGCCGGGTCGAACGGCAGGAATTTGACCAGCTTCGGCAAATCGGCGGTTGCGCGGGCCGCGGCGGCGGCGCGGATGGCGCCATCCACCGGATCCTGCCCGCCGTCGGAACTGGCGAGCGCAGCCACTCCCAGGACGTGCGCCTCGTCGAAGCCGGGCAGGGCATGGACGGCGGCCACCGTCAGCGCGTTTTGGGTCAGGGTGCCGGTCTTGTCCGCGCACAGCACGTCCATGCTGGCCGCCTCGTCCACGGCGGAGAGGCGGGTGGGAAGAACGTCGCGCTTGGCCAGGGCACGGGCGCCGAGCGCCGCCGCCAGGGTGAAGGTGGCCGGCAGCGCCACCGGGATGGAGGCGAGAACGGCGGTCAACACCAGCGGGACGATCTCGCTTGCCGCCAGATGGAGAACGAGGGCATACGCCACCAGCATCGCGATGACGACGCCGTTGACCATGGCGAGGGTGCGCACGACCCCCAGCACCGCCTTCTGCTGCGAACTCACGACGTGCGCGGTGCGGACCAGCTCCGCCGTGCGTCCAAACTTGGTGCGCCCGCCGGTCGCGGTGACCTCCGCCTCGGCCTCGCCGCGCCGCACCAGCGCTCCGGCATAGGCGGCAAAGCCGGCGCCGGCTTCGACCGGAACGGATTCGCCCGTGAGCATGGATTGATCGAGCAGCACCGATCCGCCGGTCAGGCGCGCGTCGGCGGCGACCACGGCGCCGAGCGACAGCTTCACGAGGTCGCCCACCACCAATTGGGCGGCGGGCACGGTGGTCCAGGCGTGGTCGCGCTTGACCGCAGCGTTGAGCGCGAGCCGGGACTTGAGCGCGGCCAGCGTCGCCTGGGCGCGCCCTTCCTGAAAATACCCCAGCACGGCGTTGAAGGCGAGAAGCGCCGCGATGATGCCCGCTTCGACGCGCTGGCCGAGGACCAACTCGAGCAGGATGGCCGCCTCCAGCATCCACGGAACCGGCGCCCAGAGCTTGGCGAGCGCCCGGCGCAGCGGATGCAGGGCGGTGTCGGGCATGGCGTTGGGGCCGGACTGTTCCAGCCGGCGGCGCGCTTCTTCACTGCTGAGGCCGGCCGAGGGCGGGGCCCCGGGGTGGGGAGGCGGTGGAGTCATGGGGCGATCCATCCCATTCTTGCCCGCCTTGCCGGTCGGGCGTGTGCGCTTTTGGGCAGACCGGCCAACCGCCTTGCGGCGAGGATGAGGTCTGCCGGAGCCGGCGGAGGCCGTTCTGCGCGCCGGGCAAGGCGAAGGAGGCGGCTGTGAACAAGACGCTGGGGATCATTCTGTGCGTGCTCGGCGCACTCGGCCTGGGTTGGGGAGGCTTGATCTATAGCACCCAGGACAAGGTGTTCGATATGGGATCCATCCACGTTACCCGCGAGAAGACGCACAGTGTGCCGTTGCCTCCGATCGTGGGCGGGCTGGCGCTGATCGGCGGCATTGTGCTGCTGCTGTCAGGAAGCGGAAAGGGGACGTCGTGATGCTATTGCTGATTATCGTGCTGCTTTTGGTCTTCGGTGGCGGCGGGGGCTACTACGGCCACAGCCGCTGGGGGCGGGGCGGGGGGGCAGGCATCGGCCTCGGCACCATCCTCATCATTCTGCTCATTGTCTACTTGCTGGGCGGCCTCCGCTGGTAGCCGCAGGGGCCGCACCCCGCGGGCGGGGCGGCAGCGCCGAGGCGGTGTCCGACGCCGCCGCCACGATCACGCGCGGTCAACATCGCCAGCCAGGTGGATGACCTGGGCGGCGAGCCGGCCGCAGCGCCCCTGCCGGTGCGCACCTCCGGCCAGGCCCGCGACATGCTGCGCTTCGATCTCGACAATGAAAGAGAAACCAGCCGCAATCACCGGCAGCGGGTGCGCCAATGCGAGGCCCTCGGGGAGATCGCCCTGGCCGAACAACTGCGGGGCATCCTGGTGGACGAGCAAGACCAACTGATCGCCTTGGCGACGGCGCTCCCCCGGGAAGCGAATTCGGCGCGGCCCCAGCGAAGCGCAGCGCCGACTTGGGGCCATGGGGCCCCGAGTCGGCGCGAGCATGCCGCCCCGCGCTGCTACAGCCGGGCCGGGCAGGCGCGCTGGGGCCCGCGCCCACCTGCGGTGAGATAGCGCGCGCGCGCATCTTGGGGAAAAGCCGCAGCCAGGCTGCCCGCAGAGGTTGCGGCAATGGTGGCACCGCTCCTAGTGGAGGATGCGCACCACGTTGGCGGTTTTGTCGGTGAAGAGGACGAAGCTGGCGTCGGGGGCGACGGCGAGGCCGAAGACGCCGTTGTAGCGGACGGGGCCGACCAGGGCGCCGGGCTTTTCCAGGAGGTCGCCGTCCACCATGTGCATGACGCCGGGGTCGCCGGCGAGGGTGTAGACCTGCATGGCGTTGAGGTCGAGGACGCGGAGCAGGCCGGTGTCGCTGTCGCCCCAGAACAGGCTGCGGCCGTCGGTGGCGATGAAGGCGGGGGTGCAGAGGGTGGCGCTGGCGGCGGGGCCGTCGGCGAAGCCGCAATGGTGGGCGGCGCCGACCAGGGTGGTGACCGCCAGGGTGGTCAAGTTGAGCTCGCGGATGGCGTGGTTTTCGAAGTCGCTGATGAAGATGTTGTTGCCGGTGGCGTCGAAGGCGAGGCCGTTGGGCTCGGCGAAGCGGGCGGCGGGGCCGATGCCGTCGGCGCTGCCGAGTCCGCCGTTGCCGGCGATGGTGGAGACGGCGCCGGCGGTGAGGTCCACCAGGCGGATGGCGTTGTTGCCGGTGTCGGCGACGTAGAGCTTGGTGCCGTCGGGGCTGACCAGGATGCCGTAGGGGTGGTTGAAGCGGGCGCTGAGCAGGGGGCCATCCACATAGCCGGCGGCGTCGGTGCCGGCGATGGTCGAGACGGTTTGGGTGGCGAGGTCGAGCTTGCGGATGGCGCCGTTGCCGGTGTCGGCGATATAGATGACGTTTTGGCTGGGGAGCCAGGCGAGGCCGGCGTTCTGGAAGAAGGCGGCGCCGCCGGTGGCGGGGCCGTCGGCGTAGCCCTGGGCGGGGCCGGCGACGGTCGAGACCTGGCTGGAGGCGAGGTCAATCTTGCGGATGGCGCCGTTGACGGAGTCGGCGACGTAGGCGGTGGTGCCGTCGGTGACGATGCCCTCGGGCTGGCTGAAGGTGGCGACCGAGGCGGCGCTGTAGTCGGCGCCGGTGCCGGCGCCGTCGCTGGCGCCGCGGTGGGAGGGCTGGCCGGCCAGGGTGGTGACGGTGATGCTGGCGCTGGTGGAGGCGGTGAGCGGGTTGCTGATGTCCACGCGGCGGAGCAGGCCGTTGAGGGTGTCGGCGACGAAGAGCGAGGTGGTGCCGGGGCCGACGTTGTCGGCGAGGGCGGCGAAGTTGAGCGGGCTGTAGAAGCTGGCTTGGCCGGCGTTGCCGTCGCTCTGGCCGGGCTGGGAGGTGCCGGCGAGGGTGAAGACGTTGGGGCTGGCGCCGAGGGTGAGGACGCGGATCTTGTTGGCGTCGGCGATGTAGAGCAGGGGCGAGCCGGCGTGGGGGTCCACCAGCAGGCCGCCGAGGCTCTTGAAGGTGGCGGCGAGGGCGGCGCCGTCGGCCTGGCCGATGGTGCCGCTGCCGGCGACGGTGGTGACGGTGGCGGAGCCCAGGGCGAGGCGGCGGATGACGTAGCCGCACTGGTCGGAGATATAGAGGTTGGCGCCGGCGGAGTCGAGGGCGAGGCCGGTGGGCTGGCAGAAGCTGGCGGCGGCGCCGACGCCGTCGGTGGAGCGGTAGACGCCCTTTTGGCCGGCGAGGGTGGAGACGGTGCCGCTGGCGATGTCCACGGCGCGGATGAGCTCGTTGTTGGTGTCGGCGACGTAGAGGGTGGACTGGTCGGCGGAGAGGGCGAGGCCGTGGGGGGAGGCGAACTGGGCGGCCTTGCCGACGCCGTCGGCGTAGCCGGAGAGGCCGCTGCCGGCGACCACGGTGTAGGCGAAGCCGCCGACGGCGAAGGCCAGCACCTGGTTGCGCTGGGCGTCGGCGGCGTAGAGGGTTTGGTTGGCGGAGTCGTAGACCAGCCCCTCGGTGTCGGGGAAGGAGAAGGCGTAGGGGCCGCCGACGAGGGTGGTGACGGTCTGGTTGACGAGGCCGTAGCTGCGCAGGGCGGAGCCGCGCTGGTCGGCGAAATAGAGGGTCTGGCCGCCGTCGCTGGCGAGGGCGCTGGCCTCGAGCTCGTCCTGGGCGCCGGTGCCGTCCTGGAAGCCGACGCCGCCGGGGCCGCCGGCGAGGGTGGAGACGTGGCCGGCCCAGCCGGTGATGGTGAGCAGCACGGTGGCGGCCTGGACCAGGGGGGGGCCGCCGCCGGGGGCGGAGGTGGCGGTGAGGGTGACCGGCACGGCGCTGGCGGCGAGGCTGATGGCGGCCGTGGTGAGGGTGACCACCACAGGGCCGGAGGCGGTGAGCGCGCTGGGGCTGACCGTGGCGGTGACGTTGGCGGGCAGGCCGCTGACGGTGAGGTTGATGGGGGTGGTGAAGCCGGCGGAGACGGCGAGCTGGAAGGTGGCGGTGCCGCTGGCCGCCTTGGGCAGGCTGAGGGAGGCGCTGGCGGGGGAGAAGGCGAAGGCGGCGGGCGGGATCTGCAGGGTGAGCTGGGCGGAGGCGGACTGGGTGGCGTCGGCCTGGCTGGTGGCGGTGACGGTCTCGGTGGCGGGGGCGGGGAGGTTCTTGGGGGCGGTGAACAGGCCGGTGGCGTCGATGGTGCCCAGGGTGGCGTTGCCGCCGGGGATGGTGTTGACCGTCCAGGTGACGGCGGTGTTGGCGCTGCCGGTGACGGTGGCCAGGAACTGCTGGGTGGCGCCCAGGTTGACGGTGGCGGTGGCGGGGGTGAGGGTGACGGCGACCGGCTGGATGAGGGTGACCACGGCGCTGGCGGTGGCGGCGGGGTCTTGCACGCTGGCGACGCCGATGGTGACGGTGTTGAGGCCGGGGAAGGTGGCGGGCACGGTGTAGAGGCCGTTGGCGGAGATGGTGCCGGCCTGGGCGCTGCCGCCGGCGGTGCCGTTGACGCTCCAGGTGACGGCGGTGTTGGTGGCGTTGGTGACGGTGGCGGTGAACTGCTGGGTCTGGCCGGCCTTGAGCGAGGCGGTGGCGGGCGAGACGGTGACGGCGACCGGGGCGACGATGGTGACCTGGGCGCTGCCGGACTTGGTCGGATCGGCCTGGCTGGTGGCGGTGATGGTCTCGGTGGCGGGGGCGGGGATGGCGGCGGGGGCGGTGAAGTTGCCGTTGGCGTCGATGGCGCCGAGGGCGGCGCTGCCGCCGGCCACGCTGTTGACGCTCCAGGTGACGGCGGTGTTGCTGGTGCCGGTGACGGCGGCCAGGAAGGCCTGGGTGGCGCCGACGTTGACGCTGGCGGTGGCGGGGGTGACGGTGACCACGATGGGCTGGGCCAGGGTGACGACGGCGCTGGCGGTGATCTGCGGGTCTTGCACGCTGGCCACGCCGATGGTGACGGTGTTGAGGCCGGGGAAGGCGGCGGGGGCGGTGTAGAGGCCGGAGGGGGAGATGGTGCCGGTGGCGGCGCTGCCGCCGGGGGTGGCGTTGACGCTCCAGGTGACGGCGGTGTTGGCGGCGTTGGCGACCACGGCGCTGAACTGCAGGCTGCCGCCGGCGACCACGGTGGCGGTGGCGGGGGTGAGGGAGACGGCGACCGGGGCGGTCAGGGTGACCACGGCGGCGGCCTGGCTGTTGGCGTTGGCCATGCTGACCGCCTCGACCGCGACCGCGCCGCTGGGCACGGCGGCGGGGGCGGAGTAGAGGCCGGCCTGGGTGATGGTGCCCGCGGTGGCGTTGCCGCCGAGCAGGTTGTTGACCTTCCACACCACCGCGGTGTTGGTGGCGTTGAGCACGGTGGCGGTGAACTGCTGCTGGCCGCCGCCGGCTTGCAGGGTGACGGCGGCGGGGGCGATGCTCACCACCGGGGTTTGCGGGAGCGAGGCGCCGCAGCCGGCGGCCAGCGCCGCGCCCGCCAGCAGCGCCAGCGGGGCGGCGAGGGGGGCGAGGCGGCGGCGGGAGGGCGGGGCGGGGCGGTGGGCCATGGCGGTTGCTCCTGGGTGGGGGTCGGGGATCAATGGAAGAGGTACTGTTGGCGCTGCCACTGGTGGATGGCGGCGGCGGTTTGGCTGGCGCTGAAGGCGTGGTAGGCGATGGGCAGCAGCTCCAGCGCCAGCGCCCAGCGGGGATGGCCGCGGCGCTGCAGCCCCCAAGCGGGGCTGGTGAACAGCGCCAGCTCCAGCGGGGCCTCGATCAGCCAGGCGCGCCGGGCGGAGTAGGGGTGGCAGCCGTTGACGGCGAGGGCGCTGCGGATGAGGATGTCGCTCTCGCACAGGCCGTATTGGCGGGCGTCGGCCTCGAGGCGGAAGTGGTTGAACAGCAGCACGCCCTCGCCCGCCAGCTCGGCCAGGAAGGGGCGGTGCCAGCGGGTTTGGATCTCTTGGTGCTCGGCGCAGCCCAGGCAGGGGATGTAGCCGCGCTGGGCGCGGGCGGGGGGCGGGGCGAGGGCGAGCAGCAGGGTGGCGAGCAGGGCGGCGGCGAGCAGGGCGGCGCCTCGCGGGGGTCGCGCCGCTTTGCCTGCCGGCAAAATCGGCGCGAAGGCTGCGAAATTCCGCAGGGGCAGACGCGCCCGTGGCGCGTCTGCGCCCCCGGGAAACGAATTCGGCGCGGCCCCAGCGAGGCGGCTCACAAGCGGGACGCGCGCCGCAGGCGCGCTGGGGCCCGCGCCCACCAAAGGCTGGGGGGCCAGCGGCTGGGGTGGGGATGGAATCGTCGGCTTCATGCGCCGCCTCCGGGGATCACGCCAGCTTGGAATTCAGAGTGGAAGGCGAGGATGGCTGGCGGGTGCCGATTTGAATTGGGGCGGGTGGCTTTGGCACCTTTGCTGGAGCGCGCCCGCCCGAATCGGTGCCCGCCTGCGACCGAAGCGGCATGGCCCGCAACCCCGCCGGGGCGGGGGCGCATCCCGCCAAGCAGAGTTGCTGTGCATGCCTCCGCAGCCGTCGGCACGCTTTCGTTCGCGCCTGGGTTCGCCCGCTGAGCGGGGGGCGTCGCCGTCGGCGCCGCCCCTGGCGTGGCGGGGGGAGCAGTTTTTGCTGAGCGGGGGCTCGCTGGGGCTGGGGGCGGAGCAGCGGCGGCGGCGGCGGCGGAGCCTGGCCATCAGCCTGGGGATGCAGGGGCTGCTGGTGGGGCTGATGCTGGCGGCGCTGGTGGTGGGGCCGCGGGCGGTGCGGGTGCCGGCGGTGGCGGCGGGGGTGGAGCGGCTGACCGTATTGGTGCTGGCGCCGCCGCGGCGGGCGGGGCCGCGGCCGCCGGAGCCGCGCCCGCTGCGCGCGCCGCCGCTGCCCCGGGTGGCGCGGGAAGCGTTGGCCAGCGGGCGGGTGGCGGCGCTGCCGCCGCCTCCGGTGGCGCGGCCGGAGGCGGCGGGGCGGCTGCCGGCGCCGGCGGCGTTGGCGCTGGGCGGCGCTCCCTGGCCGGCGCTGCCGGCGCCGCGGGTGGCGGCGCCGCGGCCGCAGTTGGGGAAATTTGGCGCGCCCCGGGGGCTGGCGCCGGTGCGGGGGGCGCCGGTGCCGGCGCCGCAGCTGGGCCAGTTTGGCGCGGCGGCGGTGGCCCAGCCGGCGGCGGCGGGCGGGGCGGTGGTGGGGGCGGGGTTTGGGCGCGGGGTGGGGGCGGGGCCGGGGGTGCCGCAGGGCACGGTGCGCGCCGCCGGCTTTGGCGCGGGCGCGGGCACGGCGGCGGCGGGCGCGGCGGGCGCCGGCGGGAGCGTCCAGTTAGACCGCTTCGCCGCCGCGGCGCCGGTGGTGAGCAGCGAGATCCCGCCGCCGCCGCCGGAGGCCGCGCCCGAGTTCCAGCCGCCGCAGGTCTTGTCGTGGCCGACGCCGGCCTACACCGCCGCCGCCGCCGCCCACCGCGTCGAGGGCGAGGTGGTGCTGCAGGTGCGGCTCCGGGCCGACGGGCACGCCGAGGTGCTGCAGGTGACCCGCGGGCTGGGCTACGGGCTTGATCAGAGCGCCGCCGCCGCCGCCCGCCAACTCGTGTTCCGCCCCGCCCGCCGCCGCGGCCAGCCGGTGGATTGGACGGTGTTTCTCCACATTCAGTTCCGCCTCGCCTATTGAACCGGGCGGATGCCATGTCCATCCCGGAGCCGCTATGAAATCGCACCTGCTTTGGAGCTTGGCCGGACTGGCGCTGCTGGCGGGCGCGCTGGCGGCGCAGTCGCCGCCGCCCGCCGCCGCCGGCCCCGCGTCCGCGCCGCCCACCGCCGCCGACATCCTGGACCGCATGAGCGTGCACGAGCAGCAGCTCTACCGCCAACTGCAGGAGCTGCACCCGCGCATCGAGACCTATATGCAGAACCTGCGCTCGGATGCCACCCTGGGCGATGTGCCCATCGCCGACCGCTACGAGCTGGGCATCCTGCGCTACCACAACGGCTTCCGGACCGACTCCTTTCTCAACCTGCCGCAGGCGCGCTGGCGGCGCTGGATCGGGCCGCTCGACGACGCCCTGACGCTGCCGGCGCGGCGCATCCTCGGCCTCGATGTGTTCCGCAACAGCTTTGCCGGGATGTTGTTTCCCGGCGGCGACCACTTCGACCGCCAGCATTACCGCTTCGCCTATGTGCGGCGCGAGTTTTTGGGGCAGGTGCGCTGCTACGTCTTCGACGTGGTGCCGCTGGACGTCCACGCCAAGGGCAGCTTTTGGGGGCGGATATGGATTGAAGACCAGGACGACATGCTGGTGCGCTTCAACGGCAGCTTCTGGCAGGACCGCTACCTGCACCCCGACCTGCACTTCGACAGTTGGCGGCTGAACGTGCGGCCGGGGGTGTGGATGCCCACCTATATTTATGCCGAGGAGAGCGACCTGGGCTACGGGCTGTTCCGGCACGCGCGCTACCAGGCGCAGACGCGGCTGTGGGGCTACGACCTGCGCGACGCCGGCCACCAGCAGGAGCTGACCACGCTGCGGGTGGAGGGGGCGGCGGTGGCGCCGGCGGCGGCGCCGGCGCAGGCGATGTCGCCGCTGGCGAGCACGCGCGCCTGGGAGCGGCAGGCGGAGGACAACGTGCTCGACCGGCTGGAGCGGGCGGGGCTGCTGGCGCCGGCGGGCCCGGCCGACGCGGTGCTGCAGACGGTGGTCAACAACCTGATCCTGACCAACCACCTGGAGATCGCGCCGCCGGTGCGCTGCCGCATCCTGCTCACCACCCCGCTGGAATCGGTCGCCATCGGGCACACCATCGTGCTCAGCCGGGGCCTGATTGACAGCCTGCCGGACGAGGCCTCGCTGGCGGCGATGCTGGCGCACGAGCTGGCGCACATCGCGCTGGGGCAGCGGCTGGACACCCGCTACGCCTTCGCCGACCGCATGCTGTTCGCCGACCAGGACGCGTTTCGGCTGCTCGACCTGCAGCGCACGCCCGCGGAGGAGGCGCAGGCCAACGCGCTGGCGGTGAAGCTGCTGGTGAACTCTCCCTACAAGGGCCAGCTCGCCGAGGCCGGGCTGTTCCTGCGCCAGGTGGACGCGCGGCGCAAGCTCTCGCCCCACCTCTTCAGCCCGCACCTGGGCAACTCCTGGTTCAGCCACGACTACCTGGCGCGGCTGCACGCGGTGGAGGCGGAGGCGCCGCCGCTGGCGCCGGCGCAGGTGAAGCAGATCGCGGCGCTGCCGCTGGGCAGCCGGCTGGTGGTGGATCCTTGGAGCGACGCGCTCACGCTGCAGACGCCGGAGGCGCTGCCGCTGCTGTCGGCGCGGGAGAAGATGCCGCTGCAGTTGACCCCGTTCTTCCCCTACCTGGAGCGGGCGGCGCCGGCGGTGGCGAAGGCGGCCGCGCCCGGCGCCAAGCCCAACGGCGGGCGGCCCTGAGGCGGCGCCGGGGCCTGGGGGCCGCATCCCAATTCGGTGGAGGCTCGCCATGGCAACCCCGACCTTGGAACTGGGTGGTGTGCGCGTTGCGGCGCTGGTGGACGACCGCTTTGAGGAGTTGGAGCTGACCGGGCCCAAGACCGCCTTCGAGGCGGCGGGGGCGCGGGTGGACATCGTCTCGCGCCATACCCAGCTCACCGCCATGCGCCACCATGTCATCGGCGGGACGTACCGCCCCGATGTGGCGCTGCGCGACGCCCGCCCGGAGGACTACGACGCGCTGCTGTTGCCCGGCGGGGTGGCCAACGGCGACAGCCTGCGCATCGTGCCCGCCGCGCAGCGCTTCGCCCAGGGCATCGTCGCCGCGGGCAAGCCGGTGGCGGTGATCTGCCACGGCGGCTGGCTGTTGATCTCCGCCGGGCTGGTGGGCGGCCACACCCTGACCAGTTGGCCGACGCTGCAGGACGACTACCGCAACGCCGGCGCCAACTGGGTGGACCAGGAGGTGGTGGTCGAGGGCAATTGGATCTCGAGCCGCAAGCCCGACGATCTCCCCGCCTTCACCCGCGCCACGATGGACGTCTTGGCCGCGCTGCAGCGGCAGAAGGCGGCCTAGGACGGGCGGGCTGCGGCGGAGGCGGCGCGCTCCAACTCGGCGAGGTTGATCTTTTTCATTTGCAGCAGCGCCTGCACGGCCTTGGGGTGGCGGATCAGCTCCGCCAGCCGCGCCGGCACGATCTGCCAGGAGAGCCCGAAGCGGTCCTTGAGCCAGCCGCACCGCCCTTCGCTGCCGCCCGCCGAGAGTGCCGACCAGACGCCGCCTCGGCGGCCTGGGTATCGAACCAGAGAAACGGGGTGATGCGGGGAGAGGTCGCCAGCGAGCCCATGCCGACATTTTGGATCCGGTCGCGGGAGTCGCGCCGCTTTGCCTGCTGGCAAAATCGGCGCGAAAGGCCGCCAACCGAGTTCCCCAGAACCGGCCTCGGCGGCGTGCGGAGGTGCTGCCGGCAAGGTCGGCGATCACGCCCGGGTGGAGCGCTGGAGGCCGGCCCGGGGGGGCGGGGTGGGGAAGGAACAGGGCCGTTCGCCTTGCGCCCAAAATGGGCGCGTGGTAGATTTTGAGCATGCGGGTCATCGCCCGGCGCACCCTGCGCGAGTTCGTAGAATCGCTCGCCGGGCACAAGGACCAGCCTGCGGCCAAGTCGGCGGTGGATGCCTGGTTCGACGAGGTGAAAAAGGCGCACTGGAAAAACATGGCCGAGGTAAAGCGCTCCTATGCCACCGCCAGCGTGGTGACGGCCGAGCGGGTGGTCTTCAACGTGAAGGGGAACGCCTACCGGCTGGTCGCGGCGGTTGATTTCGAGAAGAGCATCGTTTGGATCAAATGGATCGGATCCCACAAGGACTACGACCGGCTCGGCGTGACGGAGGTGCAACATGGCGCATGAGTTGAAGCCGATCCGCACCGAGGCGGATTACGAGGAGGCCCTGAGCGAAGTCGGGCGGCTTTGGGGCGCGACAAGCGGCACGCCCAAGGGGGACCGCCTCGATGTGCTGGCGACACTGGTGGATGCTTACGAGGTAGAGCATTTTCCGATGGACCCACCGGATCCGGTCGAGGCGATCAAGTTCCGCATGGAGCAACAGGGGCTTTCCCGCAAGGATCTGGAGCCGCTTATCGGGACGCGCACCCGCGTGGCGGAGGTGCTGAACCGCAAGCGCGGCCTCTCGATCGGCATGATCCGCCGCCTGCACGAGCAGCTCGGCATCTCGGCCGAGGTGCTGATCCAGCCTTCGCGGCCTTCGCGCCCTTGGCGGGCGGCGCGGGCCGCTCAGGCCCAGTAGGTGCGGTCGAGGGTGCGGTACTGGATGGCCTCGGCGGCGTGGGCGGCTGCGCGGCTCGGCTGACCTGGGTGCTGGTGATGTCGCTGCCGCACATGGTTTCCAGCACGGCGCGCAACTTGCGGGTGGAAACGCCGCTGACGTACATTTCCGCGACGGCGAGAACCAAGGTGCGCTCGCTGCGAACGCCTTTTTCCAGCGCACTGGGGTAGAAGGCGACGTCTCCGCGGACCTGCGGGACCTGCAGGCTCAAATCCCCCAAACGAGTGCGCACCGTCTTCGGCTTAAACCCGTTGGCGTGGCCACGGCGTTCGGGGTTGCGCTCGTAGGGCTCGGCTTTGAGGGCCAAGCTGCGCTCGAGCTTCATGGGATAACGTACGCTAAATTTCGCACATTTGAAAAGACCTGGGCTGGTCTGGTACAAACAGCGCTGGCGCCCCGGGCAGGGGGCGCCAGCCAAACCGACCAGAACAGGAGACCAGCATGGCGCAAGATCAAGAACCGGTCAAGGCCGGGGGTGTGATTCAGATTGACGAGCGGCCGATCCGGG
>DATKSZ010000108.1:0-5727 GCA_035531375.1 Terriglobales bacterium | reverse complement strand
CACCTCGCGCTCCTTCGTCACCGGCGCGCCCAGCGTGGCCAGCTACCACCAGACCGACTTGGGCTTCTACGGCGCCGATAGCTGGCGCGTGCGGCCCAACCTGACCTTCAACTACGGCCTGCGCTGGGAGTATGAAGGCGTACCGGTGGACAACTACAACCAGTACTTCATCGCCAACGGCGGCGCCGCCGCCGCCTACGGCATCTCCGGCGCCGGCAACCTGTTCATGCCCGGCACCATGACCGGCGCTGCGCCCACTTACACCAACGACTTGGGCAAGCAGTGGTACAAGAACTGGTACAAGGGCTTCGCCCCCAGCGTGGGCGTGGCCTGGCAGCACTCGGGCTGGCTGTTCGGCCACAACGGGGAGACGGTGCTGCGCGCCGGCTACTCCATCGCCTACTCGCGCGAGGGCTTGCAGAACTTCTCCAGCATCGCCGCCAGCAATCCCGGCTACTCGGGCGCGCAGTTCAGCAGCCCCCAGGCCACGGCCACCCAGCCCGGGCAGTTCAACGCCGGCAGCATCGGCATTGGCGCCATGAACATCAACACCGTCGCCCAGACGCCCACCGCGTTCTCGGCCAACATCCCGATCAACCCGATCAACGGCCAGTCGGTGAGCGTGTTCGATCCCAACCTGCACATGCCCTACGTGCAGAGCTGGTCGGCCAACTACCAGCGCTCCCTGGGCGCCCACACCGCCGTCGAGGTGGACTACATCGGCAACCACGGCGTCGGCCTGTACCAGCGGCTGAACCTGAACGAGGTCAACATCTTTGAGAACGGCTTCCTGAGCGAGTTCCAGAAAGCTCAAAACAACCTGGCACTGTGCAATTGCAACAACTTTGGCGACACCGTGGCCGGCCAGTCGGCGTTGCCGATCATGACCGCCGCCTTCAACCCGGGGGGGGGGAACTCCCAGACCGCGAACGGCTTCACCAACGGCTCTTTCATCAACGACATCAAGACGGGCCAGGCCGGCACTTTGGCCAACTCTATTGCTACCAACTATCAGTACTGGCAGAACTTGATCGCCAACAACTATCCCAGTAACTTGTTTTTGGTGAATCCCAACGCCCAAGGCGGCTCCTACGAGCTGCGCAACGGGCTGCAATCCACCTACAATGCGGTGGTGTTCCAGATCCGCCATCGCCCGGTGCATGGCCTCACCTTCGACGCCAGCTATACCTACAGCAAGAGCCTGACCAACGACTGGCAGCGCAGCGGCTCCAACACCCTCAGCGAGGTGACCCTGCGCAATCCCGGCCTGATGAAGGGTCCGGCCCCCTATGACATCCGCAACGCCTTCAAGTTCTTCTCCCTCTGGGAACTGCCCTTCGGCAAGGGCGAGCGCTGGGCCAACGGCGGCGGCTTGCTCAACACCGTGGTCGGCGGCTGGTCGTTCGACAGCAACATCCTGCTGCAGAGCGGCCGTCCCGGCCTGATTACCGGCGGCCTGGGCGGCACCTTCAACCAGGGCGACGGCGGCGTGGTGCTCAACGGCATGTCCACCCAGCAGTTGCAGGGCCAGTTGGGCGTCTACAAGACCCCCACCCCGGGGCCCGGCGCGGTCTGGTACGTGCCCCAGGGCCTGCTCGGCCCCAACGGGCTGCGCAGCAACACCGCCGTGCTGGCCCCCTGCTCCGCCCCGGGCCTGCAGTGCTCGCGCATGTTCCTCTACGATGCGCCCCTGTTCCTGCCCGACTTCTCGTTGGTGAAGAACACCCAGATCACCGAGCGTATCGGCTCGGAGCTGCAGGTGCAGATCCTGGACGCCTTCAACAACGCCAACTTCTTCTGGACCGGCGCCGCTGAGACCTTCGGCACCGCCGGCCAGAGCCTGTCCTCCAACGGCTTCGGCCGCATCACCAACGCCTACCAGGCGGTGGACTCCAACAGCGACTACGGAGGCCGCACCATCGAGCTGGTGGGCAAGATCACCTTCTAGCCCGCCTCCCTTCCACGCAAAACGGCCTCGCCACCTGGGGTGGCGAGGCCGTTTTGCTTTGCGTTGCCGCCGCGCGCGCCATCGCCGCCTGCGCTCGGGCGAAGCCCGAGCGGGCCCGCGCGGCTACGGCAGGGGGGACGCAGCGCAGGCTGCGGCCGTGGTGCAACTCGCGGGGGTCGCGCCGCTTTGCCTGCTGGCAAAATCGGCGCGAAAGGCCGCGAACCTGGGTCCCCAGAGCCCGCCTCGGGCTCTGGGGTGGTCGTAATTCCGCAGGCGCAGACGCGCCCGTGGCGCGTCTGCGCCCCCGGAAAGCGAATGCGGCGCGGCCCCCCCGGGCAATGAAGCAGCGCAGCGCCGACCTGGGGCCCCGGCGCCCCCGATCGGCGTGAGCACAAGCGGGACGCGCGCCGCACCGGCCTGGCGCTGCTACAGCCGGGCCGGGTAGGCCGCGCTGGGGCCCGCGCCCACCATCGCTCTACTGCTGGCGGCCGCCGGCGGCGGCGAGGGAAGCCCCCAGGGCGCGTTCGCCCGCCAGCAGGCTGCGGATCACCGCCTTCAGCCAGGCGGCGATGCGGTCCTGCAGCTCGAAGATTTCGGCCGCGGCGAAATGGCGGTGCTCCGCCCACTCCACCCCGCCGTCTTCGGTCCGCACCAACTGCGCGGTAATGCGCACCGTCTGCTCGAACTGCTGGAACCAGCCCTCCAGCCGCCAGTCCACCTCGCTGCCCGCCTGGGCGCTGCTGGGCCGCACCCGCAGTCCAGGAATGCGCGCTAGCGCTGCCACCAGCGCCGGCCCCAGCGCCGTGCCCAGCACCGGAGACAGCGGCGACTCGCCCACGCTTTGGAACGGCGCCACCCCCAGCCAGGTCACCGCCGGCTCTTCCGCCAGCCGCGGCTCCGCCGCCGCTTCCGGGACCACCGGCGCCACAAACTGGTAGCCCCGCCCCGGCACGGTGGCGATCAGGCGCTCGTGGCTGCCCAGCGCCCGCCGCAGCAGGCACAGGTTCACGGTCAGGTTCGAGTCATGCACACTGATGTCGCCCCACACCCGCCGCAGCAACTCCTCCCGCCCCACCACCCGGCCGGAGCAGCGCACCAGGGCGATGAGCAGATCCAGCGCGCGCGGGGTCAGCGATACCGTCTCGCCATTGCGCCACAATTGCCGCTGCGCCAGGCACAGGCGAAAGTCGCCAAAGCGGTAGCGGCCCGCCTCGGCCTGGAAGTCGGGATTGGGGGCCGCCATGGTTGGCGGGGTCAGACTGCTGAGCAAGACACGAGCCATAGATCCTCCACACACACCACCCCGCTGCCTGGATACAATATATAACGCCTCCGCCTCCGACTCAACCCCACCGCCCCTGGGGGGCCCGACCCTCCCCCCAGCACGTGCTATTGTGGTTACAGCCCCGGCATCCGCCCCGGCCTCCCTTTTTCTCATGATTTCTGTCAGCCAGCTCACCATGCGCTTCGGCGCCAAAGTGTTGTTCGAGGACGTCTCCACCTCCTTCCCCCCCGGCCGCCGCTACGGCCTCACCGGCCCCAATGGCGCCGGCAAGACCACCTTCATGCGCCTGCTGGCCGGCGAGTCGGAGCCCACCAAGGGCAGCGTCACCCGCCCCCGCAAGCTCAGCGTGCTGCGCCAGGACCAGTTCGCCTTCGACCAGCACCGCGTGCTCGACACCGTCATCATGGGCAACCACCGCCTGTGGGAAGCGCTGGAGGCGCGCGAGGCCATCTACGCCAAGCCCGAGATGACCGACGAGGACGGCATGCGCCTGGGCGAGCTGGAGGGCATCGTGGGCGAGGAGGACGGCTATGCCGCCGAGAGCGAAGCGGCGGTGCTGCTGCAGGGGCTGGACATTCCCGACGCCCTGCACCTCCGCCGCATGGGCGAGCTCCAGGGCGGCCAGAAGGTGCGGGTGCTGCTCGCCCAGGCGCTGTTTGGCCGTCCCCAGGCGCTGCTGCTGGACGAGCCCACCAACCACCTCGATCTCGACTCCATCCACTGGCTGGAGGGCTTTCTCAACCACTTCGACGGCTCCGTCGTGGTCATCTCCCACGACCGCCATTTCCTCAACAACGTCTGCACCCACATCGCCGATATTGACTACCAGACCATCATTACCTACACCGGCGGCTACGACGACATGGTCCTGGCCAAGACCCAAATCCGCTCCCGCATCGAGTCCGAGAACGCCCAGCGCGAGAAGAAGATCGCCCAGTTGAACGACTTCATCGCCCGCTTTTCCGCCGGCACCCGCTCCAGCCAAGTGCAGTCGCGGCGCAAGGAGGTGGAGCGGCTGCAGGTGGCCGACTTGGCCCGCTCCAACATCGCCCGCCCCTTCATCAAGTTCGAGATGAAGCGGCCCTCGGGCAAGCACGTGCTCGAGCTGGAGGGGGTGGCCAAGGCCTACGACGGCCCGGCGGTGCTGCGCGGCTTCAGCGCCAAGCTCATGCGCGGCGAGAAGGTGGCCATCCTGGGCCGCAACGGCAGCGGCAAGACCACGCTGCTGCACGCCCTGCTGGGCGGCAGCCCGGCGACCGGGGTTGCCGACGGCCTGCTGCGCCAGGTCAGCGGCTACGCCGGGAAGTTTCGCGACGCCGGCACCGTGGTGTGGGGGCACGAGGCCCAGGTGGGCTACTTCGCCCAGGACCACCGCGCCCTCATCACCCCCGGGCTGAGCGTGGTGGAGTGGCTGGCGCAGTGGGATCCGGCCGCCTCGCAGGAGGAGCTGCGCGGCCTGCTCGGCCAGATGCTGTTCCAGCGCGAAGAGGCCACCAAGCAGACGGCGGTGCTGTCGGGCGGCGAGGCGGCGCGCCTGCTGTTCTGCATGCTGATGCTGCAAAAGCCCAACGTGCTGGTGCTGGACGAGCCCACCAACCACTTGGATCTGGAGACCATTAGCGCGCTCAACCTGGCGCTGCAGCGCTATGCTGGCACCGTGCTGCTGGTGAGCCACGACGAGGATTTGGTCGAGGCGTGCGCCACCCGCATCTGGCATTGCGACGGCACCGGCCGGGTCGAGGACTTTCAGGGCGGCTACGCCGAGTTCCAGAATGCCGCGGCGGCTCTTTCCAGCGCGGGCTAGGCCAGCGCGGGCTAGGCGCCGGCGGCGCCGGGGGCGCGCAGGCTGCGGTACCAGGCCACGGTGCGCGCCAGTCCCTGCTCGAAGCTGACGCTGGGCTGGTAGCCGAGCAGGCGCTGGGCGCGGCCGATGTCGGCGAGGGAGTGCTGCACGTCGCCGGCGCGGGGCGGGCCGTAGCGCACCTCGCCCGGGTAGTCGAGCATGGGCCGCAGCAGTTCCAAGACCTGGTTGAGCGACACCCGGGTGCCGGTGGCGACGTTGATCACCTGTCCCGCCACCGCCTGGGCCGGCGCCGCCGCCGCCAGCAGGTTGGCGGCGACCACGTTGTCAATGTAGGTGAAATCGCGGCTCTGCTCGCCGTCGCCGTGCACCTGCGGCGGCTCGCGGTCGAGCATGGCGTTGATGAACTTGGCCAGCACCGCGGCGTAGGCCGAGGCGGCGTCCTGGTGGGGCCCGAAGACGTTGAAGTAGCGCAGGCTGACGGTGGCCATGCCGTGCACGGCGTGAAAGGCGGCGAGATAGTGCTCGCCCGCCAGCTTGGCAACCGCATAGGGCGACAGCGGCGCCGGCAGGAAGTCCTCACGCTTGGGCAGGGTGGGGTTGTTGCCGTAGGCGGAGGAGGAGGCAGCGTAGACGATGCGCCCCACCCCGGCCTCTTGGGCGGCCACCAGCAGGTTCACGGTGCCCACCACG
>DATKSZ010000107.1:0-5320 GCA_035531375.1 Terriglobales bacterium | reverse complement strand
CGGCCCGGCTGTAGCAGCGCCAGGCCGGTGCGGCGCGCGTCCCGCTTGTGCTCGCGCCGACGTGGGGCCCCATGGCCCCAAGTCGGCGCTGCGCTTCGCTGGGGCCGCGCCGAATTCGCTTCCCGGGGGCGCAGACGCGCCACCGGCGCGTCTGCCCCTGCGGAATTACGACCACCCCAGGACCCGCAGCGGGTCCCGGGGGCCCCGGTTCGCAGCCTTGCGCGCCGATTTTGCCAGCAGGCAAAGCGGCGCGACCCCCGCGATCAGGTCCGCAAGAAATTGCGAAACTGGGCCGGGTTCGCCTGGTAGCCGGGGAAAACGCCGCCCAACTGCTCCACCCCCAGGTGGCGCGCCACCGCTTCGCTGAGCACGTCGCGGAAATCGGTGGTCACCGCCAAGTCGCGGTTCTGGTAGAGCTGCTCGGCGCCCAGGCCCGGCCAGGGGCCGTAGACGCGGCCGCCGCGCACCGCCCCGCCCAGCACCAGCATCACGTTGGCGTGGCCATGGTCGGTGCCGCGGTTGCCGTTCTCGTGCAGGGTGCGGCCGAACTCCGACATGGTGACCAGCACCACGTCTTCCTGGCGCGGGCCCAGGTCGGTCCAAAAGGCGGCGATGGCGTCGCCGAACTGGCGCAGGTTGGTGGCCAACTGCCCCTGTTCGCCGCCCTCGTTGACGTGGTGGTCCCAGCCGCCCACATCGGCGAAGGCGACCTCGACCCCCACATCCGCCTTGATCAACTGCGCCAGTTGGCGGAGGCTGTGGCCCAGCGCCTGGGCCGGGTAGGCGGCGCCGTTCTCGGGCTGGTAGTGGGCCGGATCGAGCCCCTGCAGCAGGCGCAGCGCCGCAAAGGTGTCCTGGCCGGCGGGGCGCAGCACCGCGTCGGAGGCATGGTCGTACATGGCCTCGAAGGTGGCGGTGATGCTGGCCGCCTGCGGACCGGGGCCGCCCACGCGGAAGGCGTTGAGGTTGTTGATCGCCACCGCCGGGGCGCGTCCCTGCAGCGTCAGCGGCAGCTGCGGTCCCATGGCCACCGCCCGCACCGGCGAGGCGCCGGCGGAGGCGTCCAGCCCGATGGCGCGGTTCAGCCAGCCGTCGTCGGTGGACTTGAGCCCGGGCGTGCCCGACTCCATATAGTCCTGGGCGTCGAAGTGCGAACGCGAGGGGTCGGGCGAGCCGGCGGCGTGGACCGCCGCCAGATGGCCCTGCCGCCAGAGCGGCTGCAGCGCCGCCAGCGCGGGGTGGAAGCCGAAGAAGCCGTCCAGGTCGAGCAGCGCGCGGCGCGGCACCGCGATCGTGGGGCGCAGGTTGTAGTACACCGGCTCGCCGTAGGGCACCAGCAGGTTGAGCCCGTCCACCGCCCCGCGCTGGAAGATCGCCACCAGGATCTTTTTCCGCCCGCCCACGGTGCTGGCGTAGGCCGAGCGCGCCAGCCACGGGGGCAGCGCGCCGATGCCGACCATGGCGAGGGCGGAGTTTTTGAGGAAGATGCGGCGTGTGGTCATGGGAGTTCCAAGGGGGGACAGTGGAAAGTGGACAGTGAACAGTGGGCGGCGGGACGGTCCTCAGTGGTCTTGGAAGTCGGGGGAGCCAAGCACCAAAGCCGCCAATTGCACCGCCTGGACGGGTTCGGCGGCGTGGACGGTGGCCATGTGGCGGGCGATTTGGGTCTGGGTGTTGGCCGAGACCTGGTTTTGCAAGAGGGTGTGGTAGAAGTTCTGTTCCAGGCGGGGCAGCGAGGCGGTGGCGGGCAGGAAGGGGCTCAGGTCCACCTGCACGCCGGGGATGCGGTTGGCCGCCAGCATCTCGTCGAAGTTGAGCCGGGCGGTGAGGTCGCTGGCCCACTGCGCGCCGGTGGGGCGGTAGCCCGAGGGGGGCTGCTTGGCGTAGAGCGGCTGGCCCATGGCGGCGATGATCTGGGTCAGGCGGGTGGGGTTGCTGACGTCGGCGCCCAGCCCCCGCACCGCCGACACCACCGTCTCCAGCGGCGACTTCACCTTGTCGCGGTAGTAGGCCGGCTGCCAGAACTCGGGCGATTGGATCATGGTCTCCATCACTTGGCGCAGGTCGCCGTCGCTGTGCAGGAAGGTCGCCGCCATGCGGTTCACCAGCGCCGGGGGCGGGTCGTCGGCGACGAAGCGCTGCGCCAGCTCGTAGGAGATGTGGCGAGCGGTGGCGGGGCTGCGCGCCAACAGGTCAATCACCTTGAGGCCATCGCCCATGCCGCCGCCGGCGGGAATCTTGACTCCCAGAACCAGCTTGGCGCCGTGGTCGTGCAGCCGGTCGTTATAGAAAAAGGTGGCTTGGCGCAGCGGCTGGCGGATGGTCCAGCCGGTAAAGCAGCGCGCCACCTCGGTCACATCCTTTTGGGTGTAGCCGCCGTCCACGCCCAGGGTGTGCAGCTCCATCACCTCGCGGCCGTAGTTCTCGTTGATGCCGTGCCGGTTGATCTTGGGGTCCACCGACTGCCAGTTGTCCAGGTAGAACAGCATGGCCGGGCTCTCGGCGGTGGCCAGCAGCAGGTCGCGGAACTTGCCCAGCACGTGCGGGCGGATGGCGTCGCGCTCGTAGGCGGTGACCAGCGAGCGGTCCAGGCCCTTGCCCAGGAAGACGTTGAAGTGGTTGAACCAAAAGTCGGTGAGCACGTCCTCGAGCTGGCGGTTGGTATAGACGGCGCGCAGCAGCTTGGCGCCCAGCAGGTCGAGGTTGGTCACCTGCTGGGGCATGAGGTAATAGGCCAGGGCGCGCTCCTGCCCCAGCGGCATCCAGGGGGCGAGCTGCTGGGCGGCGCGGCGGGGCAAGCTGAGCAGCACCTGCTGGCGCATGGCCCGGGGCAGGCCCTCGAGCGTGGCCAGCCGGTCGGGCAGCGGGCCGCTCTCGAGCGCCTGCACCTGGTCGGCGCCGAGCAGGGTGTCCAGCGCGGGCGCGCCCATCGCCACCGGCTCAGCGGCGGCGGCGGCGGCGCGGCCACCCCGGCCGCCGCCCTGGCCCTGCATCCGCAGCCGCGCCAACTCGATCTCGCCCTCGACCACGCCCCGCAGCTTGGGGTCGGCGGGCAGTGCCAGCCGCCCCCGCGCCATCTGCAGAACCGCCTGCGGTGGCGGGAAGCTGGCCATCATCTGGGCCGGTGTCATGCGCAGCGAGGCGAGCGGCTGCAGCGCCGCCGTCAACTCCGGGTTCTCGGGGATGCGGCGGGGGTGAAGCTGCTGCTGGAGCCAGGACTTCAGCCCGATCTTCTCCACCGCCGCCACCTCGCCCGGCGCGATGCCCCACGTCAGCCGGTCGAGTGCCTGCACCACCTGCTGGCGCGGGCTCAGCCGCTCTGGCGGCGCCTGCGCCCAGCTCCCGGCCGCCACCGTCATGCCCGCCGCCAACGCCCCGGCCAGTCCCACCAGCTTCCGCTTGCGCATAGCCTCTACTCTCGTTGGGCCTTAACCCTGGCGGGTTAAAAAGGTTGTGGCCGGAGGCCGGATCCAGCTTTCGAGGGCCCCCGCCCGCCCCGGAAAAGCGGGCCTAAACGATGGTAAAATAAGCCTTTATGGCCGAAGACGACAACCAGCTTCCCTTGAACGGCCACAGCCCCGCCAATCCGGAGGGGGCCAAGCCCTACCAGCCCGTCAATATCGAAGACGAGATGCGGCGCTCGTATCTCGACTACGCCATGTCGGTGATCGTGGGGCGCGCCCTGCCGGACGTGCGCGACGGGCTCAAGCCGGTGCACCGCCGCATCCTCTACGCCATGCACAGCGAGGGGCTGCTGTCGAACAAGAAGTATTCCAAGTGCGCCGGCGTGGTGGGCGAGGTGCTCAAAAAGTACCACCCCCACGGCGACGCCCCCGTCTACGACGCCCTGGTGCGCATGGCCCAGGACTTCAACCTGCGCTACCTGCTGGTGGATGGGCAGGGCAACTTCGGTTCGGTGGATGGCGATCCCCCCGCCGCCTACCGCTACACCGAGGCCCGGCTGACCAAGATCGCCGAGGAGATGCTGCGCGACATTGACAAGGACACCGTGGACATGGTGCCCAACTTCGACGAGGCCACCACCGAGCCGGTGGTGCTGCCGACGCGCATCCCCAACCTGCTGATCAACGGCTCCGACGGCATCGCGGTGGGCATGGCCACCAAGATTCCGCCCCACAACCTGACCGAGATCATCGGGGCGGCGCTGGAACTGCTGCAGAACCCCAAGGCCACGCTGGCGGATTTGATGAAGCACGTGCCCGGGCCGGATTTTCCCACCGGCGGCATCCTCTACGGCCGCTCGGGCATTGCCCAGGCCTACACCTCTGGCCGCGGCGCCTTCGTGCTGCGCGCCCGCGCCGGCACCGAGGCCATCGGCAAGGACCGCAAGGCCATTGTGGTGACCGAGATCCCCTACCAGGTGAACAAGGCGCGGCTGATCGAGCGCATCGCCGAGCTGGTGCAGGAGAAGCGCATCGAGGGCATCAGCGACATCCGCGACGAGAGCGACCGCGACGGCATGCGCATCGTGCTCGAGCTCAAGCGCGGCGAGCAGCCCGACCTCATCCTCAACCAGCTCTACAAGCACACCAACCTGCAGACCAGCTTTGGCATGATCCTGCTGGCGGTGGTCAACGGCCAGCCGCGCGAGCTGGGGCTGGCGGCGGCCATCCAGCTCTTCCTCGACCACCGCGTGGACGTGGTGCGGCGCCGCACCAGCTACGAGCTGCGCAAGGCGCGCGAGCGCGAGCACCTCTTGGAGGGCTACCAGATCGCCCTCGACCACCTCGACGCGGTGATCCAGCTCATCCGCGCCAGCGCCAGCCCGCGCGAGGCGCGGGAGGGCCTGGTCAAGAAATTTGCCCTCAGCGAGAAGCAGGCGCAGGCCATCCTCGACCTGCAGCTCCACCGCCTCACCGGCATGGAGCGGCAGAAGATCCTGGACGAGCTGGCCGAGATCCGGCTGCGCATCGCCGAGCTGGAGTCCATCCTGGCCAGCGACAAGAAGCTGCGCGGCGTCATCGCCGACGAGCTGAAGGAGATCCGCAAGGACTTCGGCGGCGACAAGGATCCGCGCCGCACCGAGATCCAGGCCGAGGTGGCCGAGATCCAGCTCGAGGACCTGATCAAGGAGGAGACGGTGGCGATCACCGTCACCCACTCCGGCTACCTGAAGCGCACCCCCATCTCCACCTACCGGCTGCAGCGGCGCGGCGGCGGCGGGCGGCGCGGCGCCGGCACGCGCGAGGAGGACTTCGTCGAGCACCTCTTCGTCTCCTCCACCCACAGCTACATCCTGGTGTTCACCAACACCGGCCGCCTCTACTGGCTCAAGGTCTACGAGATCCCCGACGCCGCC
>DATKSZ010000106.1:0-2225 GCA_035531375.1 Terriglobales bacterium | reverse complement strand
GGTGTACTCGACCGGGTAGTCGAAGCCCTGGGCGTGGGTATTGACCTCAAAGCGCATCCCGCTGGTGATGGACGAGATGTTGAGGCCGCTGCCGCTGGGCGCCGCGTACAGCCAGTCGGCGCTCGCGCTGGGAAACAGCCGGGTTGAGGCCGGCGGCGTCACGGGCGGGGGAGGCGGAGGAGGAGGCGGCGGTGGTGGCGGCGGCGGAGGAGGAGGCGGCGGCGGGGCCACGATGGTGACTACCGCGGTGGCCAGCGGCGCGGCGGCCGCGTTGGCCGGGTCGAGCGCGACGGTGTAGGTGCCGGGCGCCGAGCCGGCGACAAAGACCTCGGCCGGGGCGCTGGCCGTCGCCGGGGCCGCGTTCAGGCTGCCGCCGCTCGCCGTCCAGGCGACCGGCGGGGGCGTGCCGCCGCTGAAGGTGGCGGTGAAGGTGGCGCTGGCGCCGGGGGCCAGGGTGATGCTGGCGGGCTGAATCTTGGCCGCCACCGCGGCCGCAGGCTTGCTTGCGGCCGCGCCGGAAACCGCGGCGCTGCCGCCGCAGCCCGCGGCCAGCAGGGCGAGTCCCGGGACAAGATAGCGTCGGAGAGTGACCCAATACAGCAACTTGGTGACCTCATTCCGACGAAGTGGCGCAAACTGTGAATTGAGTGTCGGTCACCCCGCTTCGGGCCGGAATGGGGAGAAACCCCAAGCCGGGCGCAAAAAAAAACGGAGGGGCGGGAGGCCCCTCCGTTTTGGCGCAGCCGCTCGGCGGCGGCGGCTAGTAGTAGATCCACAGGTGCTGGCCGATCTGGTTGATCCCCGCCAGATCGGGCTGGGTGGCGAGGGCGGAGTAGAAGGAGATGCCCTTGCCCCCGGTCTGGTCCACGATCGCCCCGCCATAGAGTTGCAGCGCCCGCAGGATGGCCTTGGTGGCGGTGGAGGCGTTGAGGGCGGCGACGTTGACCGAGGGATCGAAGCGGAGCTTCGCCCCCTCGCGGAAGATGGCGCCGCCCATGGTGCCGTCGGTCTTGCGCGCCGGCGCCGCCGTGCCCACCTGGTTGCTGTTCAGGCCGCCCGGCACGATCACGCTGAGGGCGTGGTTGAGGCAGGTGGCGCAGTCCAGCTCGCCCGGCAGGATGTCGCCCGCCAGCGCCGTGATCACCGCCGCCGTCGTGCCCGGCGTGCCGTTGCCGCCGAGGCTGCCCTGCACCACCTGGCCCACGTTGGTGCTGGTCGGCTGCCCGGCGGCGTTCACCAGCAGCTTCCAGAAGTCGTAGTAGAGCCCGTGCGCGCGGTCCACCACGATCAAATGGCCGTCGTTGGCGCCCCAGCCGCCCACCGAGGGATGGAAGCCCCCGGCCGGGTTGGGCACGCAAATGCGGTCGCTGTAGTTGTAGTAGCGCGTGTCGGTGAAGCTGGTGCAGCCCAGCGAGCCGTCGGCGTACTGCACCGGCGCGTCGAAGCCGCCATCGTGGGTGTTGACGAAAAACTGCAGCCCCGAGGCCATGGCGCTGATGTTGAGCGCGCTGCCGGTGGGTGCGCTGTACAGCCAATCGGCGCTGGCGTCGGGGAACAGCCGCGGCGCCGCCCCCGGCCCGGGCGCTGGCGCCGGAGTCGGAGTTGGTGCCGGAGTTGGCGCGGGCGATGGGGCTGGCGCCGGACTGGGCGCGGCCGCCGGCGCCGTCGGCGCGTTGGCGGGGGAGGAGGCAATTTGCGAGGGCCGGACTTGGCCCGCGCATCCCAAGGCGAAGAGCAGCCCCAGGGGGAGCGGCAGAACACGGATTTTAAGCAAGGGGGGAAAACCTTTCCGACGTGTGGCGAGGGTTGAAGTTGCACTCAGGCTAAGCGGATGTACTCGCAATGCGGCCTAGCCAAACCCCTGCCTTTTCGCCGGAGAAAGCCTTAGATCCGCCGGAAAAGGGCCCGGGGCGGCGCCCCTCGCGCGGGCAGCGCCGCCCCGGGGATGCGGTCAGTAGTAGAGGAACAGGTGTTGTCCGATGAGGTTGAGGCCGGTGAGGCTGGGCGCGGTCGCCAAGTCGGAGTAGAAGGCGATCTGGCTGCCGCCGGTCTGGTCGGTGATGACGCCGCCGTAGAGCTGCAGCGCCCGCAGGATGGCCTGGGTGGCCACCGGCACGCCCAGGGTGGCCACGTTGATGGAGGGATCGAAGCGGATCTTCGCCCCCTCGCGGAAGATGGCGCCGCCCACGGTGCCGTCGGTCTTCACCGCCGGGGCCTGGTGGCCG
>DATKSZ010000105.1:0-17029 GCA_035531375.1 Terriglobales bacterium | reverse complement strand
CCACCCCGCTTGGAAATCCCGCCCACGACGCGGGATTCCCACTTTTCCACCGCCGCTGCGGCGGCTGGTCATTCTTAACCCAACCGGACACATCACGTGCTACAAAAACCGGACATCTTGACGTGCTACCAACAGTATATTATTACCCCTGTTGTTCGCCCGGCACCTCCTGTGCGATGATGGTCCCTGGACTTGACCGATGCCGCACCGCTGCTCCGCCCCGACGCCCGCACTGCCCGGCCTGCCGCAAATTGGCACCGCTGGGCACAAATCCGGGCACAGCGACGGGCATGCGGTACGGCGGGCTCGGTGCAAGTCGTTGCCATTCAACGGTTTGGGCCGGTAGCTCAATTGGCAGAGCAAGTGACTCTTAATGGGTCAAAGCGTGATACGCACGGTTCCGCATCCACCCGGATCATGCCGCAACTCGCCAGTGTTTGCAAGCCTTTCCCGCGATAGCCTCTCCGCAGCCGCCCGCACCGTAACGCACTGATTCCCGATACAAACCGGCACCAGAACCGGCACCGGATCCTCGGCAGCAGAACCGGCAGAATCGTCAGTTGCAGGAGCAGCCCCGTGGCCCACCATCGGGTCTCGGGCGGCCATGGACACGAGCCGCTCAGTGGCACGCCGGGCTGCCTGCCGGCGCCGACCCGGCGGCACGGCTCGCCGCTGAAGGTGGCACGCGCCGGTACTCTGAAAAATCGTTAATGTGTAGAAGGCAGGTGGAAAATAATTATCAACAAAGGCCAGGCCGCCGGAACCGGGGCGCTCAAGGGCGCTCAAGGGTGTGGGTGGTGCCCACGCGAGCGGAATGAGCTGGGTTGATTGCGCGCAGAAATTTTGGTCCGATTTTTTGGCGGTAGGGGGGGCAACGCCGGCATGTAAACTGAAGCCGGTGGGGCCTACGAGTGGCGCTGCCGTCAGTGCGGGACGTTGATCGCCCCCGATACCTGCGACCTTGACCCCAGGCGGAGGCGGGGCATGGGCGGTGGGACTCGCAATGAAAGCTTGCGGGGGCCTGACGGCCCGCTAGAATCCGACAGCGTGTGGCCGATGTGCCGCCGGCGCCACCGAGCGGTAAAACATGCCTGAAGATAAACTTCACGCTGATAAGCCAAAGCGCGGCAGGCCACCCAAGAAGCGGGCGGTTCCTCCCGAGGTCTTCGACCTGGAGGGCTGGCGTTTCACCTCCAACGACGTGGCGGAGGAGATTCACCGCAACTACCGGCTGTGCCTGTCGGAGTTGGAGGCGCTCAAGGGAATCCTGTCTGGCCGGCGCAGCAGGCAAATCAAGATCGGCCGCTCGCGGGTAGCGACAGGTGGGGTCGTCGCGCGCATGTACGACCGGCTCGGCATCCACAGCGAGCGGGGACTGAATCGATACTTCATCGAAGCCGTGGCCAGCATTGCGGCGCGACGCCGGCGGAAGGCGGCGTTGGATGCGGAAACTCCCGCGACCGGGACAGGAATGCCGCAATCAACACGCTACACTCCGCGGCCGGAGCGGCCGTCGAGGTCGCTCATGTTGAATGAGCCGGTCCGGAATCCCGCGGCTTTAGCCGCGCGGAGGCTCAAAGCCATCACCCTCACTCAGCCCTGGGCCGAAGCCGTTGCGCGCGGCTGGAAGCGCGTCGAAACCAGATCCTGGAGCACTCCCTACCGTGGCCGCATCGCCATCCACGCCGCCAAGGGCTGGCGCGCCGCCGACCGCTACTTCGCCGTGGAACAGGGCTTGGACCCCAACACCCTAGTTCGCGGCGCCATCGTGGCCACCTGCCGGCTGGTGGACTGCCTCTTCATGGATCGTGACTATCTGGATGGCGTCTGCCCCGAGGAGCAGCGCTGGGGCATTTTCTCTCCCGGCCGCTATGCCTGGGTGCTCGAAGATGTCGAGGCACTCGAAGAGCCCATCCCCGCCGTCGGCCACCTCGGCCTATGGACCATCCGCGGACTGGAGAGCCTACTGTGAGCCGCCCGCAGCGTTGGCTTCTCGTCGTTTCCATCGCCGGCGCCATTTGGCTGTTCGTCGCCTACATGATTCTGGTGGTGCGCCCGTAAGCGCCACCAATCTCAAGGCGATGTGCTCCTGCCGCGACTTTTGCGGACATGGCACGCCGTCGCCCCCCGCCGCGCTCCTGGCCCTCGAAGAGACGGCGCCGGTTGATCCCCCGTAGGGCGCAGGACGCAAAAAACGGCGGCCCTCCTCGAATCCATGAGATGTGACCCGCTGGCGGCAACAGGCAACTGGACCGCGCATGTCCGGCAACTTTCAGCCTTGCGGTTCAGGTTTGGCGGTGACATTCGCGCCCTCGGGCAGCACGCAGAGGCGGCGGAGCACAGGCGCGCAGGCGGGTGGCCCATGCATGCGGACAATGCTCGCGGGACGCGCACCGGAGCCTAATCGCGCCACCCGGTCTATCAGTGTCTCGGTGGCGCGTCCATTTGGCTGGGCAGCACCCCGCCCTCGTCCAGCTCTTGCCCCGGATTCCACGTGCTCTGGCTCTGGCGGGCGCACACCCGGCGCACCTCGGGGCTCATCTCGGCGAACGACTGGCCGAGCAGCTTTTGCAGGTCGAGCAGTGTTTTTAGCCGGAAGGCCCGCATTCGGCCGGCCTCCTCGCTTGTTGGTTGGCGTTCCGCCATCGCTCTCCTCCAAAAATCAGTGGCGCCACAGACCCAAAGCGGGCCCTGGGGAAGTCTAATGTGTTGAGACGGTTGGACGGTGTCCCGAGATGGGGTGCGCTGTCCGATCGGTCACACATACACATTAGCGCACGGAGGTGCGCCACGATGCGCCAACCTGAACCTCATTCCCCGATCCTCGTATCCGTGGCGGAGGCGGCCCGCCTACTGGCGCTGTCCGAGCGCAGCATCCAGTACCTCATAGCCGACGGTCGCATCGAGTCGCTCAAGCTCGGCCGCCGCCGCCTGGTGCTGCTTGCCAGCCTGCGCCGCCTAGTGGCGGCCGACCGGCCGGGCGACGTCGCGCCTGCGGTGGCGCGGTGACCGCCGCCGAGGTGGCCGACCGCCTGGGGGCGCGCCGTGCCGGCAGTGGCTGGCTGGCCCGCTGCCCGGCCCACCCTGACCGCACGCCCAGCCTGAGCATCGCCGAGGGCGCGGGTGGCCGCGTGCTGCTGCACTGCCTGGCGGGCTGCGCCACCGCCCACGTGCTGGCCGCCGCCGGACTGACCTGGGCCGAAATCTCGGGCGCGCCCAGTAGCCCCGCCGGTAGGCAGCAGCAGCGCCGGGAGCGAGACGCGCGGCAGGCGGCGGACGAGGTTGCGCGGACGGAGCGGCGCGAGGCCGCCGACGCCTACCGCGAGGTTGTGGACCGGGCGGACCGCCTGGCCGGCCGCCTGGTGGCGCTGGAGATGGCTGGCGCGGCTCCTGCCTACTCGGGCGAGGCGGGTCGGGTTGCGGCCGAATATCACACAACGATGGACGAACTGCATGAGGCGGACGCGGCCTGGACGCGGACGGAGGTGAGCCATGCTGCCTAGCCAACCCACAGCAGCGGACCTGTTCGACAATGACACCTACTACGGGCCGGAGATGGCCGAGCGGATGCGCCAGCAGCGGGCTGAGGCCGAGCAGGCGCCCGCGCCTTATCCGGCTGGCGATTGGCTCGCGCCGACACCCATCGGCGGCACGCTGTCGCCGGTGAAGCCAATGACGGAGGCGCTGCTGCCGGACGCGCTGCGCCCTTTGTGCGCGGACGTGGCCGAGCGCATGCAGGTGCCGCTCGATTTTCCCGCGACGGCGAGCGTGGTGTGCCTGGCCGGCGCGGTTGGCCGGCGAGCGATGATCCAGCCGCAGGCGAACGATACGACATGGCTCGTAGTCCCCAACCTTTGGGGCGCCATCGTCGGGCCGCCGGGCGTGATGAAGTCACCGCTGCTGCGGGCGGTGTCCGCGCCGCTGCACTCCATCGCGGAGCGGTGGCGGGTGGAGCATGAGAGCGCATTGGCCAACTTCGCCGAGGCGCAGCAGCAGGCCGAGGTTCGCGCGGCGGCCTGGAAGCAGAAGGCCACTGCCGCCGCCAAGAAAGACGCCGAACTGCCGCCCCGGCCAGATGGCCCCATCGCCGCGCCGCCCGAGCGGCGGCTGGTGCTGGTGGATGCCACCATGGAGGTGCTGCACCAAATCTTGCGCGACAATCTTGCCGGCGTGCTGGTGCAGCGCGATGAGTTGACGGGTTGGTTGGCTATGTTGGACCGCGCCGGCCGCGAGGGGGAGCGTGCCTTCTACCTCTCGGCCTGGTCCGGCGACACGTCGCACACCGTGGACAGGATTGGGCGAGGCAGCATCCACGTGTCCCACTGTTGCGTGTCCATGCTGGGCGGCATCCAGCCCGCGCGGCTGCGGAGCTACCTGGCGGACACACTCAGTGGCGGACCCGGCGATGACGGGCTGATGCAGCGCTTTCAGATTACGGTCTGGCCGGACCTGAACGCGCAGTGGCGAGACGTGGATCGCCCGCCCGACGGCGAGGCACTGGCCGGAGCCGAGCGCATGTACGAACGCCTGGTGCGCGGCGATCCCGAGAAGCCGGCCCGGTACACGTTCGCGCCGGCGGCACAGGAGCTATTCAGGCAGTGGCGCGCCGAACTGGAGGGCAAGGTGCGCCGGGACGATATGCACCCGGCGGTGGTGGCGCACCTCGCCAAGTACCGGAGCCTGATGCCCAGCCTTGCGCTGCTATTTGCGCTGGCTGACGGCGAGCGGGACACGGTGCCGCTGCGCCACGCCAAGCTGGCCGCCGCGTGGTGCGAGTACCTGGAGTCCCACGCGCGGCGGGTATATGCCTGCATCGTGAGCCCGGCGCTGCGGGCCGCCGAGGAGCTATCGCGGCGGTTGGCTGGTGGCTGGCGGGCTGCGAAAGGGTTCTTCTCACTTCGAGAGGTATACCGAAACCAGTGGTCGGGCCTGACCACGCCGGCGGAGGTACGGGCTGCGCTGGAGATGTTGGCGGACTCGAATTGGGTGCGGCCGACGCCCTTGGAACCCGAGGCCGGGCCGGGCCGCCGCACTGAACTCTGGGCCATAAATCCGAGAGCGAAGGGGGCGCGATGAACGCCACCACCTACCGCTGGCTGGCTTGGGAGCCGGGGCAAGTAATGGCGAATGTGCCCAACCCCGAGCTGACAAAACTGACAAAACCCAATTCTGTCAGTTTTGTCAGTGCCGCCCTGGGGCACTCTCCCATTATTGAGGCCGCCGGGCCGGGCCGCGCGGCAGCCGCGAGCGGCACTTCGGGCCTGACCGCCGCTCAGGTGCTGGAGGAAGTCCGTGACGCCGGCGGGTGGTTCCGAGTGGTGGACGGTGGGCTGAGCTACGACCTGGGAGCCGCGCGCGCCGGACGCCTGAAGCCAGCCATTCGGGAGCGCGAGGCCGACCTGCTCATGCTGCTGGTGAAGCCGGAGGGTGCCTGCCCCGGTGGCCACGCCGGCAATTATTGGCAGGATGCAGTGGGCCAGTGGCACTGCATGGAGTGCGAGCCCGGCCCGGCGCAGCACCGGATGCGTGGGGTTGACCTGGCAACGCTGGGCAGTCGCGCCATCGTGCTCCCGCCGCCCACCAGCGACCTGGGCGCGCCTGGAAGTTGGGTTAGGACGCCAGCGAGAGAAACCGCCGAAGTGGTGTGCTACCGCGCGGATGGCGGGGAAGTTCTGGTGCGCACGCTGAAAAGCGACCGCCTGGTGTGGTTCGATCCGGCGGTGTTGGCGGGCGAGGAAACCTGGGGGTGGGGCGCGTGAACGCAGCAGCCCCCACACTCCCGCCGGCCGTGGTGATCGGGCTTTGGAACCAGGTGACCGAGGATACCGGGAAGCTGGAGCAGACGCAGCTGCGCTTCGCGGCGCCGTCGCTGCATGATGCAGACCGGCGCCCAGGAAAGGCATGACAGGCAACCCTACCAGAGAAACTGTGTGGTCGCCTACTATGCTGGACCCTGACCCCCGTAAATTACGTAGACCAAGCCACGAAAGTACAGATTCAATAACGTAGCGGAAGCTGCCAGCAAATATGCGGAGCCCAAGAGCAATGCGCGCGCGACCGCCCGCGTATATGACCAGCCAACGACGCCAGATTTGAATTTCCAAGCTACCAGTGTGGGCATGGTCCCATCCCTCTGTTGGTGGTAGATGGCATCTCCGGGCTCAATGGGAACGATTTTCTGTCCAGAAACATAGCCTTCGCCGTCCCGGTTGGCGCTTGGCGGCTGTTCCGCCACGTCGGCGATTACAAAGTAGCGGTACTCCGGGTATTTCCGCAGCACGGCGGTTGCCAACTGGTGGTTTGCAATGTCGTTATATTCGGGGTACTTCGCCCGAACGAGGCGGGCAAACTCGGCCACCGACACCTTGCCGGAGGGCAGCTGGATTGGCCATGCTGGCGGCCCGCCGGCCACTTGCCAGCGGCCAGGAGTTGCTGCAATCGGTACTGGCGCGGCGGCGGCGATTGGCGGAGTGGCCGGAGCGGCGTGGATGGCGATGCCGTTAGCGGCCAGGAAATTGCGCGCGGCATTCAGCTGCGCCGGATCGAGCGACGGAGCGCTATTGCGGCTCCTTGGCCTTGGCGCTGCGATTGGGCGAGACTTCCCCGCGACTTGCCATTGCCCGGCAGCCACTGGGCGCGTCGGCGCTGGGCTGGTTGGTGAAGTTCCGTCCGAATTCTGGACGGTTGCCCGTAGGCGCGGCGGAGTCGGTTTATACCAAGTTGGGGCAAGCCCTTGAGGGGTTGCGGTCCAGGTCGCTGTCGCGAGGATCGTCACCTCTTCTAGCGTGGGCGATCCCCACAAAGAGTCGGCTGGATCACGATACGACTTAACGCTACCCGCGACGAGTGCAAGCAGCCCACAGAGTACAAACGCGACCGTGAACAGCCTGTGCCACCACCTCGAAGAGAGACCCAAATCGTCGCGATAACCAATCGATAGTAGTAAAAGCCGGTTCACAGGGCGCCTCGGCTGCGGGGTTTGCTTTGGCTGGTCTGCGGCCGCCTTCCCTACGGCGCCTCCGTCCAACGCCCCCGGGACGCAAGTTGCTGGTCTCCGCCCGCCCGCCTCTAAAGCTCGGGGGGCTGCTCCTGGCGCGCGCGCCTCAGCCGGCCGGGAACAGTCCCCAACCCAAGCACCACGCGGCACGTTCTCGCCCGACTCAGCGGCGGCCGCGCCTTCGAGGTCGGTTGGGAAACAGCGTGCGGGGGCGTCGGGCAGACCACCCGTGGCCTGGCCCATCTCGCACTCCACTCGTTGCCCACTCGCATCCTGCCGCAACTTGCACGTGTCGGCGGTGTCGAGGGTCGCCGACCGCGGATACGTTAACGCGACTCGTCGGGATCGCTTGAAATATAGGTACCAGACGACTCCGGCGAAGGCCAAGTCAAAACCGCGCTCTATCAGCAGAGGATCAATTGGCGGGACTGCGCCGCGGCAAAGGGCGATTACTCCGATGACAGTGGAACTGGCGAAATAAATCCTTGCGGCGCGCGCGCCACTCGGCCTTTCCAAGGCGACCAGGACACCAACCAAAAACGTCGCTGCCGCCCAGAAATATTCCAGATTGGCGGCGTTCCCGCTCGCTGCGCTAGCGGCCACAAGGGCGCTCACCGGCGAGACAAGCACGAGCCCGGCCGAGATCAAGAGAAGCCAGCCTCCCACGCCTGTTAGCTCAGCGTCGGTTTTCATTAGCAGGCCACCCCCTCTTCTGCGTTCGGCCTAATCATACCGCATGTGCCCGCGCAAGCGACACGGGTTTGCCCCGGTCGCCCGCGGCAGATCCAAACAGAATCTGTCCGGAAACGACGCCGATTCCGCTTGACATACGATAACCAGAACGGTTAGGATAGCTGCATGGCACCCAAACAAGTACGGGAAGCGGCGGCGTGGATGGGGCGCAAGTCCTACCGCGTGCGGCTTGAGCGTTTCGGGCTGGAGCGGCTGCAAGAGATTGCCCGCGAGAACGGCAAGAAGGGCGGCCGGCCACGGAAGCAGGCCAAGGGAGAGGCGCAATGACAAAGCATCCGCGCGGCATTTTCGAGCGGCCCAAGGGTTCGGGGCTGTGGTGGGTTCGCTACTCCGATGCCGGCGGGAGGGAGCGGCGCGAAAAAGCCGGAACCAAGGGCATGGCCCTCCAGCTCTACCGCAAGCGGAAGACCGAAGCCATGCAGGGCCGGAAGCTGCCGGAGACGCTGCGCTCGAAGCCGATCACGTTCAACGAGATTGCCGACCAGGCGATGGAGTGGGCCAAGGCCCACAAAGGGACGTGGGCGCATGACGTGACCCAAGCGGCGCTGCTGCGGGAGTGGTTCGGCCCCCGCGCCGCAGCCGAAGTTGGCCCCCGCGAGTTGGATCAAAAGCTGCGGGCCGAGATGCAGGCGCGGGGCTGGGCGCCGGCCACGGTGAACCGCTACAAGGCCACCATGTCGCTCATCTACCGGGTGGCGGTCAACAACGGGCTGGTGGAGGTCAACCCGGCCCGGCTGGTGCGCCAGTTGCGCGCCGACAATGCGCGCATCCGCTTTCTCAGCCAAGACGAGGAAGCCCGGCTGCGGGAAGCCATCACAACCGACTGCCCGCAGCACATGCACGAGCTTGACCTTGCCCTCAACACGGGAATGCGGGCTGGGGAGCAATTCGGCATGTGCTGGGAGGATGTGGACTTCGAGCGGGCTCAGATTCGCCTCGGCAAGACCAAGAACGGGCGGGTACGGCACATCCGGCTCAATGCCCCGGCGCTGGCGGCGCTGCTGGCGCTGCGGCGGCCGTCTGCCGGTTCGGGGCCGGTATTCGTCAACGCGGTCACCCCAGGCCGCTACCATGGCCAGCCTCGCGCCAGCGCCCGCAATTGGTTCGAGCGGGTGGTGCGCAAAGTGGCCATCCCGGATTTCACTTGGCACTGCCTCCGGCACACCTTCGCCAGCCGGCTGGTGATGGCTGGCGTGGACATCCGAACCGTGGCAGAATTGATGGGTCACCGAACGCTGGCCATGACCATGCGCTACACCCATCTGTCGCCGGACCACAACCTCGAAGCCGTAGAGCGGCTGGCGCGGTTTGGTTCGGGGCCAACCGGCACCAGAACCGGCACCGGCACTTCCGCGCCAACGGAAGCGGCTGGCGATGGAAACGCGCAAGTGGCTTGTATTCAGTGAGTTGCGCACATTGTGGGCCGGTAGCTCAATTGGCAGAGCAAGTGACTCTTAATCACTAGGTTGAAGGTTCGATTCCTTCCCGGCTCACCACCCTGCATCCCCTATAATGGGCGGCATGCCGCTCGCGCCCGGAACCCGGCTGGGCCTGTACGAGATCGTGGCGCCCCTGGGCGCGGGGGGCATGGGCGAGGTGTATCGGGCGCACGATGCGCGGCTGCGGCGCGACGCCGCGCTCAAGGTGCTGCCGCCGCGGCTGGCGGGCGACGCCCAGGCGATGGAGCGCTTTCGGCGCGAGGCGCAGACGCTGGCGGGGCTGAGCCATGCCCACATCGCGGCGGTCTATGGCTTTGACGATGGGGCGCTGGCGATGGATCTGGTGGAGGGGCCGACGCTGGCGGAGCGCATCGGGCGGGGGCGGCTGGGGTGGGACGAGGCGCTGCCGCTGGCGCGCCAGCTCGCCGAGGCGATCGAGTACGCGCACGAGCGCGGCATTGTGCACCGCGACCTGAAGCCGGCCAACATCAAGCTGACGGGCGAGGAGCAGGTGAAGGTGCTGGACTTCGGGCTGGCGAAGGCGCTGGCGGGCGACAGCGGCGGGCTGGAGGGCGCGGCGCTGGCGGATTCGCCCACGCTGAGCCGGGCGGCGACGCAGGCGGGCTTGATCCTGGGAACGGCGGCGTACATGGCGCCGGAGCAGGCCAAGGGCAAGAGCGTGGACCGGCGGGCGGACATTTGGGCCTTCGGGTGCGTGCTCTACGAGATGCTGACCGGGGCGGCGGCCTTCCAAGGCGAGACCATCACCGATATTTTGGCGGCGGTGGTGATGCGGGAACCGGACTGGGGTCGGCTGCCGGCGGGGACGCCGGCGGGGGTGCGGGGGCTGCTGGAGCGCTGCTTGACCAAGGACCCGCGGCAACGGCTGCAGGCGATGGGGGAGGCGCGGATCGCGCTGGAGCGGGATTTCGCAGCAGGCACCGGAGCGGCGGCGGCAGCGCCAGCCCGGCGGCTGTGGCAGCCGGGCTGGCTGGCGGCGGCGGTGCTGGGGCTGGTGGCTGTGGGGCTGGGCTACCGGGTGGCGTTGGCGCCGCCGCGGGGGCCGGGGCGGCCCACGTTTAGCTATATTCCGCCGCCGCCGGGGACGGTGTTCAAGGCCTCGGGCTTCAACCCCGGCCCGGCGGTGATCTCGCCCGACGGCACGAAGATGGCATTTTCCGCCACCGACAGCAAGGGCACGACCAGGCTGTGGGAGCGGGACTTATCGTCCGAGCATGCGGTCGCGCTGGCGGGCACCGAGGGCGCCAGCGAGCCCTTCTGGTCGCCGGATGGGCGCAGCCTGGGGTTCCTTGCGGACCACAAGCTCAAGACGGTGGCGCTCGACCACGGCGACGTGCAGGCACTGGGCACGGCGAGCAGCGACGAGGGCTACGGCGGGGCGTGGGGCCCGGACGGCCGGATCGTGTATCCGCCCAGCGACGACGGCGTGCTGTGGGCAATCGCGGCCGCCGGCGGCAGCCCGGAGCGGTTGGCGCTGGGGGCGGCGGGAGGGTTTTACCAAGAACCCAGTTTTCTGCCGGATGGGCGGCTGCTGTACGCGGTCAGCAGCCGGCGGGACACCGTCACGGCGGTGTGGCTGGCGAGCTTGGGCGGCGGGAAGCCGCGCAAGCTGGTTGACAATGCCAGCTCGCCCGAGTACGCCTCCGGCCATCTGCTGTTTCTGCGCGAAGGCCGCGTCTGGGCGCAAGCCTTTGATCCCGGGCGCGCCACCGTATCGGGCGCGCCCGCGCCGCTGGCGACGGCGCACTCGTTTTCGGTGGCGGCCACGGGCGCGCTGGTGATGCAGCGGGGCGCGAGCGTGGCGCGGCTGGCGTGGTTCGACCGCAGCGGCAACCCGCTGGGCACGGTGGGACCGGAGGCGCAGTATCGCAACGCGGCGATCTCGCCCGACGGCACGCGCGTGCTGGCAACGGTGGACACGGGCACGGCGATCAACCTCTGGAGCTACCCGGCGGGGGGGGGCGTGGGCATGCCGCTCACCTTCGGGCCGGGAAGCAGGACGTGGGCGGTGTGGTCGCCCGACGGGAAGTCGGTGGCCTACAGTTGCCAACGGGGGCAGGTTTGGGGGCTGTGCCGGCGGCCGGCGGACGGGTCGGGGACCAGCACGGTGTTGGCGCGGCTGCCATCGTTCACCCAGATTACGGCGGTGAGCTGGTCGCCGGACGGGCGCTACTTGAGCTTCGATGGGGTTCCCCGCGATTCCGGCAATGTCTACGGCAATTGGGTGCTGCCGCTGGGGGCGGGCCCCAGCGCGCCGGCCCGGCCATGGCTGAAGCAGCGCCAGGCCGGTGCGGCGCGGGTGCCGCAGACGGGCGAGCCCAAGCCCTGGCGGGCGGCGCCGGTGCCGGCGAACCAGTTCGACGGGGACTTTTCGCCCGACGGGCATTGGCTGGCTTACTTTTCCTATGACACCGGGCGGTCGGAGGTGTATGTGGTTCCCTTCCCCGGGCCGGGGGGCAAGTTCCAGATCTCGCAGAACGGGGGCTGGGCGGCGCGCTGGGACCGCCAGGGGCATCTTTATTTTCTCGACTTGTCGAACCGGATCGTGGAGGCGGATCTGGCGCTGACGCGGGAGGCGGTGCGGGTGACGGCGCTGCACCCGCTGTTTGCGGTGAGCCTGCCGCAGGCGGCGGCCCCCTATTTTGACGTGAGCGCCGACGGCAGCCGCTTCTTGGTGGTGACGCCGAGCGACCCGACGCTGGCGCAGTACGTGACGGTGCTGCAGAACTGGCAGGGGCGCTGAAGCGGCAGGGATCGGCCGGGGCCGAAAGTGCGCACAGCCAAGAGTGGCTGTGCCACAGCAGCCAGAAGGGGCGGCGCATCCGGATGCTGTGCGCACAGCCAAGAGTGGCTGTGCCACAGCAACCAGAAGGGGCGGTGGATTCGGAGGCGCCGGCTAGAATGAGAGCTATGCCGAGACTGGCTGCGGTGGTGCTGGGGTTGGGGCTGGCGGGCGCGGGGGCGCAGGGCCTCAGCCCGGCGCGGCAGATGCTGGCGTGGATGAACGCGGCGCGGGCGGACGGGCGCTACCGGGCCGAGACCGGGGGGAAGGCGGGGCCGCTGCGCTGGAGCGCGCGGGCGTCGGCAGTGGCGCTGCGGCACGCCGAAGAGATGGCGCGCAGCGGGCGGCTGAGCCACGCCAGCGCCGACGGGCCCGACCCGGGGACGCGGCTGAGCCGGGCGGGGGTGGACTGGTCGAAGGCGGGGGAGAACGTGGGCATGGCGGCCAGCATTGCCCAGGTGGAGGCGATGTTCATGAACGAGCCGCGGTTTGAGGTAAACCACCGCGGCAACATCCTGGACCGGGGGTACACCGAGGTCGGCATCGGGGTGGCGCGCTCGAGCAACGGCCTGGTCTGGGTGGCGGAGGATTTTTTCACCCCAGCCAGCGCACCGCCGCCAGCGAGGCGGCACCGATCGCGAGCCAAAGCAGCAGCGCCTGCACCATGGGGCGCACGCCCACGGCGCGCAAGGTAGCGCGGGAGAGGCCGGCGCCGATCAGGAACAGGGTCAGGGTCAGCCCGATGACGGCGAGGCGGGAGAGGGCGGGGCCGGCGGCGGCCAGCGGGGCGACCAGGGTGCGCGCCAGCGAGGCCAGCAGGAACAGGCCGATGAACCAGGGCACCTGGATCTTGCGGGCGGTCTTTTGGGCTTCGCCGGCAGGGGCGAACTTCCAGCCGGCCAGCAGCGCCACCGGGACGATCCAGAGGGCGCGGGAGAGCTTGACGGCGGTGGCGGTCTGGAGGGCGACCAGGCCGTACTGGGAGGCGGCGCCGACCACCGAGCTGATGTCGTGGATGGCCATGCCCGCCCAGGTGCCGAACTGCACCTGGTTGAGGCCGAGCAGGTGGCCGAGGCGGGGGAAGGCGAAGAGGGCGACGGCGTTGAGCAGGAAGACGCAGCCCATGGCGACGGTCATCTCGGCCTCGGCGGCATCCACCACGACGGAGACGGCGGCGATGGCGCTGCCGCCGCAGATGGCGGTGCCGGCCGAGATCAGGGCGGAGGTGCGGGCGGGGATACGGAGCCAACGGGCGAGCAGGGCGCCGAGCAGGAAGGTGCCGGTGATGGTGAGGAAGGCGAGGACGAGGCCGCGCTCGCCGGCGCGGGCGACCGCGCCCAGATTCATGCCGAAGCCGAGCAGCACCACGCTGGCCTGCAGCAGCCAGCGGGCGGCGGGACGGCTGTGGCGGAGGAAGGGATTTTCCAGGGTGAGGGCGAGCAGCATGCCCAGCACCAGCGCCAAGCCGGGCGAGGCCCAGGGGGTGAGGCAGAAGAGCGCGGCGGCGAAGAAGAGCAGGCGAGCGGACATAAAGGCCACGGTAGCGCGCCGGGGCGCCAGACATCCAATATATAATTTTCACGGTTGCGATAGACTCAATCTATGTCAGGAGGCGGGGGTGTGCTTAATTTCAACCATCTGCGGCTGTTCGAGGCGGTGGCGCGGGCGGGCAGCGTCAGCCGGGCGGCGGAGGAGTTGCGGCTGAGCCAGCCGGCGCTGTCGAAGCAGGTGCGCGAGTTGGAGGCGGCGCTGGGGGTGGCGTTGCTGGAGCGGCTGCCGCGGGGGGTGCGGGCGACGGAGGCGGGGGAGTTGCTGGCTGGCTATGCGCGGCAGATTTTCGCGCTGGGGGAGGAGGCGGAGCGGGCGCTGGCGGAGCTGAGGGGGCTGGGGCGGGGGCGGCTGCGGCTGGGGGCGAGCATGACCATCGGGGTGTACCTGGCGCCGACGCTGCTGGCGGAGAGCCGGCGGCGGTGGCCGGGCCTGGCGATCGAGTGCGCCATCGAGAACACCGACACGATCCAGCAGGGGCTGGTGGAGCACGGGCTCGACCTGGGGCTGACGGAGGGGCCGGGGAAGTTCGACGGGGTGCTGGAGGGGCACATTTTTCGCTGGGACGAGCTGGTGGTGGTGGCGGGGGCGGGGCAGGGGGTGGCGGAGGCGCCGACGCTGCGGGAATTGGCGGGGCTGGCGTGGGTGATGCGGGAGCCGGGCTCGGGGACGCGGGCGGTGGTGGAGGCGGCGCTGGGGCGGCGGGGGGTGCGGGTGACGCCGGCGTGGACGTTCAACAACCCGGAGGCGGTGAAGCGGGCGGTGATGGCGGGCGCGGGGGTGGCGATGATTCCGGCGTTGACGGCGGAGGAGGAGTTGGAGCGGGGGCAACTGCGGCGGCTGCGGGTGCGGGGGCTGCGGGTGCGGCGGGCGCTGCGGGTGCAGTGGCTGCGGGGGCGCCCGGCGAGCGCGGCGATGGCGGCGTTTGTGGAGCTGCTGGGGGCTCCTCAGGGCTTGGGGGGCGGGGCGACGAGGTAGGCGCGGCGGAAGAGGAGCTGGCCGTAGGAGGGGCCGCCGTCGAGCGGCTGCACCTGGACCGAGATCCGATGGCGGGGGCCGGCGGTGGCGAGGTCGTTGGGCTGGTAGCCGAGGTAGTAGTAGCTGCGCAGGTCGGCGCCGATGGAAGAGAGTTTGCGGTCGAAGTCGGCGTCGCTGCCGCCCTGGAGGGTGACGCCGCCGCTGTCGTAGACGTAGTCGCGCAGGTGGGGGGCGACGACCTTGGCGGCCAGGCCGAGGGCGGTTTTGGGCAGGGGGAGGAGGTTGACGGTGGCCTGGTCGGTGGGGGCCTGGGCGGAGGTGCCGCGGCCGGCGGCGAGCACGGGCAATTGGGGAACACGCTGGGAGCCTTGGCCGGTGCCGCGCCGGGAGGGGAGGTCGGGGTTGAGGTAGGGGGCGGCGCCGTCGGGGCGCTGGGGGGCGAGGCGGAAGATGGCGATGGGCTGCTGCAGGGCGCCGGCGAAGAGGGCGGTGGCGGCGGGGCTGCGGCTGGCGGCGTGCTTGCCGATGATGAGCACGGCGCGGGCGTCGGCGGCGGGGCGGTGGGTGAGGTCGAGCAGGGCCTGGCTGGCGGGCTCGGTGACTTGGCCGTGGTCGAGCGGGGGGGTGGGGGAGAGTTGGAGGTGCTGCAGGACGCTGGCGACCTTGTCCTGGTCGTGGGTGAAGGGCAGGACTTGGCGGGGGTTAGGCCCGGAGACGTAGACGCTGGCCTCGCCGGCGGCGCCCATGACCATGGCGGTGAGCAGGAGGGCGCTGCGCTTCACCTGGGCGATGGCATCGCGGTCGGTGACGTCCACCACGACGGCGAGCGAGACCGGGCGGGCGGCGCGGTCGAAGGTGGTGATGCGCTGCGGGAGGCCGTCGTCGCGCAGGCGGAACTGGTCGCGGTCGAGGTTGAGCACGGGCTGGCCGTGGTGGTCGAGCACCAGGACCGGGATCTCGACGGCAAAGCGCGGGGGAGGGGCGGCCGCCCAGGACGGCAGCAGAAGGAGGAAGGGCAGGGCCGCCTTGAGGGTCACGCCACCAGTGTAGCGCGCCGGGGGAGCGAGGCGGGGGCTGACGGTATGATGGGGGTTTATGCCTGAGCCACCCTTGCCGGCGACTCCCGTGGCCGATGCGCCGCATGCGGCGCTGCGGTTCCGCGATTTTCGGCTGTTCCAGTGCGCGCGGCTGGCGTCGGTGCTGTCGAGCGAGATGCTGGCGGTGGCGGTGGCGTGGCAGGTGTATTCGATCACCCATCGCGCCCTCAGCCTGGGCTTGGTCGGGCTGGCGGTGTTTCTGCCCAGCTTCCTGCTGTTTCTGGTGGCGGGGCACGTGGTGGACCGCTTCGACCGGCGGCGGGTGCTGCTGGTGGTGCAGTCCAGCTACGCGCTGATCTCGACGCTGCTGTTTTTGACGGCGGTCTACGGGCCGGGGACGGCGGCGCCGATTTACGCCATCCTGGCGCTGCAGGGCACGGTGCGGGCGTTTGGGGCGCCGGCGGGACAGGCGTTCATGCCGGAGCTGGTGCCGCAGGAACACTTTGCCAATGCGGTGACGTGGGGTTCGAGCACGTTCATGATCGGGACGATTGTGGGGCCGGGGCTGGGGGGGGTGATCTACGCCTGGCTGGGGGGGGCGGCGCACGTCTACGCGGTGGCGGCCTGCACCTATGCGAGCTCGTTTTTCTTCACCTACCTGATCCACACCCGCACCGGGCGGAAGGAGCCGCGCGGGGCCTCGATGGAGACGCTGCTGGCGGGCTTCCACTACATCTGGGAGCAGCAGGTGATCCTGGGCTCGATCTCGCTGGATCTGTTTGCGGTGCTGCTGGGGGGGGCGGTGGCGCTGCTGCCGATCTTCGCCGCCGACGTGCTGCACACCGGGGTGCGGGGGCTGGGGCTGCTGCGGGCGGCGCCGTCGGCGGGGGCAATGATCATGGCGCTGCTGCTGGCGTTTTATCCGCTGAAGCGGCACGCGGGGCGGCTGATGCTGGGCTGCGTGGCGCTGTTTGGGCTGGCCACCATCGGGTTTGGGCTGAGCCGCAACCTATTGCTGTCGATCGCGCTGCTGGTGATCGTGGGGGCCTCGGACATGGTGAGCGTGGTGGTGCGGCAGACGCTGGTGCAGTTGAAGACGCCCTCGCACATGCGGGGGCGGGTGAGCGCGGTGAACATGCTGTTCATCGGGACCTCGAACCAGTTTGGGGAGTTCGAGAGCGGGCTGACGGCGCAGTGGTGGGGGGCGGTGCGGGCGACCATCTACGGCGGGATGGGGACGCTGCTGGTGGTGGGGACGTGGTGGAATCTGTTTCCGGAGCTGCGGAAGGTGCAGAGCCTGAGGAAATAGTGGCGCTGCAGGAGCGGCCCATGGTGGGCGCGGGCCCCTCTATAACGACTCCCCCTCTTGTCAAGAGTGTTTTTGAGACACGCCGCCGTCGTCGTCGCGGGTGTGGAAAAGTGGAGCCGCTGTTTGGATCCACTTTTCCATGCCCGGCTGCGATCGGAAAGTCCC
>DATKSZ010000104.1:0-14600 GCA_035531375.1 Terriglobales bacterium | reverse complement strand
GGGGACTTTCCGATCGCAGCCGGGCATGGAAAAGTGGATCCAAACAGCGGCTCCACTTTTCCACACCCGCGACGACGACGGCGGCGTGTCTCAAAAACACTCTTGACAAGAGGGGGAGTCGTTATAGAGGGGCCCGCGCCCGCCAGGTCTGTTCCAACGGCCTTAAATGCTAGCCGCGGCGGCGCCCCCCCGCCCGCCCGCGGCGAGGGAAGCTGGTTGCCCGATGTGCGCAGCCACTTGCCTATCCGCCCCGCTCCGCATCCGCGCCGCCCGCGCCCTCGCGGCAGGAAAGCGGTCCTGCTAGCTCGATGATTCCATTGGCCTAAACAGGCGACGCTGCGGCCTCGCGGCCCCATCCTCTGCCTTTGGCTCGTCACGTGCTGCCTCATGCCAGGATAGTTTGCCGGAGGTCCCATGCGCAAAGCCCTCATCCTTCTGGTGGCCGCCCTGCTGCTCTCGGTTGGCGCCCAAATCGCCGCCGCCGATACCATCAGCGTGCTGGTCACCGGTACAATCTCCTCGCCCTCCGTTGCCCCCGAGGACCCCAACTTCCAGGCCGCGCAACCGGGCGACCCCTGGGCCCTCGCCCTCACCTACAACCAGGGCGACTACACCGGCACCGGCCCCTTCACCTTCACCGCCGCCTCCGTCTCGTTCAGCCTCGACAGCAACACCATGAACTTCACCGCCCCCACCGACACCATGACCATGAGCAACCCTGGTCCGGACGGCGCCGGCACCACCTTCTTCCAGGTTTGCATCACCGGCGACTGCGCCAACACCGGCTACCTCAACCTCTACTTCAGCGGCAACGTCCTCAATCCCGATGACACCGCCGGCCTGAGCGCGCTCACCGCCGACAACTCCGCCAGCCCCTCGCCCTTCGAGCTCCTCTATAACTTCCCCACCACCGGCGACCAAACCGATCTGCAGGGCTCGATCGCTTCGATCAGCGCCTTCGTCCTGCCTCCCGTCAACGGCAACCCCGTCCCCGAGCCCGCCAGCTTCTGGCTGCTCGCTGGTGGCCTCGGCCTCGCCGCCCTGGTCGAGACCCGCCGCCGCGCCCGCTCCCAGTCGTAGCTCCCCCTATCCCGCCTCCACCAGCCGCCCCACCAGGTCGTAGTCCTGCGCCGCGGTGATCTCCACCGTGGCGAACGCCCCCGCCCGCGCCTCCACCCCCTCCGCCACGTCGTTGATCAGCACCTTGCCGTCAATCTCCGGCGCCTGCGACTCCAGCCGCCCCTGCCACAGCAGCTCGGTCTCTTCCGCCGCCCCCTCCACCAGGATCGGCAGCCGCTGGCCCACCTGCGCCCGCCGCCGCCGCCGCGAGATCCGCCGCTGCACCCGCATCAGCTCCCGCCGCCGCTGCTCGATCACCTCCGGCGCCACCTTCCCCTCCAGCTTCACCGCCTGGTTGCTGTCCTCGTCCGAGTAGCCGAACACCCCCAGCCAGTCAAACTCCGCCGCCTCCACAAACTGGCACAGCTCCTGGAAATCCGCCTCGCTCTCGCCCGGAAACCCCACGATGAAGGTGGTCCGCAGCGCCACCCCCGGAATCGTGGCCCGCATCCGCTCCACCAGCTTCAGGAAGATCTCCCCGCTCCCGCCCCGCTTCATCCGCTTCAGCACCGCCGCGCTGGCGTGCTGCAGCGGCATGTCCACGTACTTGCACAGCCGCTCGTGCCGCGCTATCGTCTCCAGCAGCGGCTGCGTCACCCGGTTGGGATAAAAGTAGAGCGTCCGGATCCAGCGCAGCGTCCCGCTCTCCTCCGCCACCTCCGCCAATCGCGCCAGCAGCGCCGCCAGCCCGTGCTTCAGCCCCAGGTCGTCGCCGTAGCAGGTGGTGTCCTGTCCGATCAGCACCAGCTCGCCCGCCCCCTCTTCCGCCAGCCGCCGCGCCTCCGCCGCCACCGACTCGAACCGCCGGCTGCGGAACGCGCCCCGGTACTGCGGGATCACGCAGAAGCTGCAGGGATGGTCGCACCCCTCGGCGATCTTGATGTAGGCCGAGTGCCGCGGCGTCGTCCGCAGCCGCGGCGTCAGCTCATCGTACAGATAGGGCGCGCTCGGCCGCGGATCGAAAAAATCCTGCGGCAGCACCGGCAGCAGCCCCCCCCCGCCGTTCTGCGCCGCCGTCCCCGGCCCCGCGCACGCCGCCACGATCCGCTCCAGCTCGTTGGTCCCCACCACCGCGTCCACCTCCGGCATCTCCCGCCGAATGTCCCCGCGGAAGCGCTCCACCAGGCAGCCGGTCACCACCAGCCGCTGTGCCCGGCCGGTTTTCTTGTGCTCCGCCAACTCCAAGATCGTGTCTATGGACTCCTGCTGCGCCGGCTGGATGAAGCTGCACGTGTTCACCACCAGCACGTCCGCCTCCGCCGCCTCGGGCGTGATCGTCCACCCCTGCCGCTGCAGCAGCCCCATCATCACTTCCGAGTCCACCAGGTTCTTGGGGCAGCCCAGGCTGATGAAGCCCACCGTTTTTTTGCCCTCTTCCATTACAGCTCCCGCCGTCCCTCGAGCGCCTTGGTCATGGTGACCTCGTCGGCGTACTCGATCTCGCTCCCCACCGGTATCCCCATCCCGATCCGGCTCACCTTCACCCCCAGCGGCTTCAGCAGCCGCGCCAGGTAGAGCGCCGTCGCCTCCCCCTCGGCGTTGGGGTCGGTGGCGATGATGATCTCCCGCACCACCGGCGCGCCGTCCGCCCCCTCGGCCCGCAGCCGCGCCAACAGCGACGGAATCTTCAACTGCTCCGGCCCCACCCCCGCCAGCGGCGCGATCGCCCCCCCCAGCACGTGGTACATCCCGTGGAACTGCCGCGACTTCTCCACCGCCAAGATGTTGTGCGGCTCCTCCACCACGCACACGATCGTCGCATTGCGGCCGGGATCGCTGCAAAACCGGCACGGATCCTGGTCGGTGATGTTGTTGCAGGTGGAGCAGAACCGCAACTGGTCCTTCACCCCCAGCACCGCCACCGCCAGCTCCTCCGCCTGCTCGCGCGGCGAGCGCATCAGGTGGAAGGCGATGCGCTGCGCCGATTTCTGCCCGATGCCGGGCATCTTGCGCAGCGCCTCGATCAGCCGCGTCAGTGGAGGGGCGAGATCCATCGCCCTAAAACGGCCCCGGCAGGTTGCCCAGCAACCCCCCGCCCAGCCCGCCAAAGGTCGAGCCCAGCTCCGCCTTCAGCATCTCGTCCACCCGCCGCGCCGCCTCGTTCACCGCCGCCCGGATCAGGTCGGGCAGCATGTCGGGGTCGTTCTTCACCACCTCCGGGTCGAGCTTCAGCTCCAGCAACTGCTTCTCCCCGTTCATCTTCACCCACACCATCCCCGCCCCCGCCGTGGCCTCCACCGTGGCCTGCGCCATGCGCTGCCGCAGCTCGTCGTATTGCCGCTTGGCCTGCCCCAGCAGGCTCTGCATCTGGTTGAGATCGAAGTTCATGGTTTAGCCGTTCGCCAACTCGCGCGTCTTCAGCACCTGCGTCGGGATCTTCTCCTTGATCTGCTGCAACAGCGGATGCTGCTCCGCCCGCTCCTCCGGGCTGCCCGGCGCCGGCCCCGGCGCGGATCCCGCCCCGCCCCCGCTCTCCGCCAGCATCTTCACCACCACCTCCGGGCTCCGCCCCAGCGCCGCCAGGCAGGCCGCCGCCACCGCCTTGCGCGTGCTCGCCAGCCCCGCCACCGCCCCCAGGTCGGCCTGCTCCGCCCCGAACGCCAGTTCCAGCCGCCCCTCCTGCCAGCGCCACGCCGCCGCCCCCACCACGCTCAGCAGCGAGGTCTTCTCCTGCTCCTCCAGCTTGCGCAGCACCGCCGCCGTCGGGTCATCGGTAGGCCCCGGCGGCATAGCCGCCGCTTTCTCGATAGTCGGCATAGCCGCCGGTTTCTCCAAAGCCGGCGCCGCCGCCGCCTTCTCCACCACCGCCCTGGCCGGCGCCGCCGGTCGGGGGGGCGGTGCCGTTTTCCCCGCCGGCGCCGCCGCGCCCCCCTCCAGCGCCGCCAGCACCTCCTCCACCCCGCTCAGCCGCCGCGCGTGCAGCATCTTCACCAGCGCCATCTCGAAGTGCAGCCGCTCCTGCTGCCCATAGCGCAGGTCCCCGGCGCAGCGCAGCAGTATCTGCAAAAACCGCCCCAGCTCCTCCTCCCGAAACCACCCCCCCGCCTCCACCGCCGCCGCCCGCCCCCCCTCGCTCGTCTCCAGCAGCTCGGGCGCCGCCTGCGCCACCAGCGCGTTGCGCACCGCCTGGGTGAGCTGCCAGCACAACTGCGCCGGCCCCACCCCCGCCCCCAGCAGCGCATCCGCCTGCTCCAGCACCCCCCGCGCCGAGTCCGCCCGCACCTGCCCCAGCAGCGCCTGCATCTGCGCCCCCGACACCCGCCCCAGCAGCGCCCGCACCGACTCCGCCGTGATCCCCTCGCTGGCGTGCGTGATCGCCTGGTCCAGCAGCGACAGCGCGTCCCGCACCGAGCCCTCGCCCGCCTCCGCGATCAGCCCCAGCCCCTCTTCCTCCGCCGCCACCCCCTCGGCGGCGCAGATCGCCGCCAGCCGCTCCAGGATCACCCCAAACCGCACCGCCCGGAACCCGAAGTGCTGGCACCGGCTCCGGATCGTCGCCGGCAGCGCCTCCGGCTCCGTCGTCGCCAGCACGAACACCGCCCACTCCGGCGGCTCCTCCAGCGTCTTCAGCAGCGCGTTGAAGGCGTCCCCGGTGAGCTGGTGCGCCTCGTCCAAAATGAAGAACTTGTACCGGTCCCGCGCCGGCCGGTACCGCACCCGCTCCCGCAGCGCCCGGATCTCGTCAATCCCGCGGTTGCTGGCCGCGTCGATCTCGATCACGTCCACCGCGTTCCCCTCCCGGATCTCGCGGCAAGCCTCGCACTCCCCGCACGGCGTCGGCGTCGGCCCCGCCCCCGCCCGGCAGTTCAGGCACTTGGCCAATATCCGCGCCACCGTGGTCTTGCCGATCCCCCGGTGCCCGCTGAAAATGTAGCCGTGCGCGATCCGCCCGCTGGCGATGGCGTTGCGCAGCGTGCGCACGATCGCCTCCTGGCCGATCACCTCCTCGAAGCTCTGCGGCCGGTACCGGCGTGCGATCACTTGGCTCATGGCGGATGGCGACAGGGATGCCCGCAAAATATCAGGCCTCGGGTTTCGCGCTGCACAGTCCGGTCCCGCTACCGTTGCTTCCTTCCGGACCTGGCGGGGTTCGCGGGCGGAGCTTGCGCGCGGCCCGAAGCCTGACCTTCCAATTTTAGCACTGGCGGCCCGCCCCGCCCCCCTCTACAATCAGAGGTTCACCCCACCCCCCATGAACCCTCCCGTGCGCGCCAAGATCACCGCCGTCGGCACCTACGTGCCCCCCCGCCTGCTCACCAACGCCGACCTGGAAAAAATGGTCGAGACCACCAACGACTGGATTCTCACCCGCACCGGCATCTCCGAGCGCCACCGCGTGGACCCCGGCGTCGCCACCAGCGACCTCGCCGTCGAGGCCGCCCGCGACTGCCTCCGCCACCGCGGCCTCCCCGACGCCTCCTCCATCGAGGCCATCCTGGTCGCCACCGTCACCCCCGACATGCTCTTCCCCTCCACCGCCTGCCTGGTGCAGCACAAGCTCGGCGCCCCCCAGTGCTGGGGCTTCGACGTGCTCGCCGCCTGCAGCGGCTTCCTCTACGCCCTCGCCACCGGCGCCAGCTTCATCTCCTCCGGCACCCACCGCCGCGTCCTGGTCATCGGCGCCGACACCATGACCAGCATCATCGACTACACCGACCGCGCCACCTGCGTCCTCTTCGGCGACGGCGCCGGCGCCGTCCTGCTCGAGCCCGCCGAGCCCGGCGAACAGGTCGGCCTGCTCGACTTCCACCACCAGATCGAGGGCGTCGGCGGCTCCTCCCTCTACATGCCCGCCGGCGGCAGCCTCCACCCCGCCAGCCACGAGACCGTGGACCGCCGCGAGCACTTCGTCCACCAGGAAGGCCAGGCCGTCTTCAAGTACGCCGTCCTCAAAATGTTCGAGATCTGCCAGACCGTGCTCGGCCGCAACGGCTTCTCCGCCCACGACGTGGACTGCTTCATCCCCCACCAGGCCAACCTCCGCATCATCCAGTCCACCGGCGAACGCCTCGGCCTCGACCCCGGCCGCACCCTCATCAACATCGGCAAATACGGCAACACCACCGCCGCCACCATCCCCCTCGCCATGAAAGACGCCCAGGACCAGGGCCTGCTGCATCCCAATGCCCTGGTGCTGCTCGCCGCCGTCGGCGCCGGCTACACCTGTGGTGCCCAGCTCCTCCGCTGGGCCATCTAAACCGCCAGCCCTACCGGCCACGGTGGCACAGCCATTCTTAGCCCTTCTGGCCACGGTGGCACAGCCACTCTTGGCGGTGCGAGATCAGCCCTTCAGGCCACGGTGGCACAGCCACTCTCTTGGCTGTGCGAGATCAGCCCTTCTGGCCACGGTGGCACAGCCAATCCTGGCTGTGCGAGATCAGCCCTTCAGGCCACGGTGGCACAGCCACTCTTGGCTGTGCGAACCCAGCCCCACCCCCACCCCCGCCGACGCCCCAACCCACCTGCAAGCCCAGCCTCCGCGCTCCCTCAAGGCACAATAAGGGAGTGCCCGCCCCCGCCCCACTGGTCCGCGCCGAGTCGGTTGCCAAGCGCTACGGCTCCGGCGATGCCGCCACCTGGGCGCTGCGCCAGGTCTCGCTCGAGGTCGCCCCCGGCGAGTTCCTCGCCCTCATGGGCCGCAGCGGCTGCGGCAAGACCACCCTGCTGAACCTGCTCGGCGCCATGGATCTCCCCTCCTCCGGCCGCGTCCTGCTCCAGGGCGCCGACACTTCCCAACTCGACGACCACGCCCTCACCCTGCTCCGCCGCCGCGCCGTCGGCTTCGTCTTCCAGGCCTTCCACCTCCTGCCCACCCTCAGCGTCCGCGAAAACATCGAGGTCCCGCTCCTGCTCGCCGGCCTCCCCGCCGGCCGCCTCGCCCCCGAGATGGCCGCCCGCGTCGAACTCTCCGCCAAGCTCGACGCCTTCCCCCACCAGCTCTCCGGCGGCGAAATGCAGCGCGTCGCCTTGGCCCGCGCCCTCATCCACCAGCCCGCCCTCATCGTCGCCGACGAGCCCACCGGCAACCTCGACACCCACTCCGCCTCCCTCGTCATCGCCCTGCTCGCCCGCCTCGCCCGCGAACAGGGCGCCGCCGTGGTCATGGCCACCCACAGCCACGAGGCCGCCCGCCACGCCGACCGCATCCTCCACCTGCAAGACGGAGCCCTGGTCTCCGCCTCCTAGCTGCCGATGTTTTTCCGCGCCCTCATCTGGCGGCCGCTGCGCAACGACTGGGGGCGCACCCTGCTCAGCCTGCTCGCCATCGCCCTGGGCGTGGCCGTCGTCATCGCCCTGCGCGTGGCCAACCGCGGCGCCATCGCCTCGTTTCAGCGCACCACCTCGGCCCTCGCCGGCGACGCCGACCTGCTCGTCTCCGGCCCCCAGCCCCTGCCCGCCGCGCTCCTCCCCCGCTTGTTCCCGCTCAATTCCCAAGCCGAATTCTTCCCCTACCTCGACCGCCGCGCCTACGATCCCCGCGCCCGCGACACCCTCCACCTTCTAGGCCTCGACCTGCTCGCCTCCACCATCGCCCCAGCCGGCAAAACCCCGCTGCCCGCCACCGGCCATCCCGCCATCCTGCTCGCCGCCGCCTACGCCGCCGCCCACGGCCTCAAGCTCGGCGACCCGCTCACGCTCTCCATCGGCGGCGAGCCCCACACCTTCCAGATCGCCGCCCTGCTCCCCGCCTCCCCGCTCGCGCCCCCCGACCTGGCCCTGCTCGACCTGCCCGACGCCCTCGCCGCCTTCGAGCCCAACGCCCCGCCCACTCGCGGGGGTCGCGGCCCCCGCCGCCCAGCAGCGAAGCGCAGCGCCGACTTGGGGCCATGGGGCCCCCAAGTCGGGGCGAGCATGCCGCCCCGCGCGGTCCCAGCGGGGCGGCTCACAAGCGGGACGCGCGCCGGCGGCGCGCTGGGGCCCGCGCCAATAACGTTCGACGGCCTGCGCGTTCGCCTCGCCCCCGGCGCCAACCCGCAGGCGCTGTCCGTCGCCCTACGTCCTCTGGTCCCCGCCGCCGACACCATCGCCCCGCCCCGCGCCCGCCTCCAGCAGGACACCCAAATGCTCGCCGCCTTCCGCGCCAACCTGCAGGCGCTCGCCTACGTCTCGCTCCTGGTCGGCATCTTCCTCATCTACAACACCGTCTCCATCTCCGTCGTCCGCCGCCGCACCGCCATCGCCACCCTGCGCGCCCTGGGCGCCACCCGCGCCGCCCTGCTGCGCCTGTTCCTGCTCGAGGGCGCGGTGCTCTCGCTGCTCGGCGGCGCCCTCGGCCTGCTCTTCGGCTGGCTGCTGGCCGCCAGCGCCATGGCGCTAGTCCAGCGCACCATCAACAACCTCTACGCCGCCAGCGCCCCCGCCCCCGCCACCCTCGTCCCCGCCGACGCCCTCTGGGCGCTCGGCCTCGCCCTCGGCGCCGGCCTCTTCGCCGCCCTCGGCCCCGCCCGCGCCGCCAGCCGCACCGCCCCCGCCCAGGCCCTCCGCCCCGGCACCGCCGAGTCCGAGGTTCGCACCCGCGCCCTGTCATCGGCGCTCGTCGCCGCCGCGCTGGCGCTCGCCGCAGTGCTCTGCGCCTACCTGCCCGAACCCGGCGCCGCCGCCGGCGGTATCTCCGTCCCCTGGTTCGGCTTCGCCAGCGCCCTGCTCGCCGTCTTGGCCGCCGCCGCCCTCGCCCCGCCCCTGCTCGCCCTGCTGCTCCCCCGCCTCCGCCGCGCCCTCTGGCGGCAACGGGGAGACGCCCTGCGCGCCAACCGGCGTCCCTTGCCCGCCTCGCGCCGCCACAGCGGGGCGGGCTTGCCAGGAATCGAAGCCCGCACTCCAAGCGACCATCGGGAGCGACCCACGCAAAAAGTGGCGAGCCACCTCCGCCGCGCCCTCGGCCTGCTGGGCATGGCCGCCGGCTCGCTCGCCGGCGCCCTCCGCCGCAGCGCCGTCCTCATCGCCGCCCTCGCCACCGCCATCGCCGTCACCTTCGGCGTCGCCATCATGGTCGGCAGCTTCCGCCAAACCGTCACCACCTGGATCGGCCAGCAACTCCAAGGCGACGTCTTCGTCCGCGCCGCCGACTGGGACCGCACCCGCCCCGCCCCCCTCGCCCCCGCCCTCCTCGCCGCCGTCGCCGCCACCCCCGGCCTCGCCCAGCTCGAGGCCAGCCACTCCCAGGCCTGGAGCTTCCGCGGCCAACCCACCTTCCTCAACACCCGCTGGTCGCTCACCCCCCAAGCCCCTCGCCCCGAGTACCAATTCCTGCAAGGCGGCCCCGGCCCGGTGCTGGTCTCCGAACCCTTCGCCCGCCGCTTCCGCCTCTGGCCCGGCGACGCCTTCACCCTCGCCGGCCCAAAGCAAACCCTCCGCCTCACCGTCGCCGGCGTCTTCTACGATTACACCAGCGACCGCGGCTTGCTGGTCTTGGACCGCCCCACCTTCGCCCGCGCCTTCGGCCCGCCCACCATCACCGAGCTAGGCCTGGTCGCCGCCCCAGGCGTAACTCCGTCCGCCCTCCGCCGCCGACTAGAACGCCGCCTGCCCCACGCCTCGAGCCTGGCCATCAATGACAACGCCTCCCTCCGCCGCCAAGCCCTGGCCGTCTTCGACCAAACCTTCCGCATCACCTACGCCCTGGAGTTCATCACCCTGATCGTCGCCATCCTGGGCGTAGGCAACACCCTGCTCGCTGTCGTGCTCGAGCGCGCCCCAGAGTTCGCCCTCCTCCGCTTCCTAGGCGCCACCCGCCATCAATTAGGCGGCCTCCTGCTAGCCGAAAGCGGCCTGGCCGCCACCCTGGCGTTAGCCCTGGGCGCCCCGCTGGGCGCCGTCCTCTCGCTCATCCTGGTCCGCGTTATCAACGTCCAGTCCTTCGGCTGGACCATCCAGTTCCATCCCCCCTACGCCTTCCTAGCCGCAGCCGCCGCCCTGGTCTGGCTCGCCACCCTCCTCGCCGGATGGCTCCCCGCCCAAGCCGCCCAGCGCCAAGCCTCCGCCTCCACCCTGGAGGCCGAATGATAGCCCTCCTCCTGCCATCCCTGCTCCTCCGGTTGCTCCAGCCTCTCCCCGCGCCCACTGTCCACCGTCCACCGTCCACTGTCCACTCGTTGCCCCAGGCCACTGTCCACCGTCCACTGTCCACTGTTCACTTGTTGCCCCAGGCCACTGTCCCCCCCGCCTTCCGCCAAGCCATCCCCGGCTACCACTGGTCCTTCCCCACCGACGACCACCCCCACCCCGCCTTCGCCAACGAGTGGTGGTACTTCACCGGCAACCTCAAAACCCCCTCCGGACGCCCCTACGGCTTCGAGCTGACCTTCTTCCGCGTCTCCCCCGCCCCGGGCACGCCTCTCGCCCAGCAGCTCTTTTTCACCCACTTCGCCATCAGCGACATCGCCGGCCACCGCTACAGCTTCTGGACCCGCGCCCGCCGCGGCAACTGGCAGCAAGCCGGCGCCGAAAAAACCAATCGCGGCTTCGTCCTCTTCAACGAAAACTGGCGCGCCACCTTCGACGCCACCGGCCCAAGCCATCTCGAAGCCGCCTGGAACAACCTCACTCTCGATCTCGATCTAGTCCCCGGCGCCCGCACCCTCAACGGCATCAACGGCTGGAGCCAGAAGGGAACTGCGATCGGCCAGGCCTCCTACTACTACTCCTTCCCCCACATCCTCGCCCGAGGCAAAGTCAACGGTCACCCCGCCAGCGGCCTAGCCTGGATGGACCACGAGTTCGCCACCAACCAGCTAGCCCCCAACCAGCAAGGCTGGGACTGGATGGGCCTGCACCTGCCCCAAGGCGATCTCATGCTCTTCAACCTCCGCCAGACCACCGGTGCCCGCGACCCCCACTCCGCCGGCACCTGGACACCGAAAACAGGCGAACCCATCTCCCTCTTCGCCGCCGACTTCCACATGACGCCCACTCGATGGTGGCAAGCCTACCCCGTCGCCTGGCAAGTCCAGATCCCCAGCCTCCATCTAGCCTTCACCGTCACCGCCCAACGGGACGACCAGGAACTCCGCGACCCGGTCATCGCCACCTCCTACTGGGAAGGCGCCGTCACCCTTTCAGGGCCCGAAGCCGCAGGCGAGGGCTACCTGGAACTCACCGGCTACCGCGCCCGTTTCAACCTCCTCCAATAGCTCCGCCCCCAAGGTCGCCACATCTGCCCTGTCCCCTGTCCCCTTTCCCCTGTTTCGGAAGTGGCCGCCACCGTTGCCGGCGCTCCTCCAATAGCTCCGCCCCCAACGTTGCCACGTCTGCCCTGTCCCCTGTCCCCTAGTTCCTGTATCCTTATCCCCTGTATGGCGCCCGCCACCCCCCCCGCCATCGCCTGCGACAGCATCTCCAAGTCCTACGGCGACCTCCGCGCCGTGCAGGAGCTGACCCTCGAGGTCCCCGCCGGCGCGGTCTACGGCTTCCTCGGCCCCAACGGCTCCGGCAAAACCACCACCATCCGCATGATGGTCAACATCCTGGTGCCCGACTCCGGCCGCGTGCTCATCCAGGGCCAGCCCGCCGGCGACCACACCAAGGACCGGATCGGCTACCTCCCCGAGGAGCGCGGTCTCTACCTCAAGATGAAGGTGGGCGAGCTGCTCGAGTTCTTCGCCGAGCTCAAGGGCGTCCGCCCGGCGCAGGCCCGCCAGCGCGCCCAGCAATGGTTGCAGCGCCTGGAACTCTCCGACTGGAGCGACAAAAAGCTCAACGAGCTCTCCAAGGGCATGCAGCAGAAGATCCAGTTCATCGTCGCGGTGATCGCCGACCCACCCATCCTGATCCTCGACGAGTTCTCCAGCGGCCTCGACCCGGTCAACGCCAACCTGCTCAAGGACATCCTGCTCGACCTCCGCGCCCAGGGCAAAACCATCCTCTTCTCCACCCACCGCATGGAAGAGGCCGAGCGCCTCTGCGACCACGTCTGCCTCATCCACCACGGACGCAAAGTGCTCGACGGCCGCCTCGCCGACCTCCGCGCCGCCGCCGGCAAATCCACCCTCCGGGTGGACTACCGCGGCGACCGCGCCATCCTCAATCAAGCCCCCGGCGTAGTCCAGGCCGACGACTTCGGCAACTACGCCGAACTCCGCCTCGCCCCCGAGTCTCAATCCCAAACCGCCGTCTCCACCATCCTCCGCTTCCTCGCCCCCCGCCTGGAAATCACCCGCTTCGAGCTCCTGGAACCCTCCCTCAACCAGATCTTCCTGGACGCGGTCGGCGGCGCCCCAACTAGCAACCAGCAACTAGCAACTAGCAACTTCCCATGAAGCTCCTCACCATCATCAAGCGCGAGTTCCTCTCCCGCGTCCGCACCAAGGGCTTTTTCTTCTTCACCTTCGGCATCCCGGTGATCGCCGCCGGCTTCCTCTTTTTCGAGTACCGCATCGTGCTCGCCAGCCAAAACGTCTCCGCCAACATCGCCGTGGTGGACCTCTCCCAGCAGTTCTACCCCGCGCTGGCGCAGGCGCTCGACACCAAGCTCGAAAACGGCGAAGCCGCCTTCCACGTCCACCAAGTCGCGGCCACGGCGGCGACGCTGCCCGCCGTCGAGGCGCAGCTCCGCCGCCAGGTGCTCGCCAAGCAAGAGGACGGCTACCTCATCATCCCCGCCGACGTGCTCACCTCCCGCACCGCCCAGTACCACGCCCGCAACGCCGCCGCGGTGGCCGTGCGCGAGAGCCTGCAGGCCCACCTGCGCGAGGCCGTCACCCGCGCCCGCATGGCCGCCGCCGGCATCCCCGCCTCCCAGATCGCCGGCATCGTCTCCGGCGGCTTTCGCCTCAACCAGCTCAAGGTCACCCAGGCCGGCGACAGCGCCGACAACGGCGAGACCGCGGCGGTGGCCATCGGGCTGGTCTTCGTCCTCTACCTGTTCCTGCTGCTCTACGGCGTGGTGGTGATGAAGGCGGTCACCGAGGAGAAGACCACCCGCATCTCCGAGGTGCTGCTCGCCGCCGTGGACCCGTTCTCGCTCATGCTGGGCAAGATCCTGGGCGTGGTGGCGACCGCGCTCGCCCAGCTCGCGGTCTGGGCCGCCACCCTGCTGCTGGTCGGCGTCTACGGCGTCGCCATGGCGCGCGCCGCCGGCGCCGACTTCTCCCGCTACGTCCCCCACCTCCCCGCCTGGCTGCTGGTCTGCTTCGTCATCTTCTTCCTGCTCGGCTTCCTGCTCTACGCCAGCCTCTACGCCGCCATCGGCGCCGTCGTCTCCAGCGACCAGGAGGCGCAGCAGACCCAGATGCCGCTCACCATGGTGCTGGTGGCGGCGATCTACCTCTCCTTTCTGGTCATGGCCAGCCCCTCCAGCACGCTCAGCGTGGCGCTGTCGCTGTTCCCCTTCTTCGCCCCGGTGCTGATGGTGGTGCGGGTGGCGGTCTCCCACCCGCCGCTGTGGCAGGTGCTGCTCGCTATGGCGCTCTGCCTGGCCACCTTCCTGGGCTGCACCCAGGTCACCGCCAAGATCTACCGCGTCGGCATCCTGATGACCGGCAAGCGCCCCAACCTGCCCGAGCTGCTGCGCTGGCTCAAGTACGCGTGAGCCCCGCCCCCGATCAAGACGAGCTGTGGATGGCCGAGGCGCTCAAGCTGGCCCGCGCCGCCGAGTTGGCCAACGAGGTCCCGGTCGGCGCCGTAGTCGTCTCCGCCGAAGGCGCCGCCCTCGGCCGCGGCTTCAACCGCACCCGCCTCGATGTGGACCCCAGCGCCCACGCCGAGATCGTCGCCCTGCGCGAAGCCGCCTGGAAGCTGGGCAACTTCCGCCTCCTCGGCTGCACCCTCTACGTCACCATCGAGCCCTGCGTGATGTGCGTCGGCGCCCTCATCCAGGCCCGCATCGCCCGCCTGGTCTACGGCGCCCCCGAGCCCAAATCCGGCGCCCTGGCCTCGGTCCCCTCCCTCGCCAGCCACCCCGCCCTCAACCACAGCTTCGCGGTCACCGCCGGCATCCTGGCCCCCGACTGCGCCGCCCTGGTCCAACAATTCTTCCAGCGTAGGCGTGAGTGAGGCACCGCGCCCGGTCGAGGGCTCGGACCCGGGCCCGCCGCACAACACCCGATCAGCACAGGCCAGGGCACCCAAACGCCCCGCCGAGTAGCGGGCGAAGAAGGCCGCGCGCCGACGAAACAGACGCCCAAATCGTTTCACCACAACCGAGCCCGGAGGCTCGCCCCTCCACTGCCCGCCCAATCAAAGCGCCCTAAATCCGCTCGCGCGGCGGCGCCCAAAACCACTCGATGGTGGGGTGCCGACTAGGCTCCCGACCGGCAGCCCGAAATCGCCCCAACCTCGTCCTACGAGATCTGGCAAAGTACCCACTAATCTCCCAGCCAGCCCAAAGGCAACCAAGAGCACGATCTAGGAGCTTGTTGAAAAATCGGGTTCGAAAGCGAATCCGCAGGAGGGCGGAGCGCGTCGTAGAGGCATGCGCGGAGACGACGCCCAACTACAACCTGCGATGTTCAGCTATGTTTCCCTGGAACAGAGGGTTCCACCCA
>DATKSZ010000103.1:0-9739 GCA_035531375.1 Terriglobales bacterium | reverse complement strand
GGCTGGCTGGTGCTGGAGCTCGGCTACGAGTCGGCGGCGGCGGTGCGGGAGCTGCTGGGCGCGGGCTGGGGCGAGGTCGAGACCCGCCGCGACCTGCAGGGCTGGGAGCGGGTGCTGGTGGCGCAAGTCATCGGAGCCTAGTCCCCCTCGGATCTTCCTGGAGAATGAGGGTGGCGGCCAGGTTCTCGAAGGTTGGCCCGCTATTGATCAGTCCCCAGGTGCGCTCCGCCATTCGCGGGGGTCGCGCCGCTTTGCCAGCCGGCAAAACTGGCGCGAAAGGCCGCGAACCGGGGCCCCCGGGACCCGCCGCGGGTCCCGGGGTGGTCGTAATTCCGCAGGGGCAGACGCGCCGGTGACGCGTCTGCGCCCCCGGGAAACGAATTCGGCGCGGCCCCAGCAGCCCATCAGCGAAGCCGCGCAGAGCCGACTGCGGGCCACGGGGCCCCCAAGTCGGCGCGAGCACGCCGCCCCGCGCCGTTACAGCGGGGCGGCTCACAAGCGAGACGCGCGCCGCACCGGCCTGGCGCTGCTACAGCCGGGCCGGGCAGGCGCGCTGGGGCCCGCGCCCACCAATGTGGGTCCATTCTACGAGAGCTCGGTCACCCCTAAGCCCGGAATGAGGCGGAAATGGCGCGGGTTGGTGGTCAGGACGCCAAATCCGAGCGAAAGGGCGGTCGCGCCGATCAGTAAGTCCGCGAACGGCACGGAAACGCCGTGCGCCTTTTGCTCGTCGTCAATTCTGCCCGCCATCAGGGCGGCACGGAGGGTGTACGGGTATGCGGCAACGTCCGCAAGGAGCTCGGCGATAAAGGCTTGGCGACGGGACTTTACCTCGGGCGATTGCGCGCGGTGGATGCCGTGGATCAGATCGGTGACGCCCACGGTGGAGAGCGCGGCGTCTTGGTCGCCGGCGGTATCCATCACGTGTTCCAAGAGTTGGCGGACGGTGGCACCGCGGCGCTCGGCGGCGATGACGACGCTGGAGTCGAGGATCAGTCCCACGGGGATTCGAGCGGCTCGGGGTGGCTTTGGATGGCCGCCTCGAGGTCGGCAGCGAAGGCCGGGTCGAGCGTGGCGGCGACGCCGTGGGCGCGGGCCAGGCGCAGGGATTCGGAGAGACGGCGAACCGGCCGCCCGGGGGCGGCGCGCAGCAGCACATCGGGGGCGCCCTCCTCCTCAATCACGATCTCTTCCCCGCTGCGGGCGCGCGCGATCCAGGCGCGCAGGTTGCGCTCGACTTCGGCCGCCGGGATGCGCGTGGTGGCCATGGGACGGCCGCCTAGGCGGGCTGGGGGTGCTCGCCGGGGGCGAGGGCGGGGGGGCGGGCGGGTTCGGGGCGGAGGATCTCCTGGGTGCCGGCGTCGCCGGGGGGCGGGCCGGCCTCGAGCGGGGGCAGGGCCTGGCCGTCGAGGATCATGCGGATCTCGGCGGCGTCGAGGCTCTCGCGGTCGAGCAGGTTCTCGGCGAGCTTGTGCAGCAGGTCGGAGTGGTCGGTGAGCACCTTCTTGGCGCGGTCGTAGCCTTCCATGACCAGGCGGCGGACCTCCTGATCAATGCGGATGGCGGTGTCCTCGCTGAAGTCGCGGTGCTGGGAGATCTCGCGGCCGAGGAAGATCTGCTCTTCCTTTTTGCCGAAGGTGAGGGGGCCGAGCTCGCTCATGCCCCACTCGCAGACCATCTTGCGGGCGAGGTCGGTGGCCTGCTCGATGTCGTTGCCGGCGCCGGTGGTCATGTGCTGCATGAACATTTCTTCGGCGATGCGGCCGCCCATCATAACCGCCAAGCGCGCCTTGAGGTACTCGCGCGAATAGGTGTGCTTGTCGTCGGTGGGCAGTTGCATGGTGACGCCCAGGGCCATGCCGCGGGGAATGATGGTGACCTTGTGCAGGGGATCGGAGTCGGGGACGATGGCGGCCACCAGGGCGTGGCCGGCCTCGTGGTAGGCGGTGTTCTTCTTCTCCTCGTCGGTGATGATCATGGAGCGGCGCTCGGCGCCCATGAGGACCTTGTCCTTGGCGGACTCGAGGTCGGGCATGATCACGGTCTTGCGGTTGTTGCGGGCGGCGGTGAGGGCGGCCTCGTTGATGAGGTTGGCCAGATCGGCACCGGTGAAGCCCGGGGTGCCGCGGGCGAGCACGGCGAGGTCGGCGCCCTCGCCGAGGGGGACGCGGCGGGCGTGGACGCGCAGGATCTCCTCGCGGCCGCGCAGGTCGGGACGGGGGACCACAACGCGGCGGTCGAAGCGGCCAGGGCGGAGCAGGGCGGGGTCGAGCACGTCGGGGCGGTTGGTGGAGGCCACCAGGATGACGCCCTCGTTGCTCTCGAAGCCGTCCATCTCGACCAGGAGCTGGTTGAGGGTCTGCTCGCGCTCGTCGTGGCCGCCGCCCAGGCCGGCGCCGCGGTGGCGGCCGACGGCATCAATCTCGTCGATGAAGATGATGCAGGGGGCATTCTTCTTGCCCTGCTCGAACAGGTCGCGGACGCGGCTGGCGCCCACGCCGACGAACATCTCGACAAAGTCGGAGCCGGAGATGGAAAAGAAGGGCACGTTGGCCTCGCCGGCGATGGCGCGGGCGAGCAGGGTCTTGCCGGTGCCGGGAGGGCCCACCAGGAGCACGCCCTTGGGGATGCGGCCGCCCAGCTTTTGGAATTTTTGCGGTTCCTTGAGGAACTCGATGATCTCGCGCAGCTCGTCCTTGGCCTCGTTGACCCCGGCGACGTCCTTGAAGGTGACCTTCTTCTGCTGGGTGGAGAGCAGGCGGGCGCGGCTCTTGCCGAAGGAGAGGGCCTTGTTCCCGCCGGTCTGCATCTGCCGCATCATGAAGATCCAGAGGGCGATGATGAGCAGGAAGGGCGCCCCGTTGAGCAACAGGGTGACCCAGGTGTTGTCGGAGGGCTCCTTGATGTTGACCGAGACGCCCTTGTCCTGAAGGATCTTATAGAGATCGGGGTAGTTGGCGGGGATGATGGTGTGGAAGCTCTGGTCCTTGGGGGTATGGACCTGGCCATGGACATCGTTGCCGGTAATGGTGACCGAGCTGACGTTGCCCTCTTGGGCCTGGCTCATGAACTGGGAGAAGTTGATCTCCTGTTCCTTGCTGCTGGAGCCGCCCACTTTGACCATCTGCCACAGCACCACGGCCACGGCGATGAGGACCACCCACAGGACAATGCTTTTGACGGTTGAATTCAAGCTTGCCTTCTTAAGAGTTTAGATGTGGAACGGCGCAATCCGTTCCATAGTTCCGCCGCGGGCGGAACCAGCTTTTCTGCCTCCACACGATTGCTCCTTGATTATAGCCTACCCTGCAATGCCAGATCGAGCCACTGGGCGGAGAGGCGGCAATGGACCCCGGCGAGGGCGAAGAGGCGGGGGTGGCGGGCGGGCTGGCCCAGCCAGGCGACCAGTTCCTCGATGGCGGCAAAGTCCACCCGGCGCAGGTCGCCCTTGAGGTGGGCGATGGCGGCGCGGAGGAGGCGGCGGCGCACGGCCAGAGGCAGGGCTTGCAGCTCGGCGCGGGCGGCGCGGCAGCCTTGCGGGGTGGGCGCAAACAAGCGGTCGCGCAGGGGAGGGAGGGCGGCGGCCCAGAACTCCTCCTCGGCGCGGGCGAGCTCGGCCAGGATGGCGAGGCGCTCGACCAGGGCAGGGTTGAAGGCGGCGGCGAGCTCGGGCAGAAAGCGGAGGCGGAGCAGGTTGCGGCGGCGGTCGAGGGCCAGATTGCTGGGGTCTTCGCGCCAGGACTGGCCGCGCGCCTGCAGCCAGTGGCGGAGTTCGAGGCGGCGGGCGAACAGCAGCGGGCGGACGAGGCGGGCGCCATCGCGGGCGGGCAGGATGCCGGCCAGGCCGGTGGCGCCGGCGCCGCGCAGCAGGCGCAGCAGCACCGTCTCGGCTTGGTCGTCGGCGGTGTGGGCAGTGGCAATGCGGGTGGCCTGGGCGGAGGCGACGAGGCCCTGGAGAAAAGCGTAGCGCAGGCGGCGGGCCACCTGCTCGCGGTTGCCCGGCGGGGGCATGGCCGGGGCGCAGCCCAAGAAGAAGGGCAGGCCGAGGCGCTGCGCCAGGGCGGCGACCCAGTCGGCGTCGGCAGCCGAGTCCGGGCGCCAGCGGTGGTCGAAATGGGCGACGCCGAGCTGCAGCCCGAGCGGCTCGGCCAGTTCCGCCAGCAGCAGCAGCAGCGCCACCGAGTCGGCGCCGCCGGAGACGGCCACGGCCACCCGATCGCCGGGGGCCAGAAGCTGGTGCCGCTCCGACCACGCCGTCAGGCGCGCGGCGAGCGCATGCAGGGAAGACGCCACTTCGGAATTCTAGATCGGAAGTTGCTGCATGTGCCGGCGCATAACCAGCCACCCTGGCCGGCTCGGCTAAGTGGCGTGCGGCCAGCGCGGGGCGCAGGCGGGGGCAATGGCCCTGGGGCTGCAGGAACAAGAGCAGCGGGCCATTGCCCGGAGGATATCCATGAACCGCAAACGCACGCTCTTCCAACTGTTTCCGCTTGTTTCCTTGCTGCTGGCGCTGGTGGCCTGGCTGCCGGAGCGCGCGGTGGCGCAGACCATCACCTCGGGGGACGTGGCCGGAGTGGTCACCGATCCCAGCGGCGCCGCGATCCCCGGCGCCACGGTGACGTTGACCAACGATGCCACCGGGGCGGCAAAGACGGTGAGCACGGGCGCCGACGGGCGCTATCGGTTCTCGCTGCTGCCGCCCGGGCGCTACGTGGTGGGGGTGGTCGCCACCGGATTCACACCGCAAAAGGCCAACTTGACGGTGACGGTGGGACAAGTGCAGGCGGCCAACCTCAGCCTGCGGGTGGGGGCGGCGACGCAGACGGTGACGGTGACGGCGGAGGCGGCGCCGGTGCAGACCACCAGCGCCAACATCTCCACCGGCTTCACCGCCTCGCAGGTGGCGCTGGTGCCCAATGGCGGCGGCGACCTGACCAGCACGGTGCAGTCCACGCCCGGGGCGGTGATGAACACGCAGGCGGGCTACGGCAACCTCTCGACCTTCGGGCTGCCGGCCACGGCCAATTTGTTCACCGTGGACGGGATGAACAACAACGATCCCTTCCTCAGCCTGAACAACTCCGGCGCCACCAACCTGCTGCTGGGGCAGAACGACGTGGAGCAGGTGACGGTGACCAACAACGGCTACTCCGGGCAATACGGCAGCCTGGCGGGGGCGAACGTGAACTACGTCACCAAGTCGGGGGGGAACGATTGGCACGGCAATGCGATCTACAACTGGAACGGGCGGGTGATGAACGGCAACAACTTCTTCAACAACGCCAGCGGGACGCCGCGGCCGTTTGACAACGCCAACCAGTGGGCGGCCTCGTTTGGCGGGCCCATCGTCAAGGACAAAACCTTCTTCTTTGTGGACACCGAGGGGCTGGACGTGGTGCTGCCGACCAACACCCAGGCGCGCATTCCCAGTCCGGCGTTCCAGACGGCGACGCTCGCCAATTTGAACGCCACCGGCAACACCGCGCAGGTGCCGTTTTACCAGAGCATGTTCAACCTGTACAACAACGCCGCGGGCGCGGGCCGGGCGACGCCGGTGACGGGCGGAGGCTGCGGCACCTTCACGCTGCTGGGCACGGCGCCGTGCGCGCTGCAGTTCCAGTCCAACGCCGGCAACCACACCCACGAGTGGACGATCGGGGCGCGGGTGGACCACATCTTCAACCCCAACGACAAGGTGTTCTTCCGCTTCTGGACCGACCACGGGCTGCAAGCCACCTTCACCGACCCGATCAGCGCGGCGTTCAACATCGAGAGCGACCAGCCGCAGTACCAGGGGCAGTTGAACTGGACCCACGCCTTCGGGTCGTCGTCGGTGAACGAGATGGTGGCGAGCGGCTCGCACTACTCGGCGATCTTCGGATCGAACCCGGGGGCGCGGAGCGCGGTGCTGCCGTTGACGCTGAGCATCGCCGGCGGGCTATTCAGCCGCCTGGGCGGGATCAACTACATCTTCCCGCAGGGGCGCAACGTGACCCAGTACGGCCTGGTGGACGATTTCTCGACCTTCTGGGGTGCGCAAACGATCAAGATGGGGATGAGCTACAACAGCAACTTCATCAACGACCTGGACTTTGGCATCGGCACCACGCCGCACGTGACCACTTCGCTGGCCAGCCTGTTTGCGGGCACGGCCGACGTCTCGACGCAAACCTTCCCCACCTCGCTGAACCAGCCGGTGCGGCTGTACACCCTGGGGGCGTACTTGGAGGACGACATCGCGGTGACGCGGGGGCTGCACGTGAATCTGGTCATCCGCGCCGAGCACGGGTCGAACCCGATCTGCATCCACAACTGCATTTCGCGGCTGATCTCGCCCTTCACCGAGCTGACGCACGACGTCAGCGTGCCCTACAACCAGATCATCCAATCGGGGCTGAGCCAGACCTACCCCTCCTACTCCCACATCCAGTGGCAGCCGCGCTTCGGCTTCGCCTGGACGCCGTTTGCGGCGCAGAACACGGTGCTGCGGGGCGGCTTTGGCATCTTCAACGACGCCGCGCCGGCGAGCATTGTGGACAGCTTCGCCACCAACGCGCCGCTGAGCAACACCTTCGTGGTGAGCGGGCCGCTGTCGCCGGCGCTGCCCAACAGCGTCATCCCGGCGGCGACGGCGGACAACGCCGCCTTCCTAAACGGGTTTGCCAGCGGGGGGACGCTGGCCTCGATCACGGCGACGACGCCGGCGTTCTCGCCGCCCAGCTTCTTCACCTCCGACCGCACCATCCGGCCGGCGCGCTACCAGGAGTGGAACCTGGAGGTGCAGCAGGTGGTGGGCAACAACATGAGCTTCAGCGCCAACTACGTGGGCAACCACGGGGTGCACGAGCCCATCCAGAACGACGCGGTGAACGCCTTCGCGCCGGGCTTCGTGGGGCTGCCGGCGACCGCGCCGGACCCGCGCTTCGGGGTGGTGAACCAGTTGTTCACGGGCGGCACCTCCAACTACAACGGGGTGACGTTCTCTTTCCAGCGCAAGCTCACGCAGAACCTGCAGTTCCAGGTGAACTACACCTGGAGCCATGCGCTGGACGAGATCTCCAATGGCGGCTTCCTGCCGTTCAATCTCAACACCAACAGCAGCCTGCTGGGGGTGCAGGATCCGAACAGCATCAAGCAATACAACTACGGCAACGCCGACTACGACATCCGGCATTATTTCAGCCTGAACTACGTCTGGCAGGTGCCGTTCAGCGACTATGTGCACTGGGGGCCGTCGCAACTGTGGAAGGGCTGGACCATGTCGGGGACGCTGTTCGCGCGCAGCGGGCTGCCGCTGACCGTGATCGACACCGGCGCCACCACGGCGCTGGAAGCCAACAACTACGGCCCCAACGCCACAGTGTTCGCCAGCCAGCTGGGCAGCGGGCAAAGCGGCACCTGCACGGTGGACAAGCAGTGCCTGAACGCGGCGGCCTTCAGCCCCAGCAGCGCCACCCCCACCGGGTTCGGCAACCAAATCCGCAACCAGTTCCGGGGACCGAGGTTCTTCGACACCGACCTGAGCGTGATCAAGAACACGCAGATCCCGGGTTGGGAGCGGGGCACCCTGGGCATCGGCTTCCAGTTCTTCAACCTGTTCAACCACCCCAACTTCGACCAGCCGGTGGCGGACGTGGCCGACAGCCAGTTCGGGCGGGTGATCAACACGGCGAGCGTGCCCACCAGCATCCTGGGCTCGTTCCTGGGGGGCGACGCCTCGCCGCGCATCATCCAGGTGACGGCCAAGCTTATTTTTTAATTTTGAAGCGCGGGCGCCCGGCTTCGCCGCCCGCGCTCCTTGGCCGCCGGAACGCGGGCGCGGGGGCCCTTTGCCCCGCCCCCGCTCCCGGTCGCGCGCGGATCGCGCGGGCGCGGGGGCCCTTTGCCCCGCCCCCGCTTCCGGTGGGTGGCGCAGGGTTGACATGTAACCAAACTGAGCATCAGGGCAGGTTGCAAGGCACCCGGGCTCTGATGTAGCGTGGGGATGCAGTACTACCACACGAAGCCCCGTCGCCAATTGGGCGGGGTTTTCGTGTTTCGAGGATGCTGCGGTCCCCATGATTGATCCCTCCATATTTCGGAGTTATGACATTCGCGGCGTGGTGCCGCGGCAATTGGACGAGGCCGGCGCGGCGGCCATCGCCCGCGCGTTCGCCCAAGTGGTGGGGGCGCGGCGGGTGGTGGTGGGCAAGGATGTGCGCGCCAGCGGGCCCCAGATCGCGGGCGCGGCCATCGCGGCGCTGCGGCGGGCCGGGGTCGAGGTGGTGGACATCGGGACGGTTTCGACCGACATGTTCTACTTCGCCGCCGCCACGCTCGACATGGACGGCGGCTTTACCATCTCGGCCTCGCACAACCCCAAGGACTGGAATGGCTTCAACTGCTGCCGGCGGGGGGCGGTGCCGCTGTCGCTGGAGCACGGGCTGGCGGAGATGCGCGAGTTGGCGCTGGCCGACCGCGGCGGCGAGGCGGCGGCGACGCCGGGCGGCTACCGCCAGCAGGACGTGTGGAGCGACTTTGCCGACTATGTTTTGACGTACATTGACCGCGCCCAGGTGCGGCCGATGCGGCTGGTGGCCAACGGCAACTGCGGGCTGCAGGTGAAGGCGCTGCGGCTGGTGGCCGAGCGCGGGCGGCTGCCGCTGGAGATCCACGGCATCTACGAAGAGCCCAACGGCGCGTTTCCGGTGCCCGGAGGGGTGCCCAACCCGCTGCTGCCGGCCAACCAGGGCGAGCTGGTGGAGGCGGTGCGCGCCCGCGGCGCCGACCTGGGGGTGGCCTGGGACGCCGACGGCGACCGCTGCTTCTTCGTGGACGAGACCGGCTATTTCCTCTCCGGCTATTTCACCACCGCCATCCTGGCACGCTCCATCCTGCAGCACGAGCCCGGGGCCACGGTGGTGATTGACCCGCGCAGCATCTGGGCGACGCAAGAGACCATCGCCGCCCTGGGCGGGCACACCGTGATCAGCCGCGCCGGCATGACCATCATTCCGGACAAGATGCGGGCGGTGAACGCCGCTTTCGGGGGCGAGATGTCGGCGCACTTCTATTTTCGCCGCAACTGGTTCCGCGACAACGGCATGATCCCGCTGCTGCTGATGCTGGAGCTGCTGGGGCGGGAGCAGCAACCCTTGTCGAAGCTGGTCGCCCCGCTGCGGCAGCGCTACTTCGCCAGCGGCGAGATCAACTTCGAGGTGCCCGACGCGCCGGCGCTGATCGCCCGGGTCGGGGCCGCCTTCGCCGACGGCGCCGCCGACCACACCGACGGGCTTTCGGTGGCGTATCCGGAATGGCGCTTCAACCTGCGCAGTTCGAACACCGAGCCGCTGCTGCGGCTGAACGTGGAGGCGCGCAGCCAGGCGGCGCTGGAAGCGGGTTTGGCGCGGCTGGAGGCGATGCTGGGCGCCCGCGCCACCGGGCATTGAAGGGGCCACCCAAGTTTCAAAATCTGGAATTTCCAAGGGGCAACTCGTTGATTCCAGGAGGCTTCGCTTTCCAGTTGGTGGGCGCGGGCCCCAGCGCGCCTGCGCCGCGCGTCCCGCTTGTGCTCGCGCCTCGCTGGGTGGCGCCCGGTGGCGCGCAGGGGCTAGCCGGTTGGGGCGGGGATGCGTTCCAGGCCGGCCATGTAGGGGCGCAGGGCGGGGGGGATGAGCACCGAGCCGTCGGGCTGCTGGTAGTTTTCGACGATGGCGATCCAGGTGCGGCCGATGGCGAGGCCGCTGCCGTTGATGGTGTG
>DATKSZ010000102.1:0-10108 GCA_035531375.1 Terriglobales bacterium | reverse complement strand
GGACCGGATCGTGATGGGGGAGTGCCGCGGGGAAGAGGCGATCGACATGCTGCAGGCGATGAACACCGGCCACGACGGCTCGCTCACCACCATCCACGCCAACACCCCGCGGGACGCGCTGGGGCGGCTGGAGACGATGGTGGGCATGGCCAACCTCAACCTGCCGGAGAAGGCGATCCGGCAGCAGATCGCCAGCGCGCTGCAGTTGGTGGTGCAGCTCTCGCGGCTGTCGGACGGGACGCGCAAGGTGCTGAGCGTGGCGGAGATCACCGGCATGGAGGGCGAGGTGGTGTGCATGCAGGAGCTGTTCGTGTTCGAGCGCCAGGGACTGACGGAGACGGGGGCGGTGCGGGGGCGGTTCCGGGGCTGCGGGCTGCGGCCGCACTGCGCCGACCGGCTGGCGGCGGTGGGGCAGAAGCTGAATCCGGCGTGGATGGAGGATGTGATGGTGATCTGAGCGGGGTTTTCCCGCTGGGCGGGGGTGCCGGGGAATCGAAATGGCGATCTACTTCGTAATGCTGTTTGTGCTGGTGGCGGCGCTGGTGTTCGCGCTGGGGCTGTCGTGGGACAAGGGCGACGACCGGCTGAAACAGTTGCGCGAGCGGCTGGAGCTGGTGGAGCAGGCGGAGCGGCGGGAGTCGCGGGCCAGCCTGGCGCTGATCCGCGACGACCTGCTGAGCGAGATCCCGGCGCTGAACCGGTGGCTGGACCAGATGGGGCGGGGGACGGCGCTGCGGGCGTGGCTGCGGCAGGCGGCGCTGGAGATCCGCCCGGGCAAGTTCCTGATCATCTGCGGCGTGTTCGGGCTGGGGGGGGGGCTGGTGGCGCTGCCCTTCGCCCCCTGGTACGCCAGCCTGGGGGCGGGGCTGGCGGGGGCGGCGCTGCCCTACCAGTGGGCCAAGCGCCGCCGCGGCAAGCGGCTGGCGCAGTTCCAGGCACAGTTTCCGGAGGCGATCGACCTGCTGGTGCGGGCCAGCCGGGCGGGCCACCCGCCCAGCGCGGCGCTGGAGCTGATCGCCAGCGAGATGCCGGAGCCGATCGCGGGCGAGTTCCGCCAGGTGTTCGACCAGCAACGCTTCGGGCTGCCGCTGCGCGACTGCCTGCTCAACCTGGCGGAGCGGATGCCGCTGGTGGACGTGCAGTTCTTCGCCACCTCGATGATCATCCAGCGCGAGAGCGGGGGCAACCTGGCGGAGATCCTGGAGAAGCTCTCCTACCTGATCCGGGAGCGGGTGAAGATCCTGCGCCAGGTGAAGACGCACACCGCCCAGGGGCGGATGACGCTGTACGTGCTGATCGGCCTGGCGCCGGTGCTGATGGTGGCGATGCTGCTGCTGAGCCACGACTTCGTCATGCCGATGTTCACCGACCCCATGGGGCGGACGATGCTGGTGGGGGGGGCGGTGCTGCAGGTGGTGGGCTGCTACCTGCTGAACAAGATCATCACCATCGAGGTATAGCGCGATGCACCTGATCCTGCTCATGGTGGGCGTGTTTGTGGCGGTGGCGCTGGCGCTGTTCGCGGTGGGCGCCGCCTGGATGGGGCGCGGCTCCGACTCCTCGGCGCGGCTGAAGGTGCTGCTGGGGATGGCGCCGGCGCCCAAGCCCAAGCTGGCGGACAAGCTGCAGCGGGCGCTGCAGCCGGCGGCGAAGTTGCTGCCGCCCTCGACCCAGGAGGCCAACCGCACGCGGCTGTGGCTGATCCAGGCCGGCTACCGCGAGGCCAAGCACGCGCGCATCTACTTCGGGCTGCGGGCCACGCTGGTGATCCTGCCGCTGCTGCTGGTGGTGGTGAGCGGGCTGGCGCGGCGGGCGCCGATGGCGCTGGTGGCGGCGCCGGCGCTGGGGTTGATGCTGCCGCGCTTCCTGCTGAAGAAGCGCATCGCGGCGCGGGCCAAGCGCATCCGGCTGAGCCTGCCGGACGCGCTCGACCTGATGGTGATCTGCGTCGAGGCGGGGCTGGGGCTGGACCAGGCCATCCAGCGGGTGGCGGCGGAGCTGAAGAACGTGCACCCCGACCTGTGCGGGGAGCTGGAGTTGCTGGGGCTGGAGATGCGGGCGGGCATTCCGCGGGCGGAGGCGCTGCGCAACCTGAGCGAGCGCTGCGGGGTGGACGACCTGCGGGCGCTGGCGGCGGTGCTGATCCAGACCGACCGCTTCGGCACCAGCGTGGCGCAGGCGCTGCGGGTGCACTCCGAGTCGCTGCGGGTGGAGCGGCGGCAGCGCGCCGAGGAGGCCGCGGCCAAGCTGAGCATCAAGATGCTGCCGGTGCTGGCGCTGTTTGTCTTTCCGGCGGTGATGATTGTCGTTATGGGGCCGGCGGCCATCGCCCTGGTGCGGCACCTGGGCCCGGTCTTCGCCCAATAGGAGCAGCCGATGAGTTCGACCCTTGCCCATCCCTTGCCCGGCTACGCGCTGAACCGCACCCGCCAGGTGTTTTTGGCCACCGAACTGCGCTTCGCCGACCGCTTTTTTTCGCGGCTGCGCGGACTGCTCGCCACCCGGGCGCAGGAGTTCGGCTTCGGGCGGGGGCTGTGGATCCATCCCAGCAAGGGAGTGCACGCGCTGGGGATGCGCTACGCCATTGATGCGGTCTATCTGGACCATGAGCACCGCATCATCCACATTCAATCGGACCTGCAGCCCTGGCACCTGGGCGCGATCCGCAAGGACGCGGCGGGAGTGCTGGAATTGCCGGCCGGCGCGGTGGCGCGGACAAACACGCAAGTCGGCGACGAGATTGCCATCTCGTCGAGCGAGTTTGCTATGATGCCTGAATGAAGAGCTTTGTGCTCGGCATGGTGGCCACCCTGATCGGGCTGGCGGCGGGGGCCTGGATCTACTTTGGCACCGGCATGGCGCCGGTGGCGACGAGCGCGCCGCCGATGCCGATGGAGACCACCTTCGCGAAAATGGCGCTGCACGCGCGCATTGAGCGGGAGATGCCGAAGGCGGTGCCGCTGGCGGCGGACGAGAACGCCTACCTGGCGGGGGTGCCGATCTACCGGGAGGATTGCGCCGTCTGCCACGGGCTGCCGCAGCAGGACAAGACGGCAGTGGCGGACGGCATGTTTCCCCGCCCGCCGCAGCTATTTTTCCGCAAGGGCGTTTCCGACGACCCGCCCGGGGAGACGTATTGGAAGGTCACCAACGGGATTCGCCTGACCGGCATGCCCGCCTTCCAGAACACCCTGTCCGACACGGCGCGCTGGCAGGTGAGCCTGCTGCTGGCGAACTCGAACCATTTGCCGGCGGCGGTGACGAGCCTGCTGGCGGCGCCGCTGCCGAAGAACTAACGGTGGGCGCGGGCCCTAGCGCGCCTGCCCGGCCCGGCTGTAGCAGCGCCAGGCCGGAGCGGCGCGCGTCCCGCTTTTGAGCCGCCCCGCTGGGGCCGCGCCGAATTCGTTTCCCGGGGGCGCAGACGCGCCAGGGGAGCAGGCACAGCCAGGATTGGCTGTGCCACCGCTTCCCGAATGGCTGTGCTAGAGTGGGCGCCATGCAGCCGCTTGCGCTCGCCGACTTTGACTTGGCCCGGCGCCACGTCTCCGCCCACGCCCACCACACTCCCCTGCTGCGCAGCCGGCTGCTGGGGGAGCGCACCGGCTTCGAGGTGCGGCTCAAGGCGGAGATGTTCCAGCGCACCGGCTCGTACAAGATCCGCGGTCCGCTGAACAAGCTGCAGCATTTGAGCGCGGAGGAGAAGCGGCGGGGGGTGATCTGCTCCTCGGCGGGCAACCACGCCCAGGGGGTGGCGCTGGCGGCGGCGTTGCACCGTGTGCGGGCGGTGGTGTGCATGGCGGAGAACGCCACGCCCTCGAAGATCGCCGCCACCCGCGGCTACGGGGCCGAGGTGGTGCTGGCGGGCCGGATCTGGGACGAGGCCGACGCGCGGGCGCGGGCGCTGGTGAAAGAGAAGGGCTACACCTACCTGCATCCGTTCGACGATCCGCAGCTCATGGCCGGGCAGGGGACGCTGGGGCTGGAGATCCACGACGACTGGCCGGAGGTGGAGGTGGTGGTGGCGCCGATCGGCGGGGGCGGGCTGATCGCGGGGGTGGCGATGGCGCTGAAGGCGCGCAACCCCAAGATCCGCATCTACGGGGTGGAGTCGTCGGGGGCGCCGGGCATGCAGGCGAGCGTGGCGGCGGGGCGGGTGGTGGAGCTGGACCAGGTGGACTGCGTGATTGACGGGCTGCGGGTGAAACGGGTGGGGGAGAACACCCATTGGGTGGTGAGCCGCTATGTCGAGCAGGTGGTGACGCTGCCCGACGCCGCCATGTTCGAGGCGATGCTGTGGGTGATGCACCACTGCAAGCTGGTGGTGGAGGGGGCGGCGGCGGCGCCGGTGGCGGCGCTGCTGGCGGGGCTGATCCCGGTTCCGCCGGGGACCAAGGTGGCGTGCGTGCTGAGCGGCGGCAACGTCAACCTGGAGCAGTTGCAAGGAATGCGCTGGAACTAGGTGGGCGCGGGCCCCAGCGCGCCTGCCCGGCCCGGCTGTAGCAGCGCCAGGCCGGTGCGGCGCGCGTCCCGCTTATGAGCCGCCCCGCTGTAACCGCGCGGGGCGGCATGCTCGCGCCTTGCTGGGGCCGCGCCGAATTCGCTTCCCGGGGGCGGGCCGCCACTGCGGAATTACGACCACCCCAGAACCCGAAGCGGGTTCTGGGGACCCCGGTTCGCGGCCTTTCGCGCCGATTTTGCCAGCAGGCAAAGCGGCGCGACCCCCGCGTTAGGAGTGCGCGCGGCAGACGCCTAGTGTCTACTCGGGGCGGTACGAGCGCGCCCCGGTCTCCGGGTCTTCGTAGACGCGCATGCGCTGGCCGGTGGAGGGATCGAGGAAGACTTCGCTGGTGGGGCGCTGGGCGGCGGTGGAGCGGCCGCGGTAGCGCTTGCGGTCAAAGCGCAGCTAGAGAAAGACCAGCAGGGCGACCAGCAGCAGGGCAAACAGCGCCGACAGCATGGGTTACTCCTGGGGCGGGGGATCGAGCACCACCGCGGTGCCGTAGGCCACCACTTCGGTCATGGTCTGGCCCATCTCGCTGGAATCGAAGCGCATCATGAGCACGGCGTTGCCGCCCAGGAGCCGGCAGTTCTCGACCATGCGGTCCATGGCGTGGCGGCGGGTGTCTTCGACCAGGTGGGTGTACTCGGTGATCTCGCCGCCGGCGAGGGAGCGCAGGCCGGCGGCGACGTTGCCCACCAGACTGCGGCTGCGCACCACGACGCCAAAGACCTGCCCCAGCACGCTTGGTGGGCGCGGGCCCCAGCGCGCCTGCGGCGCGCGTCCCGCTTGTGCTCGCGCCGACATGGGGCCCCGTGGCCCCAAGTCGGTGCTGCGCCTCGCTGGGGCCGCGCCGAATTCGCATCCCGGGGGCGGGCCGCCCTGCGGAATTTCGCAGCCTTTCGCGCCGATTTTGCCAGCAGGCAAAGCGGCGCGACCCCCGCGAGCTGCACTTGATAGCCCTCGGCCCGCTCGGTAGTAGTCACCAGCATGGTTGCCTCCTCGGCCATGATCCCACGAAACGGCCGGGGGGCCTACAATCCCAAGATGGCGCTGACCACATCCCCCACCGAGGCTCCGCCGCAGGCGGCGCGCCGGGCGCTGGCGCGGCTGGCGGTGGGGGTGCTGTTGGCGATGGCGCCGTGGTTCGTCACGGCGGCGCTGGTGGCGCCGCTGCGGGCGGAGTGGCAGTTGTCGTCGGCGGGGGCGGCGTGGATGACGGTCGCCGCCCAGATTGGCTTTGTCGCCGGGGCGGTGGGGTCGGCGCTGTTGAACCTGGCCGACTTGATCGCGCCGCGGCGGCTGATGCTGCTGGGAGGGCTGGCGGCGGCGGGAGCCAACGCCGCGCTGGCGGGGTGCCACAGCCTGGGGGCGGCGTGGCCGTGGCGCTTCGCCACCGGCGCCTGCCTGGCACTGGTCTACCCGCCGGCGCTCAAGCTGCTGGCCACCTGGTACCGGCAGGGGCGGGGCATGGCGCTGGGGATCGTGGTGGGGGCGCTGACGGTGGGCTCGGCGCTGCCGCACCTGGTGGACGCGCTGGGCGGGGCGGATTGGCGCACGGTGGTGCTGTGGACCTCGGCGCTCACCGCCGTGGGCGGGATGGTGAGCGGCTGGGCGGGGCACGAGGGGCCGTATCCGTTCGCGCGGGCGCGCTTCGATCCGCGCGAGATCGGCAAGGTGATGGCCAACCCCGGGGTGCGGCTGGCGACGGTGGGCTACGTCGGCCACATGTGGGAGCTGATCGCGATGTGGAGCTGGATCGGCCCGTTTTTGGCGGAGGCCTTTGCCCGCGCCGGGAGCAGCAGCGCGGCGGCGGCGCTGGCGACGTTTGCGGCGATCGGGGTGGGCGGGGTGGGCTGCTGGTACGGCGGGGTGCTCAGCGACCGGGGCGGACGCGAGCGCTCGATTGTGCTGGCCTTGGCGGTTTCCGGCGCCTGCTCGCTGGGGCTGGGATGGCTGCGGCCGAGCAGCGGGTGGGGCTTGGCGGCGCTGCTGGCGGGGGTGTTGGTGTGGGGCTTCTGGGTGGTGGCCGACTCCGCCCAGTTCTCCACCCTGGTGACGGAGTGGTGCGACCCGCGCTATGTGGGCACGGCGCTCACCACCCAGACCGGGGTGGGCTTCATCCTGGCGGCGGTGACGGTGTGGCTGATGCCCTGGATCCGGGCGCAGGGGGGCTGGGGGTGGGCCTTCGCCGCGCTGGCCCCCGGCCCCGTGGTCGGCCTGGCGGCGATGGCGCGGCTGCGCCGCCTCCGCCCGCCTGCACCCTCCGCCTGAGGCGCGGGCCCCGGCAAAGCGGCGCGGCCCCGCGATTTGCGCTACCATCCGCGTGGGAGGGGGATCGCATGGATCGTCGCCATTTTCTTTCTGCCGGGGCCGGGGTGGCGGGCGCGGCGCTGTTTTCGCACAACCTGCTGGAGCGGCTGGCGGCGGCGCCGCGCACGCTGCCGGCCGAGAGCCTCTATCAATCGGATCCGGAGGCCTACTGGGCCGGGCTGCGGAAGCAGTTCCTGATTCCCGCCGACGAGATCTACCTCAACAACGGCACCTGCGGGTCGAGCCCGGCGCCGGTGCTGAAGGCCATCTTCGACGGCTATAACACCACCGAACGCATGGACGACGCCAACCCGGAGGACTATCCCATCTGGGGCTATGGGCCCTGGAACGAGTTCCGCGACCCGCTGGCGGCCTTCATCGGCTGCCACCGCGACGAGTTGGCACTGGTGCGCAACGCCACCGAGGCCAACAACTACGTCGCCAACGGGCTGGACATGAAGCCGGGCGAAGAGGTGCTGATGACCGACCAGGAGCACGAGGGGGGGGAGAATCCCTGGCAGCTCAAGGCCAAGCGCTACGGCATGGTGGTGAAGAAGGTGGCGCTGCCCAAGCCGGTGGCGTCGCCGGCGCAGGTGCTGAATTTGTTCAACGACGCGATCACGCCGCGGACGCGCATTCTGTTCTTCAGCCACATCACCACCGCGACCGGGGTGGTGCTGCCGGCGCGGGAGCTGTGCGCGCTGGCGCGGAGCAAGGGGCTGCTGTCGGCGGTGGACGGGGCGCACGTGACCGGGATGATGAAGCTGGATGTGCACGAGCTGGGCTGCGACTTCTACACCTCGAGCCCGCACAAGTGGCTGCAATCGCCCAAGGGCAGCGGCTTCCTCTATGTGCGGGCGGGGATGGAGGGCAAGCTGTGGAACACCATCGTCTCCAGCTCGTGGGACGACCCCAGCGGCGGGGCCTACCGCTTCCAGCAGATCGGCACCTCGAATGTGCCGGCGCTGTGGGGGCTGCGGGCCTCGATCGCGTTCGCCAACCAGATCGGGATGGACAAGATCGAGGCGCGGCACCGGGAGCTGAACCAGGCGATGCTGGCGGAGATGGAGCAGCGGGGCGGGAGCAACGTCACCGGGCTGGACCCCAGCCTGCGCTGCGGCATTGTGTCGGTCAACCTGCCGCCGATCCAGCGCATGGCGCTGGAGGACTGGATGTGGAAGACGCACAAGATCCGCATCCGCGGCAGCGAGCCTTCGCTGCTGCGGCTTTCCACCCCCTATTATTTTCTGCGCGCGGACATGGAGCGCTTCCTGGCGGCGGTGGACGAGTACAGGCGGCTCCGGTCGTGACGGCGCTGCTGGGAGCAGGGGAGGTGGAGCGCTGGCTGGCGCCGGGGCCGCTGCGTGGGGTGCTGGCGCAGGCGCTGATGGACCTGAGCGCGGGGCGGGCGGCGGCGCCGCCGCGGATCGCGGTGCGGGCGGCGGAGGGCCTGCTGGCGGCGATGCCGGGCTACGTGCCGACGGAGGCGGGGGCCGGGGTGCTGGGGGCGAAGCTGGTAACGGTGTTTCCCGGCAACGCGGCGCGGGGGCTGGAGGGCCACCAGGCGCTGATCGCGCTGTTTGACGGAGCCACGGGGGCGCCGCTGGCGGTGCTGGACGGCACCGCCATCACGGCGGCGCGCACCGGCGGGGTGTCGGCGGTGGCGACGCAGGCGCTGGCGCGGCGGGAGGCGCGGGTGCTGGCCATCCTGGGCACAGGGGTGCAGGCGGAGGCGCACTGGCGGGCGGTGCGGGAGGTGCGGGAGTTCGCCGAGGTGCGGGTGGCGGGGCGCAGCCGGGCGCGGGTGGCGGCGCGGGCCGACGCCTGGGGGGCGGTGGCGGCGGAGAGCTTCGAGGCGGCGGTGCGCGGCGCCGACGTGGTGTGCGCCTGCACCCACGCCGCCGAGCCCATCCTGCGGCGGGGGTGGCTGCGCGCCGGCGCGCACGTCAATTCGGTGGGGATCGGGGGCTGCGAGCTGGACCGGGAGACGGTGACCGCCGGGCTGCTGGCGGTGGAGGCGCTGACCGCCTTCGCCCCCTTCCCCATCGGCGCCTACGAGCTGCAGGGCCTGGAGCGCAGCCGGGGGGTGGAGCTGGGCACGATTCTGGCGGGCGGGCACCCGGGGCGGCGGTCGGAGGAGGAGATCACCGTCTTCAAGTCGGTGGGGCACGCGGTCGAAGACGTGGCCACCGCCGCCTGGGTGTGGCAGCGGGCGCGCATGCTAGGATGAAAGCCGATGAGCCCCGCCAAAGGCGTACCCAGTGAATCCCGCCGCGAGATCCTGCGCGCCGCCGCGCGCCTGTTCCAGGAGCGCGGCTACGATGCCACCTCGATGCAGGACATCGCCAGCGCGCTGAATTTTTCCAAAGCCGCGCTCTACCACCACTTCGAGAGCAAGGAAGAGATCCTCTTCCAGATCATGAGCTACGGCATGGACATCTTCGAGGAGAAGGTGCTGGCGGCGGTGGGCGCCATCGCCGACCCGGAGGAGCGGCTGCGGGCCTGCCTGGCGCGCCATGTGGAGCTGGTGCTGGGGGGACGGGACCGGGAGATCACCGTCATTTTGCACGAGAACCGCACGCTGCCGGCGGAGGCGGGACGGGAGATCAACGCCCGCAAGAAACACTACGTGGTCTACCTGGGCAACCTGATCCAGGAGGTGCAGCAGCGGCGGGGGCTGGCGCGGCCGGCGGTGGAGCCGCAGGTGGCGGCGTTCGCGCTGCTGGGGATGATCAACTGGATGTACCAGTGGTACCGGGCGGAGGGCGGCGTCAGCGCGGAGGAGATCGTGCGGCAGTACACGGCGCTGTTCCTGCGGGGAGCGTTCGAGCCGGCGTAGGGGGGGCGTGGGGGGGCGTCGTCGGGGGTGGGAGGGGGGGGCTGAGCGCCTGAGTGCGCACAGCCAAGATTGGCTGTGCCACCGTGGCCAGAAAGTGGAGGAAGACGGCGCTGATCAGGGTGAAGACGGCGGTGTTGGCGCCAATGCCCAAGGCCAGCGAGAGCACCATGGTGGGCGCGGGCCCCAGCGCGCCTGCGGCGCGCGTCCCGCTTGTGCTCGCGCCGACTTGGGGACCCCATGGCCCCAAGTCGGCGCTGCGCCTCGCTGGGGCCGCGCCGAATTCGTCTCCCGGGGGCGCAGACGCGCCACCGGCGCGTCTGCCCCTGCGGAATTTCACAGCCTTTCGCGCCGATTTTGCCAGCAGGCAAAGCGGCGCGACCCCCGCGAATGGAAAGCCCCTTGCTTTCAGGATCCTATACCGGACAATAGACGCATGCGTTACGCCATGGTTGGCCTGC
>DATKSZ010000101.1:0-17238 GCA_035531375.1 Terriglobales bacterium | reverse complement strand
CACCGATGTCATCTTCACCGCCTGGATCTTCTACGGGCTGGCGGTCGCCGCCGTCCTGGTGCTGCGCCGAACCCAGCCGCGGGCGGAGCGGCCCTTCCGCGTCCCCGGCTATCCCTGGCTGCCGCTGCTGTTCTGCGCCGCGGCCCTCGGGCTGGTGATGAGCACCATCGTGGCCCAGCCCGGAGGCGCCACCCTGGGCCTGGCACTGCTGGCCGCCGGCATCCCGGTCTACTTCTTCGCCACCGCACGCCAGAGCTAGGGGCAGGCCGGTGGCATCGCCCAAAGCGATGACAGTGGCTCTTTTGCAATACCACCATTTCCGCCACCATCGAGGGCAATGCTCGCTTTCGCCTCGCGGGGGTCGCGCCGCTTTGCTTCATCAAGATTGGTCATGATACGCTCGCGGGATGGCAGCCAAGGCCGAAAAGTTTGCCACCCAGGTGGAGAGCGAGGTGCTGGCCGCGGTGCGGGAGCTGGCCAAGCGCGAGGGCCGGCAGATCCAGGCGCTGGTCACCGAGGCGCTGGCCGATCTGGTCGCGAAGCACAAGCAGGGCCGGCCGCGGGGGCAGGTGATCGAGGCCTATCTCGCCAGCCACGAGCGCTATAGCCCCCTCTACCGAAAACTGGCCAAGTGAGCGAATACCTCAGCCTGGTGGAGGTGCTGGCGATCCACGCCGACCAGATCGAGCGCTACGGGGGCGCACATGGGGTGCGCGATGCCGGGCTGCTGGAATCGGCGGTTTTCCGCCCCCAGACCGGCTATTACCGCGATCCGTTCGAGGAGGCGGCGGCGCTGTGGGAGAGCTTGTCGCAAAACCATCCCTTCCTGGACGGCAACAAGCGCACGGCTTTTGCCGCCGCCTACACTTTCCTCGCGATCAACGGGATCGAGTTGGAGGCCGAGCCCGAGGCCACCTTCCGGTTTCTCGCGCGCCTCTACGCCACCGGCGAGTTCCGCCTGGAGAAGCTAACCCCCTGGCTCCGCCGCCACGGCCGCCGAGCGGGGTCGGCGGGCTAGAGCCGGCGGTACTCGCGCCGTCCGCCGGGGCCCTGCGGGCCGCCGGCGGCGCGCGCGCGCACCACGATGTGGCGGTCGCGGCCCACGCCCTCGCTCTCGCTCGACAGTCCGGCGTGCTCGGCCAGCTCCATGTGGATGGTGCGGCGGTCGCGCGAGTTCATGGGGGCGAATGCGTAGGGCAGCCCGTTCTTGAGCACCCGCTCCGCCGCCATGCGCGCCAGCGTGCGCAGCTCCTCCAGCCGCAGCGCGCGGCGCCCCTGGCAGTCGAACACCAGGCGGTGGTGCTCGTCCGGCCCCAGCCGCAGCGTCTCGAAGGCGAGGTATTCCAGCGCCCGCAGCAGCTCGCCGTCGTCGGCCAGCAGCAGGTCGGTGTCCTCGCCGGCGAAGTCCACCACCAGCTCCGGGCCCTCGGGCTCGGGCGGCGGGGAGACCAGGCGGTAGCTCAGCTCGAACTTGCCCTCGCGCAGCACCGCATCGAGGAACTCGCGCAAACGTGGGCCCAGGCGGGCTTCCAGGGAATCGGGCATGGTGGTCTCTCCGCTATCGCTTCGGACTGCCGACGATCTTGCCGTCAATCACTTTCTTGCCATCCTTGGCCTTGTCCTTGGCCGCCACCGCCGCCACCGCGGCGGCGTTGTAGGTGTGGTTGGCCACCCACTGCTGGCCGCTGCCGATGAGATTGGCGCCCAAATAGTATAGGTTGACCCCGGCCGGCAGGTAGAAAAACAGCCAGCCCATCATCACCGGCATCATCCACTTCATCATCTTCGCCTGGCGCGGGTCCTGGCCGGGCACGGTGGGCATCAGCGCCGAGGTCATGAAGGTGCTCAACACCACCAGCAGCGGCAACACAAAATAGGGGTCCTTGGCCGAGAGGTCGTGGATGTAGCCGATCCAGGGGGCGTGGCGGAGCTCGATCGCCCCGTCCAGCACCCGCCAGAAGGTGTACAGCACCGGGAGCTGGATCAGCATCGGCAGGCAGCCGCCCAGCGGGTTGACCCCGTGCTCGCTGTAGAGCTTCATCAGCTCCTGCTGCACCTCTTGCCGGCGCGGGTCCCGCATGCCGTACTTCTTCATCTTGGCGTTGATGGCATTGACCTTGGGCTGCAACGCCATCATCTTGGCCTGGCTCTTCTGCGCCCGCATCTTCAGCGGGAAGGTGGCCAGGTTCAGCACCAGGGTGAGGAAGAGAATGGACCAGCCGTAGTTGTGGATCCAATGGACATAGGTCCAGTGCAGCCACAGGAACAGCGGCTCCGCCAGGAAGGTGAACCAGCCGTAGTTGACCAGGTCGGCCATGGCGGGATCAATGCTCTTGAGCAGATCGCGCTGCTTGGGGCCGACAAAGAGGCGGGTATCGTTGCTGCTGCCGTTGGAGACGGCCAAGCCCAGCGTCTGCACCGGACTGTTGGTGGTGACATTGCCGGCGGCGTCCACCAGCCGGGGCTGGTATTGCGACTTGAGGGTGGTGACCGCCAGCGGGTTGTCGCCGTTGGGCAGGAAGGCGGCGGCGAAGTACTGGTCCTCGACCCCCACGAACTGGTACTGCCCCTGGCGCACCGCGGCGTTGGTCACGTTCTTGGCGGCGAAGGTGTCGGCCCCGCCCCCGGACTGCTGGAAGTACAGCTCGGCGTTGAAGTCGCCGGGCACGGCGCGATCGCCGAAGGCCCCCTGCCAGGCGACCGGGGCCGGCACCGGCTGGCCGTCGCGGGTGAGGCTGGTTTGCAGCTCGGCGACGTAGCCTTGGTTGAAGGTGATGCGCTTGCTCGCCTGCAGCGTGCCGTTCGACCAGGTGAAGGTCACCGTCTGGTCGCCGTTGGCGGCGGTGGTCTTGGCCATCTGGAACAGCGCGTCCCCGAGCTGCTGGCGCAGGTCGGCGTCGCTGGGATAGAAGGCCAGCGGGTAGCCGAACTTGGCGGCGAAGGTCGGGTCCACCACGTCCAGCGGCTTGCCGTTGTCGTCCTTGTACCGCGTCAGGATCCAGGCCTGCGCGGTGGCGCCGCGGTTGCTGAACACGATATGGAAGACCGGGGTGTCGAGGGTGAGCGTCTGCGGGGTGGGCGCGGCCACCACGGCGAGGGCGGGCGCGGCCTTCACCGCCGCCGCCGCGCGGCCCGGGGGGGCCGCGGCGGGCGCGCCGCCGGGCGCGGCCGGCGCGGCGGCCGCCGGCGCCGTCGCCGCCGGCTTGGCCGGGGCGGGCGCGGGCGTGGTCTTGCGGCTCAGGTAGGGAAGCACCACCAGGAACAGCAGCACCGAAAGCGCGAAGGCGATCAGCAGCCGGTGTTCGAAATTCGGATCGTCGTTGTTGTTCAGAGCCATTGCGCTTTGGGAGGAGCTGGGGGCGCGGCGTGGGCAGGGCGCTCGGGCACCGGATCAAACCCGCCGGGGTGGAAGGGATGGCAGCGGCCCAGCCGGCGCGCCGCCAGCCAGCCGCCGCGTAGCAGCCCGAAGCGCTCGATCGCCTCCAGGGCATAGCCACTGCAGGTGGGATAGAAGCGGCAAGCCGGCGGCAGCCAGGGCGAAAGCCACTGGCGGTAGGCGCGCAGGCAGGCGAGGGCGGCACGCTGCGGCAGGGTGCGCAGCCGCATCATCGCCCCCCTCCCGGCGCTGCCTGGGCCTTGGCCACCGCCGCCCGCAGCCGCCCCACCAGCTCGTCCAGCTCGGCGGCCAGCGCCGCCAAGGGCGCGGTGGCCACCGCCGGGCGCGGGTTGATGACGATGTCGCAGGCCAGCCCGTCCGCCGCCGCCTGCCGGCGCAGCAGCTCGCGCGTCCGCCGGCGCAAGCGATTGCGCACCACCGCCCCGCCCAGCTTGCGCGAGGCGGTGATGCCAAAGCGCACCGCCCCGCCCCCGGCCGGGCCAGGCAAGCCGAAGGCGGTGAAATGGGGCGAAGAGCGGCGCATGCCCTGCTCGTAGATGGCGCGGAATTGGGCCCGGCTCAGCAGCCGCCGCCGCTGCGGCCAAGCCTCGCCCCCCCTCTTAATCGCGGTATCCGGCGGTGACGGCAACGCGCTTGCGCCCCTTGGCCCGCCGCCGCGAGAGCACGGCGCGGCCATTCTTGGTTTCCATGCGCGTGCGGAAGCCATGCGTCTTGCTGCGCCGGCGCCGATTGGGTTGAAAGGTTCTCTTGGGCATAGTCTTCTGTCGCTTCCTCGCGCTGGCTTCGGAGCCGAGGCCTCCATGCCAGCCAGGGATGCCCGCTCGGCTCACGGGCATCAGCGAGCTGCCAGGGGAGAGCTGGGACGGGAACACTCGACAAGGACTATTATAGCGACGGCGGCGGATGCCGACAAGCGGACGCCCCCGGCCCATTTTTTTCGCAACTCCGCTGTCCCAAGCGGGGGGGGTTCGTGAGATGCTAACAGCCGCCGCTTCCCAAGGCGGCAGACCCGTACGCGAGACTCCGCACGCATGGCGCCATCGTCGGCCAAGAACCCCACCGCCTGGGACGAGATCCTGAGCGAGATCCGCAAGAGCGTGAACCCGCACCGCTTCAACACCTGGCTGCGGCCCAGCCGGCAGGAGAAGCTGGAGGCGGGCACGCTGGTGGTCTCCGTGCCCGACTCCGAGCTGCAGCAGGTGGGCGAGAAGTTCAAGCCGCAGATCGAGCAGGCCATCCAGCGGCTGCATTTGGATGAGGCGGTGCAGCGCGTGGAAGTGGTGGTCGCCCTCCCCGCCGCCAGCGCCGAGCGCGCCCCCGCCGCCGCGCCCCGCGCCGCCGTGCAGGCCGCCCTGGCCTTCGACACCGGCTCGCTCAAACCCGAGTACACCTTCGAGACCTTTGTGGTGGGGGGCTCCAACCAGTTCGCCCACGCCGCCGCCCAGGCGGTCGCCGAGCGCCCCGGCCGCGCCTACAACCCGCTGTTCCTCTACGGCGGCGTGGGCATGGGCAAGACCCACCTGATGCACGCCATCGGGCACAAGACCCAGGCCCTCGGCCGGCAGTTGCGCATCGAGTACGTCACCGCCGAGGACTTCACCAACGAGATGATCTCCGGCCTGCGCCACGAGGGCATGATCACCTTCCGCGACCGCTACCGCTCGGTGGATGTGCTGCTGATTGACGACATCCAGTTCATCGCCAACAAGGAGCGCATCCAGGAAGAGTTCTTCCACACCTTCAACGCCCTGCACGGCTCGGGCAAGCAGGTGGTGATCTCCAGCGACCGCCCGCCGCGCGAACTCTCCCAGCTCGAGGAGCGCATGCGCTCCCGCTTCGAGTGGGGGCTGACCGCGGACCTGCAGCCCCCCGACCTCGAGACCCGCACCGCCATCCTCATGGAGAAGGCCCAGATCGAGCGCCAGAAGCACCCCGGCACGCTCGACCTCAGCCCCGAGGTGGCCAGCTTCGTGGCCGGCAAGATCAAGAGCAACATCCGCGAGCTGGAGGGCGCCATGGTGCGCCTGCTCGCCTACTGCGCCCTCAAGGGCCTGCCGGTCAGCATCGCCACCGCCCAGGAGGCGCTCAAGAACCTGCTCGACCAGCAGCAGCGCAAGCTCGACATCGAGATCATCGCCAAGGCGGTGGCGGAGTCGTTCAACCTGCGGGTGGCCGACCTCAAGACGCGCAACAACTCGCAGCACATCGTCTTCCCGCGCCAGGTGGCCATGTACCTGACCCGGCAGTTGATAGACGTTTCGCTGCCCGAGATCGCCCGCTTCTACGGCGGCAAGCACCACTCCACCGTCATCCACTCCATCCGCAAGATCGAGCGGGAACGCAAGGCCAACCCCACCCTGGCGCGCACCCTCACCCAGCTCAACGAGCAGCTCAGCTAGCGGCGGCGGTGGTTTGAACCGGGCCCGGGCATCGGCTAGAATCACAGGCATGCCGGAACTGAGGATTGAGAGGTTCGGGCCGATCCAAGAGGCCAGTATCGTCTTTCGTGACCTCACGGTTCTGGTGGGGCCGCAGGCCACCGGGAAAAGCGTGGTCCTGCAATTGCTCAAGCTCCTGTTGGATACTGGCTATGTTTGGGAGGAGTTGGAAAGCTACGGTTTGGACTGGGGACGCGAGCTGCCCGACTTCCTGGACGTCTATTTCGGCGAGGGCATGCGCTCGCTTTGGCGCAAGGGCGAGAGCGCGGTGGTGTGGGACGGCGAGGCGAGGGATTTTGCGCGCCTAGCCGGCAGGAAGCCCCGGAATCATGACGAAACGCTTTTTTTTATTCCGGCACAACGGGTGCTGGCTTTGCGTGACGGCTGGCCGCGACCGTTTACCGACTATGCTTCCGGCGATCCCTACGCGGTGCGTGCCTTCAGCGAGCGCCTGCGCCGGTTCCTTGAAAGAGAGGATCCCGACGGCGGCAAGGATCTCTTCCCCAGACCGCGCCGCATGCAATCTGAGTTCCGGGGACTGCTGGAACAGCACGTTTTTGGGAAGTTCGGCTTGGGGATTGACAAACAGCGATCGCAGAAACGCTTGGTGCTGAGGCCGGGCGCGGACAAGCTGCCGCTGCCCTACATGGTCTGGTCAGCGGGCCAGCGCGAGTTTGTGCCTTTGCTGCTGGGCTTGTATTCCATCATGCCGGCGTCGCAGGCGCCGCGGCGCGGGACATTGAGGTGGGTGGTCCTGGAAGAATTAGAAATGGGGCTGCACCCACGTGCCATCTCGGTGGTGCTTCTCTTGGTTTTCGAATTGCTGCGGCGCGGCTACCGCGTCTGTCTTTCCACGCACTCGCCGCAAGTGCTGGATGCGATCTGGGCGGTCCAGCAGTTGAGCCGACTCAAGGCGAACCGGGGTGCGCTTTACGAAGTTTTTGGCGTTGCCGCCCGAAGCCAGACGATGGACAACGTTTTCACGGCATTGATGAAGAAGAGCTTCGGCGTTTACTACTTCGACCCCAGCGGGCGCGCACGCGACATATCGGGGCTGGATCCGGCCACGGAACTGAGCGGTGAGAGCGGTTTGGGAGGGCTCTCGGAGTTCAGCGGCCGTGCAAGTGATGCTGTCGCGCACGCGGTAGCCAATGCGGATCTAGGGGTAAGCGACTGAACCTCCGCAACGCAACCGTGCTGGTTCCTGCGCTCGCAGACGCATTCCGTGCCGGGCTGCAAGCGCTTTCGGACAATGACCGGGCCCACGTGCGGGTCGGGCACCCCCGGAGCCTGCGAGGGAGCATCGATCTCGACACAACGCTGCGGCGGCTCTGTCCCAGCGACGCGCGATGGGACTACGCCATCAGCTACCAGCATGCGGGGCGCGCGAGCGAGTTCCTGTATTGGGTCGAAATTCATCCAGCGAACAGCCATGGCCCCGGGGAAGTTCTCGCGAAGCTGCTGTGGCTGCGCGCATGGCTGCGGCAACACGCTTCGGCGCTCGATTCGATCGAGCGGGTTTTTGTCTGGGTGTCGAGCGGCAACACTTCTTTTTCGCCAAACTCCCCGCAGGTCAGGCAATTGGCAAGTCAAGGCCTCAGACATGTCGGCAGCGTGCTGTGCATCAACGGGCGACGCTGAGCGCAGGGTTGGCGCCAGCGGGCCACGTCCCAAAGCCAGACCAAATTACCGCGATGCGACCGGCACCTGCCGAACGCTGGTTTCCAGCCGTTCGGCGCAGAACTGCACCACCCGGGCCTCGGCCCAGTAGACGCCCTCGTCCGGCTGGCGGCGGTTGATGAAGCCGCAGTGGCCGCCGTGCGGGACGGCGAGGAACTGGATGGCGGGGTTGGCGGCGAGCTGGGCGCGCGAGGCGGGGGTGATGACGATGAAGGGGTCGTCTTCGGCGTGGATCACCAGCGTCGGCAGGCGGATGGCGGCGAGCACGCGGGCGGCGCTGGCGCGCTGGTAGTAGTCGGCGGCATCGCGGTAGCCGGTGAAGGGGGCGGTGAAGACGTCGTCAAAGGCCCGCACCGACGCGAGCCCGTCCAGCCGGTGCAGCGGGTAGCGGCCCGGCACCCGGGCGGCGTGGCGGCGCAGGCGCCGCTTCAAGTTCACCAGAAAGCGGCGCTCGTAGAAATAGTTGACCTTGCGGTGCAAGGCGTCGGCGCAGGCGGCGAGATCGAGGCAGGGCGAGACCGCCACCACCGCCGCCAGGCCCGCAGGCGCGGCCGCCCCCGCCTCGCCGGCGTATTTCAACACCAGGTTGCCGCCCATGGAAAAGCCGGCCAGCGCCGCGCCGGTGACCCCAGGGCGGCGCAGCACCCAGTCCAACGCCAGCGCCACGTCGCCGCTCATGCCGGAGTTGTAGAGCGACTGGCAGCGGCCCTCGGCCTCGCCACAGCCGCGCACGTTCATGCGCACCACATGGAAGCCCTGCGCCAGCGCCAGCGCCGCGGTGGTGAGCATGTAGCCGGCCTCGCTCGACCCCTCCAGGCCGTGGACCAAGAGCAGCGCCGGCGCCGGCCGCGGCTGCCAGTGACAGCGCAGCAGCAGCTCGACCCCTGCCTCCACTGCCAGCCAGTCGGCGTGGGCCTCGGGCAGGCGCACGCCGCGCGGCCGCAGGAAGGAATAGACGGTGTTGGCGTGGCCGTTGCGCAGCCAGGGGGGCGGCGCCAGCGGCGGGAAGGGGGTCACGCTCTCAATTATGGCAAGAGTTGCCGGGCCAGCCCGGCGACGCGGGCGGCTTGGCGGCGCACCTGCGCCGGGGCGGTGCCGCCCAACCCGTCGCGCCGCGCCAGCGAGGCCGCGGGCGAGAGCGCCCGCACCGCGGCGGCGTCGAACTGCGGCGCAAAGGCGGCCAGCTCCTCTGCCGAGAAGCTGCGGAAGTCGCGGTTTTGCTCCTGCGCCGCCGCGATCAGCCGCCCCACCGCCTGGTGGGCGTGGTGGAAGGGCAGCCCGGCCGCGACCAGCAGGTCGGCCAGGTCGGTGGCCAGCAGCGCCGGGTCGCTGGCGGCGCGGGCCGCCGCCGCGGCGTCCACCCCGGTCGTCTCGACCACGCCGGCGGCGATCTCCAGGCAGGCCACGGCGGTGTCGAGCGCGTCGAAGGTGGCTTCCTTGTCTTCCTGCAGGTCGCGGTTGTAGGCCAGCGGCAGGCCCTTGAGCAGCGTCAGCAACTGCACCAGGTGGCCGAGCTGGCGCGCGCTCTTGCCGCGGATGAGCTCCAGCGCGTCCGGATTCTTCTTCTGCGGCATCAGGCTGCTGCCGGTGGCGTAGGCGTCGCCCAGCCGCAGCCAGCCGAACTCGGCGCTGGCAAACAGGATCCAGTCCTCGGCGAAGCGCGCCAGGTGCACCGCCAGCAGGCTGCAGTCGAACGCCAGCTCGCAGGCGAAGTCGCGGTCGCTGACCGCGTCCAGGCTGTTCTGGGTGGCGCTGGAGAAGCCCAGCTCGCGCGCCGCCGCCTCGCGGTCGAGCCCCCAGGGGGTGCCCGCCAGCGCGCCGCTGCCCAGCGGCGAGACGTCCATGCGGGCGTAGGCGTCGCGCAGCCGCGAAGCGTCGCGCAGCAGCATCTCGGCGTAGGCAAGGGCGTGGTGGCCGAGCGCGATGGGCTGGGCGCGCTGCAGGTGGGTGAAGCCGGGGGCGACCACCTCGGCATAGGCGTCGGCGAAGGCGGCCAGCGCCGCCAGCAGGCGGCCCAGCCCCTGCTCCAGCGCCGGGCGCTGGGAGCGCAGATAGAGGCGCAGGTCGAGCGCCGCCTGCTCGTTGCGGCTGCGCCCGGTCTGCAGCTTGCGCGCCGCCTCGCCCGCCAGCCCCTCCAACCGCTGGAAGATATAGGTGTGGACGTCCTCGACGCCCGGCTCGAACCCCGGCGGCGCCGCCGCGAACTCGGCCGCGAGCAGGTCGAAGGCCGCCTCCAGCGCCGCCGCCTCCGCCGCCGCCAGCACCCCGGCGCGCGCCAGCCCGCGCGCATGCACGCGCGAGCCCTCCACCTCGGCCGCCGCCAGCCGCCGGTCATAGGCGAACGACTCGGAGAACCGCTCAAAGGCGGCGGCGGGCGCGTCCTGGAAGCGGCCTCCCCAGAGTTTCATGGGCGAGTGGAGAGTGGACGGTGGACCGTGGACCGTGGGGCTGGGGCAAACCAGAGCGTGTTCACTTGCCCTCCAGGAGGGCCTGCATCTTGATGGGCAGGCCGATGATGTTGATGAAGCCCAGCGCGTCCTTCTGGTCGTAGAGCTCGCCCATGGTGAACGAGGCCAGCTTGTCGGAGTAGAGCGAGTGCGGCGAGGTCCGCCCGGCGACCAGGGCGTGGCCGCGGTGCAGCTTGAGCCGCACCTCGCCGGTGGTCTGCGCCAGCGCCCGGTCCATGAAGGCGTCCAGCGCCTCGCGCAGCGGCGTGAACCAGAGCCCGTTGTAGACCAGGCGGGCGTAGTCGAGCCCCAACTGCTGCTTCAGCTCGGCGGTGCCGCGGTCCACCGTCAGCGCCTCCAGCTCGCGCAGCGCGGTCACCAGCAGCGTCCCCCCCGGGGTCTCGTAGGCGCCGTGCGACTTCATCCCCACGAAGCGGTTCTCCACCAAGTCGATGCGGCCGATGCCGTGGCGGCCCGCCAGTTGGTTGAGCTGGGTGAGCAGCGCCACCGGCTTCAGCCTGGCCCCGTTGACCGCCACCGGAATGCCGGCCTCGAAGCCGATGGAGACGTACTCTGGCTCGGCCGGGGTGTCGGCCAGCGACCGGGTCAGCAGCCACATGTCCTCCGGCGGCTCCTGCGCCGGATCCTCCAGCGCCCCGCCCTCGTGGCTGATGTGCCAGATGTTCTGGTCGCGGCTGTAGATCTTGGCCACGGTCTGCTCGATCGGCACCTGGTGCTGCTGGGCGTAGGCGATGGCGTCCTCGCGCGAGACGATCTCCCACTCCCGCCAGGGCGCGATCACCTGGAGGTGGGGCGCCAGCGCCTTGTAGGTCAGCTCGAAGCGCACCTGGTCGTTGCCCTTGCCGGTGCAGCCGTGCGAGAGCGCGTCGCAGCCGGTGGCCAGCGCCACCTCCACCTGCTTCTTGGCGATCAGCGGGCGCGCCATCGAGGTGCCCAGCAGGTACTTGTAGTCGTAGACGCAGCCCGCCTTGAGCGTGGGCCAGATGTAGCCGGTGAGGAACTCCTCCACCAGGTCGGCCACCACCACCTCGGCGGCGCCGGTGCGCAGCGCCTTCTGGCGCAGCGCGGCGTAGTCGTCGCCCTGGCCGACGTCGGCCACCACGGCCACGATTTCGGCCTGATAGTGCTCGCGCAGCCAGGGAATGATGATCGAGGTGTCGAGGCCGCCGGAGTAGGCGAGGGCGATTTTGCGAATCGGGGAGGGCATGGGTGGTATTTAGTGCTGGCGGGGATGGCGCTCTTTGGTGTTGCCCAGGATCAGGGCGGCGAGAATAGCCTTTTGCGCGTGCAACCGGTTTTCCGCTTGTTGATAGACAAGCGAGATGCCGGAGTCAATGACTCCGGCCGAGACCTCCTGCCCGCGGTGGGCGGGGAGGCAGTGGAGAAAGCGGGCGCCGGCGCGGGCGCGGCGCATCAGCGCCTCGTTCACCTGGTAGTTGGCGAAGTCGCGGGCGCGCTGGGTCTGCTCCGCCTCCTGCCCCATGCTGGCCCAGGTGTCGGTGTAGACCGCATGCGCCCCCTTGAGCGCAGCGGGGATGTTGTTGCCGATCTCGATCTTGGCGCCGGAGCGCTTGGCGAGCTGCCGCACGCGCTCGACCACGGCCTGGTCGGGCTCGTAGCCGGCGGGGGTGGCCACCCCCATGTGCAGCCCCGCCAGCGCCGCCGCCTCCAGCAGCGAGTGCAGGGTGTTGTTGCCGTCGCCGATGTAGGCCAGCTTGATGCGGGGAAACTCCTCGAAGGTCTCGCGCAGGGTGAGAAAGTCGGCCAACGCCTGGCAGGGGTGGCTGTGGTCGCTCAGCCCGTTGATCACCGGCACCACGCTGGCGTTGGCCAGCAGTTCGATGGACTCGTGCCCGAAGGTGCGCGCCACGATGGCGTCCATCCACAGCTCCAGGTTGCGGGCCACATCCACAATGTCTTCGCGCTCGCCCAGCGGCGACTCGGTGAAGTCGAGGTAGACGGCGTGGCCGCCCATCTCCTGCATCGCCACGTCGAAGGTGACGCGGGTGCGCAGCGAGGGCTTCTCGAAGATCATCGCCAGGCCGCAGCCCGACAGCAGGTCGCGGTAGCGGCCGGGATGCACCTTGAGGTCGGCGGCCAGATCGAGCAGGGCGTGGAACTCTTTGCGGCTGAGGTCGCTGAGGTTGATGAAGTCGCAGGTGGCCAGCCGCGGCAGGCGCGGGGCCACGTTGGGATAGGCGGGAAAGGCGGCGCGGGCGCCGTTGCCCAGGGTGGGGTTGAGGAGATTGGTTTTCACCGACGCAGGCATCCTTTCCCAAGCCAAACTAACCGGCCAACAGGGCGCGCAGGCGGCGCTCGACGGTGAGCCGCAGGCGCGGGTTGGCGAACACCACCAGCACGGTGTCGTCGCCCGCCAGCGAGCCCGCCACCTCCGCCCAGCCCGCCCGGTCCAGCGCCGCCGCCACCGTGGGCGCCGCCCCGGCGTCGGTCTTCAGCACCAGCAGGCTCTGCGCCGGGCGCAGGTCGCGCACAAACTCGCGCGCGATGTGGCCCAGCTCGGCCGCCGGCGTCGCCCCCTCCGCCGCCGTCCCCTCCAGCCCGGCGTAGCCCGCCGGGGTCTTCACCAGCCCCAGCTCCTTCAGGTCGCGCGAGAGCGTGACCTGGGTCGCCTCCACCCCGGCGCGGTGCAGCGCCGCCACCAGCTCGGTCTGCGACCGCACCGGGCGCGCGCGCACCAGCTTGCGTATCTGTTCCTGGCGGAAGGCTTTGCTCAAGCGGGACCGCTCCCCCCGAAGAATAATTATTCGTACGATGAATATTTAATCACCGGGGGGCGGGCGCTGTCAAGCGCGCCCCACGCGGCGCGGCCCCGGCCGCGCCTCAGCCCACCTTGTAGCGGAACGTCTCGGTCTGCGCGCGGCCGCCCAGCCGCACCGTCACCCGGCAGTTCCAGTCCCCGGCCATGGTGAAGTTGCCCGCGCCGGCGTAGCGCCCCCCGCCCTGCTCCGCCAGCGCCACCCGGTTGGGACCCATGTCCATGGTCGCCATCTCCAGGTCGAGCGTCACCAGGGCGCCCACCACCGGCGCCCCCCCGGCCGTCGCCACCTGCAACTGGAACTGGGTCGGGCTCAGGATGGACGGATCCTCGGGCGTGGTGCTGAGCGTCAACTTCCAGGGCGCGTTGGCCGCGGGCGCGGCGTGGCAGCCGGCGGCGGCCGCCAGGGCGGCCAGCAGGGCGGCGAGCAGGAGACGGCGGGGGGAAGGCATGGACGTTCCTCTCCTTGAATGTAGCACCGTCGCCGGCGGCCCGGCTCAGGCCAGCTCGCGCCGCTCGCCCACCCGCCGCGTCAGCCGCACCCGGTCCAAGTACTCCAGCAGCGGGATGGCGGACTTGCGGCTGAGCCCGGTCCACTGCTTGAACTCGGGCACGGTAAAGCGGGGCTGCAGCGGCTTGCGCCGCGCCAGCTCGGCGCGCAGCTTCTGCAGCGCGGCGGCGTGCACCAGCCAATCCGGCTGGCAAGCCACCAGCACCCCCGCGCCCACCAGCAGTTCGAGCAGGGGGCGGGTGGCGGGCTGGGGAAAGGCCGCCAGCGCCTGCGGCAGCGGCGGCGCCGCCAGCCCGGCCTGGCGGTAGTAGGCCTCCAGCCGCTGGCGCAGCCCGCGCTGCTGGGGCGAGAGCGTGGGGGCGCGCCCGGGCAGGCGCAGCAGGGCGGTGCCGGGGACCGCCTCCAGCCTGCCCGCCGCCCGCAGCCGCTCGATCGCCAGCGCCCGCCAATGCGCGGGCACGCCCGGCGCGGCGAGCTGGTCGAGCGGCGCCCCGGCCAGCAGGGGCTGGCGGGCGTGGAAGGCCTGCAGCGCCTCCACCATGGCCTGCTCCAGCGTGGCCATGGCCGCGGCGGCCAGCACGGCGGGGGGATGGGCGGCGCGCACCGCCGGCAAACCCTCCAGCGCCGCCGCCACCGCGGCCGGGCGGCGGCCCAGGCGGGCGGCCAGCTCGGCCAGCTCCACCCCCGCGGGCCCGGCCCGGTCCACCTGCCAGAGCAGCGCCTGGGCGGCATCGGCCCCCGCCAGCGCCCGCAGCCCGGCGGCGGCGGCGGCGTACTGGGCGCGCCGGTGCGGCTCGGGACGCGGGTCCAGCACCCGCCCCCCGCCCACCGTGCGCGGGGGCGAGAGCTGGCGCAGAATGAAGCGATCGCCGGGGGCGGCCACCACCGGCTGCGCCAGCCGCAACTGGGCCAAGCCCTCTCCACCCCGCCCCGCTCCGCCGTCCGGCGCCTCCAGCCAAAGCAGCGTGGCCACGCACTCGGCGGTGTGCAGATGCAGGTGCAGCCGGGCGCGGTGGGCGACCGCGGGCGCGTCGGCGAGCAGGGTGAGCGCGACATCGAGCTCGGCGGTGGGGCGGAACACCCCCGGCTCGGCCAGCAACTGGCCGCGGTGCAGGGCCGCCGCCTCGATGCCGGCCAAGTTGACCGCGGTGCGCTCGCCGGCGCGGGCCACGGCGGCGGGCTGGCCGTGGACCTGCAGCCCGCGCACGCGCAGCCGCGGCCCGCCGGGCTCGAGCACCAGCTCCTCGCCCGGCCGCAGCGTGCCCGCCAGCAGCGTTCCGGTGGCCACCGCGCCAAAGCCGGCCACGGCAAAGGCCCGGTCCAGCGGCAAGCGGGTGGGGGCGGCCTCGGCCCGCGGCGGGCAGCCTGCCGCCGCCCGGGCCAGCGCCCGCCGCAGCTCCGCCAGCCCGGCGCCGCTGCGAACGCTCACCTCGACCACCGCCGCCTGCTCCAGAAACGACCCCGCCACCAGCCCGGCAATCTGGCCGCGGACCGCCTCCCGCCTCGCCTCGTCGGCCAGGTCGCACTTGGTGAGGGCGATGACCCCCCGGGGCAGGCCCAGCAACCGGCAAATCTCGAAGTGTTCGCGGGTCTGGGGCTGGACGCCGGCGTCGGCCGCCACCACCAGCAGCAGCACGTCCACCCCGGCCGCCCCCGCCAGCATGGTGCGCACAAAGCGTTCGTGGCCGGGGACGTCCACCACGCCGGCGGCAACCCCCTCCAGGTCGAAGTGTCCAAACCCGAGGTCGAGCGAGATTCCGCGCCGGCGCTCCTCGGGCAGGCGGTCGGGGTGCACGCCGGTGAGCGCCTCGACCAGGGCGCTCTTGCCGTGGTCAATGTGGCCGGCGGTGCCGACAATCACGGCGCCGCGCCCTCGATCTCGGCGGTGACCGCCTCCAGGGCGGCCTCGGGGTCGGCGGCGGCGGTGATGGCCCGCCCCAGCACCAAGTAGTCGGCCCCGGCGGCGACTGCCTGGGCGGGGGTGGCGACCCGCGCCTGGTCGCCCACCGCCGCACCCGCCGGCCGGATGCCGGGGATCACCAGGGTCAGGCCGGGATAGCTCTGCCGCAGGGCGGCGGTCTCGTGGGCCGAGGCGACGATGCCGCCGATGCCCTGCCGTTGCGCCAGCCCCGCCCAGGCCAGCACCCGCTGCGCCGGCGGCCCGGCGATGCCCAGCTCGGCCAAATCGGCCGCCTCCAGGCTGGTCAGCACCGTCACCGCCAGCAGCCGCGGCGCCCGCGGCCCGGCCTCGCCCGCCGCCGCCGCCGCCGCCGCCAGCATCTTGGCGCCCCCGCCGGCGTGCACCGTCAACATCTGCACCTCCAGCCGCGCCGCCGCCCGCACCGCCCCCGCCACCGTGTTGGGAATGTCGTGCAGCTTGAGGTCGAGGAACACCCCCACCCCCGCCTCCCGCACCCGCCGCACCAGCTCGGGACCGGCGGCGACGAACAACTCCAGGCCGACCTTGACCAGACCCACCTGGGGCCCCAGCCGCCGCACCCATCCCAGCGCGGCATCGGCATCGGCCACATCGAGGGCGAGGATCAGGCGTTCGGCGGCGCGCACGCTCCCATTATAGAAGCCCAGGGTGTAGCCTAGGCTTATGACCTGCTGGCAATGCGGCCGCACCGTGCAACTGCTGACCGCGGAAAAGGTCAACACCCGCGACACCTGCCCCCAGTGCGACGCCGACCTGCACGTCTGCCGCAACTGCCGCCACTTCGACCCCACCTCCCACAACGAGTGCCGCGAGGTGATGGCGGAGTGGGTGCGCTACAAGGACCGCAACAACTACTGCGATTACTTCTCTCCGGTGACGGTGGTCAACCCCACCGGCCCGCGCGCCGGCGGCAAGGCCACCCCCGGCGACGCCCGCCAGAAATTCGACCAGCTCTTCAAGAAGTAGCGGGCGATCCTAGGCCGGCTGGCCGCCGGGACGTATCAGCCGGCGCAGCTCCCTGCCGCCGCCCCCGCTCGCGCCCCCCAGGATGGCGCAACCCAGCCCGAGCAGCGCCATCCAGAACAGCCCCCAGCTCACCGAGGTGCCGCCCTGCTTCACCGCCTGCCCGGCCGAAGTGGCCGCACCCGCCACCGGCGCCGTCACCTGGTCCAGGATGGACTGGGCGCGCGCCGTGGGGATATTGGCGTTGGTGGCCAGCGTGTTGGCCGCTCCGGCGCGGTCCCCCGACATCAGTTGGGCCGAGATGGTGGAAGCCTGCGCCGCCGTAATGTTGTTGATGCCGTTGCCCTGCAGCACGCTGGTCACGCGCGCGGCGCTCAGGTTGGGGGCATTGCCCAAGGCGGCGCCTGCCACCCCGCTGGTGGCCGCCACCGCGGTGCCGGTCACCCAGCCCACCAGCAGCAGCGCGGTCAGCAGGATCAGGCCCCACAGCGTGATGCCCCGCATGATGCCGTGCCGCCGCGTGGTGGCGGGCGTGCCCCCGGCCACCCACGCCCCCAGGAAGGTCGCCAGCAGCAGCGCCACCAGGCTCCAGGCCATGGCGCCCGCTCCCACCCCGCTCCAGGAGCTGCTCTCCAGCGGGTTCAGCGACGAGAACCCGATCCCAAACACAAACGAGAGCAGCAGCACCGCGATCCCCACAAACACCATGTAGCCCGTCCAGACGCCGCTCCACTCCATCGGACGCGGCACCTCGCCCGCTACCGTGGCCGCCTGCGTGGCCAGCTCCCGATCCGCCATGCGGCGCACGTAAAGCCGCCGTTCAATGCTGCGTACCGTGCTCATCGGATGCCTCCTTCCCTTCCATCCCTTGCGATGCTCTGCACCCGGGCGGAGGTGTGTTGCCCACGGCTAAGAATTTTCACTTTTGGTGGGCGCGGGCCCCAGCGCGCCTGCGGCGCGCGTCCCGCTTGTGAGCCGCCCCGCTGTAACAGCGCGGGGCGGCATGCTCGCGCCGACTCGGGGGCCCCGTGGCCCCAAGTCGGCGCTGCGCTTCGCTGGGGCCGCG
>DATKSZ010000100.1:0-3780 GCA_035531375.1 Terriglobales bacterium | reverse complement strand
CTGGCAGGGACGGCTGCCGCAGGAGCTGCGGCTGGCGGGCATCACCACGCTGGAGGCGGCCAACCGCTTTCTGCGGGAGCGCTATGTCGCCGACTTCAACCGCCGCTTTGCGGTCCCGGCGGCGGAAGCCGGCAGCGCCTTTCTGCCCTTGGCCGGGCAGAACTTGGAGGAGGTCTTCTCGCTTCACTACGAGCGGGCGGTCAACCGCGACAACACGGTGACGATCGGCAGCCGGGTGCTGCAGATCGAGCCGGTGCGGTGGCGCCACAGCCTGGCCGAGAGTAGCGAACTCACCGGGGGGCGCCGGGAGTGGACGGGGAAGCGTTCGAGCGGATCGAGGAGCGGGGACGGGCGAGCTAGTTGGAGGGGCTCAGGGAAGAACTGCGAACCCGGAGGTATCGGCCCGCCACGGTGCGGCGGGTGTACATTCCGAAGCCCGGAGCCGGAGAACGCCCTGTTGGGATTCCGACGGTGCGAGACCGCGTCGCGCAAACCGCCGCGCTGTTGGTGCTGTCGCCGATCTTCGAGGCGGAGTTTCCCGAGGGGATGTACGGATACCGGCCTCGGCGGCGCGGGCGGGCTCGATGGAGGATGGAGGTGCTGCCGGCGAGGTCGGCGATGGTGCGGGCGACCTTGCGGCTGCGGTCGTGGGCGCGGGCGCTGAGGGCGAGGCGGAGCAGGGCGCGCTCCAGCCGTTGTTCGCCGGCGCTACTTAGCTCGCAGCAGCGGGCGGCCACGACAGGCAGATGGAATACCATCCAGGCGGTTGTCCGGATACTGGCGCCAGCACCGTCTAGTAGTGAACCGGGCCGAGGTAGTGGTCGAGCCAAGCGAGGACGGCGCGGGAGAGCGCGGCCTTTTGCTGGCTGACGTCATGGGGGCTGTCGAGCACGATGCGCTTCTTGTCGGCGGGGGCGGTGCCCAGGAGGCGGAACATGGGTTCCTGGGCGCGCTCCGGGGAGAAGGTGAAATCGTACCTGCCATTGACCATGAGCACCGGGATTTTGACGCGCGGAGCGAAGTCCACCTGATCGCGGCCCTTCGCCGGCATGCCCAGGAAAAAGCCGCCATCGAGGAAAACGGCGGTTCGGAAGCGTGGTTCTAGCGCGGTAAAGATCACGCCGTAGGCCGAACCCATGCTGACGCCGAGGTAGCCGACCTTGGCGGCGTCCATGTCGGGGCGGGCGGCGAGGTAATCCATGGCGCGGCGCACTTCCTTGGAGCGCTTGATGGTCATCTGCAAGTCGCCGATGGAGCCCACATCGAGCAGGGGATGGAGCGAGCGTTCGTAGGTGCCGAGGTAGACGGGATAGAGCAGGGCGCGGCCGCTTTTGATGACGTAATCCACAAATTGCATGTCGCCGAGCTGGTGGCTGTCGGTCATCATCTCGACGCGGGCGCTGGGAAAGAAAATCACCGCTTGATAGGGCGGCGCGACGTGCTTGGGGAGGAACAGGTACATCGGCAGCCGTTGGCCGTCGTAGCCGGCGTCAATCGTGAGGCGCTGCCGGGTCCAGTCGGGCGTGTCCTCCACGGGGCCGTCCGGCAGGGGGTGGAGCGGGACGGGCTCGTAGGCATACATGGCCTTGTAGGCGTCAAAGACCGCGTCGGAGACGGGTTGCACATGGGAGAAATCGCGGCCCTGGCGCACCAGCGGAGCGAGCGCCTGGGCGGAAAGCGGCGCGTGGTTGCGCACGGTGCGGAAGCCGTTCATGGGGGAGCGGTCGAACGGCGGCAGCGATTCCGGATCGAAGGATTGATAGACCTGGGTGCCCCAGGCGCCGCCCAGAATGAAGCGCTGATTTCCAATAGCCGTGCGGGACCACTCGCGCACGTTGCCGGCCAGGTCGTAGGTGCCGAAGGGGCCGACCGCTTGGTACGAGCCGACCGCGGCCGGGCCGGCGCCGTTGAAATTGCTGGCGGCCGCGGCGTAGGGGGCCAGTTCCTCCGGCGCGGCATCATAGAACTGGGCGAGCACGGGCAGACGTTTGCCGGCGAAGGCGGCGAAGGCGGCGGCCTCGTACCAGCTCACGCCGGACACGGGGTCGTTGGCATGGCCCGGAGGATAGTGCCCGGCATCCCAGGTGGAGGGGCCGGGGCGGCCGCTGCGGTCGCGGAACAGGGCCATGGCCTGCGCCCAATCCAGGGTCTTGCCATCTTGCACGAAAGTTTCCTGCCAATATTGCGGCTTGGCGTAGCCGCCCTGATCGACGAAAGGCTGGTATTGGGCATTGGTGACTTCGAAGCGGTCCATATCATAGTCGGGAAGCTTGGCGACAACCCAGCCCAGAAAATCGATCATGTCGCTCCAGGTGCCCCCGGGAATGGGCACCATGCCGCTGCCGGCCGCGAGGCGCAGGACGTGCGCCAAGGGGAACTGCATCCGGGCGGCCGTGGGCGGAGCCGAGATGAATTCGCCCGCGCCGGGGGTGGAGAGGCGCCAGCGGAAATAGCCGTTGGGGATGCGAAGACCACGCAGCGGCGTCTGGCCCAGGGCAAGCCAGGCGCCGGGCTGGCGATAGTCCTGGATGGCCACGCTGGCGCCGGCGGGATCGGAGGTAACGGTGACCAGGCGGGTGTTGGCGGATTGCAGGCGGGCAAGCTGCGGGTCGTTGGGAAGAATCGCCTGGGCCTTGCGCAAGAGAAGGAAGGACGCCAGAGGCTGGCGGGAGGCAAGCGCGGCGATTTGGGGGAGGGCCACCTCGCGCACCCAACGCACTCGCTCCATGCGGCGAAAGAGCAGAGCGCCTGCGGCGAGCACCAACAGGAGAGCAGCAGCGGTGGCCAGCGTCCAGCGGCGGAACCCGGCAGGCACGGGCGGTGCCGTCCATTGTTGGAGCAGCGCCGACAAATCGCGCTCCACTTCGAGTGCGGAGGCGGGGCGCTGGGAGGGATCCTGGGCGAGCAGTCTGCGGATGAGCGCGTCGAGATCGGGGGCAAGATGGGGGCGCTGGGCGAAGAGGGGAGGGACGGTGGGATGGGCGCCGCTGGCGAGCATGCGGCCCAAGGAGGCGCCGGGCAGCGGCAGTGTGCCGGCCAGCATTTCATAAAGCACCAGGCCGAAGGCAAACAGATCGGTGGCGGGGGTGGGCTCGCCGCCTTGGGCCTGCTCGGGCGCCATATAGGCCGGGGTGCCCAGCACGCTGCGCACTTCGGTGACGCTGGTTTCGTCGAGCAGGCGCGCCAGGCCGAAATCGAGCACCTTGACGCCGTGGCGGGTGAGCATGATGTTGCCGGGCTTGAGGTCGCGGTGCACGATGCCGTGGGCGTGCGCCTCGGCCAGGGCTTGGGCCATCTGGATGGCGTAGCGAAGGGCCTCTTCGCGGGTAAGCCGGGCCTGCTGGAGGCGGTCGGCGAGGTTTTGGCCCTCGACCAACTCCATGACCAGATAATTGGGTGCGGCGTCGTAGAGAGTGCAAATGTGGGGATGATTGAGCGCGGAAATGGCGCGGGCTTCTGTTTGGAAGCGGGCCTGGAAGAGTTCGTTGGATGTCTTGATGGCGACAGCGCGACCGAGCAGGGTATCGCGGGCGCGGAACACCTCGCCCATGCCACCCGCGCCAAGGCGGGCTTCCAAATGATAGCGCCCGAGTCTGGCCCCGGGCGTGAAGGCGGTGACGGCAACGGCGGCGGCGCGTTCCGTCTCCGCCTCCGGATTAAAGTCTGGCTGCCGCTCTTGGTCCATGCTGGCGCCCTCGCGGTCCACGATGCCGAATGCCCGATCCCAATGGCGCAGCCCCAGGCCAGGGAGCAACGCCATTGGCGTTTCTCCCTCTGGTT
>DATKSZ010000099.1:0-5305 GCA_035531375.1 Terriglobales bacterium | reverse complement strand
AGCTTACCGTGCGGGTGCTGAGAAGGTTCTGCCTAGCCATATCGCACCGGTCAGGGAGAGCGGAGAGCCTTAGTTTACGCCAACCGAGACGCTCGACTACGCCGCGCGCTTGTGGAACTGGCCGTTGGCCATGATGACGGCCAGGTGCTGGCCGCCCTGGGCGAGCAGGGAGAGGTTTTCCAGGGGGTTGCCGTTGACCACGAGCAGGTCGGCGGCGGCGCCGGGCCGGATGCAGCCCAGATGTCCGGACTGGCCCAGCAGGTCGGCGGCGAGCGCACAGGCCGAGCGCAGGATGTCGAGCGTGGGCAGCACCTGGGCGCGCAGGGTGAACTCGCTGCACTGGCGGTCGTGAAGCTTGCCCAGCAGGTCGGTGCCGTAGACCATCTTGACGCCGGCGGCCTTCATGATCTCCAGGCCGCCGAGGGCGCGGTCGCCGATCTGCTGCAGCTTGGCGCAACTGGCCGGCGGCAGGCCCAGGGCGGCGCCCTGGTCGAGCAGGGCGAAGAGCGTGGCCATGGTGGGAACGACGAAGGCGCCGCGCTCGGCGACGAAGTCGGCGGTGGGGCGGTCAATCAAGGTGGCGTGCTCGATGGAGCGGACGCCCAGGGCGACCGAGCGGCGCACCGCCTCGGGGGGGTGGCAGTGGGCGGCGACGTAGGCGCCGCGGCGCTCGGCCTCGTCCACGGCGGCGCGGATCTCCTCGTCGGAGTACTGGCAGCGCTCCAGCGGGTCGGTGGGCGAGGCCACCCCGCCCGAGCCCATGATCTTGATGTGGTGGGCGCCGCGGCGCAGCTCTTCGCGCACGGCGCGGCGGACGGCGTCGGCGCCATCGGCGATCACCGCCAGGGTGTCGGCGTGGGCGGCGCAGCCGCAGGGGACGGAGTCGAGGGCGTGGTCGCCGGGCCGGAAGTCGCCGTGGCCGCCGGTCTGGCTGATGACGCGGCCGCTGTAGAACAGGCGGGGTGCGAGGCCGGCCAGGCCTTCGCGCAGCGCGGTGGCAAAGCCCACCTCGGCGCCGCCGGCGTCGCGCAGGGTGGTGAAGCCGCGGTCGAGGCTGGCGCGCATGAAGTGGGCGCCAAACAGCGCCAAATAGGAGAGCGGGGACTGCGCCAAGCGGCCCAGGTTGAGGCTGGCGGCGTAGACGTGCACGTGCGCGTCAATCAGGCCGGGCATGAGCACGCGCCCGCCGCAGTCCATGACCTCGGCGCCGGCGGTGGGGAGGTTGGCGTCCACCTGTTCGATGACGCCGTCGGCGACGCGGACGTCGCCGGCGCGGAGTTGGGGCGAGTCGCCGTCGAAGATCCTCGCGTTCTTGAAGACGATGGGGGACATGGGGAGGATGGTATGCCCTCGGGGGAGGGGGTGTCCAGCGGAGAATGCGCCTGGAACGCAGGGGGCTGGCAGCTTGCAGCTTTCTATTGGTGGGCGCGGGCCCCATCGCGGCTGCGGCGCGCGTCCCGCTTGTGAGCCGCCCCGCTGTAACGGCGCGGGGCGGCATGCTCGCGCCGACTTGGGGGCGCGTGGCCCGCAGTCGGCGCTGCGCGGCTTCGCTGATGGGCTGCTGGGGCCGCGCCGGATTCGTTTCCCGGGGGCGCAGACGCGCCACTGGCGCGTCTGCGCCTGCGGAATTACGACCACCCCAGAGCCCGAGGCGGGCTCTGGGGACGCCGGCTCGCGGCCTTTCGCGCCGATTTTGCCAGCAGGCAAAGCGGCGCGACCCCCGCGATTGGTTGGCCTTGCCGCTGCGATTTTCAAACGCCCACGCCGCCGACTGCCGCTGCAACGCCGCCCTGGGGCGACCCCAACCCCGCGACAGGTTGGGATGGCGTGAGGGTGAGATGCGGCTTTCGGCCCGGGGGCGGTATGCGGCCTCGAAAGGTTAGGGAACGGTCTGGGGTTCGGGCTGGAAGAAGGCGGCGACGCGAGCGAGGGCTTCCTCTTCGGTGCGGGCCTCGTAGACGGCCTTGCGCAGGCTGGCGGCGCCCTCGACGCCGTGGGTGAACCAGGTGGCGAACTGCTTCATCTTGCCCAGGCCGCCGTGCATGCGCTGGCGCACCAGGCGGGCGAAGTAGTCGTGGATGAGGGCGGCGCGGTCGGCCTCGGTGGGCAGGGGGTAGGCGCCGGTGGAGCGGTAGGCGGCCATCTGGCGGAAGATCCAGGGATTGGAGGCGGCGGCGCGGCCGATCATGACGCCGTCGCAGCCGGTCTGGGCGACCATGGCGGCGGCGTCCTCGGGGGAGCGGATGTCGCCGTTGCCGAAGACGGGGATGGAGACGGCCTGCTTGACCTCGGCGATCCAGCGCCATTGCGCCTGGCCGGAGTAGCCCTGCTCGCGGGTGCGGGCGTGCAGCGCCAAGCCGTTGACGCCGCTGGCCTCGGCCAGGCGGGCGAGTTCGACGTGGACCAGTTGGCTTTCGTCCCAGCCAGCGCGGAACTTGACCGTGAAGGGCAGCGGGACGGCTTGGCGGATGCTGGCGAAGAGGCGGCCCAGCAGGGGCAGGTCGCGCAGCAGGCCGGAGCCGCCGTTGCACTTGACCACTTTTTTGGCGGGGCAGCCGAGGTTGAGATCAATCGAGTCGAAGCCCATCTGCTCGACCACCTTGGCCGCCTCGGCCATCACCGCCGGGTCGCTGCCGAAGAGCTGGGCGGCGATGGGGCGCTCCGCCTCGTCGAAGCTGAGGTAGCGGCGGGCGACCTTCATCGAGCGCACGATGCCGTCGCCGGAGGTGAACTCGGTCATGATCAGGCCGCAGCCGCCGAGGTCGCGGATGAAGCGGCGGAAGACGGTGTCGGTGATGCCGGCCATGGGGGCGAGGACGAAGCCGGGGGCAATGCGCACCTGGCGCGGACCATGGCGCAGCACCACCTCGGCCGGCAACAGCGCCGGCGGGACGGAAGTGGGCGGGGCCGCGGGTTGGTCCCAAAACTTGTGCACAGCTTATTTTACGCGCTGTAAACCGCCAAGCGCACCGGCAGGGGCGGGGCAAGCGTGGCCTCGATCGTCAGGCGCAGGCGGCGCACCGGCGGGGCGGTGAAGCGGTCGAGCTTGCACATGCCGATGGTGGCGCCGCGGCTGAGCCCGACCCAGGCGCCCTGGAGGGTTTGGCCCTCGATGCGGTAGGCGGCGACGCGCTGGCCCAGCTCGACCGCCTCTTGCAGAACGGCGAGGGTGAGGGGCGCCGGGTTGGCCAGTTCCAGCTCGCCCACCGGGCCGCGCCAAGCCAGCTTGCCGCCGACGGCGAGGTCCTGGTCGAACAGGTACTGCAAACGCGCCTGGAACGCGGCCAGACGATCCACATCGCCGTGGTGGAGCAGGCCCTCGGGGGTGGGGGGGACGTTGAGCAGCAGTTTGGCGTTGCGGCCGACCGAACCGAAGTAGATCGCCACCAACTCCTCGACGGTCTTGAGGCGGGCATCTTCGGCGGGGTGGTAAAACCAGCCGGGGCGGAGGGAGACGTCGGCCTCGCCCGGGCGCCAGGCGGAGCCGTTGGGATCGCCGTGCTGCAGCATGCGGGTCACTGCCGGGCCGCTGGCGCCGGGGAATGGCACGACGCTCGGATCCACGGTGGACCAGTCGGGGTCGCCGGCGAGGCCGCGCTCGTTGCCGATCCAGCGCAGGTCGGGGCCGGCGTCGGAAAACATCAGCGCCTGGGGCTGCAGCCGGCGCACCAGCGCCCGGTAGCGCGGCCAGTCGTAGACCTGCTTCTTGCCGTTGGGGCCTTCGCCGTTGGCGCCGTCGAACCAGACTTCCTGGAGCGGGCCGTAGTGGGTGAGCAGCTCGGTGAGTTGTCCGCAGTAGAAGTCGTTGTAGCGGGGCGAGTCGCCGTAGGAGGGCTCGTGGCGGTCCCAGGGAGAGAGATAGAGGCCGGCGCCAAGGCCGGCGGCGCGGCAGGCGTTGACGAACTCGCGCACCACGTCGCCGTGCCCGTGGCGCCAGGGGCTGGAGGCGACGGAGTGGGCGGTGAGGCGGCTGGGCCAGAGGCAGAAGCCGTCGTGGTGCTTGGCGGTGAGGATCATCGCCCGGAAGCCGGCGGCGCGGGCGGCGCGCGCCCATTGATGGGGGTCGAGCGCGGTGGGGTTGAACAGGCGGGGCGATTCGGCGCCGGTGCCCCACTCGCGGTTGGTGAAGGTATTGATGCCGAAGTGGACGAACATGGCGCGCTGGTCGCGCTGCCAGGCGAGTTGCTGGGGGCTGGGCCGTGGGAGCGCGGGCGCGCTGGCGAAACTGCGCCGCGGCAGGGCGGAAGCGGCGAGCGCGGCGGCGCCGGCGGCCAGGAAGCGGCGGCGGGGCAGCACGGCGGGGAAGGCGCCCGAGTCCATACCGAGCCAGTGTAGCTTGGGGCGCGGGCGCGCAGACCGCTGCGGCGCTATGCTTGGGCTATGAAGGCTCAGGGCAAACCCGCGAAGGTCGTGGGGCGGGCAGCGCCCGACGGTGCGTCGCACCCCGGTCCGCGAAAGATCTCCAATTGCCTGGCGGTCCGCCTGGCGCGACGGTCGCTGGCGCCGGACCGGGGGTTCGCTGCGGATTTCCAAGAGATCCGCGCCGGCTACCTGCTTTACGCGCCGCCGGCATGGGGGTGGCGGTTGATTCCTCGGTGCTGATCGGCGCCGAGCGCAGCCGCGCCTCGTTGTCAGAAACCTTGGCGCGCCTGCGCGCGCTGTGGGGCGATGTCGAGGTGGCCGTATCCGTCGTGACTGCCTATGAACTCCTGCACGGCGTTTGGCGCGCCCGCCCCGCCCGGATTCGCGCCGACCGGGAGGCCTATGTGGAGGTGGCCCGCATTCCGGCTTACCCAGTCAATCTGACCGTTGCCCGCGTCGCTGCCCGGACGGACTCCCGCCTGCGGCCACAAGGCCGCGCCATTGCGACCGCCGACCTGTTGATCGCGGCGACGGCGCTCGCCCTCGGCTTCGGCCTGGCAACCGACAACCGCCGCGACTTCGATTGGTGGGCGCGGGCCCCAGCGCGCCTTCCCGGCCCGGCTGTAGCGGCGCCGGGCCGGTGCGGCGCGCGTCCCGCTTGTGAGCCGCCCCGCTGTAACCGCGCAGGGCGGCATGTTCGCGCCTCGCCGGGGCCGCGCCGCATTCGTTTCCCGGGGGCGCAGACGCGCCACTGGCGCGTCTGCCCCTGCGGAAGTTCGCGCCGATTTTGCCGGCTGGCAAAGCGGCGCGACCCCCGCGATTTGTCAAGAAAGGGTTGCAATTTCATTGCGCCACGGGCACAAAGGCGGGGCGCTGGTTTGATTCGATATTTTGGGGTTGCTTTCGGCGAACAACGGTGGCAACTTGGGGCTGCGTGCCCCCC
>DATKSZ010000098.1:0-16627 GCA_035531375.1 Terriglobales bacterium | reverse complement strand
GGGCGAGCTCGGTCAGCGCGTCTTCGAGAACGTCTCCGCCGAGGCCTGGGGCTTGTGGAAGGAACACGCCAAGATGCTGATGAACGAGTACCGCCTCGCCCCCTGGACCCCCGAGGCGCAAAAGCTCATCCACGAGCAGCTCGAGCAGTTCTTCTTCGGCCAGGGCGCCCAGCTCCCGCCCGGCTACGTCCCGCAGCGCTCCAAGTAGGCGGCGCTGGCGCGCGCGGCTGCCGGCCTGGAACTGCCGGCGCCGCAATCGGAACCGCGTTGTCGGCTCGCGGGGGTCGCGCCGCTTTGCCTGCCGGCAAAATCGGCGCGAAAGGCTGCGAGCCGGGGTCCCCAGAACCCGCCTCGGGTTCTGGGGTGGTCGTAATTCCGCAGGGGCAGACGCGCCAGTGGCGCGTCTGCGCCCCCGGGAAACGATTTCGGCGCGGCCCCAGCGAAGCGCAGCGCCGACTTGGGGCCACGGGGCCCCCAAGTCGGCGCGAGCACAAGCGGGACGCGCGCCGCAGGCGCGCTGGGGCCCGCGCCAACCACGCCCGCTCAAACGTAGTCGAACAGCGTCATGAACCCGAAGTCCATGTGCAACTGCTGGTGGCAATGGAACAGCGTCAACCCCGGGTTGTCGGCCACAAAATCAATCTCCGCCTCCTGGTAGCCGCCCAGCATCATCACGTCCTTCATCACCCCCGCCGTCGCCTTGCCCTCCACCCGGGTCAACTCGAAGCTGTGCCGGTGTAGGTGCACCGGGTGGAGATCGTCGCTGGCGTTGTGCAGCCGCAGCCGGTACCGCCGCCCCGGCCGTAGGTGATAGTCCGCCGGCATCACGCCCGGCTGCGGCGGATACGCCTTCCAATTGATGGTCCAGCGGTTGAACCCCGCCGCGGCGGCGTTCTCCTTGACGATGGTCATGTCTATCGTCTCCTCCGGAGCCTCGCCCGCCCCCGTCCGCCCAAAGGCGGTGTAGTCCCACCGCACCGCCGGCGGCGCCGTCCACACCGGCTTGCCGCCCCGCCCGGCGTACTCCACCACGATCCACATCCCGTGCCCGCGGTCGTCGTCGTCCAGATCGCCCAGCACCCACACCCCGGGACGGTTCATCTCCACCACCGCCGACACCCGCTCCGCCGTCCCACCCACAACACCGGCGTCTTCGCCGCCGTCGGCACCGGGTTGCCGTCTAGCGCCACCACCTCGAACTCGTGCCCCGGCAGCGCCAGGCTGCGTATCTCGGTCGCGCTCCCGTTCACCACATGGAACAGCACCCGCTCGCCCGCCTTCACCCGCACCGGCTCGCCCGCCCCCAGCACCTTCCCGTTGATGGTGAAGGCCGCGTAGCCCACCTCGTACCCCCGCGGCATCCCCTTCGCCAGCGAGGCGTTCATCAATGCCTCCCCCCGCTGCTGCAGCGGCCCCGCCACCGCCGGCACCAGAAAATCCTGCGCCATGTCCCCGCCCCGGCTGAAGCTCGGCAAAAACTCCTTCAACACCAGGAACACTTCGCGGTCGTACCGCCCCGGCTCCGCCTTGGGCTCGATGTAGACCGCTCCCACCTCGCCCCCGTACATCCCCATCGCCAGGTTCGCCCCCGCCCGCAAATGCGTATGGTAGAAGCGCAGCCCTGCCGGCCGCGGCGTGAAGCGCAGCCGCCGCATCCCGTGCGCCGGTATATAGGGGGGTGCCCTCCTCCGCCGCGCCGTCCACGTCGTCCCCCACCCCCTGCCCGTCCCAGTGCAACTGCTCCGGCGTGTCGGTGTCGTTGTGCACGTCCACCGTCGTCGCCCGGCCCTCGCGGAAGCGCAGCAGCGGCCCCGGAAACTGCCCGTTGTAGGTCACGGCCGACAGGCTCCGCCCCGGCGCCACCTCGATCGGCGCCGCCTGGATGCGCAGCGTATGCTCGGCCTTCCCCTCCTCCGGCCCCACGCCCCCCACCCGCCCCGCCGCCGCCGCCATCCCCCGCCCCGGCACCAGCGCCGCCCCCGCCGCCATTGCCGCCCCCTGCAAAAACCGCCGCCGCGATCCCCCCGATGCCATGGCCCGCCCCCCCGGATTCTCTCGGGCCAAGCCCGATATAGTACATCGTGTCATACCCGGGCGCCACCACCCCAAGATAAACTCCGCACCCGCCGCGCACAACGCCGCCTGGGGCCTAGCCGGTGCGCTCCCAGCGCCTCCTGCCCCCTCTCCGCCTACCCATCCCAAGCTGCAAGCTGCCGGCTGCAAGCTGCCAGCCACCCGCCGCCTCGCGCACCCGCTGCCGGTTGTCTGCCGCGCCGGCTCCTAGTTCGCTGCACCCATCTCCCCCGCCAACTGCTGCAAGGTCGCCGGGTTCCCCTGGAAAATATTGAACGGCGGCTGCCGGTAGCTCAGCATCTGCTGCCAGATCACGTTCTCCAGCGTCGAGTTGATCCCCCACCCGCCCATGTACTGCAGCCGCAGGTTCGCATCCCGGTTCAGCGGCGCCCCCTTCGTCCACGGCGCCAAGTCGCCGGCCGAGTCGGCGAAGGTCGAGAACAGATCCACCGCCGAGTTGATCCCGATCTCCTGCAGCGACCGCAGCACCGGCGCGTAGTCGGGCTGCGCCAGCCGCGCCTGCACCGCGTCCACGTCCACCCGCAGCGGCCCCGCCTGCCCCAGCAGCACCAGGTCGTAGCCCTGCCCGTTGATGGTGTTCCCCCACACCGTCCCGTGCGGAAACACCTTGAAGAACGTCGCCAGCTCGCTCTGCACCGTGGCCACGTCGCTCTCATACAGCGGCACGTACAGGCTGAAATACCCGCCCGGGTTCAGGTGCCGCCGCACCGCCTCGAAGTACTCCAGCGAGTAGATCGCCGCCGTCCCCTTCACGAAAATGTCCAGCGGATCGCTCGCGATCACGTCGTACTTCGCCCGCGTGGTCAGCAGGAAGTGCCGCGCGTCGTCGTAGACGATGTGCGTCTTGGGGTTGTTCATCACGTCGTAGTCGGCCGCGGCGAAATACTTGGTCGAGGTCGGCGGGATCACCGGCTCGATCTCGCAGATGGTGATCTTCTCGATCGAGGGATAGCGCGTGAACGTCCCCGCGCTCACCCCCGCCCCAAACCCAATCCCCAGCACCGAGCGCGGATTGGGGTTGAGCAGCGCCGGAATATGTCCCACCATGCGCTGCAGCTTCATGTCGAAGGGCTCGGTGGTCGCCTCCACGTGCCCGTTCACGTCCACCTCCGTCGCCCCGTCGTTCCAGCGCGTGATCGCCACCGACGAGTTCCGCCCCTCCACCACGTCCAGCACCTTCGAGCTCCCCAGCGAGGTCGCCATCTTGCGCCCGTAGGCCACCAGCTCGCCCGGTATCGGGTCCATCTTCACCGTCAGCAGCGCCGCCAGCGCCACCGCCGCCGTCACCCAGGCCACCGCCGCCTTGCTCGGACGCCGCGCCGCCTCCGGCCCCAGCAGCAGCAGCCCGCTCCCCCCCGCCAGCACCACCAGCAGCCGCTGGCAGTTCAGCGTCCCGATCGCCGGCACCAGCCACAGGCTCAGCAACAGCGCCCCCGCGATCCCGCCCAGCGTGTTGGCCGCGTAGATCCCCCCCACCACCTTGCCCGGGTCCTCCTCCGCGCGCGCCACCGCCCCCAGCGCCAGCGGAAAGCTCGCCCCCCACACCACCGCCGCCGGCAGGATCGCCCACAGGCACCGCGCCCAATCTATTTGAAAGGTGAAGTACGGGCTCGTCGTCAGCAGCGGATCAATCGGCCAGTAGGGCAGCGAGTCGGCGATCTGCCACGCCGTCCAGGCGATGCCCAGCACCAGCAGCATCTGGCTCCAGCCCAGCCGCCAGCGCGCGCTCCCGCGTTTGGCCAGCTTCGCCCCCACCCCCGCCCCCAGCCCCATCCCAATCAAAAACGTCGCCAGGATGAGCGAGAAGGCATACACCGTCGCCCCCAGCAGCATCCCAAACTGCCGCGTCCACACCACCTCCGCCCCCAGCGCCGTCGCCCCCGACACCCCGGTCGCCACGTACACCGCCCAGTCCCGCCGCGGCGCCCCCGCCTCGGCCGCCGCCGCCTCCGCCGCCAGCCCCGCCGTCTCCCCCTGTCCCCGCGCCAGCCCGTAGCTCGCCGCCGCCACCACCAGGTTCACCGCCACCGCCGCGTACGTCGCCGTCGCCATGTTGAACAGCCGCAGCAGATAGAACCCCGCCACCAGGCACCCCACCACCGCCCCCGCGATGTTCGCCCCGTACAGCCATCCCCACCACGCCACCCCCCGCGGCGTGCCCTCGATCCAGCGCGCCAGCGCCGGCAGCGACGCCCCCATCAACATGGTCGGCGGCAGCAGCATCAGCGCGCACAGCACCCCACGCAGCAGCATCCCCGGCAGCCCCGCCGCCGAGGCCGCAAAAAATCCCGCCGCCGCGTACGGCATCCCCCACAGCACCCCCAGCCCCAGCACCCCCGTCGCCAGCTCCAGCCCCGCGTACACCTTCAGCGGATGCAGCCGCCGCCGCGCCAGCACCTTCGGCAGCCCCACGCTCCCGATGCACAGCCCCCCCATGAAGCTCGCCAGCAGGAATCCCAGGCACACCGTCTGCGACCCAATCGCCAGCTCCAGCTCCTGGTACCACACCAGCTCATACACCAGCGCCGCCATCCCGCTGCCGGCAAATAAAACCAGCAGGATCGGCAAAATCCCCCGCCCCGATTCCCTCGTCATAAGTCGCCCATCTCCCACTGTCCACTGCCCACTGTCCACTGTCCACTGCCCACTGTCCACTGTCCACCGTTCACTGCCCACTGCTTCCCCCCGCAGGCCCCAGCTCCCCCCGCAGCGGCGCCAGCTCCTGCTCCGACCCCGTGATCAGGTTCGCCGGAAACCTCCGGTAGCGCAGCATCTGCTCGTAGATCCCGTTCTCGTCGCTCACGTTCAGCGCCAGCCCCGCCAGGTACTGCAGCCGCAGGTCGCCGTCGTGGTTGATCTGCGCGTTCTGCAGCCACGGCGCCAGGTCGCGGTCCTGCCCGGCGTAGGTCGCCAGGATGTCGTCCGCCGAGCCCAGCCCCACCTCCTGCAGCGACGCCGCCACCCGGGCGTAGGCGGGCGAGCTCAGCTCCTGCTGCAGCGCGTCCGCGTTGATCGTCAGCCGCCCCTTCGAGCCCAGCAGGAACAGGTCGTAGCCGCTCCCGTCAATCGTGTTCGCCCACACCGACCCGTTGGGAAACACGCTGAAAAACGTCGCAATCTCGCTCTTCACCACCGCCGCGCTGCTCTCGTACAGCGGCACCCACTGCGTCACCACCCCCCCCGGGTTGAGGTGGTCCCGCACCATCTGGAAATATTCCTTCGAGTACAGCGTCGCGCTCCCCTTCACCCACGGATGGATCGGGTCCGACGTGATCAAATCGAAGTGCTCCGGCGTGGTCAGCACAAAGTGCCGCGCGTCGTCGTAGACGATCCGCGTCCGCGGGTCGTGCATCACGTTGTAGTTCTGCGCCCCGAAATACTCGGTCGAGATCGGCGGGATCAGCGGCTCCATCTCGCAGATCACGATCTGCTGCACGCTGGGGTAGAGCGTGAACGTCCCCGCCGTCACCCCCGCTCCGAATCCCACCACCAGCACCTTCCGCAGCCCCGGGTGCAGCAGCGCCGGCACGTGCCCCAGCATGCGCTGCAGCCGCATGTCGAAGGGCTCGGTCGAGGCCTCCACCTTGCCGCTCACGTGGAACTGCAGCGCCCCGTCGTTCCAGCGCGAGATCGCGATCGAGGCGTTCCGCCCCTCCCCCGTGTACAAAATCTCCGACTGCCCCAGCGAGGTCGCGATCCGCCGCCCGTAGGCGATCAGCTCCCCCGGCACCGCCGGCGCGTGCGTCGCCAGCAGCGCCGCCCCGCTCAGCGCCGCCCCCAGCCCCACCAGCTTCGCCCAGCGGAACGGCTCCAGCGCCTCCCCCATCACCCACAGCGCGCTCGCCGCCGCCCCCACGATCAGCAGCCGCTCGCACACCTCCGTCCCCACCGCCGGAATCAGCCACAGGCTGAAGGCCAGCGCCCCCACAATCGCCCCCGCCGTGTTGGCCGCGTACACCGCCCCCACCACCCGCCCCGGCTCCTCCCCCTCCCGCGCCGCCGCCGCCAGCGCCAGCGGAAAGCTCGCCCCCCACAGCACCGCCGCCGGCAGCATCGTCCACAGGCACCGCACCAAATCAATCTGAAACACAAACCACGGGCTGCTCGACAGCAGCGGGTTCACCGGCCAGTAGGGCAGGGAAGCGCCCAGCATCCACGCCGCCCACCCCATCCCGCCCGCCAGCGCCAACTGGCTCCACGCCAGCCCCACCCGCGGCCGCACCTGCCGCCCCAGCCACGCCCCCAGCCCCGAGCCCCCCCCCAGCCCCACCAAAAACACCGCCAGGATCAGCGAAAACGTGTAGACCGTCGCCCCCAGCAGCAGGCTCATCAGCCGCGTCCACACCACCTCCGCCCCCAGCGCCGTCATCCCCGACATCCCAATCGCCACCAGCACCGGCCAGCGCGCCCCCGCCTCGCCCACCCGCCTCGGCGCCGCCGCCGTCTCGTCCTCCGTCAAGGTCGCCGCCCGCGGCGTCCGCCCCGCCAGCGCCAGGCTCAGCCCCGCCACCGCCGCGTTCACCCCCACCGCCACCACCGTGGTGGCCGTCATGTTATACACCCGCAGGAGATAAAACCCCGCCGCCAGGCACCCCACCACCGCCCCCGCCGTGTTCGCCCCGTACAGCAGCCCCCACCACGCCACCCCCCGCGGCGTGCCCTCGATCCAGTTCACAATCGCCGGCAGCGACGCCCCCATCAGGATCGTCGGCGGCAGCAGGCACAGCCCGCACAGAAACCCCCGCAGCAGCATCGAGGGCAGCCCCTCCGCCGCCGCCGCCAAGTACACCCGGTCCACCAGCGGGATGAACCCCAGCGCCGCCAGCCCCAGCGCCCCCGTCGCCAGCTCCAGCCCGGCGTACACCCGCAGCGGATGCCATCCCCGGTGCCGTCCCAGCCAGCGCGGCAGCGCCAAGCTCCCCAGGCACAGCCCTCCCATGAACGTCGCCAGCAGCACCCCCAGCGACACCGCCGTCGAGCCGATCACCAGCTCCAGCTCCTGGTACCAAACGATCTCGTAGATCAGCGCCGCCGCCCCGCTGCCGGCGAACAGCAGCAGCAGCCAAGGCAAATAGCGCTCAAGCGAAACGGCGCGCGGCGCCGCCGTGGTCGGGGCGGTGGATGGGGGCATGATGCGGGGCTGCGCGTATCATACCGCACCCCCGCTGCAAGAACGGTCATCCGCGGCTGCCGGTTACATTAAGGAAAGGAAGCGCTCCACCACCCCGCGCCCCGCCCCCTCCACCCGCTCCACCTCCGCCGCCCCCAACTCCAGCCCGCGCCCCCGCCACCCCGCCGCCAATGCCGCGTCCACTTCGCAGTGGAACTGCAACCCATAGGCGCGCGTCCCCGCCCGAAACGCCTGCTGCGCATAAAGCTCGCTGCTCGCCAGCCGCGTCGCCCCCGCCGGCAGCGGAAACGTGTCCTGGTGCCAGTGCACCACCGCCAGCCTCGCCTCGCCCCCGCCCCCCAACACCCAATCCTCCCGCCCCGCCTCCGTCAGCTCCACCCACCCCGCCCCCTGCTCCATCCCCGGACCCTGGTAAACCCGCGCCCCCAGCGCCGCCGCCAACAACTGCGCCCCCAAGCAAACCCCCAAAACCGGCTTCTCCCCCGCCACCATCTCCGCCAGCAGTCGGATCTCCTCCCTCAGGTAGGCATGCCGCTCGCCCTCGTACACCCCCATCGGCCCGCCCATCACCACCACCCCGTCGAGTTCCTCCGCCCCAGGCACCGCCTCCCCCAGATCCATGCGGTAAACCCGATACCCCATCCCCCGCCTCTCCATCTCCGCGGCAATCAGCCCCGGCCCCTCCCAACCCACATGTTGCACGATCCCCCACCCCATCAGCGCCTCCCCCATCCCCTCCGTCTCCCCCGTCCCCGCTGTCCCCTGTCCACTGTCCACTAGCTAGCCCCTAGTCCGTGCGCAGCACCACCGCCGGATCCACCCCCGCCGCCCGCCACGCCGGCAGCGCGCACGCCCCCGCCGCCACCGCCACCATCGCTCCCGCCGCCGCCGCCAGCGTCATCGGGTCACTAGGCTTCACCCCGTACAGCAGGCTGCCAATCAAGTGCCCCAGCAGCAGCGCCGCCGCGATGCCCAGCGCAACCCCCACCAGCGCCAGCCCCATCCCGCCCCCAGCCACCTGCCCCACCACCTTCGCAGGCCGCGCCCCCAGTGCCATGCGAATGCCGATCTCCCGCCCCCGCTCCTCCACGCGATAGGCCAGCAGCCCATACAGCCCCACCGCCGCCAGCGCCAGCGCCAGCAGCGCAAACAGCCCCACCAGCCGCGCCTCGAACCGCGGACGCGCCAACGTGTGCGCCACCACCGCGTCCATCGTCGCCACCCCGCTCACCCGCGCCCCCGCGTTCACCGCCGCCACCGCCTGCCGTATCTGCGCCTCGCCCACCGACCCCTCGATCACGTAGCTCCCCGCCCCGCTCGCCTGCGCCGCCGGCACATAGACGGTCAAGCGCATCGGCTGGTCCACCCGTTGCGTCCGCACATCCCCCACCACCCCCACAACCGTCCGCGGCGCCGCCATCGCTTCGGGCACGTAGACCTTGCCGCCGATCACCCCGATCCGCACCTCGCCGCCCATCGCGTTCTTGCCCCCGAACCACTGCTTGGCCAGGGATGCGCTCACCACCACCACCCGCGCCGCCGCAGCCGTGTCGCCCGCGCCCACGTCCCGCCCCGCCAGCAGCGGAATCCCCATCGCGGCAAAGTACCCAGGACTCACCGCGCGATACTCCACCGCCGTCCCAAGGTTCGGCGCCGCCACTGGCTCCGCCGGCAGGTTGTTTTGCCCTTCCAGCGGCGGCAGCGAGATCGCCGCCGCCCGCCGCACCCCCGGCAAGGCACGCAGCCGCGCCAACACCTGGTCGTCGAACCCCCACCCCGTGCCGGTGGCTTCCTGCGGCAATTGCGTTGAGAAAACCGTCCGCCCCGCCGGCTTAAACCCCAGCGGTTGCCGCTCCAGCCGCGCCACGCTCTGCAGCAGCAGTCCCGCCCCCGCCAAAAGCATCACCGTCAGCGCCACCTCGCCCGCCACCAGCGCGTCCCGCCCCCAGCCCCGCCGCGTGAACCGCGTCGGCACCAGTCGTGCCTCCGTCCCCTGCCAACTCGACGCCAGGCCAAACACCACGCTCGCCCCCAGCGCCACCGCCAGCGTGAAGCCTAGCACCCGCCCGTCCAACCCAACCGCCCCCGCCAAGCGAACATCCCACGGCAGCCGCGCCGCCAGCCCGCGCAGCCCCAACTCCGCCAGGGCCAGCCCGCACGCCCCGCCGCAGATCGCCAGCACCAGCCCCTCGGCCAAGAACTGCGCGAACAGCCGCCCCCGGCTCGCCCCCAGCGCCCGCCGCAGTTCCAGTTCCTCCCGCCGCGCCAGCGTCCGCGCCACCACCAGCCCGGCCACGTTGGCGCAGGCGATCAGCAGCAACAGCCCCACCGCCCCCAGCAGAAACCAAAGGCTGGTCCGCACCGGACGCGTCTCCAGCGCCTGGTAGCCGCTCACCCCCACCTCCGCCCGCTGCCCGTTTAGCCGGATCTGCAGTGCCCCCGACGTCCACATCGCCCGCGACAGCGCCGCCGCCTCCGCACCCGCCTGCGCCCGCGTCGCCCCCGGTCGCAGCCGCCCGATCGCCGACGTGTTCATTCCCCGGTCGCCCAGGCTCTGGTTCGGCCGCAGGGCCGTATAGACATCCACCGGCTGCTCCTGAAACTCGAACCCCGCCGGCATCACCCCGACCACGGTGTAGCTCGATGACCCAATCCGCACCGCCTGCCCGATCACGTCCCCGCCGCCAAACGCCCCCCGCCACAGCCCATGGCTCAACACCACCGCCCCCGCCACCCCCGGCTGCGCGTCCGCCTCGCTGAAATCCCGCCCCATCCGCGGCTCCACCCCCATGGCCGCGAAGAATCCCGGCGTTACCCTCAGCCCCGCCACCCAATCCGTGCCGCGCCCGTGCCGCAGCTCCACCGTCCCCATCCCCTGGTAGCCGCCCACCGCCGCCAGCGTCCGCATCTGCCCGCGCAAAAACTCCACCTGCGGCACCGTCAGCGACGGGTTCACCCACGCCCCCGCGTGCAGGTCCAGCGCCACCATCCGCTCCGCCCCGGGGTAGGGAAGCGGCCGCAGCAGCACCGCCTCCACCACGCTGAAGATGGCGGTGTTCGCCCCGATCCCCAGCCCCAGCGTCGCCACCGCCGCCAGCGTGAACCCCGGCGAGCGCCGCAGCCGCCGCGCCCCCTGCCGCAGCCCCGACCCCAGCGCCTCCAGCCACGGCCATAGCCACACCCCCCGCGCCTCCTCCGCCGCCCGCAACTCGTTGCCCATGGCGCGCTGGCCGGCCAGCGCCCGGTGCGCCGCCATCTCCTCGCGCAGCTCCGCCTGTTCCCGCCGCCAATGCACCCACATCCCCAGCCGCCTCAGAAGCGTTCGCATGTCAGCACCTTCTGGATCGCCCCCACCATCTCCTCAAACGCCGCCCGCTCCCGCCCCAATTGCTTCCGCCCCGCCGCCGTCAAGGTGTAATACCGCGCCCGCCGGTTGTTCTCCGACGTTCCCCACGCCGCCGCCACCCAGCCGCGCAGCCGCAGCCGCTGCAGCGCCGGATAGAGCGAGCTCTCGCCCACCTCCAGCACCGCCTCCGACGCCATCTTCAGTTGTTGTGCGATTCCGTAGCCGTGCGCCGGCCCCCGCCGCAGCGCCCGCAGAATCAAAAGGTCCAACGTCCCCGGCAACAGCTCCATCGCCACTCCCATCGTCCACCGATGGGAAGCAGCATATCACATTCCCAAGTTGTCACCCACCCCGCGCCATCCCCCCTCCCGCAGTCGAACCCGCGCCCCCTGTCCCCTGTTCCCTAGTTCTTCTTCCCCTTCCCGTTCTCCGCCACCTCCCGCTGCAGCTCCACCATGTCCGCCCCGTGCGGCGACGAGCCCAGCAGGTACTGGCAGAAATAATCCGCCTTCCGCCAGAAAAACCAGTTGGTGTCGCTGGCGTAGCCGTGCCGCTCGCCCGGCAGCATGATCAGGTCGAAGCGCTTGTTCGCCCGGATCAGCGCGTTCGCCAGCCGCATGGTGTTGGCCATGTTCACGTTGTTGTCCATGTCCCCGGTGGACAGCAGCAGGTGCCCCTTCAAGTTCCCTGCCAGGCTCGAGTTCTTGTCAATCGAGAACTGGAAGGTTGTCTTCCCGTCCTTGTCAATCTCCTGAATGCCGTCGTGCTTCTCGCTCCAGGTATTGTTGTAGACGTTGTTGTCGTGGTTGCCCGACTCCGACACCGCCACCTTGAAGAAGTCCGGGTACTCCAAAATCGCCGCCGTGGACATGAACCCGCCCCCCGAGTGCCCGGTGATCCCCACCCGGTTCAGGTCAATGTACGGGTGCATCTGCCCCAGCTCCTCCGCCGCCCGCTTCTTGTCCGCCAGCCCGTAGTCGCGCAGGTTGCCGTACCCGTAGGTGTGGTACCAACTGTCCCGCAGCGGGCTCCCCCCGCGGTTGCCCACCTCGATCACGATGAACCCGAACTGCGCCAGCGTCATCTGCGGGCTCTTGGGGTTGAACGTGGTCTCCACGCTCTCCGTCTGCGGCCCCGGGTACACGTACTCGATCAGCGGATACTTCTTGTGCGGATCGAAGTCGAACGGCTTGAACATCACCCCGTACAGGTCCGTGATCCCGTCGTCCGCCTTCACCGTGAACGGGGTGGGGAACTGGTAGCCCGCCGCCCGCAGCGCCGCCATGTCCGTGGTCTCGATCTTCAGCTCCCGCCCCGCCGTGCTGTCCAGGTCCGCCTCCGGCGCCCGGTTCACCCGCGAAAAGTTGTCCACAAAATACTTGCCGTCGTCCGAGGCCGCGATGGCGTGGGTGGCGTTGCCCGGGTCCAGCGCCCGCATCCCGCTCCCGTCCAGCCCGATGCGGTAGAGGTGCGCGTCATAGACGTTCTCCCCCGACCTGTACCCCAGCGCGGTGAAATACATCGTCCCGGTGGCGTCGTCCACCGCCTCGATGTCGCCCGCCACGAACTCGCCCTTGTCCACCTGGTGCTTCAGCCTCCCGTCGGTCCCATACAGGTAGTAGTGCCCCCACCCGTCCCGGTCCGACCACACCAGCAGCTCGGTGCCATGCGCCACCAGCCGCAGCGGCTTGGTGTCAATGTAGACGTTCTCCCGCTCTTCGATGATCGGCGTCACCGTCCCGTCGCTGGTCGCCACCGTGCAAAAGTCCACCTTGTGCAGGTCGCGGCTGATGCGCGCCATGTAGAACTTGTCGTCCGCCCCGCCCAGCCAGATCGCCGGCGGCGCCTCCCCCGGCGCCATCGCCGCCCGCTCCCGGTTCGTCACCGGCTCGGTCTCCACCTCCACGTGCTGATCGGCGAAGGCGTCCGCCTTCACCTCCATCCCCTTCTTGCTCGCCACGTTGAACACCCACAGGCTGTACTGCGGCACGTTGGCTTCGCCCGGCATGGCGTACTTGTAGGTCTCCAGCGTCGGCCGCGGGTTGTGCAGCGTGTGGATCACCCACAGCTCCGCCACCTTGCGCGTGTCCGCCCGCGTCACAACAAACTGGCTCGAGTCCCGCGACCACACCACCCGCACCGCCGGCCGCCGCGGGTACTTGCTGGTGTCCTTCGGGATCGCGCTCGCCCCGCCGCGCCCGCCCCGGCCCCCCCGGCCGCCGCTCGTCCCCAAATCCTCGGCGCTATTGAATGCCTGCCGCGTGTAGCCGTCGTACTGCACCCCGTCGCTGGTCAACTGCGTCTCGTGGATGTTGGGGTCGTTGGGGTTCTGCAGCGCCAGCGCGTAGCTGGCCGCGTCCATCATGTACAAGTTCTGGTTGCGCGCAAACACCACCGTCTTGCCGTCGGGCGAGACCTGCGCCCACGCCGGCGTCCGCGGCGGCGGCTGGAAGCTCCCCAGCAGCCGCGCCTGCTGCGTCCCCAAGTCCATCTGGAAATACACCAGCCGGTTCCCCGGCGGGTTCACGATGGCGGCGCCCCCGCGCCCGCCCCGCCCCCCGCCCGCCGCGCCGCCGCCGCCCTGCTCCGCCGCCCGCTGCGCCGCCGTCTCCGGCGCCAGCCCCGCGATCACCGCCGTCCGCGGCACGCTCAGCTCGAACTGCAGCGCCGTGTCGTTCGCCACCAGCTTCAAGCCCTGGATGGGCAGGTGCTCCCCGTCATAGGGCAGCCCCGTCAGCCGCGTCAATTGCGCCGCCAGCCGGGCGTGGTCGAACAGCGCCGCCTTCGTCCCCTTCACCGCGTCCACCACGTAGTAGGCGGTCCCGGTCGAGCTCTTGTAGCTGTACCAAAACTTGTCGCTGGAGGTGAACCAGTGCGGCGTCACGCTGGTGTCAAACACCAGCTTCGCCACCTTCGCCGCCGTCCACTCCGACGCCAATCGGTAGTTCGGCCGCACCGCCGCCGGATCCGCCGCCTGCTGCGCCACCAAGCCCAAGCCCAAAGCCAATGCCACCGCCGCGCACCGTGTCGTCGTCATCATGGAATCACCTCGAAGCCCAATAAGCCCCGCCAGTATCCCACAAAAAGTCCCAGTTGCCAGTTGCCAGAAAACCCGCTCCACCTCAACCCTAAAGGTTGCCGATCTGCCCTGTCCCCTGTCCCCTGTTCCCTTGTTCCCTGTGCCCCTATTCCCCCCCGGTCCAGTAGCATAAGGAAGTGCCCGTCCCCTCCCCAGCGCTCCCCCTCCGCGGCAAGGTCGCCCTGGTCACCGGCGCCGCCCGCCGCATCGGCCGCGCCCTCGCGCTCGAGCTCGCCCGCGCCGGCGCCGACATCGGCTTCACCTACCGCACCGCCGCCGCCGACGCCCTCGCCCTCGAGCAGGATCTCCTCCGCCTCGGCGTCCGCGCCGCCGCCGTCCGCGCCGACCTCACCCGCTCCTCCGCCGTCGAGGCCGCCCTCGCCTCCCTCCACGCCGTCTTCGGACGCCTCGACCTGCTGGTCAACAACGTCGGCCGCTACGAGGCCGCCGCCTTCGAACGCATCTCCGACCAGCAGTGGGACGACATGCTCGCCGCCAACCTCACCGCCCCCTTCCTGGTCAGCCGCGCCGCCATCCCCCGCCTCCGCGCCTCCGGCGGCGGACGCATCATCCACCTCACCTCCGTCGGCGCCCTCCGCGCCTTCCCCACCCACGCCCACTACTGCGCCTCCAAGGCCGGCCTCGCCCACCTCACCCGCGCCATGGCCCGCGCCCTCGCCCCCGACATCCAGGTCAACGCCGTCGCCCCCGGCCTCATCGTCTTCTCCCCCGAACTCTCCCCCTGGGAGCAACACATGGCCGACCGCACCCCCCTCCAGCGCCCCGGCACCCCCGCCGACGTCGCCCTGGCCGTCCGCTTCCTCGCCACCTGCAACCCCTTCCTCACCGGCCAAACCCTGGTCGTGGACGGAGGCCTCTCCCTGCTATGAAATCCCACACCGCCTACTTCACCTTCCACACCTCCCGCCACCGCGAATACCTCAACCTCACCGCCCGCGTCGCCGCCGAACTCCAAACCTCCGGCATCCAGGAGGGCATGGCCCTGGTCTCCGCCATGCACATCACCGCCGGCGTCTGGTGGCGGCAACGGGGACACGCCCTGAGCGCCAGCGGGCGTCCCTTGTCAGGAATCGAAGCCCGCACTCCAAGCGACCATCGGGAGCGACCCAAGCAAAAAGTGGCGAGCCACGTCAACGACGCCGAGAGCGGCCTGCTCGCCGACATCGACGCCTGGCTCGAGCGCCTCGCCCCCTTCCGGGCCGACTACCAGCACCACCGCACCGGCGAAACCAACGGCGACGCCCACCTCAAAAGCCTGCTGGTCCATCACGAGGTGATTGTTCCCGTCACCGCCGGCCGCCTCGACCTCGGCCCCTGGCAGCAGATCTATTACGAAGCGCAGCGCCGACTTGGGGCCCCGGGGCCCCCGAGTCGGCGTGAGCATGCCGCCCCGCGCCGCTACAGCGGGGCGGCTCACAAGCGGGACGCGCGCCGTAGGCGCGCTGGGGCCCGCGCCCACCATGAGTTCGACGGCCAGCGCCCCAAGCGCGTGATCGTCAAGATCCTGGGCGAATGACACCGCCGCGGCGCATCCTGCTCCTCCACTTCGGCCAGCTCGGCGACGCCGTCCTCGCCCTGCCCGCCGCCCGCGCCCTTCGCCAGCACTTTCCCCAAGCCGCGCTCACCGTCCTCGCCGCCCGCGGCCCCCATGCCGTCTTCCAAATGGCCGGCTTCTCCCCCCTCCTCGCCGCCGACCGCGTCCGCTGGAAACACCACCCCGCCGCCGCCGCCCTCGAGATCCCCCGCCTGCTCTTCCATCTCCGCCGCCGCCGCTTCGACCTCTCCGTGGACCTCCACTCCTATAAGGAGACCAACTGGCTCGCTTTCCTCGCCGGCATCCCCGAGCGCGTCGCCATGCTCCGCCCCACCCGCTCGGTGCCGAGCCTCATCAACCGCCAGCCCCCGCCCGACGACCCCCATGCCCCCCTGCTCGCCCGTTATTGCCAAGTGCTGGCGCCGCTCGGCATCGAGGTCGCCGACCGCGTGCCTTATCTCGACCCGCCCCCCGCCCGCCTGCCCGATCTCCCCCCCGGCCCCATCCTCGGCATCTGTCCCGGCGCCGGACACCCCGGCCGCCGCTGGCCCGCCGACCGCTTTGCCCAATTGATCGCGCCGTTCTCCCCGGCGGCGCACGTCCTCGTCTTTGCCGGCCCCGAAGAGACCGCAGCCCAGCTCGCCCCGCTCGCCTCCCTCCCCCGCGTCCACATCTGGCGCGGCCTCTCGCTCTCCGAACTCGCCGCCGCCCTCCAGCTCTGCCGCGTGGTCGTCTCCAACCCCACCGGCCCCGCCCACCTCGCCGCCGCCGTGGGCGCCCGCGTCCTGGTGCTGGGCGAGATTCCGGCCTTCGATCCCGTCCCCCGCCCCCCCGGCCAGGTCGCGGTCGTCCGCGCCCACGGCGCCGTCGCCAACCTCACCGTCGCGGCCGCCGCCCCAGCCCTCGATCAACTCTGGCAAGCCTAGGCCAACCAGGCGGCCACTCGCGGGGGTCGCGCCGCTGAGGTGGCTTGCGCGGTCTGGCAGGCTACGGCGGCCCGGCAACAAGAGCGCCAGGGGTCCCCTTGCGCGAGAACATCAGCGCCGGCTTTGGAGTCGCGCCTTGTTGTCCGAGCCCGCAATCCAAGATCCAGTAGGGAGTTCGCGCCCCGGGCCCGCCGGGAGCGCCGGTACAGGGGTGGTCCAAGATTGCGTCGGCCGCAAGTCCAAAATCAGGAGGATATCGCTTGCTCGACAACAACTTTGCTTTTTTCGTGGGCGTGGACTGGGGTTCGACGTCCCATCAGATATGCGTGCTCGATGCGGCCGGCCAGCCCGCCGCCGAGTTTTCCGCCACGCACGGCGGAGACGGGCTGAGGGGCCTGTGCCAACGGCTGCTGGCCCTGGCTCCGGCCGCCAGCGCCATCGCGGTCGCCATCGAATCGCCTTCCAGCCCCGCCACCGAGCCGCTGCTGCAGGCCGG
>DATKSZ010000097.1:0-10043 GCA_035531375.1 Terriglobales bacterium | reverse complement strand
TGCAGCCAATCGCGCGAAAGGCCCTGCACAACTTCGCCGCAGGCTCGCCGCGGCAAGCAATCGCGCTTTCCGACGAGGCATACGCCCTCTTCGTCAACCACCTCGGGCGTTTCCTGTTCCGCAGGGATCTCGACCCCGGGGTATGCGCAACCATAGGCGCCTTCCGTGAACTGGTCCTCGGCGCAATGGGCGTGTGACGGCCGAATGCGCAGCACGCCGCCCCCGCCCCCCGTCCGCATCGTAGACCACAGCCATGCTGAATGCTGACCGCTGCACGCGCAGCTCGCCGAGCCCGCCGCCTACGCCGCCGCCCCCATCTCCTTCACCGCGGCGATGAACTTCACCAGCACCGCCTGCGCGTCCCCGTACACCATGTTGCAGTTGTCGGCGAAGAACAGCTCGTTCTCCACCCCGCTGTAGCCCTTCCCCTGCCCCCGCTTGATCACATACACCTGGTGGGCCTTGTCGGCGTTGAGGATGGGCATGCCATAGATGGGCGAGCTCTTGTCGGTCCGCGCCGCCGGGTTGACCACGTCGTTGGCCCCGATCACCAGCGCCACGTCGGTGGAGGCGAACTCGTCGTTGATCTCCTCCAGCTCGTGCATCATGTCGTAGGGCACGCCCGCCTCCGCCAGCAGCACGTCCATGTGCCCCGGCATCCGCCCCGCCACCGGGTGCACCGCGAACTTGACCTCCACCCCCGCCGCCTGCAGCAGCTTGACGAACTCGTAGAGCTTGTACTGTGCCTGCGCCACCGCCAGCCCGTAGCCGGGGATGATCAGCACCTTGCTGGCGTAGCGCATGTTGATGGCGGCGTCGCTCGCCTCCACCGGCTTCATGCTGCCCTGGATCTCGCCCGCCGCCGCCCCCCCGGTGGCGCCGAAGCGGCTGAACAGCACGTTCGCCACCGAGCGGTTCATCGCCCGCGCCATCAGCAGCGTCAGCAGGCCGCCCGCCGCCCCCACCAGCACGCCGGCGATCATCAGCACCGGCTTCTGCAGCACGAAGCCTTCCATGCCCACCGCCAGCCCGGTGAAGGCGTTGTAGAGCGAGATCACCACCGGCATGTCGGCCCCGCCGATCGGCAGCGTCATCAAGACGCCGTAAATCAGCGCCCCAACGAAGTAGCCCACCACCAGCCCCGGCGCCGCCGTCCCGCCCTGCGCCAGCAGGTAGGCGCCCACCCCCACCGTCGCCGCCAGCACCAGGCTGTTGATCCCTTGCTGCCCCTTGAGGTGCAGCGTCTTGTTGATCTTGCCGTCCAGCTTGGCCCAGGCGATGAGCGAGCCCGACAGCGACACCGCCCCGATCAGCGCCCCCAGCAGCGTGATCACCATCCGCCCGCTGGCCATGCCCTCGCCCCCGGCCAGCTCCATCGCCGCGATGCAGGCCGCCGCCCCCCCCCCCATGCCGTTGTACAAAGCCACCATCTGCGGCATGGCGGTCATCGCCACCCGCTGCCCGCTCCACCACGCCCACGCCACCCCCACCACCAGCGCCGCCAGCCCCAGCTCCAGGTTCGCCGCCAGGTGCGGCTGCGCCGCCGGCGCTATGCCAAACAGGTAGAGGAAGCTGGCCAGCGTCGCCACCAGCACCCCCCAGCCCGCCAGCACGATGCCGTTCCGCGCCGTCAGCGGCGACGACATCCGCTTCAGCCCGAAGATGAACAGGAAGGCCGCCACGAAGTCGCTGGCGTCTATGATCGCTTGCGGTGTCAATGTCCCCCCTTGCCCGCGCCCTTGCCGCTCGGCTTGAACATCTCCAGCATCCGCTTGGTCACCACGTAGCCCCCGGCGGCGTTGCCCGCCCCCAGCAGCACCCCCACGAACCCGATCGCCTGCTGCGCCGGGTTGGTGGCGTTCAGCAGCGCGTACAGCGCCCCCACCACCACGATGCCGTGCACGAAGTTCGAGCCCGACATCAGCGGCGTGTGCAGGATCGCCGGCACCCGGCCGATGATCTCGATGCCGGTGAACGCCGCCAGCATGACGATGTACAGCGCAATGAAGCCAACCAAAGTGGTTTCCATAAGCTAGCCCTGCGGCGCCGCCACCGCCTCCACCGCCGACCGCGCGGCCGCGTTCTTGATCTCGCCGCCGTGGGTGAGCGCCGTCTGCGCCACCACCTCGTCCGTCCAGTCCAGCTTCAGCCCGCCCTCCGCGATCATCAGCTTGAGCAGGTTGAGCACGTTCTTGGCGTAGAGCTCGCTGGCGTGCTCGGCCAGCCGCGACGCGATGTTGAGCGGCGCCACGATGGTCACCTCGCCGGACTTGCCCGGCACCCGCACCGTCTCCCCCGGCCGGCTGGCCTCGCAGTTGCCTCCCCCCTCCGCCCCCAGGTCCACAATCACCGCCCCCGCCTTCATCCCCTCCACCTGCCGCTGGCTGATCAGCCGCGGCGCCCGCCGCCCCGGCACCGCCGCCGCGGTGATGATCAGGTCCGCCGCCTGGATGTGCGCCGTCAGCGCCGCCTCGATCGTGGCCCGCTCCGCCGCCGTGAGCTCGCGCGCGTAGCCGCCCTCCCCGCGCGCGTCCACCCCGGTCGCGACGAACTTGGCCCCCAGCGACTCCGCCTCTTCCTGGGTCTCGGGGCGCACGTCGTAGGCCTCGATCACCGCCCCCAGCCGCCGCAGCGTGGCGATTGCCTGCAGCCCCGCCACCCCCAGCCCCAGCACCAGCGCCGTCGCCGGCCGCACCACCCCCGCCGCCGTCGTCATGCGCGGCACCACCCGGCCCAGTTGCGTCGCCCCCAGCAGCACCGCGTGGTAGCCCGCCAGCGCCGCCTGGCTGGAGAGCGCGTCCATGGCCTGCGCCCGCGAGATGCGCGGCACCAGCTCCATCGCAAAGCAGGTGATCTGCCGGTCCCGCAGCCGCGCCACCAGCGCCGGCTGCTGCGCCGCCTGGATGAAGCTGATCAGCACCGCCCCCGGCTTCATCGCCTCCGCCACCGCCAGCTCCGGCGCCTGCACCCCCAGCACCACGTCGGCCGTGCTCGCCTCCGCCGCCTCCGCCTGGTAGCGCACCTCCGCCCCCATCTTCTCCAGTTGCGCCGCCACCGCCGGCACCATCGCCACCCGCGCCTCGCCCGGGCGCGTCTCCCTCAGCACCGCCACCTTAAAGGACATAAGCCGATAGTTTAGACCATCGCGCCCTGTCGCGGGGGTCGCGCCGCTTTGCCTGCTGGCAAAATCGGCGCGGCCCCAGCGAGGCGCAGCGCCGACTTGGGGCCATGGGGCCCCCGAGTCGGCGCGAGCATGCCGCCCCGCGCCGTTACAGCGGGGCGGCTCACAAGCGGGACGCGCGCCGCAGGCGCGCTGGGGCCCGCGCCCACCATGTCGCGCACGCGGACTCTACAGCGCGCCCAGCTTCTCCGCCGAAGCCGCCTCCACCTGCTGGTGCAGGCTCTGTCCGTGGCTGTCCATGGTGACCACCGCGGGAAAGTCCTCCACCTCCAGCTCCCACATCGCCTCCGGCGTCCCAAACTCCAGGAAATGCACCCCCGTCACCCGCCGCACCGTGCGCGCGTAGTACTGTGCCGCCCCCCCCACCGCGTTCAAATAGACCGCGCCGCACTCCTGCAGCGCCGCCAGCGTCTTCGCCCCCATGCCCCCCTTGCCGATCACCACCCGCACCCCAAAGCGCCGCAGGATCTCGCCCTGGTAGGGTTCCTCCCGGATGCTGGTGGTGGGCCCCGCCGCCCCAATCTGCCATTCCCCCGCCGCATCCTGCCGCGCCACCGGCCCGCAATGGTAGAGCACCGCGCCCTGCAGATCCACCGGCGCGTCGTGGTGCATCAGGTGGGCGTGCACCGCGTCGCGCCCCGTGTACATCCTTCCCGACACCAGCACCATGTCGCCCACCTTCAGTCCGCGGATCTGCTCCTCCGTGATCGGTGCCCGCAGCCGGATGCCCTCCGCCGGCGCCGTTGGCGCCGCCAGCGCCGCCTTTGCCTCCACGTCGCCGTACAGCCAGCGCCGCACCGCCCCTGTCCGCGCGTCCAGCACCACCCCCCGCCGCCGGTAGGCCCAGCAGTCATAGGCCACCGAGACGAAAAAACTCGCCGGCAGCCGGTTCAGCGCGGTGGCTTTGCAGCCAATCAGCGACACCCCGCCGCCAAACCCCATGGTCCCGATCCCCAGCCGGTTGGCCTGCTCCAGGATCGCCGCCTCCAGCTCCGCCAGCCGCGCATCCGGGTTGACGTCGTCCAGCCGGCGCAGCAGTTGCTGCTTGGCGGCGTCGTAGCCCGAGGTCCGGTCCCCCCCGATCGCCACCCCCAGCGCCCCCGGCGCGCAGCCCTGCCCCTGCGCCTGCCACACCGCGTGCAGGATGCACTTCCGCACCCCCTCCAGGTCCCGCCCCGCCCGCCCCAACCGCTCCAGCGTGCAGGGCAGGGAATACTGGATGTTCTTGTTCTCGCACCCCCCGCCCTTGAGCAGCAGCTTGATCTCCAGCTCCTCCTCGTTCTCCCACTGCTCGCAGTGCACCACCGGCGTCCCCGGCCCCAGGTTGTTGCCGCTGTTCTCCCCGGTGAGCGAGTCCACGCTGTTGGGCCGCAGCTTGCCCCGCCGCGTCGCCTCCGCGATCGCCGCCTCGATCTCGCGCCGCAGCCGGATCTGGTTGAACCCCACCGGCGCATGCACGAAAAACGTCGGCATGCCGGTGTCCTGGCAGAGCGGTCCCTCGTCCTGCGCCGCCATGTGGATGTTGGTGTCAATGATGGCCAGCGCCTGCCCCGCCTGGCTGGCCGGCAGCTCGCGCCCGGTGGCGCGCGCCATGGCCGCGCGCACGTCCGGCGGCAGGTCGGTGGCGGTCCGGGTGATCAGCGCGATCAGATTGTCGCGGAAGGCGGGGGCAAGATCGGGGTTCACATCCCAGTATACCGGCGGCGCCGCCCCAGCCCAAACGCCCCCAGCAGGCCCAGCACCCCGGTGGCCAGCAGCCCCCCACGTCGCCGGCTCCGGCGTGATCACCAGGGGCGTGCCCTGCAGGCTGCCGCCCGCCCCCAGCACCTCTCGCGGGGGTCGCGCCGCTTTGCCTGCTGGCAAAATCGGCGCGAAAGGCCGCGAACCGGGGCCCCAGGGACCCGCCGCGGGTCCCGGGTTGGTCGTAATTCCGCAGGCGCAGACGCGCCACACCGGCCCGGCGCTGCTACAGCCGGGCCGGGCAGCCGCGCAGGGGCCCGCGCCCACCAACGTGATCACCAGGGGCGTGCCCTGCAGGAGGCCGCCGCCTAGGCGGCCCGCCGCCGGCCGGATTTGCTCTTGCCGGGAGCCGTCGCTTGCTTTTGGGCGCCAGGTTGTGGCCGCGCCAGGCTCGCCTTGAGCGACGCCATCAGGTCGGCCACCGGCTCCAGTCGCGGGCCCTTGGCCACCGACGGCGCGGGCTTGCCCGCCAGCGCCGCCTGCACCAGCGCCTCCAGGTTCTTGCGGTAGTGGTCCTCGAAGCGGCTGGGATCGAACCGCCGGATGAGCCCCTCGATCAACTGCCGCGCCAGCTTCAGCTCCGCCGCCGGCGCCTCCGCCGCCACCGCCCCAAAACCCTCCGCCACCCGCATCTCGTCGAGATAGTAAAGCGTGTGCAGCAGCAGCCCGCTCCGCCCCTCGCCGCGATGCGAGGCCGGCACCCCCGCCAGCGACGTCGGCCGCACCAGGCTGAGGTACTCGCGGTTGTGCATGCTCAACTGCGCCACCGCCCACACCCCCGCCTCCTGCATCGCCCGCAGCAGCAGGGCATAGCCCCGGCGTCCCGCCGGCTCGGGCAGCAGGTAGTAGGCGCTCTCGAACCACAGCGGGTCAATCTCCTCCGCCCGGCAAAATTCCAGGATGGCGAGCTGGCGCTCGGTCGCCGGCGCCGCCGCCTGGATCGCGGCGTCGGAGACCACCACATACTCCCCCTTGCCGTACTCGTAGCCCCGCACCGTCTCCTGGCGCGGCACCACCTCGCCGTCTTCGCTGCACACCATCTGCTGCTTCAGCCGCGCGTGGTCGCGGGCGTGCAGCAGATGAAAGCTTACGCGCTCGCCCCGCGCCCCCGCCTGCAGCCGCACCGGCAGCGTCACCAGCCCGAAACTCAAATAGCCCGACCACACCCCCGCCATGGCGGTTGAGATGCATCTAATCCACTATGAAGGCCGCCCCGCTGCGGGACTACCGCGGCAAGCGCCGCTGGAGCGCCCCGCCCACCCCCGAGCCCCGCCCCCACCTCGCCGTGGTGCCGCCCCCCGCCCCGGCCGGTCGCCGCTTCTGTGTCCAAGAGCATCATGCCACCCGCCTGCACTATGATTTCCGCTTGGAGATCAACGGCGTCCTCAAATCCTGGGCGGTGCCCAAGGGCCCCAGCCTCGATCCCGAGGTCAAGCGCCTCGCCCTCGCCACCGAAGACCATCCCCTCGACTACCTCACCTTCCAGGGCCACATCCCCCAGGGCAACTACGGCGCCGGCGACGTCATCGTCTGGGACCTGGGCGACTACGAGCCCCTGGGCGACACCCCGCCGCTGCGCCAGTGGGAACAGGGCCATCTCAAGTTCCGCCTGCGCGGCCAAAAGCTGCGCGGCGAGTTTGCCCTCACCCACCTCCCCGCCCGTCCCTCGCGGCAGCAGGGCGCCGAGGCCGCCGAGGCCGCCGCCAGCCACTGGCTGCTGATCAAGAAGCGCGACGACGACGCCGCCTTCGGCGACCGCGCCGAGCGCCACCCCGGCTCCGTCCTGCCCCACTCCCCAGCCACCCCCGCCGCGCGCTCCGGCCCCCGCTTGGTCGCCACGCCAACGCCGGCCTATCGCCCCATGCTGGCCACGCTGGCGGAGAAGCCTTTCTCCGACGATCGCTGGCTGTTCGAGATCAAGTGGGACGGCGTGCGCGCCTGCTCCCTCTGCCACCGCGGCCAGGTCCAGCTCGTCTCCCGCACCGGCCGCGATATCACCGCCCAATATCCCGAACTGGCCCACTTCCCCGCCGCGCCCGACGCCGAGCTGGACGGCGAGATCGTCGTGCTCGACGCCCACGGCGCCTCCAGCTTCCCCCGCTTGCAGCAGCGCCTCAACCTCGCCGACCGCCGCGCCCTCGCCCGCGCCGCCCGCGAGCTGCCGGTGGTCTTTTACGCCTTCGACCTGCTCCGGCTGGACGGCCGCGACCTGCGCCCGCTGCCGCTCGCCGAGCGCAAGCGCCTGTTGGCCGCCCTGCCCTGGGGCGGGCCCTGGCGCTACTCCGACCACGTCCTCGGCGACGGCGCCGCCCTCTTCCAGCAAGCCGCCGCCCGCGGCCTCGAGGGCATCGTCGCCAAGCGCGCCGACTCCCCCTACCAGCCCGGCCGCTCCCGCCTCTGGCTCAAGCTCAAGGCCCAGCAACGCCAAGAGGCGGTGATCGTCGGCTACACCGATCCCCAGGGCGCGCGCACCAGCTTCGGGGCGCTGCTGCTCGCCGTCTATGAGCCGGAAGCCAATCGCTTCGCCTACATTGGCCGCGTCGGCACCGGCTTCGACACCGCCACTCGCGCCGCCATCCTGCGCCGCCTCCGCCCCGCCCCGCGCCCCGCCCTCGCCGGCGCCCCCGGCCGCTTCCATCCGGTGCGCCCCGACTCGGTCGCCGAGGTCAAGTTCGCCCAGTGGACCCCGGGCGGCCGCCTGCGCGCCCCCGTCTTCCTCGGCCTGCGCACCGACAAGCCGCCGCGCGAGTGCGTGCGGGAGCGCAGCGATGCCCGCTAAGGCGCTCCCGCCGCCCCGCCGCCGTGGCCCGCTCGCCCTCCCTCCCCGCGCCCAGCAGGCCCTGATCGTGGTCGAGGAGACCGCCGTCAGCCTCACCCACCTCGACAAAGTCTTCTTCCCCGACGGCACCCGCAAGCGCGACCTGCTCGACTACAGCCACGACGTCGCCGAGTTCCTCCTCCCCCACCTGCGCGACCGCCCCTACACCATGAAGCGCTTTCCCGAGGGCATCGCCGCCCCGCCCTTCTTCCAAAAAAACGCCGGCCCCGCCACCCCCGCCTTCGTCCGCACCGTCGCCCTGCCCAGCGCCGGCTTGGGGCCGCGGGGCCCCCAAGCCGGCGTGAGCACAAGCGGGACGCGCGGCGCAGCCGCGCTGGGGCCCGCGCCAACCATGGTCAACTACATCCTCTGCAACGACCTCCCCACCCTGCTCTTTGTCGTCAACGCCGGCTGCATCGACCACAATATCTGGCTCAGCCGCGCCCAGTCGCCGCTCGAACCCGACTTCGTCCTGCTCGACCTCGACCCCGGCCCCGCCGCCCCCTTCCCCGCCGTGGTGCGGGTGGCGCAGGCCATCCGCCGCCTGCTCGAGGACTTCGAGATCCGGGGCTTTCTCAAAACCTCCGGCGCCACCGGCCTGCACGTCTGGATTCCCATCGCCGGCGGCGCCACCTTCCTCCAAAGCCAGCAGTTCGCCGCCCTGCTGCTGCGCCTGGCGGCGGCGCGCCAGCCCGAGCTGGTCACCGAGGTCTGGCCGCTCGCCCAGCGCCCCCCCGACCGCGTCTACCTCGACTTCCGCCAGAACGCCCACGGCAAGACCATTCCTCCGCCCTACTCGCCCCGCCCCCTGCCCGGTGCCCCCGTCTCCTGCCCGCTGCACTGGCACGAACTCCGCCCCAATCTCGATCCCGCCCGCTTCAACCTCCTGACCGTCCGCCGCCGCCTCGACCGCTTCGGCGACCTCTTCGCCCCCGCCCTCCCCGCCGCGCCCCGCGAGCCCCTCGCCGCCCTCTTCCACCGCCTGCAAGCCCGCAACCTCGCCGCCGATTAGGTAGAATGGTAGAAGAAGATGGTAGAATGGTTTCTGGAGGCGACCAGTGGGCATGAACATCAAGAGCGAGGAGGCCCACCGCCTCGCCCGCGAACTGGCGGCCGAAACCGGCGAAAGCCTGACCGCCGCGGTGACGCTGGCGGTGCGCGAGCGGCTGCAGCGGGTGCGGCGCCAGCGCAAGGCGGACCGGGTGGCGGAGCGGCTGTTGGCCATGGGGCGGGACTGTGCGCGCTTGTTGCAAGCGCCGCCGATGGATCACGCCGAGCTTCTCTATGACGAGCGGGGATTGCCCAAGTGATCCTCGACACGTCCGCCCTGATCGCCATTCTGTTCGACGAACCTGAAGCCGGGCTCTTCGCGCGCCTCATCGGCCGGGCCGAGCGGCCACGCATCTCCGCCGGCAGCCTTCTCGAGACCGCCGTGGTAGTGGAGGCGCAGGCTGGCGCTCGAGGCGGCTATCGCTTGGACGCCATGATGCGCGAGGCCGGCATTGCCGTGGAGCCATTCACGCTGGAACAGGCCGAGATCGCTCGCGCGGCCTATCGTGACTATGGCCGCGGCAGCGGTCACCCCGCCGGCCTGAACTTCGGCGACTGCTTTGCCTACGCCCTGGCCAAGGCCAGCGATGAGCCGCTCTTGTTCAAGGGCCGCGACTTCGCCGGCACCGACGTGGAGGCGGTGCTGCCCCCCAGCGCTCCCGGCTAGGCGCAGCGCCGACTTGGGGCCCGCGCCCACCAAGTGGCCTGCGCGGGGCGAGCGCATCGGGTGTCGCTCTATCGGGCGATGCCCGGAGCGAACGGGTTGCGCACCACCACCCCGCGCAAAACTTGGCTGGCGTTGAGATCCTCGCTCCACAGCGTGCTGCAGCCCAACTCCGCCGCGGCATGCACGATCATCGCGTCCCAGAAGTTGATTTTCGCCTGCTGCTGGAGCGCGATCGCCTCCAGCACGTCGCCGGCTGTGGGTGTGAAGGTGCGCCAGAGGGCAAATTCCCGCACCCGTTCCGCAGCTTCTTCGATTGCCAAGGGCCGAGGCAGCTTGCGCGTGGTGGTGACATAGAATTCCTGCAGCACCTGCACGCTCAGACACCCGGCGCCGCTGTCCCAAAGGCGTTCCAACAGCGCGCGGGCTGCCCTTTGCTTGCCCGCCGCTCGCGGGGGTCGCGCCGCTTTGCCTGCTGGCAAAATCGGCGCGAAAGGCTGCGAAATTCCGCAGGGCGGCCCGCCCCCGGGTAACAAATTCGGCGCGGCCCCAGCGAAGCGCAGCGCCGACTTGGGGCCCTGGGGCCCCCA
>DATKSZ010000096.1:0-10307 GCA_035531375.1 Terriglobales bacterium | reverse complement strand
CTGGTTGTATTTCGCCACCCGGTCGGTGCGGCTGGCGGAGCCGGTCTTGATCTGGCCGGCGTTGGTGGCCACCGCCAGGTCGGCGATGAAGGTGTCTTCGGTCTCGCCGGAGCGGTGCGAGACCACGCAGGTGTAGCCGTGCTCGGTGGCCAGGCGCATGGCGTCGAGCGTCTCGGTGACGGTGCCGATCTGGTTGAGCTTGATCAGGATGGAGTTGGCGACGCCGGTCGCGATGCCGCGGCGCAGGCGCTCGGGGTTGGTGACGAAGATGTCGTCGCCCACCAACTGCAACTGCGCCCCGAGCAATTGGGTGAGGGCCTGCCAGCCCTCCCAGTCGTCCTCGGCGAGGCCGTCCTCGAGCGAGACGATGGGGTATTGGCGGGCCCAGTTGGCGTAGAACTCGGCCATCTGGGCGGAGGTGAGCGAGCGCTTGTCGGATTTTTTGAAGACGTAGCGGCGGGCGGCGGAGTCGTAGAACTCGCTGGCAGCGGGATCGAGCGCCACCGCCACCTGGGCGCCGGGCTGGTAGCCGGCCTTGGCGATGGCCTCGAGCACCACCTCCATGGCCTCGTCGTTGCTCTTGACCGAGGGGGCGAAGCCGCCCTCGTCGCCGACGGCGGTGATGTAGCCCTTTTTCTTGAGCACGGCCTTGAGGGCGTGGAAGACCTCGACGCCCCAGCGCAGGGCCTCGTGGAAACTGGGCGCGCCCACCGGCATCACCATGAACTCCTGGAAATCCACGTTGTTGTCGGCGTGGGCGCCGCCGTTGAGGATGTTCATCATCGGCACCGGCAGGGTGCGGGCCTCGAGGCCGCCGAGGGAGCGGTAGAGGGGCCAGCCGCGGGCCGCCGCGGCGGCGCGCGCCGCCGCCATCGAGACCGCCAGGATGGCGTTGGCGCCGAGCTTGGATTTGTTGGGGGTGCCGTCGAGCGCGATCAGGCGGCGGTCGAGCGCGGCCTGGTCGGTGCCGTCGCCGCCGGCCACCGCCGGGGCAATGGTCTGGTTGACGTTGGCCACGGCGCGGGTGACGCCCTTGCCGAGAAAGCGGTGGGCGTCGCCGTCACGCAGCTCGACCGCCTCGTGCTCGCCGGTGGAGGCGCCGCTGGGCACCGCGGCGCGGCCGCGCGCGCCCGAGCGCAGGGTGAGGTCCACTTCAACCGTGGGGTTGCCGCGCGAATCCAGGATCTCGCGCGCGGTTATGGTGGCGATGGCGTCCATTGATTAATTCTAGCGCGGGCGCCCGGCTTCGCCGCCCGCGCTGTAGTCCGAGAGGGCGCGGGCGCGGGGGCCCCTTCGCCCCGCGGCCGCTCCCGGTGGGGCCGGGCTCGCGCCAGCACCCGGCTTCGCCGCCCGCACCCTGGTCCGAAAAGGCGCGGTCGCGGGGGCCCTTTCGCCCCGCGACCGCTCCCGGTGGGGCCGGGCTCGCGCCAGCGCCCGGCTTCGCCGCCCGCGCTGTAGCCCTGTTCCTGCGCCCTATGGCCTGCTAACATGGTTACCCCCCCCATGCCGACCCCCCGACGGTTTCGCGTGCGCGCCTACGCCAAGCTCAATCTCGGGCTGAAGCTGGTGGGGCGGCGCGCGGACGGCTTTCATGAGCTGCGCACCATCTTTCAGACCATTGCTTTGGCCGACCGAGTGGAGATTGCCATTGGCCCGGGGCGCGGGGTGGGGCTGGAGGTGGTCGGCGATGACCACGGGGTGGGGCCGGAGGCGGAGAACTTGGCGGTGCGGGCGGCGGGGTTGGCGGCGGAGGCGTGGGACATTCGCGGACACATCGCCATCCGGCTGGAGAAGCGCATTCCGGTGGGCGCGGGGCTGGGTGGGGGTTCGAGCGACGCGGCGGCGGTGCTGCGGGCGTTGGCGCTGGCGGCGCGGCGGCCCACGCCCCTGCTGCCGCTGGCGGCGCGCCTGGGCTCGGATGTGCCGCCGCTGCTGGTGGGCGGGACGGTGCTGGGCCTGGGGCGGGGCGAGGAGGTTTACCCGCTGCCGGACTTGGGCCGGTGGCACTGCGTGCTGGCCATGCCGCGCCACGGACCGGGAGCAGCGGTGTCGACCGCGGCGGCGTTTGCCGCCTGGGACCGGGGGCGGGGTTTGACGCCCTTCACCGACTTCGATACAATCATGGAGTTCTGTCGCCTGGTTGATCAGGTGCTGCCGGCGTTCCGCCTCGGGCGGAACCGCGGCGCTCCGCCAGCGCCCCGCAAGGGCGCGGGAGGGCCGAGAGTCCATGCCGGAATCGAGAATGACTTCCAAACGGGAGTCTTCTCCCTTTCCCCGGACTTTCCGCGCATCCACCGACAATTAGTCCGCAGCCACGCCGCCTGGGTCAGCTTGACCGGCAGCGGGGCGGCGCAGTTTGGCTTGTATGCCCAGGCAGGGCGCGCCCAGCGGGCCGCCGCCGGGCTGGCCGTCCGGGAGCGAAGCTGGCACAGCCGCTTCCTGGGGCGGGCGGAGTTCCACCGCGGCCTGCGCGTGGTGGAGTAGCAGCAGGTGGGGCGTCGTCCAATGGTAGGACACATGCCTTTGGAGCATGGTATTTAGGTTCGAATCCTAACGCCCCAGCCACAACGGCGCGGGCGCCGGAGCGGTGGGAAGCAGTCGGGAGCAGTCGGGGAAGAGCACGGATCGCAAATATGGCAACCGGTCCCATCAAGGTGGAGAAGCCCGCAACCGAGCCCGAGCCGGCGCGGGCGCCGCGCAAGGCGCGGCTGGACGAGAAGCTCAAGATCTTCAGCGGCACCGCCAACCCGGCGCTGACCGCCGAGATCTGCGAGCACCTGGGGATCCAGCCGGGGCAGTGCCGGCTGACGCGCTTCAGCGACGGCGAGAACTACGTGCAGATTTTGGAGAACGTGCGCGGCGCCGACGTCTTCGTCATCCAGCCCACCTGCGACCCGGTGGATATCCACCTGATGGAGCTGCTGCTGATGATCGACGCGCTCAAGCGCGCCTCGGCGCGGCGCATCACCGCCGTGGTGCCCTACTTCGGCTATGCCCGCCAGGACCGCAAGGACAAGCCGCGCGTGCCCATCAGCTCGAAGCTGGTGGCCGACCTGCTGACCACCGCCGGGGCGCACCGGGCGCTGTTGATGGACCTGCACGCCCCCCAAATCCAGGGCTTTTTCAATATTCCGGTGGACCATCTGTTCGCCTCACCGGTGCTGGTGGACTGCTTCCGGCGGATGGAGCTGCCCGACCTGACCATCGTCTCCCCCGACGCGGGCGGGGTGGAGCGGGCGCGGTTTTTCGCCAAGAAACTGGACGCCGCGCTGGCCATCGTGGACAAGCGGCGGGTGGCCATGGACGTGAGCGAGGTGATGCACGTCATCGGCGACGTGGAGGGGCGCACGGCGGTGATCCTGGACGACATCATTGACACCGCCGGGACGCTGGTGAAGACCGCCGACGCCATGGTGAAAAACGGGGCGCGGCGGGTGCTGGCGTGCGCCTCGCACGCGGTGCTGAGCGGGCCGGCGGTGGAGCGGCTGGCGGCCAGCCCGATTGAACAAGTGGTGGTGACCAATTCCATCCCGCTGTCGGAGACGGCGCGGGAGCGGGCGCGGATACAAATATTGAGCATCGCCGGGCTGATGGCGGCGGCGATCCGCTCGATCCACGAGGAGACTTCGGTGAGCCTGCTGTTTGTGTAAACAGCGGCCCCCGGTGGGAGTGAACTATGGCAATTGCGATTTCTCTGGCAGCGGACCCGCGCAGCACCTCCGGCAAAGGGCCGGCCCGGCAGATGCGCCGCGCCGGCCGCATCCCCGCGACGCTGTACGGCGCCATGCGGGAGCCGGTCAGCCTGACGCTCGACCCCAAACAGGTCAATCAGATTCTGCACTCGGAGTCGGGGCACAACACCATCTTCAACCTCAACGTCGCCGGGGGCGAGACCACGGCGGCGATGGTGGTGGACTGGCAACTGGAGCCGCTGCGCGGCCGGCTGCTGCACGTGGACCTCAAGCGCATCGCGCTCGACCAGTTGATCCGGGTGCGCATCCCGGTGCAGACGCAGGGCGAGGCCACCGGGGTGAAGCTGCAGGGCGGCATTCTGGAGGTGGTGACGCGCGAGGTGGAGATCGAGTGCCTGCCGACCGACATCCCCGAGCACATCGTAGTGGACGTCAGCGAGCTCTCCATCGGCCAGAACCTGCGGGTGGGCGACCTCAAGCTGGAGGGCAACCGCCGGATATTGACCGACGCCGACCGCGTGATCGCGCACGTGGTGGCGGTGAAGGAAGTGGTGGAGGCGGCGCCGGCGGCGGAGGCGGTGGCGGGCGCGCCCAGCGAGCCGGAGGTGATCAAGAAGGGCAAGGCCGAAGCCGAGGAGGGCGCCGAGAAGGAAGCCGGCGGCAAGGAGAAGGAGAAGGAGAAGAAGAAGTAGCCGGCCATGGAGGCCAACGCCACCGCAGCCGCGCCGTTTTTGGTGGTGGGGCTGGGCAATCCGGGGCCGGAGTACGAAGCGACGCCGCACAATTTTGGGTATTTGCTGGTGGAGGAGTTGGCGCGCCGAAGCGGGATTCGGCTGCGCACCCGGGAGTGCCAAGCGCTCACCGGGCGGGGGCAGTGGGGAGGCCGGGGGCTGTGGCTGGCCGAGCCGCTGACCTACATGAACCTGAGCGGCGCGGCCGTCCGCCAATTGCTGCAGAAGCAGCCGCTGGCGGGCTGGCTGGTGGCCTGCGACGAGTTGGATTTGCCGCTGGGCACGATGCGGCTGAAGGAACGGGGATCGGCGGGAAGCCACAACGGCTTGCGCTCGATCGTCGAGAGTTTGGGAACGACCGAGTTTGCGCGCCTGCGGCTGGGCATCGGCCCGCCGCACCCGGTGGAAGACCGAGCCGGTTTTGTGCTCGGGCGCTGGGGCAAACCGCAGCAGGCGCAGGCGGCGGAGGTGGTACAGACCGCCGCCGACGCGGTGGAGTTGGTGATGGCCGAGGGCATGGCCAAGGCGATGAACCGCTACAACACCATGCCCAAGGCCGGCGAGGAATGAGGCAAAGACTATGAATCGCACCTACGAAGTGATCTTCATCCTGCGGCCCGACCTGGTCGAGGAAGAGGCGGACAAGCTGGTGGCCGGGCTGGAATCGGCCGCCACCACGGCGGGCGCGGTGTTCCGCAAGATTGACCGGCTGGGCCGGCGGCGGCTGGCCTACCGCGTGCGCGGTTTCCGCGAGGGCAACTACGTGCTCTTCGACCTGGAGGCGGGCGCCGGGCCGATCGGCGAGCTGCAACGCCGGCTGCGGGTGAGCGAGCCGGTGATCAAGTATTTGGCGGTGCGCACCGACGAGATGGCCAAGCGGCTGGACAAGGACCGCCGCCACCGCGAGGCGCGGCTGAAGCGGCGGCCGGCGCCGGCGGCGCAGGAGCCCTCGGTGGAGCAGGAGATGGCCGCCTCGGCCGAGGCCGACGAGGCCGCTCCGCCGGCGGTTTAGAGTTGCAAGATTGAGGACAAATCCATGAACGATTTCAAACGCCCCAGCGGCCCCTCCGGCGCCCCCCGCAGCGGCGGCGGCGCCCCGCCCAAAAAGCAGTTCCTGCGCCGGCGCAAGGTGTGCAAGTTTTGCGTCGAGCGCATCGACAAGATCGACTACAAGGACTACCGGCTGCTGCAGCAGTTCGTGGCCGAGCGCGGCAAGATCGTGCCGCGGCGCATCAGCGGCACCTGCACCCAGCACCAGCGCCGGCTGACGCGCGCCATCAAGCAGGCGCGGCAGATCGCGCTGCTGCCCTTCGCCGCGGAGATTTAGCCATGGAAATCATTCTCAAGGAAGACCTGCCCAACCTGGGGCGCAAGGGCGATGTGGTCAAGGTGGCCGACGGCTACGGGCGCAACTATTTGCTGCCGCAGCGCAAGGCCATCGCCGCCACCACGGCCAACCTGCGCAACATCGAGCAGATGCGGGCCTCGGCGACACACAAGGAGGCCCGCGACCACGAGGCCGCGCTCGGGCTGGCGGCGCAACTGGCGCAGGTGCGGCTGGTGTTCCAGCGCCGCGCCGGCGAGCACGACACCCTGTTCGGCTCGGTGACCTCGATGGACGTGCGCCACGAGCTGGAGGCCCGCGGCTATGAGATCGAGCGCCGCCAGATCGAGCTGCCCGACCCGCTCAAGACGCTGGGCGAGCACACCGTGCCGGTGCATTTGTTCAAGGGCGTCGTCGCGCAACTGCAGGTGGCGATCGAGCGCGAGGCGGAAGAAGAAACGCCCGCATAGGGCCTGCCGGCGGCGGGCCTGCCTTCTGCAGGCAACACTCAGCAGGCAGGCCATACGCGGACGGCGCATAGGTGGCGCGGCGGGCGCACCTCACCTTGGTGGCGGGGGACGGCCACCTGGAGCGGAGTGTGGACGCCGCGTGGACGCCGCTCAGAAGTGCTGCATCGCCTGCGTGACCCAAATCGCGGCCACCGCCACTGCCAGCACAGCCGAGACCAAGCTGACCGCGCGCACGTAGGGCCGCAGGCGAGAGAGGCGCGCTTCGGTCTCGGCGTTTTCCGCCTCGAAGGCCTTGCCCGCGCCGGTGAGGAACACCTGGTCCTCCTGGTGCATGCCGATCACTCCGCGATAGACCAGCAGCAGGATGAGGATCGAGGTGACCGCCCCCCAGGCGATCACCAGCCAGGCAAGAAGGGAAAATCCGCCGAACTGCATGGCAGCCTCCTTTGCGTTCGGCTCAGGTATATCACCAAGGCGAGAGAAAGTCCATCCACCCAAAGGCTGGCGGAGGCCAGCCGGGGCTAGCCCTGGCGCAGGCGGGCGAGCTCTTCCAGGCGCTCGCGGAGGCGCTTTTCGAAGCCGGTGTCGCCGGGCTGGTAGTAGCGGCGGCCGCGCAGGTTTTCGGGGAGGCACTCCATGGCGGCGACCTTGGCCTCGAGGTCGTGGGCGTACTGGTAGTCGCGGCCGTAGCCGAGGCCTTTCATCAGGGCGGTGGGGGCGTTGCGCAGGTTCAGGGGGACGGGGTCGGCGCGGGTGGCGCGGACGTCTTCGAGCACGCGTCCGTAGGCGGTGTAGAGGGCGTTGGACTTGGGGGCGAGGGCGAGGTAGGCGCAGGCCTGGGCCAGGGCGAGCGCGCCCTCGGGCAGGCCGATGGACTCGACCGCGTGGCGCGCGGCCAGGGTCTGCTCCAGCGCGCGGGGATCGGCCAGGCCGATGTCCTCGGAGGCGAAGCGGACCAGGCGGCGGGCGATGTAGAGCGGGTCTTCGCCGCCCTCGAGCATGCGCGCCAGCCAGTAGAGGGCAGCGTCCACGTCGCTGTTGCGCAGCGACTTGTGCAAGGCGGAGATCAGGTTGAAGTGCTGCTCGCCGGCGCGGTCGTAGAGCAGCGCCTTGTGCTGCAGGGTGGCGTCGAGCAGCTCGGCGGACAGCTCCAATCGGCCCTCCGGGTCGGGCTGGAGGCCAGCCACCGCCGCCTCGAGCACATTGAGCGCCACCCGGGCGTCGCCGTTGGCGAAGACGGCGATGCGGGCGAGCAGGGCGTCGGGCACGACGAGCTGCGCCTCCGGGGGGCGGCCGGCGAGGGCGCCGCGCTCGCGGTCGGCGAGGGCGCGGCGCAGCAGGGCCTCGATCTCGGGCTCGGCCAGCGCCTCCAGCACATAGACGCGCGAGCGCGAGAGCAGCGCCGAGTTGACCTCGAAGCTGGGGTTTTCGGTGGTGGCGCCGATCAGGGTGATGGCGCCGCTTTCGACGTAGGGCAGGAAGGCATCCTGCTGGGCGCGGTTGAAACGGTGAATCTCGTCAATGAAGAGAATGGTGCGGACGCCGGCGCGGCGGGCGCGCTCGGCGGCGGCCATGACCTCGCGGATCTCCTTGATGCCGCTGGTGACGGCGCTGAAGGGGACGAAGCGGCTCTGGGTGCGGGCGGCGACGATGCGGGCAAGCGTGGTTTTGCCGGCGCCCGGCGGACCCCAGAGGAGGATGGAGCCCAACGCGTCGCGCTCGATGGCGGTGCGCAGCGGCCTCCCAGGGCCGAGCAGCGGCGCCTGGCCGACGAGCTCGTCCAACGTCCGCGGCCGCATGCGCTCGGCCAGCGGGGGAAGCGCCTCGGCCGGCGGGAGAATGGGTTCGAAGAGCGACATAAAAACCCGCCGGATCGCGCCCGCCCGCGGGCGCTCAGGGCATCTCCAAATTACCGCTTCCCGCACGCCGTTGTTGGGCGGCTTCGTAGAGCAGGATGGCGCCGGCAACGGCGGCGTTGAGCGAGTCCACCGGGCGGGCGAATGGAATGGCGACGGTTTCGTCGGCGGCGCGCGCCAGTTCGCGCGGGATGCCGGCGGCTTCCTGGCCAATGAGAATGGCGGCGGGGCCGGCGAGCGCGGCGGCGGACGGCGCGAGCTTTCCGCGGGCGTCGGCGGCCACCAGGCGCAGACCGCGCTGGCGGCAGGCGGTGATGAAGGCCGAAGCGGGGATCCGGGCTGCTATGGGCAAATGAAAGTGCGAGCCGGCACCGGCGCGGACGCTTTTGGCGTTGAAGGGACTGGCGGAGTCGGCGAGCGCGACCACGCCGCTGGCGCCGAAGGCGTCGGCGGCGCGAATCAAGGTGCCGAGGTTGCCGGGGTCTTGCAGACCGGCGGCGGCCAGCACGAGCGGCGGAGCAGTTGCGGCAGGGCCGAACACGTCGTCGAGCGAGGCCGGGGAGAAGCGGATCAGCGCGGCGACGCCTTGAGGATGCTCCGACTCCATGGCCGTGGCAAAAGCGGCATCATCGACAACCGCGGTTTCGACGTGTTTGGAGAACTGCGGCAGCAGCCGGGCGCCGAGCTGGTCAAGGCCGGTCTTGCTGAACAGGATCATCTCAAGCCGCTGGCTGCTGCGGATCGCCTCGGCGAGCAGGCGCGGGCCCTCGATGGCGAGCGGACCGCCTTCGAGCGGACCCTCGCGAAAGGCACGGCGGAAGTCGGCGAGCAGGCGATGGTGGCGGCCGATGGCGGCCGGTTCCGTGGAAAGAGCCACCCTTCGAGTCTAGCCGAAGGAGTTGGATTGAGCGGTTTTCCAGGCGGCGGGCCAAGGCTGGCGCAGCGGGCCGCAGACAAAGATGTCGGGGTGGAAATCGCTCTCCTCGTTGTGTAGGCCGTACCGGTTGCCGTCGTGGCCGGCGAGACGGCAACCGTGAAAGGCGCGGCTTGCGCCCGCGAGTGAAGTGCCGAGCACAATTTCGGTTTGCGGCGGCGGAGAGCCGTAGCCGCGATACCAGGCCGAGTTGACCGGGCTGATCGCCTGGGGCAGGCCATAGCGCGCGCCGAGAATGTCGATCGCGCCAGTTTCCCCGTAGTTATCGGTGACGATGGCGGCGTGGGCGCGCTCGGCGGCCGGGAGCCGGTTCCAGATCCCGGCGGTGGTTCGGGTCAGCTCGTTCCAGCCGACTTCTTCGCGCAGATCGCCGTTTTTGCGCAGCGCGTAGTTGGCGGCCGAAACCTGGCCGAGCGGCAGGACGACACGCGCGGCGAGCACACCGTTGGCGAGAATGAGCGCGAGCGTCGCCGCCGCGGCGATCTGCAGCCAGGGCTTCGGCATGCGCTGCATGGCACGCACCCAGCAGACCGCGCCGGCGGCCAGCGCCAGCGGATAAACGGCGGCTGCGTAATATCCACGGCCGTGCGACAGCGCGAGGATCAGGACCACGAAGGCAAAAACGAAGCCGAGCGCGCGAAATCGGCGCTGCGCCGGCAGAAACAGCCACACCACTCCGGCCAGCCAGAGCGGAGCCGCGAGAATCGGGCCGTTGATGTTGAACTGATCCGGCCAGAAGGATTGGGCGCGGCCATCGCTGATATCGCGTGCGTGGATGTGACGCAAAAAGTCGAGCGAGATCCAGGCATGGCGCGCCTGCCAGATCAGGTTGGGAAGCGCGAGCAGAAATGCCAGGGCGAGGCCGTACCAGAGCCAGCGGCTCCGGAACCAGCGCCGCGCCGGCGTGAGCAGCAACGCCAGACATAGCGCGACCAAATAAAACGCCATGGTGTACTTGGTCATTAGGCCGAGGCCGGCGAAGGCGCCCAGCGCCAGCCAGCGCTTTTCGTCATCGCGGCGCAGCAGGCGCGCCAGGGAGTAGAGAAGCGCGGCCATCCAGAGGACGTCGAAGCTGGTGTACTGAAACTCGGTGGCCTCGAACATGAACAGCGGTGTGGCGGCGACGGCCAGGGCGGCAAGCATCTGCGCGAAAGCGCCGCCGCCGAGCTCGGCCGCGATCATGCCGGTGAGTACGACGACAAGCGCCTGTGCAATGACGGAGAACAGACGCAGCCAGCGCAAGGAAATGCCGAACAGCGCCATCGCCACGCGCTCGAGCGCCGGCGTCAGCGGTGGGTAG
>DATKSZ010000095.1:0-52297 GCA_035531375.1 Terriglobales bacterium | reverse complement strand
GCTGCAACCCCTGACCAAATACCGCTCCAAGCCGGCGGTGCCGTTTGGCGGGCGCTACCGCATCATTGACTTCGTCCTGAGCAACCTGGTGAACTCGGGCATCACGGCGATCTACGTGATGACGCAGTACAAGGCGCAGTCCCTCATCAGCCACATCCAGCGGGCGTGGTGGTTTGTGGGCGGGATCCAGGACTCATTCGCCACCATTGTGCCGGCGCAGATGCAGTTGGGCAATCTCTGGTACCGGGGCACGGCCGACGCCATCTACCAGAACTTGAACCTGATCGAGCAGTACGGGGCGGATGCGGTGGCGGTGTTTGGGGCGGACCACATCTACAAGATGAACATCCGGCAGATGGTGGATTTTCACTTCGAGCGCGGCGCCGAGGCGACGGTGGCGTGCATGCCGGTGCGGCGGACGGAGGCGCCGGGGCTGGGCATCGCCTCGGCCGACGACGACGGGCGCATTCGCCATTTTGTGGAGAAGCCGGAGGCGGAGGCGGCGCCGGCGATTCCGGGGCGGCCGGAGTGGGCGCTGGCTTCGATGGGGAATTACATCTTCGACACCAACGTGCTGGTGGACGTGCTGCTGGAAGACGCCAGCCGGCCGGGGCCCCACGACTTTGGCATCTCGATCCTGCCGGCGATGGCGGCGGCGGGGCGGCAGTTGTATGCCTACGACTTCCACAGCAACCGCTTGCCGGTGCACCACGGCTATGGACACGAGCGGCCGTATTGGCGGGACGTGGGCACCATCGGGGCTTACTTTGCCGCGAATATGGATTTGCGCAGCGTGACGCCGGAGCTGAATTTGTTCAACTGGTCGTGGCCGATCATGAGCGCGAATTTCAACCAGCCGCCGGCCAAGTTCGTTTTCGACGAGGAGCAGCGGCGGGGCGAGGCGCTGCAATCGCTGATCTCGGGCGGCTGCATCATCGCCGGGGGACGGGTGAAGGACTCGGTGCTGGGACACAACGTGGTGGTGGACGAGCGGGCCGAGGTGAGCGACTGCATCATCATGGACAACGTGGTGATCGGGCGTGGGGCGCGGCTGCGGCGGGCGATTGTGGACAAGAACGCGCATATCGCGCCGGGGGCGACGGTGGGGCTGGATGCGGCCAGCGATTTGGCGCAGGGCTACCACCTTGACGAGAGCGGGGTGACGGTGGTGGCGAAGGCGCCGGAGACGCCGGAGAGCCGGGTGCGGTATCGGTAGCCCGCGTCCCGTGCGGTGTGCGGCGTTGCGGCGATTGGGCTATTCTGGGTTGGAGGTCAACAGAGGTGGGCATCGTCTATTACGTTACTATTGACGGGGGCGCGATGGCCTCCGCGAAAGCGCGCGAGGTCGCTGAGCTTTGCCTTGACAGGTCCGCGACCTTTACGGTTGGCGGGACGCCTGACGAACAGGCGGAGGGCCTCCGCCGCGTCGAGGACGCAAGGGCAGAGATTGGTGCGGAGCGGCAGCAGCGCCGAGTTGAAGCAGAGCGATTGCGGAGCGGGGGCGAAGGGCGCAAATAGCGGGCGTCGGGCGCTCCCGTGCGGAGGCGTTCGCGAGCAAGTCCCTGAGGCTCCGTGCTGGGGCGCGCCCTTTTCAGGCCCTTTTTGTGCATTGACGGTCGGGCGGGTTTTGGGCAAGCGGCCGACCCACGCTGGCCAAGAGAGGGGGTGGCGGCTTTTTCGCTGCGGGCCGCAGGGGCCGGCTCGGATGCGGGCTTGGATACCGCGGCAGTCGTCCCCGCCTTGACCGGCACGGTCAAGCTCAACGGCCTCAGCGCGGAAGCCTACCTGCACGGTGTTCTTGAACGCATCGCCGGGCACCTTGTGAACTTCGTCGGGGCGTTGTTGCCCTACAACTTCCACAACCACATGAGCCAGGGCTGACAACTCGAGCCCCGCCGTGTGTCCACATCGGCTACGTGGACGTTTGCTTTGTACTCGCGTTCCCTGTACGTTGCTGCAGCGCGCGGGACGGGCAGGACGAGGTCCGCCACGTCCGGGAATGGAGCGTGAGATTTCGACGTCAGCTGCCGCGTATCTGCCGAGGCCGGTCATTGCTTTGGGCCGCTGGGCTTGGGATTCTTGTGCGAGGCCGCCAAGAACTCGCGCAGATGCTTCTTTGCCGCCGCGCGCATCTCGACTGACTTTGCGGCCACATCAGTGCCGCCGCATTCGTCGTATGAGGCCTTTGCCACTTTAAGCGCACTTTGCAACGTCTTTTGCGCGATGTCATCTCCGCGCATCGCGGCTAGCGTCGCAGTACGTGGAGTCATTGCCCCAGCTTGGATTCGCGGTGCAAGCATCATAACATAGTAGAGTAGGTCATTCCGTTGGCCCCGTGACTCTACCGCCGACTTGAGAAAGCTGCCGGCCCGCTTTCTGATTGACGCGCAAGCAATAAATACGTCGATAGGCGTCTCTCTGTTGAAGACGCGCTTATACTGGGCATGGTCCGAGAAGAATTTCGCTGGCCTGGCTCTGGCCATGTCTGGCTCGCGCAACACAATAGAGATCACAGCCTGCGCCAGTTCCGTTATGCTTATAATCTCGTCTAGTGGCGTGTTTCTGTTCTGCCAGTAGCTCTTGCGCCTGTCGTAATATAGCCCAGCAGATGGAAATAGCTGCTCCAGGTCCCGATGGATAGAATCTGTGGCCCATAGTGACGCCGGCTTTATGCTCGTTTGCCGGTTGGTTGCCCTGATGATTTGGTCCATTACCTCTGGACTCGGGGAGCCGATGGTTCTCACCAGAACTCGGCGCTCGTCGGCAATCGCGGCGTCGTGATTGTTTCCGAAATATTTGAAAATCTCGTATGAGGTTTGCAGCCCGTTGACGATCTGCGGCTCACGAATATTCAGCAGCTTGAGATCGCCGCCAACCTTTGACGCGACGATGGTGACGCCATTGTTCAGCCACCAGAAGTCAGGGGCAGCGTCTTTGCTTTCCAGGGTCCTTTCGATGTCCTCGTTCACTCCAGATTCGGGTTGATAGTCCCGCACGTTCGAGTCGAAGAGATAATCCAATCTATGGCCCCGCTGATCCGTAATAAACGAGAAATAGTCCTTGAGCTGAACTAATGAAACGTAACCTCCGTGCTCTGAGGAAAATGTTTCCTTGCACCGTAACGTAAAGTCAAGTTGTGGTGGGGTAGACGTTAGCCTAACGAGCCCGCGCGCTCCGATGAACTGGAAGGTGCACTTGCTGATGCTGGCCAGCTGTGCCGGGACCGCCTTTTCGAGCTCTCGCGCCTTCTTCGATAGCGTGCTGGCTGGCGTTACTGCGGCCGTGTCCCCTTTCGACGCGTAATGAAAAGAGACGTTGAATGTTGGGAATGATGATGCCAAGCGCCCCTGCGCGATACGGAACGTGTCAATGGCATTCCGTAACTGGGGGTTTGGGTTCTCGGACAGGCCATCCGTGCTACGGTTTAGATCGAAGATCTCGCATGCCGTCTCCCGGATCCTTGTTATCCTGTTAATGTGGAAGCCTGGTTCTGTGGTGGCTTGGATAAACACCAGGTCCATTTCTACGTTTCGTTTCGGGCGCAATGCTGACGCGTGCTCCGGGCTGGCGACGGGCGCGCCGTCGACAAAGAGGTACATCCCGTCGATGCCGCCGTCGTTGCCTTTTCCCACAAGTCCTGCCTGGATCTCGCTCGGCCCGATGGTGTATGAGCGGAGAATTTCGCGAGCGCAGAAGAGCTCAAAGAATTCTGATTCCTTGAGAGTTGGGGCGAGTTCTTGACGCTGCTGCGTCAGAATATTGTTGAGGATGATCGCGTCGCTCGCGTTTGCGCCTTTTGCCATGTCAGGGCCTCCCCGGAGGTGGCGGAATAGCACGCCGCCCCCGCCGACCGGAGTAAGTGTATCATCACTTTCATGATTGCCCCAAAAGAGGGCAGAGGCATTGGCGTTGCTCCCTTTTCGTGCGCGTGCCCCTGGCGTCCGCTCCGGCTTCTTGCCGCCCGCTCTTGCCGAAGCGGCCGGTTCGGAGCTTTGTCGTTTGCGACCAGCGGGGATTGGAGTCCGCCCGTTTTCGGGCTGAAGCCCTAGCCGCCGGCGGCTAGGCGGCGGAGGTAGGCGACCATATCGGGGGCGGTCCAGTCGGCGGCGCTGACCAGCTTGCGGGCGATGCGGCCGTCGGGGGCGATGATATAGGTCTCTGGGATCTGGACGGTGCCGTAGCGGTGCATAAGGGCTTGGCTGGGATCGCGGGCGGTGGGGAAGGCGATGTGGAAGTTGGCGAGGAAGGTGCGGTAGGCGACCGGGTCCTCATCAATGGAGACGCCCAGGACCACCACGTTGCCTTTGGGGAACTCTTGCGCCAGGGCGTTGAGGGCGGGGGTCTCCTCGACGCAGGGGGGACACCAGCTCGCCCAGAAATTGAGCAGCACCACCTTGCCGCGGTAGCTGGCGAGGGAGACGGCGCGGCCGTCGCGCAGGGTGAGATGGAAATCAGGGGCGGGGCGGCCGGGCAGGGCGCGGCGGGAGCAGCCGGCCAGGGCCAGCGCGAGGAGGAGCAGGGCGGGGATCAGGGTGCGGCGCAAGTCTCAGAATACAATAGGATCATGAAAACCGAATTGGCGCCGCCGTCGAGCCAGGATCTGGTGCGCACGCTGCTGAGCCGGCTGGGGGAGGATCCGGACCGGGAGGGGCTGGTGCGCACGCCGGAGCGGTACGTGCGGGCGATGGAATACCTGACCAGCGGCTACAGCGCCGACCTGGAGGGAATCCTGCGCAGCGCGCTGTTCACCGTGGATTACGACGAGATGGTGATCGTGCGCGACATCGAGGTGTTCAGCCTGTGCGAGCACCACCTGCTGCCGTTCTACGGGCGCTGCCATGTGGCCTACCTGCCCAAGGGGAAGGTGCTGGGGCTGAGCAAGGTGCCGCGGCTGGTGGATGCGTTTGCGCGGCGGCTGCAGGTGCAGGAGCGGTTGACGACGCAGATCGCGCAGACCATCCAGGAGTGGATCGAACCGGAGGGGGTGGCGGTGGTGATCGAGGCGCGGCACCTGTGCATGATGATGCGGGGGGTGGAGAAGCAGCACTCCTCGGCGGTGACCAGCCACATGCTGGGGCTGTTCCGGACGTGCGCGGAGACGCGGAGCGAGTTTCTGTCGCTGATCCATACCAAGCCGTAGGAAGCGGGCGGCCGGCCCCCGTATGTGGGGATGCGCGCGGGCGGGAAGGGACCTAAGCTGAACTTCCACGAACATGCTCGCGCGGGCCGCAAGCTTGGCGCTTGCACTCACGCTGGCGGGGCTGGGGCAGAGTGCCAGCGGGCCGGCGGGGCTGCAGGGCGGGGACCTGACGCCGCTGGCCAGCTCCATGGCGGCGCTGGCGACGCCGGCCAACGGGGCGGTCTGGGCAGGGGGCGCGGGGGGGCTGTGGCGGCGGCAGGGGCTGGGGTGGCAGAGCGCGAGCGACGGCCAACCGGTGAGCGCGGTGGCGAGCAGCGGAGACGGGAGCGAGGTGCTGGCGGGGACGGGCGAGGTCAACCAGCAACCCACGCGGGCGGGCACCGGGGTGTGGCGCAGCGGCGACGGGGGGGCGACGTGGACCCTGGCGGGAGGGGCGCTGGCAGGGCTGGCGGTGACACGGCTGGCGGTGGAGGCGGGCAGCCCGCAGCATGTGCTGGCGGCGACGGTGGCGGCGGCGGATAGTCCGGCGGGGGCGGCGCCGGGGCTGTATGCCTCGCAGGACGGGGGCGCGAGTTGGACGCTGGTGCTGGCGGGCGGGGTGTGGGACGTGGGCTGGAGCGGCACGAGCGTGGTGGCGATCGGCGCGGGGGCGGTGGAGGTGTCGAGCGACGATGGGGCGACGTTCGCCGCGGCGCGGGCCAGCGGGCTGCCGAGCGCGTGGCTGCGGGGGGCGATCTGCACGGCCGCGGGCGGAGGGTATTGGGCGCTGTTCGCCGGAACGGCGGCGGGCGGGGGCGCGAGCCTGGTGCAACTGGCGGGCGATGGCGCGACGGCGACGGCGGTGGCCTTGCCGGCGGGGGCGGGGCTGAGCGCGGCCGCGCTGGCTCTGGGCAGCGATGCCCAGGGCGACCTGTGGGTGGGCGGAGCCGACCTGTGGGAGTTGCCGGCGGCCACGGCGCAGTGGAGCGACGTGAGCGCCGGCAGCAAGATCCATGCTGGACAACATGCGGTGGCGATCGCGCCCGATGGCAGCCTGTGGCTCGCCAACGACGGGGGCGTGTGGCAAGAACCGGCGGGACAGACGCCGACCAACCGGAACGCGGGACTGGACAACGCCGCGCCGGAGGCGCTGGCGCTGACGGCGGGGGGCGTGGTGGCGGGGATGGCGGGGGGAGGGCTGGCGACGGGCGGGGACGGCAGCGGCAGTGTGTGGACGGTGGCGGCGGGGCCGGGAGGGGCGGGGGCGAATTACGGCGCGCTGACGGCGGATGGGGGCGACGCGACCGGGGAATCGGTGTTTGCCGCCGCGGGCAGCCAGCTATGGCACAGCGCCGACGGGGGGCAGACGTGGGCGGCGGAGGCGGGGGCGCCGGCGGGGGCGGGAACGATAACGGCGCTGGCGGAGGGCGCGGGGGAACTGTGGGTGGGCACCTCCAGCGGAGCGTTGTTGGCCTCGAGCGATGGCGGGCGGAGCCTGGGCGCGGTGGCGGCGCCGGCGGGGGCGGGGGCAATACGGGCGCTGGCTGGGGCGGGGGCGACGGTGTGGCTGGCGGCGGCGGGCGGGTGCTATGTGAGCGGGGACGGGGGGACGACGTGGACGGCGGTGGGCGTAGCCGGTGGACCGGGCGGCGGCTTGGCCGCCTTGGCGGTGGATGGGCAGCGGCCGGCGGTGGTGGCGGCGGCGACGAGCGCGGGCGGGGTGGAGATCAGCCTGGACGGGGGCGGGCACTGGGTGGGGATGGGGAGCGGCAGCGGGATGGGCGGGGCGCCGGTGGTGGGGCTGGAATTTGACGGAAGCGAGACGCTGTGGCTGGCGACGCTGGGACGGGGACTGTGGAAGCTGCCGCTGGCGGGCGACGGAATCACGCTGACGCTGGGGGCGGAGCCGGCGAGCGCTTCGCTCGGGAGCACGGTGAACCTGCAGGCGCAGGCGATGGAGTTGGGGCAGCCGCTGGCGGGGGTGGTGGTGAGCTTCAGCGCGGGCGGGGCGTTGGCGGGATGGAGCGCCACGGCGGCGACCGATGCGCAGGGACAGGCGGCGGCGAGCGCCACCCTGGCGAACACGGCGGGCCTGGTGGTGTTTGCCGCCAGCGGGGACGGGGCGACGGCGAGCGCGAGCGTGGCGGCGATGCCGGGACCGGCGGCGAAGATCACGGTGGTCTCGGGGGCGAACCAGGCGCAGGTCGAGGGGCAGGAGCTGAGCGAGCCGATCGTGCTGGAGGTGGCGGACGGGTACGGCAACCCCATCGCCAACGCCACGCTGGCGCTGAGCGCGTCGGCGGGAAGCCTGAGCGCGGCCAGCGCCACCACCGACAGCCAAGGGGAGGCGACGGTGGGCTATACCTTGCCGGGGGCGAGCGGAACGGCGACGCTGACGGCGAGCGCGGGCGGACTGAGCCAGAGTTGGAGCGAGATGGCGCTGCCGGCGCCGGACTATGCGCTGGCGCTGACCGGGCCGAGCGCGGGGGTGGCGCCGAACCAGACGGTGGAGCTGACGCTGGCGATGAGCGGGATCAGCGGGTACAGCCAGGCGGTGACGGTGGGCTGCCTGGCGCCAGCGACGGGCTGCAGCGTGACGCCGACGAGCTTGGCGCCGGGGCAGACGGCGGTGGTGGCGGTGGCGGTGGGGGCGGTGGAGCCGAACCAGGCGTCGGTGGAGGTGGAGGTGGAGGCGGACGCGGGCCACAGGGCCAGCGCCACGGTGGAGCTGCAGGCCTTCACGCTGGCGGCGGACGCCAGCAGCGTGAGCGTGCAGGCGGGGGCGGGGGCGGCGACGGTGGGGCTGCAGGCGGTGCCGCTGCACGGGCTGACCGGGGCAATCGCACTGACGGCGACGATGGCGGACGGCAGTGCGCTGCCGGCGACGCTGGCGCCGCTGTTCCAGCCGAGCGGGCTGGCGTTTGGCGCGGGCGGGGCGCCGGTGACGGCGCAATTGATCCTGACCGCGGCGTCGAGCCAGGCGGGGGCGGGGTGGGGGCCGCTGGGGCTGCTGGGGCTGCTGGGACTGGGGGCGGCGTGGGCGGGGCGGCGGCGGCGGCGGTGGGCGTGGTGGGTGGGGGCAGTGGCGCTGGCGGCGGCGGGCTGCGGGGGAGCGGCGGCGGTGGCGCCGGACCCGCCGCCGGCGGCGGCGCCGGCCACCTACACCCTGCAGATCACGGCGACGGCGGAGGGGCTGCAGGCTTCGGTGCCGGTGACGCTGACGGTGACGCCGTAGGCGGGGGCTTAGGAGCCGACGCGGACCAGGGACTGGGCGTTGCTGTCTTCGACGCGGCCGTGGCGGAGCTGCAGGCGGTGGGAGGCGAGGCAGGCGATGGCGGGGTCGTGGGTGACCATGACGATGGTGCGGCCGGCGCGGTGGGCGTCGCGCAGGAGTTGGATCACGATGGCCTCGTTGGCCTCGTCGAGGTTGCCGGTGGGCTCGTCGGCGAGGATGAGCTTGGGATCGTTGATGAGGGCGCGGGCAATGCAGACGCGCTGGCGCTCGCCGCCGGAGAGCTGGGCGGGGAGGTGGTGGACGCGGTCGCCGAGGCCGACGCGGTCGAGCGCGGCGCGGGCCTCGCCCTCGTCGGCAAGGCTGTGGAAGTGCTGCGCCAGCATGACGTTTTCCAGGGCGGTGAGGTAGGCGACGAGGTGGAACTGCTGGAAGATGAGGCCGATGTTCTCGGCGCGGAAGCGGGTGAGCTGGCGGCGGGAAAAGGAGCTGACATCGGTGCCGTCAATGCGGACGATGCCGCTGGAGGGCTGGTCGAGGCAGCCGAGGAGGTTGACCAGGGTGGTTTTGCCGGAGCCGGAGGGCCCCATCAGGGCAAGCCAGGCGCCAGGGTCGAGGCCGAGCTGGATGCCCTGGAGGGCGGCGACGGGGCCGTAGAGCTTGCTGACGTTTTCGAGGGCGATGGCGGGAGGCATGGGAGCTATTCGCCGCGCAGGATGGCGGCGGGGGCGGCGGCGCGGACGATGGGCCAGGGCAGCAGGGCGGCCAGGGTGGCGAGGGCGAGGGTGAGGACGAGGCCGAGGGCGGCGGCGGCGAGGCTGGGGAGGAGCCAGAGGCCGAAGAGGGCGCGGCCCATGAGGCCGGCCAGCAGGGCGCCGAGGAGGATGCCGACGACGGAGGCGAGCAGGGCGAGCAGGGCGGCCTCGCCGACAAAGGCGGCCATGACGGAGAGGTCGCTGCCGCCGAGGGCCTTCATCAGGGCGAAGTCGCGGCGGCGCTCGAGGGCCAGGGTGGTGAGGGCGGCGGCGACACAGAGGCCGACGGTAAAGAGGATCAGGGCGGTGGTGGCGAGCAGCATGGAGCGGGTGCTGAGCAGGATGGCGCCCTCGCCGGCGGCGATCTGGCGGACGGGTTGGGGCTGGGCGCCGGGGAGGAGCTGGAGCAGGCGGGCGATGGCGGCGGGCATGGCGGCGCCGGCAGGGACACGCAACTGCAGGGTGGTGTAGCCGGAGCGGCGGGCGAGGGCGGCGACCTGGGGGTAGGGGGCGAGGACTTGGTTGTCTTCCGAGGTGCCGGCCTGGATGGTGCCGACCACGCGCCAGCTCGCGGGGCGGCCCTCGATGGAGAGCTCGATCTGGTCGCCGATGCGGCGGTGGAGCAGGCGGGCGGCGTTGACGCCGAGCCAGGCTTGGCCGGCTTGGGGGAGCGCGCCGGAGCCTTGGATTTGCCACTCGGAGTTGAGCTGGCGCAGGCGGGCAAGGTCGGCGCCGGCGATGACGACGGATTGGCCGGCGCTCTGGCCGACGTCGTAGAGGACGCCGACGCTGGCGGGGAACTGGGCCAGCACGGGCTGGACCTGGGAGCGGGGGAGCAGCAGCACGCCCGGGGCGGGGGTGACGACCAGGTTGGCGCCGTAGCGACGGAACTGGTGGCCAAGGTTTCGCTGGACGCCGCGGTAGAGGGTGAACAGGGCGGTGACGAGACAGGCGCCGAGGGCGAGGGCGGCGAGCGAGAGCAGGGCGCGGGACTTGCGGCGGACCAGGGGCGCCAGCATCAGGCGGAGCGAGCCGAAGGGGGGGCGCGGCATGGGGCTAGACCTCTCCCCGCAGGGTGATGGCGGGATCCATGCGCATGGCTTGGCGGAGCGGCTGCAGGCTGCCGAGCAGGGTGACGAGGGCCGCCAGGGCGAGGATGAGGGGGGCGAGGGCGGGCTTCCAGGCGATGGGGTGGCCGAGCACGCGCACGGCGATGGCGAGGGCGAGGAGTTCGCCCAGGAGGAAGCCGACGAGGCCGCCGCCGAGGCCGAGCAGGGCGGCTTCGCTGAAGAAGAGCGCGCCGATGGATTGATCCTGGGCGCCGACGGCCTTCATGAGCGCGATCTCGGGCTTGCGCTCGAGCACGGCGGCGGTCATGGCGCCGCTGATGGCCAAGGCGCTGGCCACCAGCGCCAGGGCGGTGATGAACCAGATGAGGAGGTGGAGCTGATTGAGGATGGCCCCCTCGCTGTCGGCCACCGGGCGGACGACGGTGGCGCTGGCGCCGGGCAGGGCTTGGGCGAGCTGGGTGGCGATGGTGACGGCGTAGGGGGAACACATCCAGCGCTCTTGGTCGGCGGGCGACATTTGGCTGGGGTCTTGGCGGGCGAAGGCGTCCTCGGGCTTGGTGATGGCGGAGACCAGGAGCTGGCGGTAGCGGCCGGGCTGGGCGGCGAGGAACTGGGCCCAGGGCAGGGGGGCGACGATCTCGCCGTCTTCGGCGCCGCCGGTGGAGACCACGCCGGAGACCTGGAGGGCGGCGGCGCGGCCGGCTTCGGTGGCGGTGAAGGCGCTGCCGACGGACAGGCCCAGGCGGCGGGCGAGCTGGACGCCGAGCAGGACTTGGCGGCCGGTGTCGGAGGGCCATGCGCCCTGGACGCTCCAGGCGGTGTCGAGTTGGCGAATGCCGGTGTGGATGGTGCGGCCGGAGCCGGGCACCAGGAGGGGATGGTCGAAATAGGTGCCCTCGACCGGCACGGTCTGGCCAGCGACTTGGGCCTGGGTGTCGAGCACCGGGGCGAAGGCGACGAGGTTGTTGGTCCAGAAGATGGTCTTGACCCGGGGCAGGTCGCTCTCCGGGAGGAGGGCGCCGCTGCCAGCGGGGCGGAGGTCCACGCCGTTGAGGGTGACGGGCAGGGAATCGGAGGCGGGCGAGACCACGATGTTGGCGCCGATGTGGCGCAGTTCGGCGCTGAGGTCGTCGCCCAGGCTGACGCGCAGGGTGAGCATGGCGCTGGCCACCGCCATGCCGGCCACCACCGCCAGCGCGGCCAGGCTTTTGCGGCGGCGCTGGCGGCGGAACGATTGTCGGAGGATGCGGGCAAACATGGCGGGTGGCTAGGGCTGGAAGCGGGGCGCCGCCTGCGCCAGCAGCGCCAGCGAGATGGCGATGATGCCGCCGCGCTGCACCGCCTGCAGGGGGATGGGGTTGCAGCCGCCGAAGGTGCCGACGGAGGCGATGTTGATGGGGGCGTCGCAGTTGCGGCAGAAGAGCTGGCCGCCGTGCTGGTAGTAGCCCTGGCTGCCGCAGATCTGGCAGGCATCGAGGGCGACGGCGATGGTGCCGTCGGGGCGGCGGATGGCAAAGAAGCGCACCGGGCCGGCGGGGGTGACGGCGCGGTAGCGGTGCAGGGTGCCATCGGCCACCTGCGCGACCGGCACGCTGACCCATCCCGCCTGCGGCACCAGCGTCACCGCCGGGGTGAGCTCGCGCGCCGACCGGGCGTAGACGTAGTCGGCGCCGATGAGCAGCAGGATGAGGAAGGCGCCGGAGTAGGCCAGCGTCATCCAGCGGCGGTTGGAGCGGGCGGCGGAGAATTGCTTGCGCCGCTCCGCCGCGGAGAGGACCGGCTCGCCGCCGCCGGAGGCGGCCGCCGGCACGGTCGGTTGCATTTGGCCGCGCTCGCGCAGGATCAAAAGGCCGGCCAGGCCCAGGATGACCACGAAGAAGAAGACATCATTGGCGACGATGGGGCCGACGATCGCCATCTCGCGGGTGGAGGAGGGGAGCACGCCCGCCTCCATCAGCTCGTGGGCGCCGGTGAGCAGCAGTTGCGCGCCGATCACCAGCAGGATGATGGTGGTGATGCGGAAGAAGCGGGGCAGGTGGATGCGCATGCTGCCGCGCACAAAGGCCACGGCGAAGGCGACGGCGAGCAGCAGGCCAAGGACGCTGCCCATCCAGGCCAGCAGCTCGGAGGAGTTGAACGAGACGGCGGAGAGCATCAGCACCGTCTCCACGCCCTCGCGCAGCACCATGAAGAAGATGAAGAGGAAGAGCCCCCAGGCGGAGGCGCCGCGCAGCTTGTCAATGCGCTGCTCGATCTCCTGGCGGAGGAAGCGGGCGGTGCGGTGCATCCAGTAAACCATGGTGAAGACGAAGACCGAGGCCAGCAGCATCAGCCAACCCTCGAAGCGGTCTTCATTCCAATGGCCCAGGGTGAGGGCGATAGCGCCCGCCAAGCTGACCCCGACCGCCGCCACCAGCGCCGCGTAGACGGTGCGGGCCAGGTCGGCGCGCCCGATCTTGCGCAGGTAGGCCAAGGCGATGGCCACAATGAGGGCGGCCTCGACGCCTTCGCGGAGGGTGATCACCAGTTGTTCCAGCATGCCCATGGGCGCGTCCAGATGCAAACCATTCGCAACTGCGGGGCCAAGGAAAAAGCCTCCACACGCTGGCCCAGCTACGGGCAGAGGCTCAACCTTCCATTGTGCGATGGCGGGAGCGGGCTGTCAACGGCGGGGGGGCGGGGGCGGTCGGGCGGGGAAGAAAATGGGCGCGGGAGCAAGAATGGGGTTGGATGATGGCGTTGGAATCCTGTAGACTAACTGGCCAGCTAAGAAGAGAAGTAAATGGAAGCGGTGTTGCGAGAACTGCGGTTGGCGGTGCGGCAACTGCGCCGGCGGCGCGGGGTGGCGGTGGTGGGGGTGGGGACGCTGGCGCTGGCGCTGGGGGCGAGCACGGCGATGTTCAGCGTGTATCGCGGCTTGGTGCTGCATCCGCTGGCGTTTCCGCAGCCGCAGGGGCTGGTGTGGATGGCGCCGGTGCTGCTGCCGTCGGAGGTGACGGAGGCGGGGGGATTTTCGGCGCCGGACTTTTTGGATTATCGCGCCCAGAGTAAGCAATTCCAGTTCCTGGCGGGCTATTTTCCGAATGTGGCGACGCTGGTGGGGCGGGGCAGCCCGCAGCACGTGGCGTACGCGAACGTGTCGGGAGATTTTTTTGCGGCACTCGGGGTGAAGGCGGCGCTGGGGCGGACGGTGGAGCGGGGGGATGAGGCGCCGACGCTGCCGGAGGTGGCGGTGCTGAGCGCGGGGCTGTGGCGGCAGCGGTTCGGCGGCGATGCGCAGGTGCTGGGGCGGACGCTGGACCTGGACAACCGGGAGCTGACCATCGTGGGGGTGATGCCGGCGGGATTTGACTATCCGCCGGGGGCGGAGCTATGGACGCCGGAGCCGTTTTCCAATCCCACGATGAACAGCCGGGTCTCGCGCTTTCTGCAGGTAGTGGGGCGGCTGCGGGGGGGGGCGACGCTGGCGGGGGCGCAGCAGGAGGCGAGCGCGGTGGCGGCGCGGCTGGCGGGGGAGTATCCGGGGGCGGACCGGAACCAAGGGGTGCGGCTGCGGCGGCTGAGCGACCATGTGGCGGGACCGGCGAAGGCGACGCTGGGGATGATGATGCTGGCGGCGATCCTGGTGATGGGGATCGCCTGCGCCAACGTGGCCAACATGCTGCTGGCGGGGGCGGTGGGGCGGTGGCAGGAGATGGCGCTGCGGGCCAGCCTGGGGGCGAGCCGGAGGCGGCTGGCGGGGCAGTTGCTGACCGAGGGGCTGGTGTTGGCAGGGCTGGGGGGCGGGCTGGGGTGGGGGCTGGCGGCGGGATTGATGCCGGTGGTGCGGCGGCTGCGGCCGGCGGGACTGCCGCAGTTGTCGGGGGTGCGGCTGGACGGCGGGGTGCTGGTGTTCACGGTGGCGGCGACGGTGGCGACGGCGCTGTGGTTCGGGCTGGCGCCGGCGTGGGAGCTGCTGCGGGCGAAGCCGGGGCGGAGCCTGCTGCGGGCGGCCAACGCCAGCCCGCAGGGAGCGGTGTCGCGGATTTCGGCCGGGGTGGTGATGGCGGAGGTGGCGGCGACGGTGGTGCTGGTGGTGGGGGCGGGGCTGCTGCTGCAAAGCCTGCGGCGGCTGCAGCGCGCCGACCCGGGGTTCCGGCCGGGGCACGTGCTGAGCTTCCGCAGCGCGCTGCTGTACAACAGCCTGGCGGAATTTTACGCGCAGACGCCGTTTTTCCGGCGGCTCGACGAGCGGCTGCAGGAGCTGCCGGGGGTGGAGGCGGCGGGGATGGTGTCGGAGCTGCCGTTCACCGAGCCGCAGACGCAGTTGCGGTTTTATGTAGCGGGGGCGAGCGGGGCGGAGGGGCCGGAGGGGACGCGGCCGCAGGCGGGGCTGCGGCGGGTGTTGCCGGGTTATTTTCGGGCGATGCAGATTCCGGTGCGGGGGAGGACGTTCAACGAAGACGACACCATGCAGACGCCGCGGGTGGTGATCGTCAGCCAGAGCCTGGCGGAGCGGCTGTTTCCGGGGGGCGATGCGCTGCAGCACGCGCTGGTGTGGGGCGCGCCGAAGAAGATCACGTCGCAGATCGTGGGCATCGCCGGGGATGTGCCGGAAGGGGCGCTGGGGGGGGCGCCGGGAGCGGACCTGTACGCGCCGTATCTGCAGACGCCGAGCGGGGAGATGACGGCGGTGGTGCGCACGCGCGGGGATCCGCTGGCGCTGCTGCCGGAGGTGCGGCGGGTGGTGAGGGAGCTGAACCCGGAGATTCCGGTCTACCAGGTGGCGCTGCTGGACCAGCAGGTGGAGGCGACGACGGCGCCGGACCGGCTGCGGGCGGGGCTGCTGGCGGCGATGGCGGGGCTGGGGCTGCTGCTGGCGGTGGTGGGGGTGTACGGGGTGCTGTCACACCAAGTGGCGCAGCGGCGGCGGGACATTGGCATCCGCATGGCGCTGGGGGCGAGCGCGGGGCAGGTGCAGTGGATGGTGGTGGGGCAGTCGCTGCGGCTGATCGCGGGGGGCATGGGGGCGGGACTGCTGCTGGCGTGGTGGATGAGCCGCGGGCTGGAACGGTACTTGTACCGCGCCAATGGAAACGATCCGTGGACGTGGACGGCGGTGCCGCTGCTGCTGGCGGGGGTGGGGCTGGCGGCGAGCTATTGGCCGGCGCGGCAGGCGGCGCGGGTGGACCCGGTGATCACGCTGCGGGGGGAGTGAGCGCGGGGGCGGGCGGGGGGCGCCCGCCGGCAGCCGCGGGAACTACTGGTTGGCGTGGGGCATGGTCGTCACCTTGCCGTTTTCCGCGTCGAGGATGGAGATGCGGTTGGCGGTGAGGGTGCGGCCGGTGAGGCGCTCGATGTTGACCTTGTTCTGGATGTAGGTGGACTCGGCGGTGACCAGGTTGCTTTCGGCGGTGGTGAGGTTGCTCTGGTCGGTGAGGACCTGGGTGACGGTGGTGGCGCCCAGGTCGAGCTTTTTCTGGTCGGCGTCGAGGGTCTCGCGGTTGAGGGTGACGGCGTCCTGGGCGGCGAGGACCTGGGCGCGGCTGGACTGCAGGGCGAACTGGGCCTGCTCGACGCTGATGACGATGTTGTTGATCTGCTGCTGCTGCTGCAGGTAGGACTGCTGCAGTTGCAGTTGGGCGCGGGCGACGTCGGCCTGGGCGGTGCGGTTGCGCAGCGGAATCTGCAGGTTGAAGCCGAGGGCGTAGCTGGGGAAGTTGCCGGCGAAGACGTCGGGGAAGGTCTTGCCGTAATTGGGCTGGAGGGCGTTGGCGTTGTAGCTGCCGACCAGGTTGAGGGTGGGCTTGAGCTCGTTCTTGGTGGCCTTGAGGCTCATCTCGGAGATGGAGAGGTTGATGCGGGTCTCGGCGAGTTCGGGGCGGTACTGGAGGGCGAGCTTGACCAAGTCGCTGGCGGGCTGGATGGGCTCGTTGGCGGGGAGGGTGATCTTGTCGGTGGTGACCACGTCGGCGGCGGCGAGGACGGGGTTGGAGAGGTTCTTGGTGACGGCGTTTTTGAGCAGCAGGCCGTTGTACTCGAGGTTGGTCTGGGCGGCGATGAGGTTCTGCTGGTCGGTGGCGAGGGTGGCCTTGGCCTGGGTGACCTGGAGGGGGGCCATGGTGCCGATCTCGACCTGGCGCTGGGTGTCGTTGAGAATCTTCTGGGCGAGATCCACGGCCTCCTGGGCGACCTTGACGCTCTCGTTGGCGGTGACCACGTTCCAGTAGATGTCCTCGACCTGGGCGACGGTGGCCATCACCTGCTGGGAGAAGGCGATGTCGGCGATCTCGCGGTCATCCTTGGCCTGGATGAGGTTGCGGCTGTTGAGCTCGATGCCGAAGCCCTGCATCAGGGGCTGGGAGAAGGAGAAGGAGAGGCCGGAGGTGAGCTGGGGATTAAAGAGGTTGCGGGTGCTGTTGCTGCTGCTGCGGGTGTTGTTGTAGCCGACGGTGACGGAGCCGCCGGTGAGGAAGCCCTTGGAGAAGTTGAAATCGGCGACGGTAGAGTGGGACTGGACGGTGGGAATGCCGCTGACGACGATGTTGCCCTGGGGCTGGACATTGTCGGACATGCTGAAGTTGGCGTTGAGAACGGGGTCGAGCTGGGGGACGGCGGGGCCGCCGCCGATGGTGGAGGTGACGATGCCGCCGGCTCCGGCGCCGGCGCCGCCGGCTCCGGCGGTTGTGCCGCCGGCTCCGGCGCCGGCCGCGCCGGCCGCGCCGGTGGTGGCGCCGCCGCCACCCGGGGTGCCGCTGACGATGCCGGTGGAGACGCCGCGGGGGGCGGAGCCGGCCTTGGCGCGCAGGATGTCGGTGTCGGCGATGGGCAGGTTGTAGCGCTGGATGGCAATGTCGAGATTGTTCTCCAGGGCGAGGGCAATGGCGTCGTCGAGCGAGAGGTAGAGCTTGCCATTGCGCAGGAGGCTGTCCACGCGGCTGCTGTTGGCCAACTGCAGGGGGGCGACGGTGGTGGCGCTCTGGCCAAAGATGGTTTGGGTCCAGGGGCGCCCGACGGCGAAGTTGATGCCCTGGGGATTCTGGTCAATGCTGTGGTTCTGAGCCAGAGCGGGCAACACGGCGGCCGACAGCAACACGAGGGAAAGGAGCAGGAGCCTGCGCATGGTCATGATGTCTCAGTAGGGAATGGTCTCAGGGAAGTCGGGGCAGTCTTGGGGGGCGGACTTTTGGGGCGGCCTGGGGTGAGGATGCACAACTCTAGAGGTACGATGGAACAGGCCAGCGCGTTTCACCTGTTCTGGCCCGACCGAGCGGGAATCGGCACGGGCGGGAAGCCACCGCGACGCTAAAATCATACCAGTTTTCGCGGTCCGGGCGGCTGCGGGGCGAGCCATATGACCGAAGTGAGAACCCTGCGATTGCGGTTGAGCTACGACGGCAGTGCCTTCCACGGCTGGCAAGTGCAGCCGGGGCTGGCAACGGTGCAGGCCACGCTGAGCGAGGCGGTGTGGGCGGTGACGGGGGAGCGGGTGGTGGTGCATGGCTCCGGCCGCACGGATGCGGGGGTGCACGCGGAGGGGCAGGTGGCGCACCTGAGCCTGCAGCAGGCGCGGCTGCCGGCGGCGGCGCTGCAGCGGGCGCTGAACGCGCGGCTGCCGGCCAGCGTGCGGGTGCTGGAGGCGAGCGAGGCGGCGGCGGGCTTCCACGCGCGGCGGCAGGCGCGGAGCAAGTGTTACCGCTACCGCATCTACCGGGAGGCGGTGTGTCCGCCGTTTTTGTGGCGCTATGTCTATCATCATCCCTACCGATTGCAGGAGGAGGCGATGGCGGCGGCGGCGCCGCGGTTCGTGGGGCGGCACGACTTCCGCTCGTTCGCGGCCAGCCCGGCGAAGGGGGCGCCGGGGCTGGGGGATACGGTGCGCACGGTGACGCGATCGGAGTTGTGGCGGGCGGGGCCGGAGCTGGTGTACGAGGTGGAGGGGCGGGGCTTCCTGCACCACATGGTGCGCAATCTGGTGGGGTTTCTGCTGGAGGTGGGGCGGGGGCGGCGGGGTGGGGAGGAGATCGGGGCGGTGCTGGCGGCGCGGGAGCGGCGGGCGGCGGCGGCGACGGCGCCGCCGCAAGGGCTGTATCTGATGCGGGTGGCTTATAGTGAAGGGGAATGAAGCGGGCACCCTCAGAGAACGACGGGCGCTGGGCGCTTGTGACAGCGCCGGAGGCGGTGGCGCGGCGGTGGCAGGAGCCGGCGTGGCAGCCGGTATATAGGTACCTGGAAGAGATCGAGGGGTGGCTGCAGCAAGAGCAGATGGAGTTGACGGCGGTGGCGGCGCCGACGCAGTTCGAGGGGCTGCGGGCGGAGTGGATGCTGCAGCGCTGGCAGGGCCTGGGCTTGGCGGCGCGGCTGGACGGGGCGGGGAATGTGGTGGCGGAGCGGCCGGGGAGCGAACCGGAGGCGCCCTGGCTGGCGGTGACGGCGCACTTGGACACGGCGTTTGCGCCGGGCACGGCGGTGCGGCCGGAGCGGCGGGGGGGGCGGATATGGGCGCCGGGGATCAGCGACAACGGCGCCGGGCTGGCGGCGCTGCTGGCGCTGGCGCGGACGCTGCAGGAGTGGAAGATCGCCACGCGCTTTCCGCTGCTGCTGGTGGCGAACGTGGGCGAGGAGGGGGAAGGGGATCTGAAGGGGATGCGGCACCTGTTCAGCGCGGAGAGCGGGTGGGCGGAACGGATCGGCTGGACGGTGGTGCTGGACGGGCCCGGCACCGACCAGATCACCACCGCGGCGCTGCCCAGCCGGCGGCTGCGGCTGGTGCTGGAGGGGCCGGGGGGGCACAGTTGGTCGGACTTGGGGCGGGCGAGCGCGGTGCACGCGGCGCTGCGGGTGGGGGCGGCGCTTTTGGCGCAGGTGCAGCCGCAGGCGCAGGTGCAGGGCTGCAACGTGGGGTGGATGCAGGGCGGGAGCGCGGTGAATGCGATTGCCGCCGAGGCGCAGCTCAAGCTGGATCTGCGGGCGCGGGACCGGGCCGGGTTGGAGCAGTTGAGCCAGGCGGTGCGGCGGGCGGTGGCGGCGGGGGTGGAGCAGGAGAACGGGGCGGCGCTGAGCGGGACGGCGACGGCGCGGGTGGAGGTGATCGGGGAGCGGCCGGGAGGGGAGTTGGAGGCGGAGGCGCCGCTGCTGCAACTGGTGCGGAGCGTGGACCGGGCGCTGGGGCTGGAGGCGGAGGAGCAGCGGGCCTCGACCGACGCCAACATTCCGCTGTCGCAGGGGCGGGAGGCGCTGCGGCTGGGGGCGGGAGGACAGGGCGGGGGCGTGCACACGCTGCAGGAATGGTTTGATCCGCAGGGGCGGACGGTGGCGCTGCAGCGGGTGCTGCTGCTGGTGCTGGCGCTGACGCAGGCGGAGGCGCCGGGGGCGGGGCGGGGGCGGCCGCGGCGGGGGCGATGAGCGCGAGGGGAGGGACCAGCGCGCGGGCGCGGGTGTGGCTGGCGGACCTGGCGCTGCTGGGAGTGACGCTGGTGTGGGGGGTGACGTTTCCGGTGGTGAAGGCGGCGCTGGCCGACGCCGGGCCGCTGAGCTTCAACGCGGCGCGGCTGAGCCTGGCGGCGCTGCTGCTGGCGGCGGTGTACTGGCCGCGGCGGCGGCTGCCGGCGGCGACCTGGGGGGTGGGGGCGCTGCTGGGGCTGTTTCTGGCGGCCGGGTATGCGCTGCAGACGGTGGGGCTGGAGACCACGCCGCCGGCGGTCTCGGCGTTTCTGACCAGCGTGTCGGTGGTGCTGGTGCCGGCGCTGCTGGCGGTGGGGTGGCGGCGGCGGCTGGCGCCGACGGCGTGGGCGGGGGCGCTGCTGGCGCTGGCGGGGCTGTATCTGCTGCTGGCGGCGCCGGGGGGAGGGGTGGGGACGGGCTGGGGAGAGGGGCTGACGCTGGGCTGCGCGCTGGCGTTTGCGCTGCACATCATCACGCTGGGGGAGTGGGCGCCGCGGCTGGGGTTCCGCGACCTGGCGGTGCTGCAGATCGGGTTCGCGGCGGCGTTCACCTGGGTGGCTTTGCCGCTGGCGGAGCGGCCGCACTGGCAGGCCAGCCCGCGGCTGGGGCTGGCGCTGCTGGCGACGGCGGTGCTGGCGACGGCGGTGGCGTTCACGGCGCAGTCGTGGGCGCAGCAGTTCACGCCGGCGACGCACACGGCGGTGGTGTTTGCCTTCGAGCCGGTGTTTGCCTGGCTGGCGAGCACGCTGGGCTGGCACGAGCGGCTGCGGGCGGCGCAGTTGGCGGGGGCGGCGCTGATCGTGCTGGCGATGGTGGTGGTGGAGTGGCGGACGGCGGAGCGGGGGGGAGCGGCGGAGGGGATCAGGTGAAGGAGGGCGGGTCGCCGCCCTCGGCGCGCATCAGGTTTTCCCAGAGGCTGCCGTAGCCGATCCAACTCATGGCGCGGCTGCTGGAGAGATGGACGGCGGGGACGATGAGCTTGCCGTGGCCGTAGGTGCAGATGTACTCGGTGAAGGGGGCGCCGCCGAGCATGACGCGGCTGTAGTTGCCCTCGGCGCGGGGCATGCGCAGGCGGCGGCAGCAGATGCGGCAGCGGTAGACCTGGTCCACGGCGCAGAGCCAGCCCAGGCCGAAGCCGACGATGACGGAGAAGGCGACCGCGAAGGTGTAGGAGAGGTCGCTGCCAAAGCGCGGCCAGTTGGCCAGCAGGCCGGTGGGGGGCGGGGGCAGGGTCCAACTGAGCAGGGTCCAGAAGGCGCCCACGGCGAGGGTGGCGAGGATCAACTTCGCGGCCAGCCAACTCCAGTATTTCATGCTGCCAAAGATTAGACGCTGGTAGAGACGCCGGGGATGGGGAAAAGTTCCCGCCTGCTATAATGCCCCACCGATGCGAACACCATCCATGTGGAAGGTCGCCGGGCTGGGCCTGTGCCTGGGCGTGGCGCTGGCGGGCACGCGGGGTTGGGGGCAGGGAGTGGGAGTGGACCAGGTGGAGGTGGGGCCACTGGCGGTGCACGACCACGTCGCCTTCGACTACCACATTCCCATCAAGAACGATCCGTATCCGCATGAAGTCAAAGAGGGCTACGCCTACGACGGGGTGGACGTGGGCGTGGCCATCCGCTGGCACTGGGGGCGGACGCGGCTGAAGACGCAGTTGCGGGTGACGCCGGCGTCGCGGCTGCACTTTGCCTACGACCAGGACACCGACTTCGAGCCGACCACCACCTTCACCCACGGCGACGAGGGGCAGGCGCACAGCCGGACGTTCGGGCTGAAGCAGCAGTTTCCGCTGGGGCGGCTGGGGAAGAGCCGGATCGAGGGCGAGCTGGGGTTCCTGCGGCAGTGGACGCGATACCACGCGGTGACCACCTACGACCTGAACTCGAATCCGACGCTGCCGTCGAACTCTTACCAGCGGCTGATCTATGAGCGGGCCATCCTGTACGAGCTGCGGATGGGGCTGAGCGCGGGGCGACGGTGGCGGGTGGGGAACTGGGAAGTGGGCGGAAAGCTGGGGGTGGTGCCGCTGAGCTCGGTGTTTTTGCACAACTACGTGCCGGAGCTGGCGGCGACGTCGGCGCTGGCGTACGGGGGCACGGTGGGGGTCGAGGTGGAGCGGCGGGTGGGGGGCTGGGGGCTGGAGCTGAGCGGGCGGGCGGGGCAGTACCACGGCTACCGGGCGATCGAGGGGTTCCAGCGGCAAGAGTTTGCGCTGGAGTTGGAGGTGGCGCCGCCGCGGTTCTGGTAGGGGCGGGAGGAGCGGCGCTACACTCGAAGCGGAAGCGCAAGTGGCCGGGTGGCTGCCCGGGTCTTCAAAACCCGAGGGGCGTCCGCTGGGCGTTCGATCGGTTCGACTCCGATGCGCTTCCGCCAGGGTGGTGGGGCCGAGAGCAAGGCTATGGCGGAGCAGACGGAGCCGCAGATGACGGCGCAGGCGGCGGAGCTGGTGCGGCGGTCGGCGGACCCGGAGGCGGCGGCGGCGGGGCTGCAGCGGCTGTGGGCGGCGGCGCCGGCGGGGGTGCGGCGCGAGCTGGAGGAGGACGCCGGGCTGCAGCGGGCGGTGCTGACGCTGGTGGCGAGCAGCGAGTTCTTGGCGGAGGCGCTGATCCAGGCACCGGAGCTGGTGGGGTGGCTGGCGCAGCAGCGGCGGGAGGGACGGGCACGGGAGGCATGGTCGGCGGCGCTGGGGGCGTATACGGCGGCGCTGGGGGTGGAGGAGCGGCGGGGGGGGCTGATGCGCTTCAAGCGGCGCGAGTACCTGCGCATCGCGCTGCGCGACTTGGAGGGGCAGGCCTCGCTGGCGGAGACGACGCAGGAGCTTTCCCATCTGGCGGAGGCGGTGCTGCATCAGGCCTACGTGTGGGCGTGGAACGACTTGGCGGAGCGGTTTGGGACGCCCCAGCAGGCGGGGGGCGGGGGGGCGGAGCTGGCGGTGCTGGGGCTGGGGAAGCTGGGGGGGGAGGAGCTGAACTACAGTTCCGACATTGATCTGATGTTCCTCTACAGCGGCGAGGGGGAGACGGCGGGGGGGGGGCGGCGGACCAGCAACCATGAATTTTTCACGCGGCTGGCGCAGGCGATCACCGGGTATGTGTCGGCGGTGAGCCGGGAGGGGCCGGCGTACCGGGTGGACCTGCGGCTGCGGCCGGGGGGGCGGGAAGGGGAGGTGGCGCTGGCGCTGGGGCAGGCGGTGAGCTACTACCGCGAGCAGGCGCGGGATTGGGAGCTGCAGATGCTGATCCGGGCGCGGGGGTGCGCGGGGTCGCGGCGGCTGGCGCAAGAATTTTTGCAGGCGGTGCGGGGGCGGGTGTATCCGGCGGCGCCGCAGGCGGAGGCCTTGGCGGAGGGGGTGCGGAACGCGCGGCAGCGGATCAGCGCGCAACTGGACCGGCACCGGGCGCTGCGGCGGCGGGGGCCGGGGACGGACCTGAAGCTGGACGCGGGCGGGATCCGCGACATCGAGTTTTTGGCGCAGTACCTGCAGCGGCTGCATGGCGGGGCGGAGCCGTGGGTGCAGAGCGGCAACACGCTGATCGCGCTGCAGCGGCTGCACGACAAGGGCTGGCTGCGGGGGGGCGAATACCAGCGGCTGGCGGCGGCCTACTGGCTGCTGCGGCAGCTCGAGCACCGGCTGCAGTTGCGGCTGGGGCAGCAGACACATACGCTGCCGCGCAAGCGGGAGCGGCTGGCGGCGCTGGCGCGCAGCCTGCGGCAGGCGGAGGGGGCGCCGGCGCAGAACTGGCGCGGGGAGGAGCTGGAGCAGGCGGTGGCAGGGCGGATGGAGGAGGTGCGGCGGGTGTACGCGCACTACCTGGGGGCGGAGCCGGAGGCGGGGGCGGCGGCGGCGGGGGGGGCGGGGAGAGGGGAGGCGGCCGGGCGCGAGGGCTGGGCGGGAGGGTTGGGGCTGAGCGCGCACGGCGAGCGGCAGTGGCAGCGGCTGTTGCGCTCGGCGGCGACGGCGCCGGAGGCGGAGGCGGGGCTGCGCGGGCTCTCCGCGGCGGCGCGGGCGCGGTTGAGGCTGGCGCTGGAGGCGAGCGACTGGATGGCGGAGGCGCTGATCCGGCGGCCGGGGCTGGCGGGGGCGCTGGAGCCGGGGGCGGGGGCGGGGCCGGCGGAGGGGCTGGGCTTCGCCGCGGGCATGGGGGCGCTGCGGTTGTGGCACCAGCGGGCGAGCCTGGGGCTGTTGCTGGAGGAGTGGGAGAAGGGGCAGGCGATCGGGGACAGTTTGTGGGGGCACAGCCAGTTGGCGGTGGGGATGGTGCAGCGCGGACTGGCGCTGGCACGGGAGCAGGCGCCGTCGGCGCCGTCGTTTGCGGTGTTGGCGCTGGGGCGGCTGGGGCTGGGCGAGCTGGATTTGCTGTCGGACTTGGATTTGGTGTTTGTGTCGGGGGAGGGGGAGCGGGAGGCGGCGAGCCGGCTGGCGGCCAAGCTGATCGAGGCGCTGACCGCCTACACCCAGCACGGCAGCCTGTACGCGGTGGACACGCGGCTGCGGCCGGGGGGCGGGGAGGGCGAGTTGGTGCAGACGCGGGCGAGCCTGGCGGCGCACTTCCAGGCGCGGGCGGGGCTGTGGGAGGCGATCAGTTATTTGAAGGCGCGCTGGGTGGGCGGCGACGAGGGTACCGGCGCGGCGGCGCTGGCGGGGGTGCGGGCGGAGCTGGTGCGGCGCTTCGCCGGGCGAATGGAGGCGGCGGCGGTGGGGGCGGAGCTGGGGGCGCTGCGCGAGCGCATGGAGCGGGAGGGGCGGCCGGGGCGGTGGGGGATGAAGACGTCGGCGGGGGGATATTACGATGTCGACTTTCTGGTTTCGCGGCGGCTGCTGCAGGCGGGGGCGGAGGGGAGCGGGATGGGGCTGGCGAGCTGGGCGCGGGGGCTGCCGGAGGGGACGCTGCCGCGGGCGGTGGGGGAGGAGGTGGCGCGGCTGACCGAGGGGCTGCGCGCCGCCGACCATGCGCTGCGGGTGGCGACGGGCAAGGCGGGCTCGGCGGTGGCGGCGGCGGGCGAGGGGGTGGAGCGGGCGTGGCGCTGGTTGGGGCGGATCGCGCCGGCGGGGGTGGAGGCGACGCCGGCGGGGGTGGACGGAATGCGGGCGCGGCTGCGGCAGATCTATCAAGAATGGCGATAGCGCGGCGACCGGGAGCGTGGAGAAAGGAAAGCGGGGTGGAGATGAAGCCGATTTTTCCGCTACTATATTGGCTTGGAGTGGTGGTGGCGCTCGTCGGCATGGGGCTGCGGTTCTGGCTGGGCCGATGGGAGCTGGGCCTGGCGGTGGCGGCGGCGGGGGTAGCGCTGCTGCTGGCCGGGCGGCTGGCCCAGCGGCTGCAGCGGAAGTGAGGGAAGGAGAGCCATGCGGACCTACAACGGCATCGCGGTACCCGAGGGCGAGGCGATCCAGGCGCGGAACGGGCGCTTCGAGGTGCCGGACCACCCGATCATTCCCTATGTGGAGGGGGACGGGACGGGGCGGGACATCTGGAAGGCGAGCCAGCCGGTGTGGGACCTGGCGGTGGAGCTGTGCTACGGCGGGCGGCGCCAGATCGCCTGGTACGAGGTGTTTGCCGGGGAGAAGGCGTTCCAGCGCTTCGGGGAGTGGCTGCCGGAGGACACGGTGCAGGCGGCGCGGGACTTCCGGGTGGCGATCAAGGGGCCGCTGACCACGCCGGTGGGGGGCGGGATCCGCAGCCTGAACGTGAGCCTGCGGCTGAAGATGGACCTGTACGCCTGCGTGCGGCCGGTGAAGTACTACCCCGGGGTGCCGTCGCCGGTGAAGGAGCCGGAGGCGGTGGACGTGATCATTTACCGCGAGAACACCGAGGACGTCTACGCCGGCATCGAGTTCCAGGAAGGGACGGCGGAGGCGAAGAAGCTGATCGCGTATTTGCAGACGGAGTTTGGCAAGACGGTGCGGCCGGACTCGGGGGTGGGGATCAAGCCGATCTCGATCACCGGCTCCAAGCGGCTGGTGCGGCAGGCGCTGCGGCACGCGATCGAGCAGAAGCGCACGGTGGTGACGCTGGTGCACAAGGGCAACATCCAGAAGTTCACCGAGGGGGCGTTCCGGGACTGGGGCTACGAGGTGGCGACGCAGGAGTTCCGCGAGCACTGCATTACGGAAGAGGAGCTGTGGCGGGCGCCCTACGAGGGCAAGCTGCCGGCGGGCAAGATTCTGGTGAACGACCGCATCGCGGACTCGATGTTCCAGCAGATCCTGCTGCGGCCGCGGGACTACCAGGTGATCTGCACCACCAACTTGAACGGCGACTACCTGTCGGACGCCTGCGCGGCGCAGGTGGGGGGGCTGGGGCTGGCGCCGGGGGCGAACATGAGCCAGGAGTACGCCTTTTTCGAGGCGACGCACGGCACCGCGCCCAAGTACGCCGACCTGGACGTGATCAACCCGGGCTCGCTGATATTGAGCGGGGTGATGATGCTGCGCACGATGGGCTGGGGCGAGGCGGCGGCGCTGGTGGAGGCGGGGCTGGGGGCCACCATCCAGCAGAAGCGCGTGACCTACGATCTGGCGCGGCAGATGCCGGGCTCGACCCAGCTCAAGACCAGCGAATTTTCGGCGGCCATCCGGGCCAACATGCAAGCCATCCATAGCGCATAAGGACGAACGCCATCATGAGAAAGAAAATCACCGTTGTCGGGGCCGGCAATGTCGGCGCCACCACCGCCCACTGGCTGGCCACGCGCGAGATCGCGGACGTGGTGCTGGTGGACATCGCCGAAGGCATACCGCAGGGCAAGGCGCTGGACCTGCGCCAGTCCACGCCGATCATCGGCAAGGACGTGGCGGTGGCGGGCACGAACCGCTACGAGGAGACGGCCAATTCGGACATCGTGATCATCACCGCCGGGCTGGCGCGCAAGCCGGGGATGAGCCGCGACGACCTGCTGCGCAAGAACTACGAGGTGATCGAGTCGTGCGTGAACCAGGTGGTGGCGCACTCGCCCGAGACCATTTTGATCCTGGTGACGAACCCGCTGGACGCGATGGCGCAGGCGGCGTACAAGCTGAGCAAGTTCGGGCGCAACCGGGTGATCGGGATGGCGGGGGTGCTGGACTCGGCGCGCTTCGCCACCTTCATCGCCATGGAGCTGGAGGTGTCGGTGGAGAACGTCAACGCCTTTGTGCTGGGCGGGCACGGCGACACCATGGTGCCGGTGCCGCGCTACACCACGGTGGCGGGGATCCCCATCACCGAGCTGATGGATGCGGCGACGATCGAGCGGTTGGTGAAGCGGACGCGCGACGGCGGGGCGGAGATCGTGAGCTACCTGAAGACGGGCAGCGCCTACTACGCGCCCTCGGGGGCGGCGGTGCAGATGGCGGAGGCGATCCTGAAGGACAAGAAGCAGATCCTGCCGTGCGCGGCCTACCTGGAGGGGGAGTACGGGATCGAGGGGCTGTTCGTGGGGGTGCCGTGCAAGCTGGGATCGCGCGGCATCGAGGAGGTCATCCAGGTGCGGCTGACGGCGGAGGAGCAGGCGGCGCTGCAGAAGTCGGCGGATTCGGTGCGGCAACTGGTGCAAGTGATTGGCGTATAGCCAGGAAGGAACCAAGACGATGAGCACTCCGGAACGACCCAATGGCACGACCATGCGCGGCAACCCGCTGACCCTGCTGGGGCCGGCGCGGAAGGCGGGTGAGCGGCTGCCGGACTTCACCCTGGTGGACAACGGCCTGAAGCCGGTGACGGCGGCGGACACGGCGGGCGCGGTGCGCATTTTCAGCGTGGTGCCGTCGCTGGACACGCCGGTCTGCGATCTGCAGACGCGGCGCTTCAACGAGGAGGCGGGCAAGCTGGGCGAGCGGGTGAAGGTGCTGACGGTGAGCATGGACCTGCCGTTCGCGCAGAAGCGCTGGTGCGGGGCGGCGGGGGCGACCCAGGTGCAGACGCTGTCGGACTATCAAACCGGCTCGTTCGGGCTGGCGATGGGGACGATGATCAAGGAGCTGCGGCTGGAGTCGCGGGCGATCTTCGTGGTGGACGCGGGCGGAACGATCCGCTACGTGGAGTACGTGCCCGAGATCGGCGAGCATCCGAAGTACGAGGAGGCGCTGGCGGCGGCGCGGCAACTGCTGTAGCCGGGAGTTGGCGGGGAAGAAAAAAGCGGCGCGCCCGGAAGGGCGCGCCGCTTTTGTGCGTTGGGGTGGGCCAGCGGACTAGTGGATGGTCTGAATGGTGACGTGGCGGAGGATGGGAGGGTACTCGGGGATGTCGCTGGCGCCGCCCTTGCGGGGCCCCTCGGAGAGGGCCTTGGCGACATCCATGCCGGCGACGATCTGGCCGATGATGAGGTAGCCCTGCTTGTCGAGGGTGGGCACGGGCTTGAGGGTGAAGAAGACTTGGGCGCCTCGGGAGGTGGGATCGCCGGGGGCCTGGGCGAGGGCCATGCGCCCGGGCTGGTCGAACTTGAGGCTGTTCTTTTCGAAGGGGATGGTGTAGCCGAGCGAGCCCTGGCCGTTGTTGAGCAGGTCGCCGGTTTGGAGCATGTAGTCGGGGATGGTGCGGAAAAACAGCAGGCCCTCGTAAAGCTTGGAGGTGGAGAGGGTGCCGAGGCGGGGATCCTTGTAAGGGCGGGTGCCCTCGGCGAGGCCGACGAAGTTGGCGACCGCCTTGGGGGCCCACTGGGGATAGAGCTGGGCGATGAACTTGCCCTTGCTGGTGTCGAAGGTGGCGTAGAGGCCGGGGCCGAGTTTGACCGGGCCGGCGGGCTTGGCGGGGGCCTTGGCGGCTGCCTTGGCGGCGGGCTTGTGCTGGGCGGCGAGGCTGGCGGCACAGAGCAGGGTCAAAGCGGCGATGGCGAGGGTGCGAGGCAGGTGGTGGCGCATGATGTCTCCTTGCTCCCGGGCTCCCGGGCCGTCAACTCGCGCAGCCGGGGGAGGGTTCGGCTCCGATTATACGCACTCGGCGGGTTTGTATCCAGCCATTCCGGAAGAAGGGCAGCGGGCACAAGCCACGGGGGCCGGGAGTGGAGCGGAGCGCGCTAGTCGAGCGGGAGGGCGTCGAGGCTGTAGCCGTTGGGGCCGATGCGGATGAGGAGGCGGCTGAGGGGGTAGCCGGCGGCGATCTCCTTGCGCACCACGGGCTGGAGGATCTGGAGGAACTCGTCGTCGTCGGCGCCGAAGGTGACCAGGAAGTTGCGGTTGGGGATGGCGACGGCGAAGTCGTCGGTGTGGAGCAATTCGGCGGCGCGCTCGTGGAACTGGGGGGCGAGGATGAAGGCGGCCTTGTGGCCGTGGGTGACCTCGACGTGGAAGGCGCGGATATTGTCCTGGATGGTCCAGGCGACGACGGTGGCGTCGTTCCAGAGGCGCTCGAGGTTTTGCAGGGCGGCGGCGAGGACGCACTCTTCGGGAATGTCCCAGGCCTCGAGGTGCTCCTGGCCGAGCCAGATGTCGAAGTCGCCGCAGGTGAGGACGTAGCCGACCTCGCCGGCGAGGGGGTAGAAGAGGGGGCGCTGGTGGCGCTTGACCAGGCCGGAGGTGAGCAGCTTGGGGAAGGTGAGGGGGCGGGCGGTTTCCCAGTCGAGGGGAACGCGGTGCTCGATGGTGCCGACCACGCGGGTGAGGTAGGTATCCATGTCGAAGCGCTCGCCGTTCTGGCAGAAGGCGGCCCAGGCGCGGGTGAGGCGGAGGCGGTGGGCGGTGGGGCGGCCGGAGGGGCTGCGCAGGATGGCGATCTCCAACTGGCCGGCCTTGAGGAAGCGCGCTTGCGGGTAGAGGCTTTGCAAGCGAAGCAGGGCGCTGGCCTCAAACTCATCGCGGGTCATTGGTTCGATGATACACAATTTCGGTAGTGGGGCGAGGTGGGCAGGGCTCAGCGCGGGCGCAGTTGCAGGGGGCGGTCGAGGCGCACGGTGAGGCGGCTGCCGGGATTGAGTTCGAGGTGGCGGTGGCGCACCAGCCAGATGCCGAGGGCGGCGGCGGCGCCGATGCCGGCGCCGGCGGCGGCGCCCTCGCCGCCCGCGAGCAGCGCGCCGCCGACGGCGCCGATGCCGGAGCCGGCCTCGACGTGGTGCAGGTCGGTTTTCATGAGGCCGCGCGGTTCGCGCAGCATGCCTTCGGAGTCCACACGGGGGGAGTGGAGGGGATCCGCCTGCACGACTTCGGCGCTGATGGTGTAGTTCTGGCCGCCGGGGGTGGTGAGCAGGTCGGGCTGGAGCAGGAGTTCGGAGTCGCCGCGCAGGGGGCGGGCATCGCGCACGCGAATGACGTGGCCCTCGAGGATGGAGCCGGCGGGGATGACCTCGCGGCCTTGGTAGTAGATGGAGGTGGTCACGCGGGCGGCGAAGCCATCGCCGTACTTGTTGAAGCGGGTGCTGAGGTGGGTCTCGAGCTGCAGCGGGATGGGGGTTTGGGCGGGGACGATGGCGGCCGCGGCCGTGGGCGGGACCGACTGCGCCGCGGCGGCGGCGACGAGGGCGGCGGCAACGAGGGCGAAGAAGCGAAAGCGAAGCATGCCCAACCTCCAGGGAGAGACTCTGCCTTCAGCATAGACCCGTGGCGCAGCGGTGGGGGAGATGGCGCAGGGGGTGGTGACGGAGTGGTAAACAGGCGGGGAAAAATGCGGGGAAGCAGGAGAGGGTTGAATTGGGCGGGTGCGGAAGGTATGCTGATGCTTCGCCTTTTGCCCAGCAAGGAGATCCATCGTGTCGTCAATTGACGTGCCGCTCAAAGAGCTGGAAAAGCGTGGGTTTGGCAAGACCACGCGCCCCGACCGGTGGTGGCTGAACCCGCTGCTGGTGTTCTTGGGATTGGGCTCGTTCTTGGTGTATTCGACCTGGGCGGCGCTGCAGAACGCGCACTACTCGTTTGGGCCCTACCTCTCGCCGATGTATTCGCCGCTGCTGATGACGTCGCGGCCGGGCTGGTGGCCGGCGTTCCTGCCGTTTTCGGCGGCGATGCTGATCCTGTGGGCGCCGGGCGGGTTTCGCATCACCTGCTACTACTATCGCGGGGCGTACTACAAGGCGTTTTGGGCGGACCCGCCGGGCTGCGCGGTGGGGGAGCCGCGGAAGAAGTACTGGGGGGAGCGAAAGTTCCCGCTGATCCTGCAGAACATCCACCGCTATTTCCTCTACCTGGCGCTGGTGTTCATCGTGCTGCTGGCGCATGACGCCTGGCAGGCGCTGTGGTGGACGGTGAACGGGGCGAAGCAATTCGAACTGCGGGTGGGAACGCTGGTGATGATCATCAACCCGATCCTGCTGGGTTGCTACACGCTGGGGTGCCACTCGTTGCGGCACTTGGTGGGGGGGCGCAAGGACGAGATCGGGGAGGGGCGGCGAAAGGCGTATGGCTGTGTGAGCTGCCTGAACCGGCGGCACATGATGTGGGCGTGGTGCAGTTTGTTCTGGGTGATGTTCACCGACGTTTACGTGCGGCTGTGCGCGATGGGCGTTTGGCACGATTGGAGAATCCATTAAGATGCCGGGCTACGAGACACACGAATACGACGTGCTGGTGGTGGGCGCCGGCGGGGCGGGGCTGCGGGCGGCGATCGAGGCGTCGGCGGCGGGGGCCAAGGTGGGGGTGGTGAGCAAGTCGCTGCTGGGCAAGGCGCACACGGTGATGGCCGAGGGCGGGATGGCGGCGGCGATGGGCAACGTGGACGACCGCGACAACTGGCGGGTGCACTTTGCCGACACCATGCGGGGGGGGCAGTATTTGAACAACTGGCGGATGGCGGAGCTGCACGCCAAGGAGGCGCCGGCGCGGGTGCGGGAGTTGGAGGCGTGGGGAGCGATCTTCGACCGCACCCAGGATGGGCGGATTTTGCAGCGGAACTTTGGCGGGCACCGCTACCCGCGGCTGGCGCACGTGGGCGACCGCACCGGGCTGGAGATGATCCGGACGCTGCAGGACCATGGCGTGCACCAGGGGATCGGCTTCCACATGGAGCACACGCTGCTGACGCTGCTGCAGAGCGGGGGGCGGTGCGTGGGCGGGTTTGGCTACGAGCGCGAGCGCGGACGCTACCACTTGTTCCTGGCGCCGGCGGTGGTGCTGGCGACGGGAGGGATCGGGCGGGCGTACCAGATCACCAGCAACAGTTGGGAGTACACCGGCGACGGGCAGGCGCTGGCCTACCAGGCGGGGGCGGCGATGCTGGATATGGAGTTTTTGCAGTTCCACCCCACCGGGATGATTTGGCCGCCGAGCGTGAAGGGGATCCTGGTGACGGAGGGGGTGCGGGGCGAGGGCGGGGTGCTGCGCAACAAGGACGGCAAGCGCTTCATGTTCGACGACGTGCCGGAGAACTACCGCAGCTCGACGGCGGACAACGCGGAGGAGGGGTGGCGCTACACCCAGGGGGACAAGAACGCGCGCCGGCCGCCGGAGCTGTTGACGCGGGACCACGTGGCGCGCTGCATTCGGCGGGAGGTGATGGCGGGGCGGGGGAGCCCGCACGGCGGGGTGTACCTGGACATCAGTTGGATCAAGGAGAAGTTGCCGAACGCGGCCGAGCACATCAAGAAGAAGCTGCCGAGCATGTACCACCAGTTCAAGCAACTGGCGGACCTGGACATCACCGCGCAGCCGATGGAGATCGGGCCGACCACGCACTATTTCATGGGCGGGGTGAAGGTGGACGGGGACACGCAGATGACCACGGTGGAGGGGTTGTTTGCGGCGGGGGAGTGCGCGGCGGGGCTGCACGGGGCGAACCGGCTGGGGGGGAACTCGCTGAGCGACCTGCTGGTGTTCGGGCAGCGGGCGGGCGGGCACGCGGCGGCGTGGGCGAAGGAGCACGGCGGGACGGGGGCGGTGGCGGTGGCGGACCAGATCGAGGCGGCGGTGCGGCGGGCGGAGGCGCCGTTCGAGCGGGGGCCGCAGGGGGAGAACCCGTATGCCATCCAGCACGAGCTGCAGGAGATGATGCAGAAGTGGGTGGGGATCGTGCGCACGCAGGCAGAGATGGAGCAGGCGCTGGCGGGGATCGCAGGGCTGCGGCAGCGGGCGGCGCGGGCCGGGGTGGGGGGCAACCGGGAGTACAACAATGGCTGGCACACGGCGCTGGACCTGGACAGCCTGCTGACGGTGTCGGAGCTGGTGGCGCGGGCGGGGATGGAGCGCCAGGAGAGCCGGGGGGGGCATTTCCGCGACGACTACCCGGCGAAGGAGGCGGCCTGGGGCGAGGTGAACCTGGAGATGCGGCGGGGGGCGGGGGGCGAGCCCGAGGTGCGGCGGGTGCCGGTGCGGCCGCTGCCGGCGGAGCTGCAGCAGGCGATCGAGGAGAACAAGTAATGGAGAAGGCCACGTTCAAGATCTGGCGGGGGGAGCGCAACCAGGGGGGCTGGGCCGACTTCGCGGTGGAGGTGGACGAGGGCATGGTGGTGCTGGACGCGGTGCACCGCATCCAGGCGAGCCAGGCGACGGACTTGGCGGTGCGCTGGAATTGCAAGGCGGGCAAGTGCGGGTCGTGCTCGGCGGAGATCAACGGGCAGCCCAAGCTGATGTGCATGACGCGCCTGAACCAGCTCGACCTGAACCAGCCGGTGACGATCGAGCCGATGCGGAGCTTTCCGCACGTGAAGGACCTGGTGACGGACGTGAGCTGGAACTATCGGGTGAAGCAGCGCATCGCCCCCTTCCAGCCCAAGGCGGCGGAGGCGGACGGCACCTGGCGGGAGTCGCAGGCGGACGTGGACCGGCCGCAGGAGTTCCGCAAGTGCATCGAGTGCTTCCTCTGCCAGGACGTGTGCCACGTGCTGCGCGAGCACCACATGCACGAGGAGTTCATCGGGCCGCGGTTTTTGATCTACACGGCGCAGTTGGAGATGAACCCGCTGGACACCGGCAACCGGCTGGGGGCGCTGAAGGACGACTTCGGCATCGGCTACTGCAACATCACCAAGTGCTGCACCAAGGTGTGTCCGGAGGGGATTCACATCACCGACAACGCCATCATTCCGCTGAAGGAGCGCGTGGTGGACGAGTACTACGACCCGCTGCAGCGGCTGTTCAAGGTGTTCCGGTAGGGCGGGGGTGGAGATCGTCTTCAACGGCGCGGCGGTAGTGGTGGCGGCGGCGACGCTGGAGGAGCTGCTGCGCGAGCTGGGGGTGGGGACGGAGCGGGTGGCGGTGGAGCGCAACCGGGAGCTGGTGCCGCGGCGACAGTGGGGGACGACGGCGCTGGCGGCGGGCGACCGGATCGAGGTGGTGCAGATGGTGGGCGGGGGCTAGCGGGCGGCGGCTTGGCGGCGGGGCTGGTAGAGGCCGCGCCAGGCGTTGCGGCGGATGGCGACCACGTCGGCGAACATGCGCAGGCTGTCGCGCAGCATGCGGATCTTGGCGCCGTCGGCGTGGGACCAGACCACCGGCACCTCCTGCACCACAAAGCCGAAGCGCCGGGCGAGGAAGAGCAGTTCGGGGTCGAAGCCCCAGCGCTCAATGCGCTGCTGGGGGAAGAGGGCGAGGGCGCTGGCGCGGGTGAAGAGCTTGAAGCCGCACTGGGTGTCGGCGAAGGGCAGGCCGAGGGCGAGGCGCACAATGCGGTTGAAGAGGCGGCCGGCGTTTTCGCGGAACCAGCTCTGATGGGTGCGGATCAGGTCGCGGCGGCGGCGGGAGCCGATGGCGATGTCGGCGCCGGCGCGCAGGGCGGCCTCGAGGCGGGGCCATTCGGAGATGGGGGCGGACAGATCGGCGTCGGTGAAGAGCAGGAGTTCGCCCCGGGCGGCGAGCATGCCGTGGCGGACGCTGTAGCCCTTGCCGCGGTTGCCGGGGTTGTGGAGCAGGCGCCAGTGGAGGTGGGGGGGCGAGCCGGGCGGGGGCAGGGACAGGGAGGCGGTGGCGTCGGAGGAGCCGTCGTCCACGACCAGGATCTCGACCGGGCGGGGCGAGGGGGCGAAATAGGCGGCGAGGGTGGCGAGGGTGGCGGGCAGACGGGCGGCCTCGTTGAAGGCGGGGATGACGATGCTGAGGGCGATGGGGGCGGCGGCGGGCGGCGGGTTGGGCGGGGGCGCCATGGCGGGGTGGGCTCAACTGGCGCGGCGCTGGGAGGCCTCGATTTGGTGGAAGAAGACGCGCACAATGTCCTCGTCCCACCAATGGTCGCGCGCCTCGGCGAGCATGACTTCCTTGGCTTGGGGATGGGACCAGGCGGCCTTGTAGGGGCGGGAGGTGGTGAGGGCGTCGTAGGCGTCGGCGACCTGGAGCACGCGCGCCAGCAGCGGAATGGCTTCGCCGGCGAGGCCATCGGGGTAGCCGCGGCCGTTCCAGTGCTCGTGGTGGTGGCGGATGATGGGGAGGACGCGGTAGAGGGTGCGCAGGGGGCGGCAGATCTGCTCGCCGGTGACGGGGTGGCGGTGCAGGATGGCGGTCTCGTGGGCGTCCAGCGGGCCGGGTTTGTTGAGGATGGCGTCGGGCACGGCGATCTTGCCGATGTCGTGCAGCACGCCGCCGCGGCGCAGGGCGACGATGTCGTCGTCGGGCAGGGCGAGGGCGAGGCCGAGGCTGGAGGCGTAGTCGGCGAGGCGGGCGCAATGGCCCTCGGTGTAGGGATCGCGGGCTTCCACTCCGAGGGCCAGGGAGAAGAGCACGGTCTCGGCGTTTTCCAGTTCGTCGGTGAACTGCTTGAGCTTGAGCAGGCTCTTGACGCGGGCGAACAGTTCCTGGGCGTCCACCGGCTTGTTGAGGAAGTCGTCGGCGCCGGCCTCGATGCCCTGCAGGCGGGCCTCGCGCTCGGAGAGGCCGGTGATGAGGATGATGGGGATGAGGCGGGTGGTGTCGCTCTCCTTGAGCTCGCGGCAGAGTTCGATGCCGCTGCGGCCGGGCATGACCACGTCGAGCAGGATCAGGTCGGGAGGGCGGGCAGCGATGGCCTGGGCGGCTTCGTCGGCGTTGCGCACCGCCATGACCTGGTAGTGCTTAAGGCCCAACATTTCCTGGGTCAGGGTGCGGCTGATGTCGTCATCGTCCACCACAAGAACGTGGAACTCACGGCGCGGGGCGATGAGATCGGGAGTGGACGACACGCGGCTACCTTTGGACGCGGATGCTGGCGGCGGGCAACGGCCCAAGGCCTATTGGAACATTAGATGACGGGAGAGGCGAATTCGGCGCTAGGGCCGGCCGCCAATCCGCGGGAGGTCCCTGGGGCCAAGCGTGGAGAGGAAATTTCTAGAGGGCGGCGTGGAGGCGAAAGTGGCAGGGGGTCACCCCGGGGAGTACGGTTTCGGGCGGGAGGCAGGTGCCGGCTTGCCAAGCGTCCACGGCGCCCTGGTCGAGCAGCAGGCGCAGGCTGGCGCGGATGTCGGCCTCGGGGTAGCGCTCCTCATAGTGGCCGCCGGCGACGGTGTTGAGGAACATGAAGACGGCCACATAGTCCACTGCGGCGTCGGAGTGGGTGGCGAGGATCTGGAGGATCTCGGCGGGGAGGGAGGACATGGCGACTACTCGCCGAGGAGGATGGCGGCGGAAAGGACGGTGGTCCAGAGGCCGCGCTTGTCGCCGACGGCGGACTGGGAGATGTTGATGGTGCGGACGATCTTGTTGGAGATGCGGTAGATCTCCTTTTTTTCGTCCCAGGAGCGGTCGGGGTCGAAGTCGAGGTTGAGGGTGGTGGCGAGCATCTCGGCGGCGAGTTCCTCGGCGTATTCGCCGGCCTGCAGCTCGGTTTCGCCGAAGGAGTGGTGTTCGGAGAGATAGCCGTAGGTGTTGCGGTCGGCGGGCAGGGCGAGGCCGATGGAGGCGGCGATGAGGCGATGGGGCTCGCGGGTGGAGTTTTCGCTGAGGACGGCGAAGACGACCTCGCCGGGGCGGAGGGCCTTGAGGCCGGCGGCGCGGGGGGTTAGCTTGCAGCGCGGGGGAAAGATGCTGGAAACCCGCACGAGGTTATAAGCGGCGATGCCGGCATCGCGGAGGGCCAACTCAAAGCTGGTCAAGCGTTCGCGGTGCTTGCCCACACCTTTGGTGAGGAAGATCTTTTTAGCGATCATGGAAGGCTCAGAAAACCGGGAGACTCAAACGCTAACAAATCCCGGTGGGAGCGTCAATGGCGAACTGCGTCGGGGCGCGCGGCGGCGGCGGGATACCAGCGGCGCGCCCAGGGCAGGGAGCGCCACTCGCGCCCGAAGAAACGGGCGCGGCGGGCGGCGGGAGAAAATTCCAGGCTGGCGGCGGGGGCGCCGAAGGCGCGGCGGCAGTGGCTTTGGGCGGCGAGGAACTGGGCGGGGCGATTGACCTCGAGGAAGCGGGCGACCAGCCCAGGGGCGAGCGCGACTTGGAGGGCTTCGCGGTGGCCGGGGGCGGCGAGGGGACGGAGGACGCGGCGGGGATGGGAATGGAGCAGGGCGAGCTCCAGATAGGGCAAGGTGGCGTTGCCGAGATAGCAAGGGGCGGGGAGGCCGCGGGCGCGGGCGGAGAGCAGGCTGGCGGCGAGCCAGGCGTGGAGGTCGGCGGAGCGGGCGGCGAGGTCGCTGACGCTGGCAGGGACATTGGCGGAGGGATAGAGGGTGAGGTTGGAGGAGGGCGGGGGGAGCGGGAGGTTGGCGGCGAGGACGGCGAGTGCGAGCAGGGCGGCGCTGGCGGCGGGGCGGGGGGCGAGGCGAGGCCAGGCGAGCAGGGCTTCGAGCGCGGCCCAGAGCGGCAGCAGCGCCAGCGCGGCGAGGTGGCGGACGTTGTTGCCGCGCAGCAGCAGCCAGAAGGCGGAGCTGGGCAGGACCCAGGCGGCGAGGGGGAGGAGCCAGCGCCGGCGCCAAGCGGGGCGGCGGAGGCCGAGCGTGGCGCCGAGCGCGAGCAGCGCCGTGGTCGCCACGCCGGGAGCGGTGGCGAAGGGCAACAGTTGCCGGAGCAGTTGCTGGCCGTGGGGCAGGGCGAGGAATTGGCGCAGGGCGGAGGCGGTGAGCTGCTGCGACTGGCGCCAGCCGAGGCCGAGCAGGGGATTGCGGGCCAGCAGAAACAGGGCCAGGGCGAGAGCGGGAGGGGCGAGGGCGCGGGCGGCGGCGCGGACCGGCGCCTGGGCGGCGGCGCGGGCGCGGGTGTAGGCGAGGGCGGGGAAGGCGCCGGCGAGCAGGATGAGGTCGCTCTTGAACAGCAAGGCGGCGGCGAGGGCGAGGGCGGCGGCGAGGTGTCCGCGCCAGCCGGGCCAGGCGAGGAAGGCGGCGAGTGCGGCCAGGACGCCCAGGAAAGCGAGGCCTTGGGGATGGGGCTCGATGCCCAGCCACCAGAAGGCGGGGGAGAACAGAAACAGGGCGGCGCCGGCGGCGGCGGCGGGAGGGGAGGCGAGGCGGCGGCCGAGGGCGTAGAGCAGCGGGGCGCTGAGCAGGGCGGCGAGCAGGCTGAGAGCGCTGAGCAAGGCGGCGGGGTGGGCGCCGCTGCGGCGCTGCAGGGCGGCGGCGAGGGCGTAGTAGCCGGGGGAGAGTTCCTTGGCGTAGATGAAGGGGGCGCCAGGGCCCTGGCGCAGCCACTGGTGGAGGCCGAGCCGATAGCGGGCACAGTCGGACTCGCCCAGGCTGCGGCCGGAGAGGGGAACTCGGGTGAGAGCTGCCAGGGCGAGCCAAGCGGCGGGAATCAGCACCGCGGGTGCGCGCTGGCCGGGGTGGCTCATGGGCTATCGGAGCGGATGCGGCGGCCAGAGCTGGCAGCCAGTCGCGGGGGTCGCGCCGCTTTGCCTGCGGGCAAAATCGGCGCGAAAGGCCGCGAACCGGGGCCCCCGGAGTCCGCCTCGGGCTCTGGGGTGGTCGTAATTCCGCAGGGGCAGCCGCGCCCGGGGCGCGTCTACGCCCCCGGGAAGCGAATCGGCGCGGACCCTGCGAAGCGCAGCGCCGGCTTGGGGTCGCGGGGCCCCCAAGCCGGCGTGCGCATGCCGCCCCGCGCCGTTACAGCGGGGCGGCTCACAAGCGGGACGCGCGGCGCACCGGCCCGGCGCTGCTACAGCCGGGCCGGGCAGCCGCGCCGGGGCCCGCGCCCACCCCTTGTGGGGTGCTGGCCGGGCGCGCTAGAATCGGGGGCCATGCCCGAGCCGCCAGTCGTGCTGCCGCTGGGCGGCGAGTTCGCCCTCGACCGCATCCAGCAGATTTCGGTCAACGCCCACGATTTGGAGCGGGCGGTGCGTTTCTATCGCGAGGTGCTGCGGCTGCGGTTTTTGTTCCAGGCGGAGAAGCTGGCGTTTTTCGACGCCGGCGGCATCCGGCTGATGCTCAGCGTGGCGGAGCGGCCGGAGTTCGACCATCCCGGCTCGGTGCTGTACTTTTGGGTGCCGCAGATCCGTGCGGGCTACCAGGCGCTGGTGGAGCGTGGGGTGCGCTTCGAGGGTCCGCCGCAGATGATCGCGCGGCTGGAGCGGGCGGAGGTGTGGATGGCGTTTTTCCGGGACCCGGAGGGCAACCTGCTGGCGCTGACGAGCGAGGAGCCGCGGGCCGCAGCCTGAGGCGGACGAGGGCGCCGCGCGGGCCGACGGCCCAGCCGCTGCCATCGGGGGCGAAGGCGAGGCTGTTGAGGGGCTGGGCGAAGACGGGCGACCAGCGGCGGCCGCCATCGCAGGAGAGGTCGGCGCCGCTGGGTCCGGCGGCGACCAGCCAGGGGCCGGGCGGACCGGGCACGACGGCGACGGCGGAGCGGTAACCGGCGGGGGGAGGGCCTGGGGGCGAGCGCCAGTGGACGCCGCCATCGCGGGTGAGGGCGACATTGCCGGCGGCGAGGGCGGGGCGGGTGTAGTCGCCGCCGACGGCGATGCCATGGAGCGGGTCCCAAAACGCCAACGAGAAGATGCCGGCGGCGGCGGCGCCGGCGCGCAGCGGGGTGGGGAAGGCGCGCCAGGTGCGGCCGCGGTCGGAGGAGCGGAAGAGGCGGGCGAGGCGGGCGCCGCCGGTGGCGAACCAAGCGTCGGGGTGAAGGCGGCCGGGGAGGACCACCAGGGCAGTGCCGCTGGCGGCGAAGGCGCCCTCGCCGGGGAGGGCGGGCGGGAGGTAGGCGGCGGGGCGCCAGTGCCGGCCTCCGTCGTCGGTGCGCAGCAGCAGGAAATGCCCGGCGAGGGGATCGCCCAGGGCCAAGCCGTGGCGGGCGTCCCAGAAGGCGAGGGCATCAAGGAAGAAGCCGGGGTTGGGGTTGGTGTACTGCTCGACCCAATGGGCGCCGCCATCGCGGGTGCGGAGCAGGGTGCCGCCGCTGCCGCTGGCCCAGGCGACGCGGGCGTTGACCACGGCGAGGCCGCGGAGGCTGGCGGGCGAGGGGCGGGGACGGGGCTGCCAGACGAGGCTCTGGGCGGGGGCGAGCGCCGCCGCGGCGAGCAGGCAGAGCGGCAGGCGGCGGGGGCGCGGCATGGGGGACTGCCTAGGCGGGGGTGGAGGAGAGGAACATCTCGGCCAGGGGCAGGTCGGCGGGGGTGGTGATTTTCCAGTTGCGGGCGGAGCCGGGGACGACGAAGACGTCGTGGCCGGCGTGCTCGACCAGGGCGGCCTCGTCGGTGGCATAGAAGCCGTCGGCGTGGGCCTTGGCGAAGGCGCGGCGGAGCAGGCCGAGGCGGAACACCTGCGGGGTTTGGGCGAGGACGATGCGCTCGCGCGGCAGGGTGGAGGCGACGCGGGTGGCGTCGGCGCCGACGCGCTCGACCTGCTTGACCGTGTCCACCGCCGGCATGGCGACGATGACGGCGTCGTGGCGGGCGCCGGCGGCGAGGGCGCGCTCGATGGTGTCGGGGTCCACGAAGGGGCGCACGGCGTCGTGGATGGCGACCAGGGCGTCGTCGGCGGCGGTGATCTGCTGCAGCGCGTTCCAGACCGAGTCCTGGCGGGCATTGCCGCCGGCGAGGACGCGCACGCGGTGGTGCAGGCCCTCGCTGGCGACGCGCGCCGCCACCAGTTCCTGGTCCTCGGGGCGCACCGGCACCAGGATCTCGGCGATGCCGGCGCAGGGCTCGAAGCGGCGCAGGGTGTGGATGAGGATGGGGGCGCCGCCCACCTCGATCATTTGCTTGCGCGCCTGCCCGGAGGTGGTCGAGCCCATGCGGGTGCTGAGGCCGGCGGCGGGGATGATGACGTAGGCGTGCATGAGGGGTCAGCCCACCTGGGCGGCTTCGACCGGCGCCAGGCGTCCAAAGATCATTTTTCCGGCGGTGGTCTGCAGCACCGAGGTGACGGTGATCTCGACGGTGCGGGAGATCATGCGGCGGGCGTGGTCCACCACCACCATGGTGCCGTCGTCGAGGTAGGCGACGCCCTGGTCGGGCTCCTTGCCCTCCTTGACGATGAAAACGCGCATGGCCTCGCCCGCCAGCACCACCGGGCGCAGGGTGTTGGCGAGCTCGTTGATGTTGAGCACGACGACGCGCTGCAGTTGCGCCAGCTTGCCGAGGTTGCCGTCGTTGGTGGCGAGCTTGCACTCGTAGCGGCGGGCGAGTTCAACCAGCTTGAGGTCCACCTCGCGCAGGTGGGGGATGTCGTCCTCGACGATGCGCACCTCGCAGCCGGCGAGCTTCTGCATGCGCTGCAGCATCTCCAGGCCGCGGCGGCCGCGGAGGCGCTTGCCGGCGTCGGCGGAGTCGGCGACCAACTGCAACTCGCGCAGCACGAACTGGGGGACCAGCAGGGGGCCCTCGAGAAAGCCGGTGGCGGCGATGTCGGCGATGCGGCCGTCAATGATGACGCTGGTGTCGAGCAGCTTGGCGCTGCGGCGGGAACGCTCGCCGCCGAAGAGGCCGCCGAGGGCGGCGAGGTTGAGCAGGTCGCCCTTTTCGGCGCCGACGATGAGGCCGATGTAGCCCATCACCAGCAGGATGACGATGTTGGCGTAGGAGGCGGTGCGGGGCTCGAAGCCGGAGCGCGCCACCACCCAGGAGACCAAGAAGGCGCCGAGGATGCCGAGCAGCGAGCCCACGGCGGCGCCGATGAGGCGCCTGAGGCTGGCGCGGTTGAGGCGGATCTCGAACAGGATGATGACGGCGGCGGTAAGGGCGCCGCAGGCCGCCGCCACCCACGGGTTGAGGCCAAAGGGGCGCAAGTAGCCGGCAGCAGCGGTGAGCGTCAGCAGCAGGGCCAGGCGGATGAAGAACAGGTCGGCCACGCGGGACTCCGGGTGGCCAGTATAGCGCGGCTGGGGGCGGGCGGCCAGCCGGGGCGGCTATTCGGCGGGGTGGTGGCCCGGGCGGGGGGGCGGGGCGGCCTCGTGGGCGGTCTCGTTCACCGGGCGAGGCTGGAGGGGCGTGTCGTCGGCGCGGAAGGCGGTGGCGAGATGGTGCATCAAAAAGCGCACGCCGGCGCGGGCATCGCTGGCGGGATCGTTTTTCCAGTGGAAGATGGCGTTGGCCAGCACCTGCTGGCCGCGGACGTAATCGTCGCGCTGGAGTTGGCGCTTGTCGCCCCGCGCCCGCCTTTTCGGTTGAAACTGAACCACCTCGCCCATCTGCGGCTTAGATGGGGATGGGGGAGGAGGTGTTGGATGTGGGGGGCGGGGGGCGGGGGTTCATAATCAGGAGCGATGGCCCAAAAACGCATTTTGGCACTGGATGTGGGGGAGCGCCGGATCGGGTTGGCGGTGAGCGACCCGCTGGGCATGACGGCGCAGGGACTGCCGACGCTGGAGCGGCGCAACCGGCGCACCGACCTGGCGGCGCTGGCAGGGTTGGCGCGCGATTACGAGATCGGCCTGTGGCTGGTGGGCCTGCCGCGCCATCTGAGCGGACAGGAGGGGACGCAGGCGGCCAAGGTGCGGCAATGGGCAGATGGTTTGCAACGCCACTCGGGCGTGCCGGTGGTGTACTGGGACGAACGCCTGACCACGGTGGAGGCGGGACGGGTGCTGCGCTCGGCTTCCAGCTCGCGCGCGCAGACCAAGCGGGCGATTGACCGGCTGTCGGCGGTGCTGCTGCTGCAATCGTATCTGGATGCGCAGGCGGCTCCGCCTTTATAGTGGAGACATGCCCCTTCCATCGTCGAGTGTGGCGCCGCGGCGGCGCGCGGTGCTTTCGGTGAGCGACAAGACCGGCCTGGTGGCGTTTGCCCGGCGGTTGGCACAATTGGACTTCGAGCTGGTCTCGACCGGCGGGACGGCGGCGGCGCTGCGCGCGGCCGGGCTGGTGGTGCGCGACGTGGCCGAGATCACCGAGTACCCGGAGATGCTGGAGGGGCGGGTGAAGACGCTGCACCCGCGCATCCACGGGGGGTTGCTGGGGCGGTGGGGGGAGACGGAGCATCGGAGCCAGATGGAGGCGCACGGCATCGCGCCCATCGAGGTGTTGGTGGTGAACCTGTACCCGTTCGAGCAGGTGGCGGCGCGGGCGGCCGGGGCGGGGGGGGTGGAACGGGGCGAGCTGATCGAGAACATCGATATCGGCGGACCGGCGATGCTGCGCTCCGGCGCCAAGAACTATGAGGCGGTGGCGGTGGTGACCGAGGTGGGCGATTACGAGGCGGTGGTGGGGGAACTGGAGGCGAGCGGGAGCGTCAGCTTGGCGACGCGCTGGCGGCTGGCGCAGAAGGCGTTTCGCCGCACCGCCGCCTACGACGCCGCCATCGCCGCCACCCTGGGCGAGTTGGCCGCGGGGGAGGCGGGGGAGCGGGTGCGGGTGGGGGAGGCGGAGTTGCCGGCGCGCCTGCAGGTGGACGGGCTGCGGCTGCAGAGCCTGCGCTACGGGGAGAACCCGCACCAGCGGGCGGCGCTGTACGCCAATCCGGCGCAGGCGGGCGGCGTCGCCCAGGGCAAGCTGCTGCAGGGCAAGGAACTGTCCTACAACAACCTGGTGGACCTGGAGGCGGCTTGGGAGTTGGTGGGCGAGTTCGAGCCGCCGGCGGTGGCCATCATCAAGCACACCAACGCCGCCGGGTGCGCGCTGGGAGGGACGCTGCTGGAGGCCTACCAGCGGGCGCTGGTGTGCGATCCGGTGTCGGCGTTTGGCGGGGTGATCGGGCTCAACCGGGCCTTGGACGGGGAGGCGGCCGCGGCCATCGCGCAGTTGTTCGTGGAGTGCATCGCGGCGCCCGGCTATAGCGCGGAGGCGCGGGCGGTCTTGGCCGCGAAGAAAAACCTGCGGCTGCTGGAGGTGGCGCGCAGCGCGCCCGGCTGGACGCTGCGCAGCTTGTCGGGCGGCTGGCTGCTGCAGGAGCCCGACCGCACGCTGTGGGCGGGCGGGGAGTGGCAGGTGGTGACGCGGCGGGCGCCGACCGCGGCGGAGGCCGAGGGGCTGCGCTTTGGCTGGGCGGTGGCCAAGCACGTCAAGAGCAACGCCATCGTGTTTGCCCGGCCGGGACAGACGCTGGCGGTGGGGGCGGGGCAAATGAGCCGGGTGGACGCGGTCAAGGTGGCGGGGCTGCGGGCGCAGTTGACGCTGGCCGAGTCGGTGATGGCCAGCGATGCCTTCTTTCCGTTTCCCGACGGCATCGAGGAGGGCGTGCGGCTGGGCGCCACCGCCATCATCCAGCCCGGCGGGTCGGTGCGCGACCAGGAATGCATCGAGGCCTGCGACCGCATGGGGGTCGCCATGGTCTTCACCGGCCAACGCCACTTCCGCCACTAGGCCACTGCCGTGGCGGGCGGGCTGGCCGGGGGGTGCCACGCATTCCGCTCCCGCTGGTCGCTCTGACGTGACATCGGCTGCTGCCGGCCACTGGTTGCTTTTGACGTGGGGTCTGCGGGGGCCTTGCCTGGGCTGCCGTGCGCCGATGGGCAGTTTTCGGCCCAGGACAGGCAAGGGCGATTAGCGTAACATCTCGCCCGCCGTAAGCGCGTAGATCGCCGCGCATTCGGCAATATTGCGGATGGGAACGAACTCGTTCGGTCCATGGGACACGGTGAGCAATCCCGGTCCGTAGGCGAAGGCGGGAATGCCGCGAGCCGCATAGAATCGCGTTTCGAGTAGGCCTGGGCACAGCTCGAACGCGGGTTCCTGGCCAGTCACGCTGGCGATTTGGCGCGACAGAATGGCGCCGAGCTCGCGCCGGAGTCGCCGCTGCGGGCTCCTCCTGCAGCGTTTCGATTTCGAATCCTTCCAGCGCATCGCGCAATCGGCGCTTTTCTTCTTCGAGGTTCTCTTCGGGATTGATGCGGCGGTCAATCGTGAAGGAACAGAAATCGGGCGTCACGTTGAAATTCGTACCCGCCTCGGCCCGCCCGCCAAGCAGCAGAATGGATTTTCGCGCCGCCGCCGGAGCGATGGCGTATGCGGTTTCGCGCAGCTCGACTTCCTGCTTGAGGGCGGCCAGCCGCGCCATCGCGGGCAGAGCGTGCTCGAAGGCGTTCACCCCTTCAAATTGCCGGCCGACGTGCGCTGCTTTGCCGCGCATGGTGGCGCGCAGCGAAATAGCACCGCGGTTGGCGTTCCAAATGACGCCGCCGGTGGGCTCCGGCGTTAGCATGCCGTCCCCGTCCTTCCCCAGCAGTCCGCGTCCGACGAGATCGCGAGACCCGCGCGGACCGGCGGTTTCTTCATCGGGCACCAGCACGATGCCTATCCGGCCGGCTTTCAGAAGCCCTGCATCACGCGCCGCCGCCGCTGCATGAATCATCGCCGCCAAGCCGCTTTTCATGTCCGACGATCCGCGGCCGAACAGATTTGCGCCTTCGACACGTGGCTGAAACTGATCGCGGCTCGGCGCGGGAACCACATCGTAGTGACCACTGAAATAGAGCGTTCGCGGGCCGGCGCCGGCCGAGGCGAGCACACACGCGCCTTCGCGCCGCACAGCGTCGAAGCCGAGTCTGTGCAATTCGTCGCAGAGAACGCGGGCGCATTCCTCGTATTGATTGCCGGGCGGGTTTTCGGACGGAATCGCGATCAGCCGCTTCGCCAGATCCAGCATCGCCGGCTCGGAAAGCCGCTCGCGCAGGCGGGATGAGTGCAGCTCAGCAAATCGGGTCTCCATCTTGCCGGTGGATGCTCTCATGACGAACCGCGCCCATGCCTCCGCAATGATGCCACAACCGGCCCGCTGCCGTGGGGGGCGGGCTTGCCGAGGAGAGCTGCGGAGGCGCTCCCGGTTCGGGCCGGGCATCGGCGCGGTTCAGACGTTGGCGGTGGCGGAGCTGGACTGGGCCTTGCGGTCGAGGAACTGGCAGAGGCGGCGGAGGGTGCTGAAGTTGGCGGGCACGACCTCGTGGTCGCGGATCTCGATTTGGAATTGTTGTTCGAGGTGGGTGACGAGGGCGAGGACGCTGGTGGAGTCGAGCAGGGACTCGAACAAGGGGGTGTCGGGGTCGAGGGGGCGGAGGGGAGCGTTGGCGAGGTCGGCGAGGATGAAGCGGCGGAGGGGGGCGTGGAGGGGGTGGAGGGTGGGGGCGGGAGCCATGGCGGAGTGAGAGGGGGCGGAGGGGGAATGTGGATGTCCGGGGGCGGGGGGGCGGCGTGAGTTCCCCCTTTTGGCTGCCAACATTTGGAGCTGGGATGGAGTCCAAGCGGGGATGGATTTTGCCTGGACGAGCGAACAGCGGCAGGGGCATGAACAGGCGCGGTTGTTTGCGCAGCGGGAGTTGAACGGGGCGGGGGCGGGGAGCTGGCGGGAGCGGTGGAGGAAGTGCGCCGGGTTTGGGGTGCAGGGGCTGAACCTCCCGGCGGCGTATGGGGGCTTGGGGCTGGACACGCGTTCGGCGGTGCATGTGTTGGAGGGGCTGGGGGAGGGGACGAGCGACAACGGGTTGCTGCTGGCGCTGGGGGCGCAGTTGTGGAGCGTGGGGATGCCGCTGCTGCAGTTTGGCGGGGAGGAGCAGAAGCGGCGCTGGCTGCCGGCGATGGCGCGGGGGGAGGCGGTGGGGGCGTTTGCGCTGACCGAGGCGGAGAGCGGCTCGGACGGGCTGCATGTGCGCACGCGGGCGGTGGCGGAGGGGAGCGGGTATCGGCTGGAGGGGGTGAAGGCGTTCGTCAGCAACGCGCCCGAGGCGGAGGTGTTTGTGGTGCTGGCGGCGAGCGCGCCGGAGGCGGGCTACTTCGGGTTGACGGCGTTTGTGCTGGAGCGCGGGATGGCGGGCTTGGAGGTGGGGCCGGGGCTGCGCAAGATGGGGCTGGAGGGCAGCCCGATGGCGGAGCTGCGGCTGGCGGGGGTGTGGGCGCCGGCGGAGGCGGTGTTGGGGGAGGTGGGCGGGGGCGGGGCGGTGGTGCGGCACACGCTGGAGTGGGAGCGGGGGTGTTTGCTGGCGCCGGCGCTGGGGACGATGGAGCGGCTGCTGCTGGCGACCACGGCGCACGCGCGGGCGCGCAAGCAGTTTGGGCGGCCGATCATCAACTTCGAGGCGGTGGGGGAGCGGTTGGCGGAGATGCGGCTGCGGCTGGAGGTGTCGCGCCTGCTGCTCTACCAGTTCGCCTGGCGCAAGGACGAGGGGCAGGCGGCGGGGCTGCAGGCCAGCATGACCAAGCTCTACGTGAGCGAGAGCCTGCGGCGGGTGGCCGAGCTGGCGGTGCATCTGCATGGGGCGGCGGGGTATATGCGGGAATTGGAGTACGAGGCCACCTGGCGGGACGCGATGGCGAGCAGCTTGTACTCGGGCACCACGGAGATGCAGCACAACCTGATCGCCGAGAGCCTGCTGCAGCCGGGGGGGAGGAGCGCGGAGGCGGGGGGGAGCGGGGAGGGGAGCCGATGAGGCCCTATCTGCTGCAGCAGGGGTTCGAGCAGGCGGCGGCGCGGACGCCGGCGGCGGTGGCGGTGCGGAGCGCGGCGGGGGAGGGGCACAGCTACGCGGCGGTGGAGGCGGCGAGCCGGGGCTTGGCGGCGCGGCTGCGGGCGGCGGGGTGCGGGCCGGGGGCGCGGGTGGGGGTGTGGATGGCGAAGTCGCCGGCGGCGGTGGTGGGGCTGTTGGCGGTGCTGCGGGCGGGGGGGGTGTATGTGCCCTTGGATCCGGGCTCGCCGCCGGAGCGGGTGGCGCGGCTGGCGGACGACTGCGGGCTGGGGGGGCTGTTGGCGGATGCGGAGCGGGCGGAGCGGGCGCGGGGCTGGGGGCGGCCGCCGGGGACGGTGCTGGTGCCCGAGCAGGCGCTGTTTTGCGGGCCGGAGGCGGGGGCGGAGCTGGCCTGCGGCGGACGCACCAGCGACGACCTGGCCTATGTGCTCTACACCTCGGGCTCCACCGGGGTGCCCAAGGGGGTGATGCTCAGCCACGCCCACAGTCTGAACTTTGTGGAGTGGGCGGGGGCGGAGGTGGGCCTGGGGCCGGGCGACCGGGTGGCCAGCCACGCGCCGTTTCACTTTGACCTGTCCATCTTCGACCTGTGGGCGACGCTGAGCCGCGGGGCGGAGGTGTGCCTGCTGGACGGGGTGGTGGCGCGGTTTCCGCAGGCGGTGGCGGATTGGATTCGGGAGCGGGGGATCACGGTGTGGTACTCGGTGCCCACCGCGCTGGTGCAGATGCTGCCGCAGGCGGGGGCGCTGGGGGGGGGGCGGCTGCGGGCGCTGGTGTTCGCCGGCGAGGTGTTTCCGGCGGCGGCGCTGGCGCGCTGGCGGGAGGCGCTGCCGGGGGCGGAGTTTTTCAACTGGTATGGGCCGACCGAGACCAACGTCTGCGCCCACTACCGGCTGCCGCCGGGGCCGGCGGCGGAGCCGCTGCCGCTCGGGCGGGCGTGCCCCAATTTCGAGCTGGCGGTGTGGGACGAAGCCGGCGGGGAGGTGGGGGCGGGCGAGGAGGGCACGCTGTGGGCGCGGGGGCCGGGGGTGATGGCGGGCTACTGGGGCGACGCCGAGCGCAGCGCGCAGGTGATGCGGCTGCGGGCGGCGGCGGGGGGGCCGGCGCAGCGCTGGTACAACACCGGCGATCGGGTGCGGCGGGACGGGCAGGGGCTGCTGTATTTCCTGGGGCGGCGAGACCAGGTGGTGAAGTGCCGCGGCTACCGGGTTTCGCTGTTGGAGGTGGAGCAGGCGCTGCAGGGCTGCGCCGGGGTGGAGCAGGCGGTGGTGGTGGCCTGGCCGGAGGCGAGCCGGGCCACCGAGCTGGTGGCGTATGTGCTGGGGGCGGGGGTGCAAGAACAGGAATTGCGGCGACAGTTGGGGGAGCAGTTGCCGGCCTACATGGTGCCGGGGCGCATCGAAGTGAGCAGCAGTTGGCCGTTGACCTCGAGTGGCAAGGTGGACCGGCAGCGCCTGGGTTCGCCCGCCGCGGCGGGGGTGGTGCCCGCCGCCTAGAGCAGGTGCAGAAGCCACGATGCGCGCGCGCAAGGATCCAGGCCCGGGATGGCTGGCCGGCTGGCGGGAGAAGCGCCGGCAGGGGGTGGGCACGCTGGGCTACCGGCTGCTGCGGCGGGTGTTGGACCGGGGGCCGCTGGCGGGACGGGTGGATGTGCGCATCCACCAGGTGATCGCGGTGGCGCCGTGGCGGTTGCGGCTGCCGCCGCGGCTGGCGCGGGGGCTGCGGGTGCGGGAGGTGGAGGCGGAGGAGGAGGCGGCGCTGCGGGGGTTGCGGGCGGCGCTGGGGATGGAGTATGGGGAGCGTTTTCGGCAGGCGCATCGCTGTGTGGGGGCGTGGCTGGAGCAGCGGCTGGTGGCGTTTGTGTGGATGCGGCGGGGGCCGGCGCACCTGCCGGCGTCGTTCGGGTGCGCGTGGCAGTTGACGGCGCCGATGGCGTGGCTGTACGACCTGTATTCGGACCCGGAGGTACTGGGGGCGATCCCGCACCTGTACGCCTATTTGCGGCAGCATCCGCCGGGGGAGGGGTTGCAAGAGTATGTGGGGCAAACCGACTATGACAACTGGCGATCGCGGCGGGCGCACCGGAGCTTGGGCTACGAGGTGCGGGCGACCTTGTGGAGTGGGCAGTGGGGCCAGCGCTGGGTGCACGTGTCGCGCAGCCAGCAGGCGGGGCGCTGGCGCTGGCATGGGGGGAAGGCTTTGATCCCGCTGCCGTTGTTTGCGGTGGGGAGCGAGCGGCAGGGGTGGCGGCCGTGGGCGAGCGAGCGGGGGCCGGAGGTGCGGCTGCAGTGCGCGTGCGGGCGGCAGGTGGGGCTGGGGGGGGAGCGCTTTGTCTGTACGTGCGGGCGGGAGTGGGGGCGGAGGGAAGCCGGGGTGGCGCGGGTGGGGGCGGCGATGCCGTACTGGGGCGAGATCCCGCAAGCGGAGATGCAGCGGGTGTTGGCGCGGGCGCGGGCGGCGGACTGGCGCACGGCGGTGCGGGAGCTGGTGCCGGAGGGGCTGGCGGAGTATGTGGGCGATCCGCAGCGGGCGGCCTTCCACGAGCTCTTGCCGCTGCCGGCGGAGGCGCGGATTCTGGACGTGGGGGCGGGGTGGGGAGGCATTGCGGCGGCGCTGGCGCGGCACTATGAGGTGGTGGCGCTGGAGGGGGTGGCGGAGCGGGCGCAATGGATCGCCCTGCGGGGAGAGCAGGAGGGGCTGGAGCGGCTGCGGGTGGTGCAGGGGGATGTGCACCAGACGCCGCTGGCGCTGGGGCAATTCGACGCCATCATCGCCAACGGGATTCTGGAATGGGTGGCGTTGATGGACCACAGTGCGGCGCCGACGGCGGTGCAGTTGTCGTTCCTGCAGCGGCTGCGGGACCTGCTGGCGCCGGGGGGGATGATCTACCTGGCGATCGAGAACCGTTTCGGGTGGGCGGAGTTTGGCGGGGCGCTGGACCACAGCGGGCTGCGCTACACCAGCCTGCTGCCGCGGATGGTGGCGCGCTGGGTGTGCGCGCGCAGCCGCCGCTACCGGGCGCACTTCAATGTGGGCTACCGCACCTACACCTACTCCTTCGGCGGCTACCAGGATTTATTCCGCCAAGTGGGGCTGGAACTGCGGGGGTGCTGGATCAGCCCGCTGGGCTACAACCGGCCGGAGAAGCTGGTGCCGCTGCACACCGGGGCGATCCGCTTCAGCCAGCGGCGGGGTGGGCGGACGCGGTTGCGGCGGGTGGCGCGCTGGGCCCTGGGGCGGGAGGGGGTGTGGCGGCGGATCGGCTCGGACTATGTGTTTTTGCTGCAGGCCGAGGCGGGCGGGGAGAGGGCGGCGGAGACGCGGGTGGCGGCGGGCGCGCCGGGGGAGCAGGGGAGCGAGCATGCATGAGCTGATCTTGGAGATGGTGCAGATGGCGCCGGCGCCGGTGGCGTTGAGTCGGCTGCCGCTGGACGATGGGGCGCTGGTGGTGGGGTTTGCGGTGGGAGGGGACCGGCGGCAGCGGGCGCAGGCGCCGCCGCTGTGGGTGGGGAAGACGGGCTACGGGAGCCGGGGGTGCCGGCGGCTGCGGGCGGAGGCGCAGGCACTGGGGCAACTGGAGGGATTGGCGGGAACGCTGCCGGTGCCGCGGCTGCTGGGCTGGCGGGAGAGCGAGGTGAGGGGAGAGGCGGTGGCGTGCCTGGTCCAGTCGGGGATGGCGGGCACTCCGATGGAGGGCGCAGGGCCGAGGGGGTGGGGGAGCAGGGGATTGCCGGCAGCGCTGCTGGCGGCGGGCGACTGGCTGCGGCGGTTCCAGCGGCTGGCGGATGCGCAGCGGTTGGCGGGGCCGCGGCGGGGGCTGACCGAGTTGGCGGCGGAGGCGTGCGCGCGGGCCGAGAACGAGGCCGAGGGCCACGCCGAGTTGGCGCCGCTGTTGACGGCGCTCTCGCCCGTGGTGGCGCATGCGGCGGCGCGGGCAGAGCCGGGGGCGGCGTCGGTGCCGATGCACGGCGACTTCTGGGCGGAGAACATCCTGGCGGTGCGGCCGGTGCGCTCGCTGCACGACATGAGCGTGATTGATTGGAGCGGCCTGGGCGCGGGCAGTGCGCTGGACGATCTATTGACCTTCACCGCCAACCTGAGCGACGGCGCGGCGCGGCGGGAGCGGCTGGGGCGCTGGCAGGAGTTGTTCTTCGCTCCCGGGCGGGTGCGGGACTATCTGCGGGATTGGGCGGCGGCGGCGGGCTACGGCGACCGCACGGCGCGATTGGCTTTTTATTTGTTCTTGTTGCGCCGGCTGGTGTGGGAACTGGGCTTGGGCTTGCAGACGCGCAGCGCGGGCGAGCGCGCCCAGGCGCGGGCGGAGTGGAGCGAGGTGCTGGCGTGGCTGGCACAGCGGCGCTACCCGGACCCGTTCTTGCCCATGCCCAGCTAGCGTGCTGGGGTAGAGGCTCGTGGGCGTGCGGCGAGCCGGGGCGTGCGACTTATCTTCACGCAAGGTCGAGGGGCGGTATTTTCAAGCTGGGTCTGCCTCCAAGACCCTGGGCTTGGGGCGGCGCAGCGGCGACGGGCCCCCGGCTGGCCGGAAAAAATCCAAGAAGAAAGGGGGAAGGAGCGGAGCCGGCTGTCCGCTTGCGCCTGTTGGTAGCACTTCAAGATGTCCGGTTTTTGTAGCACGTGATGTGTCCGGTTGGGTTAAGAATGACCAGCCGCCGCAGCGGCGGTGGAAAAGTGGGAATCCCGCGTTGTGGGCGGGATTTCCAAGCGGGGTGGAAAAGCCGTTTTGGAGGCTTTTCCGCCCCGCGGCTTTTCCATCGCCGGCCCCGGCCGCAGCGGCTGGCCTTGGGTGCTGAAGCGGCCCAGGCCGTGCGGACCGTAGGCCAGGCTGAACTCTCCGTTGAGGTGCTGCCGCACCAGCACCTTGCGTCCGGCCAGGCTGTGGTGCCACCGCACCGGCTCGATCTGCAGCACCCGGCTGCCGATCGTCACCGTGTTGTCGCGGTTGACCGCCCGCTCGTAGTGAAGCGAGAAGACCTCCTCCAAGTTCTGCCCGGCCAAGGGCAGGAAGGCGCTGCCGGCTTCCGCCGCCGGGACCGCAAAGCGGCGGTTGAAGTCGGCGACATAGCGCTCCCGCAGAAAGCGGTTGGCCGCCTCCAGCGTGGTGATGCCCGCCAGCCGCAGCTC
>DATKSZ010000094.1:0-18346 GCA_035531375.1 Terriglobales bacterium | reverse complement strand
CTGCCCCTGCGGAATTTCACAGCCTTTCGCGCCGATTTTGCCAGCAGGCAAAGCGGCGCGACCCCCGCGAATGGAAAGCCCCTTGCTTTCAGGATCCTATACCGGACAATAGACGCATGCGTTACGCCATGGTTGGCCTGCTGCTGGGCCTCGGGCTGGCGGCCCAGACGGCGCCGGCCAACTTTCCGATCACCGTGCAGGCCGCGGTGGCGCACGACACTTCCCTGCCCTTGGCGAGGCTGATGGCGCAGGCGCCGCCGCCGGCGGCGTTCGCGCCGGGCATTGGGCGCGGAGCGGGGCGCGGCGGACGGGCGATGGCGCGGCGCGTGCCGCCGCCGCCACCGCCGCCGGTGGCGCCGCCGCCGGTGGGGGCGGCGGCCGCCGCCATCGAGCAAACCAGCCCCGGGAGTCGTCCGGCGGCGCGGTTGCTCGCCCGCTTCGACGGGTTGGGGAATGGCTTCCGCGGCCCGCAGGGCACGGCGCGCCTGCGCAACCCCAGCGACAACAGCCTGGCGGTGGGGCCGAGCCAGGTGATCCAGACGGTCAACTCGCAGTTCGCCATTTTCGACAAGTCCGGGCGCGCGCTGGAGGGGCCGGTTCCGACGCGGGTGGTGTTTGACGGCTTCCAGGGCGAGTGCGGCGCGGTGGGTTTTGGCGACGTGGTGGTGCGCTATGACCAGCTCGCGCAGCGCTGGGTGTGGGTGATGCCCATCTTCCGCAAGCCGGCGGGGAGCGGGCCGCAGACGCCGTATGGCATGTGCTACGCGGTCAGCCAGACGAGCGACCCGCTGGGCCGCTACTACCGCTACGACTTCGCCCGGGTGCTGTTTCCCGACTATCCGCGGCTGGGGGTGTGGCCCGACGGCTACTACCTGGGAACCTCGACCGGCGACACCGTAATTCAGAAGCACGCCTGCGTGGCCGAGCGCGCCGCCATGCTGGCCGGGCGCGAGGCCAGCGAACAGTGCGCCATCGTGGACGGGGTCAACTTCCTCAACCCGGCGGACGTGGACGGACGGGCGGCGCCGCCGGCGGGCGCGCCCGAACTGGTGTTCGCCGCCGGGGGCACGCAACTGCACAAGATCTTCGACGCCGCCAGCATCCACTATTACCGCTTTCACGTGGATTGGGCGCAGCCGGCGCACTCGCGCCTGCGGGGGCCCTATCGGATCGCGGTGGCGCCGTACCACTACTTGTGCAATGGGCAGTTGACGAGCTGCGTGCCGCAGCCGGGAACCAACCGGCGGCTGGATGCGCAGGGCGACAAGATCATGCAGCGGGTGGTGTACCGGCGGCTGGGCGAGCGGCAGAGCATCCTGGTGGCGCATTCGGTGAATACCCGCGGCGGCGGGGGCGGGGTGCGCTGGTACGAGTTCCGGCTGGACGCGGGCGGGGCGCCGCGGCTGTATCAACAAGGGACCTACGCTCCCGGCGGCGGCTTTCGCTGGATGGGCAGCCTGGGCATGGACCGCAAGGGCGACATCGCCATGGGCTACTCCTACGGCGACGGCTTCGACTTCGCCGGGCAGCGCCTGACGGGACGGCTGGCCGGGGATGCGAAGGGGCACATGACGCTGCGGGAGACGGTGCTGGCCAGCGGCGGAGCGGCACAGACGAGCACGCTGCGCTGGGAGGACTACACAACGCTGGCCATGGACCCCAGCGACGACTGCACCTTTTGGTACGTGGGCGACTACCTGAAGCCGGGGGCGGCGGGCTACAGCACGAAGATCGGGGCGTGGCGGCTGCCGGGGTGCCGGTGAGCTGGCCCGCGGGCTAGCTAGAGGTCGCGGGTGTGGAAGAGGCGGACGGCCAGGATGAAGGCGAGAGCGGTGTAGGCGACGGCGTAGGCGACCATGAGCGGGCTGGGGACGGAGGCGCCGGCGAAGGGACCGATGGCGAGGGCGGAGAGCAGTTGGGGCTGCATCTCGAAGGCGGCGCGGCGCCAGAGGGCCTCGCTGGGCATGATCAGGCTGGCGACGATGCCCACCCGCACCGCGCCGGGATGGTGGGTGAGGGCGCCGATCTGCTCGATCCAGCCGCCCAGGAAGGCCAAGCCGAACAGGCCCAGGCTGAGCACGCCGTTGGCCAGGGTGGAGAGGCGGGTGCCCCAGAGCAGGGTGACGGTGAGCAGCAGCAACATCTCCAGCCAGAGCAGGGCGAGGCCGGCGGCGCGGTGGGGGGCGAGGTAGCCGGTGAAGCCGTAGGCGATGGCCATGGCGCCGCCGAGCAAGGCGGCCTGCAGGAGGGTGAGCAGGGCGGCAAAACCCAGCCATTTGCCCAGCAGCAGTTGCCAGCGCGCCAGCGGCTTGCTCAGCAGGGTCTGCATGGCGCCGCTGGCGATGTCGCCGGAGAGGGTATCGATCGAGGCCAGGATGGCAAGGGTCGCGACCAGCATATTGGCGGCGTAGAGGCCCAGCAGCAGGAACAGCGCCTCGCCCTGGCGCTCGAGGGCGCGGCTGGCGGCGTTGACGATGCTGCGGGGATTGCCGACGGCGAGATGGAAGGCGAGGCCGTAGAGCAGCAGGAAGGCGGCGCCCACCAGCGCCGCCAACAGCACCAGCTTGCGGCGCACCGCCTCGCGCACGGTGGTGAAGGCGATGGCGAGGATGGCGCCCATCAGGCGTCGCCTCCGTCGCGGCCGATGACGCGCAGGAAGATCTCCTCGAGCGACAGGGACAGGGGAGTGAGTTCGTACACCTGGGCGCCGGCGGCGAGCAGGGCGCGGAGCAGCTCGGGGATGGCGTCCTCGGCGGCGAGCTCGAGCGCCCAGGCGTCGCCGGGGAGCTGGTCGGCGCGGCCGCGGGGCAGGGCGCGCCGCCAAAAGTCGGCGGGGACGCCGCGCGCGCGCAGGCGCAGGCGCAGGGAGGGGGCGGCGGCGGCGCGCAGGTCGCGGGTTTCGAGCAGACAGCCGTCCTTGACAAAGGCCACCCGGTCGCAGCTCACCTCGACCTCGCCCAGCAGGTGGGAGTTGAGAAACACCGCCGCGCCGCGCTGGCGCTGCTCTTGGATGACCTCGCGGACGAGCAGGCGGCCGAGGGGATCAAGGCCGCTGGTGGGCTCGTCCAGAAAAATCAGCTCGGGCTGGTTGACCAGCGCCTGGGCCAGGCCGAGGCGCTGCTGCATGCCCTTGGAGTACTCGCGCAGGGGCTTGGCGCCCTGGGCGCCGAGGCCGACCCGCTCGAGCAGTTCGGGCACGCGGCGGCGGAGGAGGTCGGGGGCGAGGCCGAAGAGGCGGCCGTGGAGGCGCAGCACCTCGGGGCCGCTGAGCCAGTCCTGAAAGTGAAAATGCTCGGGCAGGAAGCCGACGCGGCGGCGGGTGGGAATATCGCCCAAGGGGCGTCCCAGCAGGCGGCCGTGGCCGGCGGTGGGGCGCGCCAGGCCGAGCAGGAGCTTGAGGCAGGTGCTCTTGCCGGCGCCATTGGGGCCGAGCAGGCCGAAGGCCTCGCCGGCGCGCACCTCGAGCGAGAGGTCGGCCAGCGCCAGCTTGCGGCCGTAGACCTTGCGCAATCCGGAGGTTTCAATGGCGAGCGCAGGCAATCAGTTGGTCAGTTCGCCGGCGAGGCTGAGGCCTTGGCTGCCATCCCCCGCGCCGACGATGGAATACAGCATACCCTGTCGGCTCCAAAGCAGCACGTAGTGGGGGACTTGGCCGGGGCGGGCGCGGGTCAACAGGATGCCCTGGACGCCGTCCACGGCGACGGGGCGGGACTGGGCTTGGCCGCGCGGGAAGGGCACCACCAGGGTCGAGGTCCAATCAATGGTCTGGCAATATTGCTGGGCCTGCTCGGGGGTCATGCCGAGCAACTGCAGCCCCAGCACGGCGAGCTGCTGCATGTCGAGGCCCGGGGGCAGGCTCACTTCGGGGCTGGGGCCTTCGCCCAGCACGGTGCAGCCGGCGGTGGGCGGGGGCGCGTCGAAGCCGCCGCGGCTGTGGGCGGCCCATTGGGCGCAGGGGCCATACATCACGGCGACGGTGCGGGGGAGATGGACGGCGATGGTGGCGCCCTCCAGGGAGGGCGGCAGGGGCTGGGCGCCGAGGCCGGCGGCGTCGAGAATGGCCTGGGCGCGGGCGCGGTCGAGCGTGAGCTGGAAGTCCTTGCCGCCCTGGACACGGAAAGCGGGCGCGGCGCTGGCGTCGGCGTAGGGGGCGTAGCGCACGGCAAAGCCGGCCAACTGCGAGGCTTGGGCGATGTTGGCGGCGCTCAGGTTGGGTTCGTTGCGGGTGACGGTGACCTCGTCGCGCATCAGTTGGGCGATCATGCGGCGGACGCTGCGGTCGGCGGCGGGGGCGCCGGCGGCGTCGAAGGGCAGCGCCGCCACCTGGTTGACGCGGAACAGCGACAACATGCGGGCGGTGGCCGAACGCGCGCGCGGGCTGAAGCCGAGGGCGCCCACCAGGGCGGCGGCGGCGCCGGCGGCCACCCAGGCGGGGCGGCGGCGCCAAGGCGCGGGCGGCGGCAGCGGCGTGGCCAAACGGCGGCGGCGAAAGCGCTCCCAGGCGCGCGCCCGGTCGGGTTCGGAGGCCGGCGGCGGCGCCAGCGAGGCCATCAACTCCGCCACGTTGGGATCATCCTGCGGTTCGCGGTTCATACTTCCCCCTTGTGAAAGGCTTTTTGGAAGGCCGCCTCGGCCCGCGCCAGCGTGGTGCCGACCGAAGAGGCGCGCATGCGGAGGGCAAGGGCGATCTCCTGGTAGGAGAGGCCGCTGTGGCGCAAGACCAGGATCTGGGCTTGCGCCGGTTTCAGGCGGCGCAGGGCCCGCCGCACCGCCGCCGCCTGCTCGAGGCGCACCAAGGCGCCCAGGGGCGCTTCCAGGGCGGGGCCGGCGCGCTCGGCCTCGGCCGCCACGCGCTCCTGGCCAAGGCGGCGGCGCTGGCGCGCGCGCAGGGCGTCAATGCCCATGCGGGAGCCGGTGCGGTAGAGCCAGCCGGCGACGTTGTGGCCGTCGCTCTGCAGGGCGGGGCGCTGATAGAGCTTCCAGAAGGCGTCGTCGGCGATCTCTTCGGCCAGGGCGCGCTCGCCCACCACGCGGACCACCATGCCCACCAAGCGGGCATAGTGTTGGCGGAAGACGGCGGCAAAGGCCGCCTCGCGCCACACCCGCGAGGCGGCGGGCGCCGGCAGGGCTTCCAGCTCGGTGAGGTCGTCCATTAGGCCCAGGGCATCCATCGGCGTCGTCCGGCTTCGTTCAACTGGTAAACGCCGTGCCCGAGCCAATTGTGACACCGCCGCGCGGCGAGGGCCTCGGCGGCGATTGCGCCTCCCCGGCTCGGGAGGCGGGGCTTGGTGGGCGGCGACGGAGCGGGACTTGTCGGGCACCCCGAGCCATTGCTTCCGGGGACCTCGATCTGGTCTCGCCTGAGCCAACTCGGGCGTCGCCGCAAGAGGTTGGGCTGGGTGCGCACAGCCAAGAGTGGCTGTGCAACTGTGGCCAGAAAGGATTGGGTGCGCACAGCCAAGAGTGGCTGTGCAACTGTGGCCAGAAAGGGTTGGGTGCGCACAGCCAAGAGTGGCTGTGCCACTGTGGCCAGAAAGGGTTGGGTGCGCACAGCCAAGATTGGCTGTGCCACTGTGGCCAGAAAGAGCTGGGTGCGCACAGCCAAGTTTGGCTGTGCCACTGTGGCCGGAAAGGAGCCGGGTACGCACAGCCAAGAGTGGCTGTGCCACTGTGGCCGGAAGGGCTGGGTTCGCGCAGCCAAGATTGGCTGTGCCACTGTGGGCAGAAAGTGACGGGCACCATGGCCGGCGGACCCGGAGCTAGAGTGGAACCGGCTGGCTCTCGATGTAATCGAGCACCACTTGCTGGGCGGGGAAGAAGTCGGGGACGGCGTCGGCGAGGCGCATCCAGCGGGGCTCGCCTTCCCAGGAGGCGCGCAGCTCGCCCTCGGCCTCGACCGCAAACACGCTGACGCGGCTGGGGACGAAGTGGCGGTCGTGGTAGACGAACAGCGGGCACAGTGAGCGCGCCTCGAGCCCGGTCTCCTCGCGCAGCTCGCGGCGCAGAGTCTGCTCCTCGGTTTCCCAGAAGCAGGCGGTGCCGCCGGGGAAGGCCCAGCCCAGATTGTCGCTGCGGCGCTGGAGCAGGAAGAGGTCGCCGCGGCGGACGATGGCGATGGAACTGCGCAGTTCGCCCAACACGGGGCAACGCCCGTAGGTGGCCACAAACAGGCGGGAACAGAAGCGGAAGAGGCGGGGCGAGAGCATGCGCAGGCTCAGCCGAAGAGGATGAAGTGGATGCCGACGAGGATCTGGTGGTCCACCGGCTGGCCGGGGTGGAAGCTGGCGCGGCGGCGGAACTCGACAAAGGGGATCCAGTCGCCCAGCGACCAGCCGGCGCCAATGCCGAGGGCCTGGTAGCCGTGCAGGCCGGGGCCGAAGCGGCGGCCCAGGGCGGCCTCGGCGAGCAGCAGGGGGCCCCAGCTTTGCGCCGGGCGGCGGGCGGGGCTGATCCAGGCCTCGAGGCCGGTCTCCAGGGCGGCGCCGTCGTGGCCGCGGAAGCGGTCGTAGCTGGCGCCGGCGAAGTTCCACAGCAGCAGCAGGTGGGGCTGGGGGGGCAGGGCGATGCCGAGCTTGCCCACCACCTGCAGGTCGGTGCCCTGGATCTTGGCGCGGCTGGGGGCGCCGAGGGCGAAGGTGGAGACGATTTGGGCGGGGAGGGAGGCGGCGAGCGCCCCCAGCGCCAACGCCGCCACCACCGCCCAAGGAGGAGCTTTCATTGCAGCACCACACGCTCGCCGGGGAGCAAATAGCCCTTGCGGCGGAACCAATCCTCGAGCGCGGCCTGCAGTCCGGGGAGGGGCACGCGGGTGCCGGCCTCGAGGCGGCCGTCGGCGACCGGCAGGGTGTCGTCGAAGCGGCTCTCGCCGGTGAAGCTGCGCATGGCGAAGCTGTCGAGAAACTTCAGCGGGCAGTCGCGCGCGCCGGCGGGGCCGGCCAGTTGGACGTGCAGTTTGCGCGCGTACACTGCGGCTACTCCAGTTTCTTCCGCAGCAGCTGGTTGACCAGGGCCGGGGCGGCCTGGCCGCGGGTGGCCTTCATCACCTGGCCGACGAAGAAGGCCAGGAGGGCGGTCTTGCCGCTGCGGTATTGGGCGAGTTGGGCGGGATGGGCGGCGAGGACGTCGGCGACGACCTGCTCGACGGCGCCGGTGTCGGAGATTTGGCGGAGCCCGAGTTCGTCCACGAGGGCGCGCGGAGGGGCGCCGCGGGCGGCCATGGCGGCGAAGACCTCCTTGGCGATTTTGCCGGAGATGGCGCCCTCGTCAATCAGGGCGACCAGCTCGGCGATGTGGGCGGGGCGGACCTTGGCGGCCTCGAGGGAATCGCCGGTGGCCTTGAGGCTGGCGGCGAGGTCGCCCATGATCCAGTTGGCGACGGCTTTGGGGTTGGGGCTGGCGGCGGCGGCCTGCTCGAAATAATCGGCGAGGGCGCGGGAACTGGTCAACACCTGGGCGTCGTAGGGGCTGAGGCCGTAGCGGGCCTGGAGGCGGTCGCGCTTGGGCTGGGGCAGCTCGGGCAGGGCGGCGGCGACGGCGTCGCGCCAAGCGGCGGAGACGCGCAGCGGGGCCAGGTCGGGCTCGGGGAAGTAGCGGTAGTCGTGGGCCTGCTCCTTGCTGCGCATGGGGGCGGTGCGGCCCTCGGCCACCTGGAAGAGGCGGGTCTCCTGCGCCACCCGGCCGCCGGCGGCCAACACCTCGGCTTGGCGCTCGATCTCGTGCTCGAGGGCGCGCTGCAGATAGCGGAAGGAGTTGAGGTTCTTGACCTCGACCTTGGTGCCGAACTTCTGCTCGCCGCGGGGGCGCAGGCTGACGTTGGCGTCGCAGCGCAGGCTGCCCTCCTCCATGTTGCAGTCGGAGACCTCGAGGTAGAGCATGATCTCCTTGAGGCGGGTGAGGTAGTCGTAGGCCTGCTCGGGGGAGCGCAGGTCGGGCTCGGAGACGATCTCGACCAGGGGGACGCCGGCGCGGTTGAGGTCCACATAGGAGTAGGGGGCGGCGCCCTCGTGGATGTTCTTGCCGGCGTCCTCCTCGAGGTGGAGGCGGGTGACGCCGATGCGGGGGCCGGCCTCGCCCAGATCGAGCCAGCCGTGCTCGGCCAGGGGCTGGTCGTACTGGCTGATCTGGTAGCCCTTGGGCAGGTCGGGGTAGAAGTAGTTTTTGCGGGCGAAGACGGAGACGGGGTTGACGGTGGCGTTGAGGCCGAGGGCGGCGCGGATGGCCTTGTCCACGGCGGCGCGGTTGAGCACGGGCAGCGCGCCGGGCAGGCCCAGGCAAACCGGGCAGGTGAGGCTGTTGGGGGGCGCGCCGAAGCGGGTGGAGCAGGCGCAGAAGATCTTGGAGGCGGTGTTGAGCTGGACGTGGACCTCGAGGCCGATCACCGGCTCAAAGCGCTGCAGAATCTCGGCCATGGGGTGGGCGGGCGAGGAGGCGGGCATCGCTTTCCATTTTAGCCTGTGGCGGCGGCCGCGGCGGAGGCGGCGCCGCGGGCGGGGCTGGCCAGGCCGCGCCAGTGTTCGCAGGCGACCATGGAGTTGCCGGGATTGGCGGGGTCGAACTTGACCTGCACCGGCCAGCCGGGGATCCAACTGGCCGGGTCGAGCGCGACCGGCACCAGGTGGAGGGCCTGGGAGACCTGGTAGGTGACGCCGCCGACCTCGTACTGGTAGACCAAGGTGGGCGGCAGGGCGGGGTCGCCCTCGACCGGCAGCATGTCGAGGATCTCGCCGGCGGCGATGCGGCCGATGGCGTGCAGGCGGAGGCGGCGGGCGCACTCGACTTGCTCGGGGGTGGGGCGGCGCAGGCGGCGCAACAGCCAGACCCCGCCGGCGACGGCGGCCACCGCGGCCGCGCCCACCGCCCAGTAGGGACTGCGTGCCCAGGACGGCAGCGGGGCCAGGGCGGGGAGCATGGCGGCTAGGCCTCGGGCGCCGCCGCCACGCGGTTCTCCAAGGTGCCAATCCCACTGATGGAGACGCTGACGCGGTCGCCGGGAGCGAGCGGGCCGACGCCGGCGGGGGTGCCGGTGGCGATGAGATCGCCGGGCTCGAGCGTCATGACCGCGGTGACGGCGACCAGCACCGCCTCCAGCGAGAACAGGAAATCGTCGGTCGAGCCACTTTGGCGCAACTCGCCATTGACGTGGGTCTCCACCCGCAACCCCGCCCAGGGGCGGGCGGGGTCGGGGCCCGGGGACTCGACCACCACCGGGCCCACCGGGCAAAAGGTGTCAAAGCCCTTGGCGCGAAACCATTGCGGCTCGCGGTTCTGCAGGTCGCGGGCGGTGACGTCGTTGACGCAGGTGAAGCCGAACAAGTAGGGGCGCAGGTCCTGGCCGGGCTGCAGGTTGCGGCAGCGGCGGCCGATCACCACCCCCAGCTCGCCCTCGTGGTCCACCCGCTGCGAGACCCGCGGCAGCAGGATGGCGCCGCCCGGCGGCAGCAGGGCGGAGGGGGGCTTGAGGAACAGGAGCGGGTGGTCTTCCTCCAGGGCGTGGCCCAGTTCCTGGGCGTGGGCGCGGTAGTTGCGGCCCACGCAGACAATCTTGGTGGGCTCGCAGGGGGGCAGCAGCGGGGTGTCGGCGAGGGGCAGGCGCTCGAGGGTGGGGTGGGGGCGGCAGTGCTGGCCGCCGGCCAGGGGCGAGCCCACACACACCTGAATCATCCCGTCATGCAGTTGGCCCCAGCAGCTCTGGCCCTCTTGCAGCAGTCGCACCCATTTCATCGGCTGTGTCGGTCGCCTGGCCTTCCCCCGCGCTAGTGCGGGATGGTCGGCGCCACCGGCTTCTTCTTGTCCTCCGGCTTGGCCGGATTCTTGCCGTCGGGAAGCGCCTGCACCGATAGTATCCGCGAAGTGGCGATGAAGCGCTTGTAATTCTTGAACTGAATCACCATGCGCATTGGCGTTCCTGGTGCGCCGTCGCCGCCGGGGACAACGCCCTGCATCAGGGTGTAGACCGGAAACCAGTACTTGCCGTCCACCTCCTGGCGCCAGACCTGGAAGGGCAAGAAGGTGTTGGTGGGATTGCCGTGCTTGTCCACCTCGTTGGGGACAACGCGGCCGTCGCCCTTGACGATCATCAGGTCCTTGTCGTCCACAAAGACCTTGCCGGAGAAGTAGCGGTGGCCCTTGACGATCTGCTTGGGAGTCACCGAGAAGACATAGGCGGTGATTTGGTCGAGCGGCTGGTGGCCGAGGTAGACGATGTTGTAGTCGGGCAGGTCGCTGAGGGAGAGGGTGTACATGTTCATGTTGAACATGTCGTCGAGGTCTTCCTCGGTGACCTCGATGTCGCGCAGGTTGGGCTGCGGGCAGTAGGTGCAGACGATCTGGCGGCGGCCGCTGGGGCTGTAGACGATGTCGTTGGTCTGCTCGAAGGTGCCGGTGGGATGGCCGTCGCCGTCGAGCGACTGCATATCAATGGACTCGGTGTAGGTGTAGTCGTTCTGGAGGAGCTTGCGGAAGGTCCCCTCCTTGGCGGTGAAGACCTGGATGATGTGCTGGATCTGGGCGGGGCTGGGATCGGGCAGGCGCTTGATCGGCGGGGGGGCGGGGGCCTTGACCGCGGCCGGGGGGGTGGGGTTCTGGGTGGTGCCGACGACAAAGACGCCGGCGTTGTCCGGGGGCGGTTTCTGGGGTGGGGTCTGCGCCGCCGCGCCCACCGCCAGGGCCAAGCCCATAGCCGCCGTCGTCCACGCCGCCTTGCATGCTGGCATCGCCGAGCCTCCTGCTTGCCTCTATTCTACCCGTGTCGGGAGGCGAGGGGCGGGGCAGGGGCTGTGCCATAATCCCAAGAAGGCTGCTTCTCTCCATGGAGACCCCGCAATTGCCCTCCGCCCCCGTTTTCCGCCGCTGGGCGCGTGTTTTGCCGCTGCTGTGGGCGGCGTGCGGCCTCGCCTGGGGATTCGGCCGCACCACCTACATCCGGCCCATCGAAAAGACGCTGTCGGCGGCCGGAGTCACGCAGGTGGTGGTGCAGAACCTGGTGGGGCCGATCTCGGTGAAGACCAGCACCGACGGCCAGATCCACCTGGTGGTGCTGATCCACGCCGGCGGCGCCGACGCCACCTTTGCCCGCACGCTGGCGGGGCAGTTGGATTTCCAGGTGCAAAACATCAACGGGCAGTTGCGCATCATCGGCGTCTACCCGCTGGACCATTTTCGCGACTACGGCTACCCCCACATGAAGAGCATCCTGGGGATCCACGGCACCGACAGCAACGAGTACGACGGGCAGAAGGTGTTCATCCGCGATGTGGGCAGCAAGAGGGCGGTGGAGCTGTGGGCGGAGGTGCGGCTGTCGCTGCCGGCGCAACTGGGGCTGGTGCTGCGCAACACGTACGGGGACATTGACCTGCGCGGGGGCAATGCCGCCGCCGGGGCGCCGGCGGGAGGGAGCCTGGACGGGTTCACCGACGTGGGCGACTTCTCCATCTACCGTCCGCTGTGGTCGGCGATCAAGATCCAGAGCGACTACGGCAAGGTGGAGTTCACCGACGGGCTGGGGGCGGCGCGCTCGGTGCACGTCTCCACCAACGTGGGCGGCGCCTACCTGGACCTGCCTCCGGACTCCGATTGCCAGATCATCGCCCATAAGGACCTGGGCTTTCTGCACAACGACGTCAACAACGCCAAGTTCAGCAAGAACGCCGATGGCGATTCGGTGCTGCAGTTGGGCGATGGGCGCGGGGCGCACGTGCACATTGACATGAGCGTGGGCAGCCTGCACCTGGCCAAAGTCCGCGGCTGAGGTGGAAGCCCCCAGCACCGGCGCCCGGCGGCGGAGTCGCTTGGCGGCTGCGGCGCATCCCAAGCACGTGGCCCGCTGGATCGGCGGCCCGGGAGGCAAGCATTGGGAAGGCGCAAGTGGATGGCGGGGGTCGCGCCGGCGGCATGGATCGGCGGGGCCGTGGGGCTGGCGGGAGTGGCGGTGCTGGCCGGGTTTGCGCTGCATATTCCTTGGTTGTTGCAGCTCCGGCCGGGACGGGATGCGGCGATGTCGCTGGAGTCGGGCGCGAGCCTGCTGCTGGCGGGCCTGCTGCTGGTAGTGGTGTCGCTGGGCCGGAGGGCGCCGCGGACGGCGGCGGGGCTGGGGCTGCTGCTGCTGGGCCTCAACTTGGCGGTGTTGGCGGAAAACCTGCTGGACAAGGATTTTGGCCTGGACCAGCCGCAACGCTACGCCTGGCTGACCGACACGGCGCTGCGGCCGGGCCGGATGGCGCCCAACACCGCCTTCGCCTATGCACTGTTTGCGCTGGCGGTGCTGCTGCTGCCGCGCATCCAGACCCGGCGCGGCGCGGTGCTGATGGGCGGGCTGACGATGGCCATCGTGGTGGTGGCGGCGAGCGGGCTGGCGGGGTATTTCGTCCATATCGAGGCGCTGTACACCTACCACGGCATGGCGGCGATGGCGCCGTACTCGGCCTGCGCGCTGCTGGTGCTGGCGCTGGGGCTGTGGCTGGCATGGCGGGGCAAGCGCTGGAATCGGCCGGCGGCGGACGCGGCGCATGGGGTGCGGCTGATCTCGGTGGCGGCGGTGGTGGTGATCGCGGTGGTGGCGGTGGCGGCGGTGGTCAACTTCGCCCTGCTGTGGCACCTGCAGCAGCGCGCCGCCATCACCAACCTCAGCCTGCGGCGGGACGAGCGCTCCAACCAGGTGCGCGAGCTGATTGAATCGGCGCGGGCGCGGGGCCGGCTGTTTGCCTTGGAGCAGAGCCAGCGCTGGCCCGGAGCCGCCGCCAGCGCGGGAGCCAGCGGGCGGCTGCCGCCGGAGGCGGGATTTTCTTCCACCGAATTGCTGGACACCCAGGGCCGGGTGCTGGCGCGCTCGGGCAGGGCGGCGGCGGAGGCCACGCTGACGCTGCCGCTGTCGCCACGCGCGGCGCTGCTGTGGAGCCAGGGCCCGGTGCTGCGGCAGCGGCTGCCGGTGGCGCGCCACGGCAAGGCGCTGGGTGAGGCGATCGTGGAGCAGCAACTGCCGCTGCTGGCGTCGGTGGGCATGGAGACCGCCTCCTGGGGCCAGACGGGGGAGATGGCGCTGTGCGGGCGGACCGCCGCCGGCAGCCAGTGGATCCAGTGCCTGCCGATGCGGTCGCGCCCTTACCCGTTCGCCATCTCGCCGTTTATCCATGGGCAAGAGCTGCCCATGCAGCACGCCCTGGCGGGCGACACCGGGGTCATCCAGGCGCTCGACTACCGCGGCGAGCGCACCCTGGCGGCGTATGCGCCCATCCCCGGGCTGCACCTGGGGCTGGTGCTGAAGATGGACACCACGGAGATCTACGCCGCGGTGCGGCGGCAAATCGAGTTGATGGCGCCGCTGCTGCTGGCGCTGACGCTGATGGCGCTGGAGATCCTGCGCTGGCAGATGCGGCCGCTGGTGCAGGAGCTGGTGGAGTCGCGCAACCGGGCGATGAACAGCGAGGCGCGCTTCCGCGCCGCGGCGGAGAGCAGCCAGGACGCGTTCTATATTTTCGAGTGCGAGCGCGAGCCGGGGCAGGGCGCCATCCGCGATTTCCGCGTGGTCTACATCAACCAGCCGGGCGAGGCGCTGGCCGCCTGCCTGCCGGGCCAGCCGGGCTGCGCCCGCCTGTCGGATTGCCCGCACCTGGCCAAGGTCGAGCGCCTGCAAGCCACGCTGCGGCGGGTGGTGGAGACGCGGCAGGCGGTGAACGAGGAGTTCGCGCTGCCGGACGGGCCGGGGCTGCCGAAGTGGCTGCACCACCAAGCGGTGCCGCTGGGCGACGGGGTGGCGGTCACGCTGCGCGACATCAGCGAGCGCAAATGGGAGCAGGAGCGGCTGATCTCGCTGGCGGAGACCGATTCGCTCACCGGGCTGGCCAACCGCTCCGCCTTCCGCAAGCGGCTGCTGCATGCCATGGAGGCCTCGCGCCGGCTGCGCCAGCAGGCGCTGCTGGCGCTGCTGTATCTCGACATTGACTACTTCAAGCAGATCAACGATTCGCTGGGGCACGCCCAGGGGGACCGGCTGCTGCAGGCCTTCGCCACGCGGCTGCGGAGCTGCGTCCGCAGCCTGGACTCGGTGGCGCGGCTGGGCGGCGACGAGTTCACCATCCTGCTGGAAAACCTGGACGGCGCCGCCGACGCCGAGCGCGTGGTGGCGGCCATCTACGCCGCGCTGCGGCAGCCCTTTCGGCTGGATGGGAACATGGCGCTGGTGACCGCCAGCATCGGGGTGGCCTTTTACCACGGCGAGGAGATCGCCCCGGACGAGCTGCTGCGCCGCGCCGACACCGCCCTCTACCAGGCCAAGCGCAACGGCCGCAATATTTTCCGCGTGTTCGCCGCCTAGGCAGGAGCGCCGGGAACTTTTGGCGGGCGGCGGGTTCTACCCAGGACAGAAAGGCAGGCGGTTATGTTTGAAGCCAGCCTGGTGGAATGCGGCCGCGGCCGGAGCGGCGGCCGGCCGCGCGCCGTGATCGTTTCCGCGGGGGCGCAGGCGGCCCTGATTCTGGCGGCGGTGGCGTGGCCGCTGGGGCAGGTCGCGGGGCTGCCGACGCTGCTCACCCACACGCGGCTGGAGATCCCGCTGGCGCAGGCGGCGCCGGCCGCCACCCGGGGGGCGAGCTTCGCCGCCACCCGGCTGGTGGCCTGGAGCCCCCGCCAGCGGCCGCAGGCGCCGGCACCGCTGCCGGCCCTCGCTGCACCGGAACGGGCATTCGCCCCAGCCGTGCTGGCCTTGCCCGGCACCGAGGGCGCGCCGCCGACGCTGCTGGCCGGGATGGGGCCGAGGGTCGCGCCTCCAGCACCGGTTGCGCCTGCGGCGCCCGCCGCCCCCATCCTGGTCGGCGGCGAACTGCAGGCGGCGCGCTGCTTGGCCTGCCCCCCGCCCCCCTACCCTGATTTTGCCCGCCATCTGCGCCTGCAGGGCACGGTCGAGCTGCGTGCGCTCATCGCCAGCGACGGCCGGGTCGAAGAGGTGCTGCGGCTGCGGGGCAATGCCCTGCTGGCGGCGACCGCGGAACGCGCTGTCCAGGGCTGGCGCTACCGTCCGCTGCGGCTGAACGGGCAGCCGGTGGCGGTGGAGACCATCATCACCGTCCATTTCCGCCTCGGCGGCGGCTGATATGATATAGGCAGTATGTCAGCCAAGCCGCATGCCCTTTGCATCCACCACCGCCATGCCAACGCCGAAGGGGTTGTGGAAAACATTACCGAGACGGTCGAGCCGGAGGGCCTGGAGTCGGCGCTGAAACGGGCGAACGCGCTGCTCGCCAATGCCGACTGCCGCAACTGGGGCTGCCGCATCGAGTTGGACGGCCAAGTCATTCTCTACACGCTGATGCGCGACCATAGTCCGTTGCCCGGTCCGGTGCGCTTCTGCAACCTCGACGCTCAGGCGCTGGCGAAGGAGCGCAACGCCACGCTCGGCTTTGAGACTGCGTGGCGGGTAGACCTGGCTTTCCAGGCGGTGCCGGTGCGCTCGCGCACCTCCCACGGCAGCCACAAGTCCTAAAGTCCTAAGCCGGCGCCGCCGGAGCGCAACTGCGAGATGAGCCGCCTCGGCTAGGGATGGCTCACACGGGTGCGCAGAATGCGGTCCAGTTTGGGAAAGTCCTTGCGCAGGTAGGCATCGCCTTGGTTTTGGAGGCGGCGCTGGCTGGGGCCATGGCCGCGGGGAGCGCCCTCGCCGTAGCCGCTGTAGAACTGGTCGACAACGTCCATGCCCTGGACCACCTGGCCAAAGGGAGCGAAGCCCATCTTGTCGAGCCGTGAGTTGTCGCGCAGGTTGATGTAGACCTGGGTGGTGCGGGAGTTGGGCCCGCCCATGGCGAAGGTGACCCGGCCGCGGGTGTTGCTCTGGAGCACCGGGTCGTCGGGGATATTGGCGTTGTTCCAAGCCCGGTTGACCTTGGGGTCGGGGCCCAGCCCCCACTGCACCACAAAATGCGGGACCACCCGGAAAAAGGCGGCGCCATTGTAGAAGCCGTGGCGGGCGAGGAAATAGAAGCGGTCGGCGCCGCGCGGGGCCCAGGCGCGGTGGACCTCGATGACCAAGGGGCCGCGGGTGGTGGTGAAGGCGACGCGATAGAGGGCGGGGGCGGGGGCGGAGTGGGCGGGCGGATGCAGCAGCGCCTGGCGGGGCTGCAGCAAGCAGCCGGACAGGCCGGCGAGGAGGCAGAGGCCAAGCAGGGGGGCCAAGCGGCGCATGCGGCATTATACGGCGCGCGGCGGGCTCAGGCGTTGGCTTGGGCGAGCCAGGCCTCGGGCGCGGGCACGGCATGGGGCACTTGGGCGAGGGCAAGCTTGTAGCGCAGCCGGTTGAGGCCGCGGTTCTGGCGGGGCGGGGCGACCAAGGGCAGCAGGCGGGCGGCGCGGCGGGCCAGGCGGCGGCGTGGCGCCCGCCAACGGGCGCCGTCCTGGGGCCGGAATTGCGCCCAGGCGATGGTGTGCAGGAACCCGGCGGGGCCAAAGCGGTCGCTGGCCAGGATGTGGTCCACCATCACCCGGATGGGGCCCTCGAAAAAATGGAGCGAGTCGTGGAGGGCGACCAGGGCGCCGTCGGCGAGAAAGGGAGAGAACAGCTCGAAATCCTCGCGGGCGCCGGCGTAGGTGTGGTCGCCGTCGATCCACAGCAGGCGGATGGGCCGGCGCCAACTGGGCGCGACGTCGCGCGAGCAGGCGCGGTGCACCTCGACCATCTCGCGCAGCCCGGCGCCCGCCAGGTTGGCCATGAAGGCGTGGTAGGAGGCGACGCCCGGATCGGTGACGGAGGGGGAATCGTGGGGGTCAATGCTGACCACCGGACCCAGCCCGAGGGCCTGGGCCAGCGTGGCCAGGCCCACGGTGGACTTGCCCTTGAAGCTGCCGATCTCGACGATGGTGGGCGCGGGCCCCGGCGCGCCGACGGCGCGCGTCCCGCTTGTGAGCCGCCCCGCTGCAACAGCGCGGGGCGGCATGCTCACGCCGACTCGGGGGCCCCGGGGCTCCAAGTCGGCGCTTCGCTTCGCTGGGGCGCCCGGGGGGCTGCCGGCGGCGGGGGCGGCGGCCGCCAGCATCAGCAGGGCGCGGAGCTCGCGCTCGCCGATGAAGCCCGGCAGGGCGCGGGCCCGCTCCCAGGCCAGGTCCGCCAGGGCGGAAAAATTCGGGGGCAGGGTAAGGAAAGCCGACATGAATGACGGATAATTCTCGCATGACAACCGCCTCCGCCGTGCCCACCGCCGCCGAGATGGCCGCCGCCATCGCCAACCTCGAACGCTCGCGCGAGGCGGTGTTGGCGCATTGCGCCGGGCTGGCGGACGGCGCCTGGGAGCGCAGCGACGGCCCCGGCCGCTGGAGCGCGGCAGACATTTTGGAGCACCTGGTGATCGTGGAGCGGCGCTCGCTGGGGCTGCTGGCCTCGATGCTGGAGCAGCCGCCCGAGCCCGACTGGCAGGAGCGCACCGCCGGTCGAGAGGCGATGCTGCCGCGCGCCGCGGTGGCGGAGGAAAAGATCGTGGCGCCGCCGCCGCTGCAGCCGCAGCGCGGCAGCACGCCGCCGGCGCTGCTGGCCGACTTCGCCGCCGCCCGCGCGGCCACCCTCGCCTTCGCCGCCACCCCGAATCAGCCCTTGAAGGAGCACACCCGCAAGCACCCGGTGCTGGGCACGCTCAACGGCTACCACTGGCTGCTGCTGATCGGCTACCACACCCAGCGCCACCTCAGCCAGATGCGGGGCTGCGCCTAGGGGCCGGCCGGGTGGGAGAGGGGGGCCCCGCCGGGGCGGGGGCGCAACTGCTATACTGGGTTTTGCGGAAGGCCGCTTCCGCCGCGTCGGGGCGTGGCTCAGCCTGGTAGAGCACCTGGTTCGGGACCAGGGGGTCGGAGGTTCAAATCCTCTCGCCCCGACCAAGATTTCCAAGGGATTGCGCGTTTCGCTGCCCTGCCCGGCCGCTCCGCCGGCGCCTCCGGCAGCGGGCCGCGCCCGCGCATGATCGCGCGCCGCCATTTCGCCTTCCGCCTTCGCAACAGCGTCGGCACCCGGGCCCCTATCCTTTCGTGGCTCCATGGCTGGCCTGCGCGTTCTCCTGCCGACGCTTCGTCCGCAGCCTTACGGCTGCCAACGCACGGCTCGGGGCCGATGCGGCTTGCTGTGCCTTCATCGTGCCGGACTCTCACCAGCTGCCCCCTGCCGGTCTCCCTGCGCACTGCGAAAGATTCTGGACATTACCCTTCCGCTCTCATCGAGCTACACTTGCCGTCTGAAGAGGCGCGGCATCGTGCGGGAATCCTTAGCGCAATTTCAGTCCGGTCCTGGAGGCAAGTTGTATGCGTAACAGAGTCGCACGTGCTTTTGTGGTAGCGGGGAGCGTGGTACTCATTGCCAGCGCCGTGCTCCACTGGTTTGGCG
>DATKSZ010000093.1:0-13568 GCA_035531375.1 Terriglobales bacterium | reverse complement strand
CTGCTGAAAACGGGAATGCAGATCACAACCGATTACAATAGCCATCTCGGCCTCCTTCGTCCCGAGCGGCTGGTTTTTTTACGCAAACCCACTCTACTCGGGATTGGAGGCCGGGGTCGTTATCAGATCAAGCGCGCCTGCGGCGCGCGTCCCGCTTGTGCTCGCGCCTCGCTGGGGCCGCGCCGAATTCATTTCCCGCAGGCGCGACCCCCGCGAGCTGTATTGTGCACCCCAGCCCGGGGCGACGCAAATGTCTCGCATGCCGGGCGGGGGAGTGGCATCATGACGGAAGCAGTCCACGCCCATGCCCGAGCCTGCCCCCGCACAAGCCGCCGCGACTGATGCGCCCGCCGCCGCGCGCCCGGCGCCGCTGCTGGCGGCACTGCTGGCGGCGGCGGCCTCGGGCATGGCCTTGGCGGCGGTGTTTCCGCTGCTGGGCTGGGACTGGATGGCGTGGTTCGCGCTGGCGCCGCTGCTGATCGTGGTGGCGCGGGCGGACAACTGGTGGCGGGCGCTGGCGCCGGGCTATGTGGCGGGGGTGGTGTTTTTCGGCTTCAGTTGCCCCTGGATCGCCACCACCATCCACAACTACGGCGACCTGGGCAGGGCGACGTCGGGCCTGATCTTTGCGCTGTTCCTGCTGCTGATGGGCAGCTACCTGGCGATCTTCGCCGGGCTGGGCTACGCCATCGGGCGGGGGCTGGGGCACCGCCTGCTGCCGCTGCCGTTCTTGTGGGTGGCGGTGGAGCTGTTGCGCACCTACACGCCCATGGGCGGGTTTCCCTGGAACCTGCTGGGCAGCTCGCAGGCGGCGCACGCCGGCTTCATGCTGGTGGCGCCGGTGGCGGGGGTGTATGGCGCCAGCTTTCTGATCGCGCTGGCCAACACCCTGCTGGCGGGGCTGCTGCTGCGCTTCTACGACGAGCGCAACGCGCCCACGCCGCGGCCCTGGCCGACGCGGCGGGATGGGGTGCTGGCGGCGGGGCTGGGGCTGATCCTGGCGTTTGCCACGCTGCCCTACCATCCCCCCTCGCTGCCGGTGCGGACGCTGCGGGCGCGGCTGGTGCAGCCCAACACCCCGCTGGAGGGAAGCTGGAGCAACGCCCGGCTGCAGGCTTTTTTGGACGAGCAACTGCGGCTGTCGGCGCCGGCGACGGGACGGGCGGCGGCGCTGATCCTGTGGCCGGAGCAGCCGGCGCCGCTGGACTACGCGCTGCAGACCAATTTCCAGGCGATGACGGCGGAGCTGCTGTCGCGCACGCGGGCGACGTTTGTGTTTGGCGAGGTGAGCTATCCGCTGAGCGCGCTGGGGGCGCCCGAGTTCGACCAGCCGCGCAACTCGGTGCAGGTGGTCCACCCCGACGGCACCACGGGGGAGCGCTACGACAAGCTGCATCTGGTGCCGTTTGGCGAGTACGTGCCGCTGCCGGGCTGGCTGAAGCGCTGGGCCGGGGTGGGGAAGCTGGTGCAGGAGGTGGGTGAATTCGTGCCGGGCAAGGGCCCGGTGCTGTTCACGCTGAACGGGCGCTCGTTCGCGACGCTGATCTGCTACGAATCCATCTTTCCGGCGCTGGCGCGGCGCGAGGTGGCGATGGGGGCGGAGTGGCTGGTGAACCAGTCCGACGACGGCTGGTACGGCGCCTCCTCGGCGGCGGCGCAGGGGCTGCAGATGGCGCAGGTGCGGGCCATCGAGAACCGGCGCTGGCTGCTGCGCGACACCAACGACGGCATCACGGCGGTGATTGACCCCTATGGCCGGATCACGGCGGAGCTGCCGCAGCACCAGGCGGGGGAGCTGGAGGCGAGCTTTTCGCCGCTGACCGAGTTGACGTTTTACACCCGCCACGGCGACTGGCTGGCGTACGCCTGCTGCGCGATGGTGGCGCTGCTGGCGCTGGCGGCCCTGATCCACACCCGGAGGCACCCATGGCCAAGCCCACCCCCCCATCCATCCCCCAGCGCTGGACCCGACGCGACGTCCTAAAGAGCGGGTTGGCGGCCTCGGCCGGGGCGCTGGCGGCGCAACTGCCGGCGGCGGCGCTGGCGGCCCCGCTGGAGGAACCCACCGCGGCGGCACCGGCGCCGGCGGCCGCAGCCCTGGCGGAGCGGCGGCAGAAGCTGGACCTGGGCTGGCGCTTCCGGCTGGGCAACGCCGACGTGGCGGCCGACGACCTGGGCTTTGGGCGGGGGCAGCGCACCTTTGCCAAGGCGCTGGGGGCGGCGCCGGCGGCGCGGCTGGACTACGACGACAGCGGCTGGGAGGCGGTCGAGCTGCCGCACGACTGGGCGGTGGAGCTGCCCTTCCACCAGGACCGGCAACTGGTGGCGCACGGCAGCAAGCCGCTGGGGCGCGACTACCCCGCCACCAGCATGGGCTGGTACCGCAACGTCTTCACCCTGCCGGCCGAGGCGGCCGGCCAGCGCGTGGGGGTGGAGTTCGACGGCGTGTTCCGCAACGCCATGGTGTTTTTCAACGGCGAGTATGTGGGGGAGAACTTCAGCGGCTACGCCCCGTTCCGCTTCGACCTGACCGACTTGGCGGCGATGGGGGGGCGCAACGCGCTGACGGTGCGGGTGGACGCGACGCTGGGCGAGGGCTGGTTCTACGAGGGCGCCGGCCTCTACCGGCACGTATGGCTGACGCGCACCCAGCCGCTGCATTTTGCCGCCGACGCGACCGCGGTGCGGAGCGAACTGGGCGAGGGCCACCGCCAGGCGACGGTGCGGGTGACCACCACGGCGCGGAACGACCGGGCCACGGCGGCGCGCTGCCGGCTGCGGCTGGCGCTGTTCGACGCCCAAGGGCGCGGGGTCGGGGCGGCGCACTCGCCGCTGGTGGAGGTGGCGGCCTGGGGCGAGGCGGAGTTGGCGGCGAATGCGCTGGTGGCGGCGCCGGTGCTGTGGTCGCTGCGCGCCCCCCACCTCTACCGGGCGGTGCTGGCGCTGGAGTCGGAGGGCGCGGCCAGCGACCAGATCGAGGTGCCGTTTGGCATCCGCAGCATCCGCTTCGACGCCGACCGCGGCTTCTTCGTGAACGGCGAGCCGGTGAAGCTGCAGGGCACCTGCAACCACCAGGACCACGCCGGGGTGGGGGCGGCGCTGCCCGACCGGCTGCAGAGCTACCGCATCGAGCGGCTGCAGGCGATGGGCTGCAACGCCTACCGCACCAGCCACAACCCGCCCACGCCGGAGCTGCTCGACGCCTGCGACCGGCTGGGGATGCTGGTGATGGACGAGACCCGCATGATGGCCTCGACGCCGGAGGGGCTGAGCCAACTGGAGCGGCTGATCCGGCGCGACCGCAACCATCCCGCGGTGATCCTCTGGTCGCTGGGCAACGAGGAGCCGCAGCAGGGGACCCCGATCGGGGCGCAGGTGGTGGCGGCGATGAAGCGGCTGGCCCAGCAGCTCGACCCGACGCGGCCGGTGACGGTGGCGATGAACGGCGGCTGGGGCCAGGGCGTCTCGGCCGTGGTGGACGTGCAGGGGTTCAACTACGGCGATGGCGGCGGGGTGGCCCAAAACGCGCCCCACCTGGACGCCTTCCACCGCGCGTTTCCGCGCCAGCCGACGGTGGGCACGGAGACCGCGAGCACGGTCTCGACGCGCGGGATCTATTTCAACGACCCGGCGAGGGGCTACGTCAGCGCCTACGACGTCAACTATCCCAGCTACGCGCTGAGCGCCGAGGGGTGGTGGAAGATCTACGCGGCGCGTCCGTTCCTGGCGGGCGGGTTCGCCTGGACCGGCTTCGACTACCGGGGCGAGCCCAGCCCCTACGGCTGGCCCTGCATCAGCTCGCACTTTGGCATTTTGGACACCTGCGGGTTCCCCAAGGACAATTTTTATTATTACCAGGCGTGGTGGACGAAGCAGCCGGTGCTGCACCTGTTTCCCCACTGGAACTGGGGCGGCAAGGAGGGGCAGGCGATTCCGGTGTGGTGCCACACCAACCTGGAGGAGGTCGAGCTGTTTCTCAACGGCCAGAGCCTGGGGCGGCAAAAGGTGGAACGCCATGGGCACGCCGCCTGGCAGGTGGCGTACGCGCCCGGCGCCATCGAGGCGCGGGGCGCGGGGCCGGGCGGGGTGGAGCTGCGCAGCCGGCGCGAGACCACAGGGCCGGCGGCCAAGCTGGTGTTGCGCCCCGACCGCACCGAGCTGCGCGCCGACGGCGAGGACTTGGCGGTGGTGGCGGTCGAGGTGCAGGACGCGGCCGGGCGCGTGGTGCCGACGGCGGGGAACCTGGTGCGCTTCACCCTCAGCGGGCCGGCCCGCATCCTGGGGGTGGGCAACGGCGACCCGAGCAGCCACGAGCCCGACCACGCCACCCAGCGCAGCGCCTTCAACGGGTTGTGCATGGCGCTGGTGCAGACGCGGCGGCAGGGGGGGGCGGTGGAGCTGCGCGCCGATGCGGACGGGCTGGAGGGGGCGGGGGTGGCACTTAAGAGTGAACAGTGAACGGTGAACAGTGAACAGTGGACAGTGGGGGGCGGGTAGGCGGAGAGGGCGGTTGGTGCATCCGATGCTGTTGAATCACTGCGAGGGAATTGGTCATGGGGGACCTGTTCGTATTGGGGGGCGTCCAAAGGCCCACGTTCAAGGATGCGCAGGAGGAATGGCTGCTGTTTGAGAAGGCGGTCATCGGCCGGATCCGGCCGGGCGACGATGGCGGCGAGATTCGCCTGGCCTACGAGACGCCGCTGGAGGCGCGGGCGTCGGCGCAGAGTTCGGTGTTGTTCAAAGCGGGGGCGGTGGAGGGGGATCGGCTCTATGCCTGCACCTCGACCGAGGTGATGGTCTTCGAGGTTCCGAGCTTGCGGCGGCTGGCGTATCTCTCGCTGCCGTTTTTCAACGACCTGCACCACGTCAGCCCGACGCCGCGGGGAACGATTCTGGTGGTGGTGACGGGGCTGGACATGGTGGCGGAGATCACGCTGGAAGGCGAGCTGGTGCAGAGCTGGAGCGCGCTGGGGGGCGACCCCTGGCAGCTCTATTCCCGCGACACCGACTACCGCAAGGTGGCGACGCTCAAGCCCTACCGCGCCCATCCCAATTTCGCCTTTTGGGCGCAGGGCGAGTTGTGGGTGAGCCGCGGCGACCTGGGCGACGCCATCTGCCTGGCGGACCCGCGGCGGGCGATCGTGCTGGGCACGCGGGAGTGCATCCACGACGGCTGGGTCAAGGAGGGATACATCTACTTCACTTCGGTGGACGGCCACCTGTACGTGGTGAGCGAGGACACGCTGAAAGTGGAAGAGGAGCTCGACCTCAACACGCTGGGCGGGGACAGCCCGCCCGGGTTCAGTTGGTGCCGGGGGGTGCTGCCGGTGGAGGGGGGGCGGGCGTGGGTGTGCTTCACCCGCATCCGGCAGACGCGCTGGAAGGAGAAGGTGCGGTGGATCAAGAACATGGTGAGCGCGGTGTCGCGGCCGACGCGGCTGGCGCTCTACGACCTGGGCCGGCGGGAGCGGCTGCAGGAGATCAACCTGGAGGCGATGGGGATGCATGCGGTCTTCAATGCGGTGCCGGCGCCGGCGGAGCGGCCGGCGGAGGAGCAAAAGTCCACCGCGAACCGTGAGACCGCGGCACGGCATGATTGATCTGCACACCCACAGCACGGCCTCGGACGGCTCGCTGGCGCCGGCGGCGCTGCTGGACCGCGCCGCGGCGCGGGGGGTGACGGGGCTGGCGCTCACCGACCACGATACGCTGGCGGGGCTGGCGGAGGCGCGGGGGCGGGCGGAGGCGCACGGGATTGCCTTCCTGGCCGGGATCGAGCTCAGCACCGGCTGGCGGGGCTTGGACGAAGTCCACCTGCTGGGCTATGGGGTGGACGGAGCCGGGAGCGGGGGCTTGGCCGCCGCCTGCGGCGGGCTGCGGGCGGGGCGGGCGCGGCGGGCGGAGCGCATGGTTGGGCGGCTGCAGGCGGCGGGGGTGGGGCTGCGGCTGGAGGCGGTGCTGGCGGAGGCGGCGGGCGGAGCGGTGGGGCGTCCGCATGTGGCGCGGGCCTTGCTGGCCGGCGGCTGGGCGAGCGACATGGCGGAGGCCTTCCGGCGATGGCTGGTGCCGGGGACGCCGGGCTACGTGGCGCAGGAACGGCTGGAGACGGTGGAGGGGATGCGGCTGATCCGCGCGGCGGGCGGGGTGGCGGTGCTGGCCCACCCCGGCACGCTTCCGCTGACCAGGGTGGAGTTGGAGGCCATGGTGGCGGAACTGTGCGGCGAGGGGCTGGGGGGCATCGAGGCCTATTGGGCCAAGCACACGCCCGGGGTGGTGCGCGCGTGCGAAGCGATCGCGGCGCGGCACCAACTTCTGGCCACGGGCGGCTCGGACTTCCACGGCGCGCACAAGCCGGAGATCGAGCTGGGTATGGCGGCGGGCGGGGCGCTGGCGCCGGCGTTGCTGGACGGGCTGGAGGGGCGCATCGCCCTGGGCCGCTAGCGCCAAAGCCGCGCCCCCTCCGCCCCGGACACAACCAGCGCTGGGGCAAGTTGCCTCACAACCTCCCAGCCCGCCGAAACCATGCCGCGCCAGAACCATCTCCGGCAGTTGGAGTCGGATGCGATCCATATCCTGCGGGAGGTGGCGGGGCAGTTTGAGCGGCCGGTGGCGCTGTTTTCCGGCGGCAAGGACTCGATCACGCTGGCCTGGCTGGCGCGCAAGGCCTTCGCCCCGGGCATTTCGCCGCTGCCGCTGCTGCACATTGACACCGGGCACAACTTTCCGGAGACGCTGGCCTACCGCGATTGGTTCGTGCAGCGCTACGGGGCGCGCCTGGTGGTGCGTTCGGTGCAAGACACGATTGACCGCGGGCGGGCGGTGGAGGAGGCCGGTCCCTTTGCCAGCCGCAACGCGCTGCAGTCCATCACGCTGCTGGACGCGCTGCGGGAGCTGGGGGCCGACTGCGCGGTGGGCGGCGGACGGCGGGACGAGGAGAAGGCGCGGGCGAAGGAGCGCATCTTCTCGCACCGCGACGCCTTTGGGCAGTGGGACCCGAAGCACCAACGGCCGGAGCTGTGGTCGCTCTACAACGGGCGCCGCAACCCGGGGGAGCATTTCCGGGTGTTTCCGCTGTCGAACTGGACGGAGCTGGACGTTTGGCAGTACATCGCCCGCGAAGGCATCGCGCTGCCGAGCCTGTACTTCGCCCACCGCCGCCGGGTGTTCGAGCGCGAGGGGCTGCTGCTGGCCGAGACGCCGTTTGTGGCGCTGGGCGGGGGCGAGGTTCCCGAGGAGCGCACGGTGCGGTTTCGCACCGTGGGGGACGCCACCTGCACCGCGGCGATCGAGTCGGATGCGGCCCGCATCGAGGACATCCTGCTGGAGACGGCGGCGGCGCGGGTGACCGAGCGCGGCGGGCGGTTGGACGACCAGCGCAGCGACGCGGCGATGGAAGACCGCAAGCGCCAGGGGTACTTCTAAATGAGCACCACCTCGGAGCCCACCACCCCGCCGGAGGCGGTGCGCCAGGTCCAGCCGCGGCGCGCCGCCGAGGCGCCCGCCGGGCTGGCGGCGGCGGCCGACCTGCTGCGCTTCTCCACCGCCGGCAGCGTGGACGACGGCAAGAGCACGCTGATCGGGCGGCTGCTGTACGACTCCCAGTCCATCTTCGAGGACCAGTTGCGGGCGCTGGAGGAGGCCAGCCAGCGCCGCGGCGAGGAGCGCAACCTGGCGCTGCTGACCGACGGGCTGCGCGCCGAGCGCGAGCAGAACATCACCATTGACGTGGCCTACCGCTACTTCGCCACGGCGCGGCGGAAGTTCATCATCGCCGACACGCCGGGGCACACCCAGTACACCCGCAACATGGTGACCGGCGCCAGCAACGCCGACTTGGCGCTGATCCTGCTGGACGCCCGCAAGGGGATGCTGACCCAGTCCAAGCGCCACGCCTTCATCTCGTCGCTGCTGGGCATCCGCCACTTCCTGATCGCGGTCAACAAGATGGATCTGGTGGACTATGGCGAGGGGGTGTTCCAGGCGGTGGTGGAGGAGTTCACCGCCTTCGCCCGCAAGCTGGAGGTCCGGGACGTGGTGTTCATCCCGGTCTCGGCGCTGCAGGGCGACAACGTGGTGGAGCGCAGCCGGCGGATGCCGTGGTACGAGGGGGCGACGCTGCTGCACCACCTGGAGACGGTGAACATCGCGGTGGACCGCAACCTGCTGGACTTCCGCTTTCCGGTGCAGTGCGTCATCCGCGCCGGGGAGAACTACCGCGGCCTGGCCGGGCGGGTGGCGTCGGGGACAATCCGGGCGGGCGAGGAGGTGGTGATCCTGCCCTCGCGCCAGGCGACGCGGATTCAGGCGGTCGAGAACGCCGACGGCCCCATGGAAGAGGCGGCGGCCGGCGATGCGGCGGTTTTGACCCTCGCCGACGAGTTGGATGCCAGCCGGGGCGACATGATCGTGCGGCGGCACAACCTGCCGCTGGTCGGCACCCGCTTCGACGCCATGCTGTGCTGGATGGCGGAGGCGGCGCTGGACCCCTCCGCCGCCTACGTGCTGCTGCACACCACGCGCTCGACCCGCGCCACCGTGCCGCAGGTGGAGTATCGGGTCGAGGTGGGCACGCTGCACCGGCAGGAGCGGGCGACTTTGGCGTGGAACGATATTGGGCGGGTGCGGGTCACCACCGCCCAGCCGATCTGCTTCGACCCGTTCAGCCGGAACCAGGAGACGGGCAGCTTCATCCTGGTGGATCCGTTCACCAACGCCACGGTGGCGGCGGGGATGATCCGCAGCGAGCTGCGGGAACTGGTGGATACTCCACACCTGGCTCGGGTCGCTCCCGATGGTCGCTCGGCACCGTGGCTTCGGTTGGCGGCCGGCGGCGCCCGCTCTGCTCAGGGCGTTTGCAAATTGCCGGTGCCTGCGGCAGAGGCACCGGTGGCGGCGAGTCCGAACACAGTGTGGGCGCCCTGGAATATTGGGCGCGAGGAGCGCGAAGCGCGCAACGGCCATCGGGCGGGGGTGGTGTGGTTCACCGGGCTGTCGGGGAGCGGCAAGAGCACCCTGGCGCGGACGCTGGAGCGGCGGCTGTTCGAGCTGGGCTGCCAGACGGTGCTGCTCGACGGCGACCAGCTCCGGCAGGGGCTGTGCGCCGGGCTGGGATTCAGCCCCGCCGATCGCAGCGAGAACATCCGGCGGGCGGGCGAGGCGGCGCGGCTGAGTTTCGAGCACGGCGCCCTGGTGTTGTGCGCCTTCGTCTCGCCCTTCCGCCGCGACCGCGACCGGGTGCGGGCGTGGATCGGGGCGGAGCGGTTCCTGGAGGTCTTGGTGGACTGTGGCCTGGAGGAGTGCCGCCGGCGCGACCCCAAGGGGCTCTACGCCGCCGCCAGCGCGGGGGAGCTTGCTGAGCTGACCGGCTTGGGCCAGGCCTATGAGCCGCCGCTCGCGCCCGACTGGGTGGCGCGGAGCGAGCAGGGCACGCCGGAAGAACTCGCCCGCGGGTTGCTGGACTGGATGCGGGCCCGCGGGTGGCTGGGGGCGCGCTTGCTATCATAGAGGCATGGATCTGGACGAGCTGCAGCGCGAACACCAGGGGTTGGCCGCCAAGGCCCACGACGTCCGGGTGTATCTTTGACCCGCCCACGCTGAAGCGGCAACTGGGCGATCTGGACCAGCAAGCGGCGGCACCGAACTTTTGGAGCGACCCGGCGCAGTCGCAGGCGGTGAACCGCGCCCGCAAGCGGGTGCAGGAACTGCTGGACGACGACCAGCGGCTGGCGCGCACGCTGGAGGACCTGGGGGCGCTGTTCGAGCTGGGGCGGGAGGGGGAGGCGGTCGAGCCGGAGATCGAGCGCGAGCTGGGGCTGCTGCAGGCGGCGCTGGACGACATCGAGACGCGGACGCTGCTGGGCAACGAGAACGACGCGCTCAACGCCATCCTGACCATCCACCCGGGGGCGGGCGGCACCGAGAGCCAGGACTGGGCGGAGATGCTGCTGCGCATGTACACGCGCTGGGCGGAGCGGCACGGTTTCAAGACCACGCTCAACGACCGCCAGGAGGGGGAGGAGGCGGGGATCAAGAGCGCGACGGTGACCATCGAGGGCGAGTACGCCTATGGGCTGCTGCAATCGGAGACGGGGGTGCACCGGCTGGTGCGCATCTCGCCGTTCGACCAGGCCAAGCGGCGGCACACCTCCTTTGCCAGCGTGTTTGTGAGCCCGGAGATTGACGACCGCATCGAGATCAACATCCGCGACGAGGATTTGCGCATTGACACCTTCCGCGCCGGGGGCAAGGGCGGGCAGCACGTCAACATGACCGACTCGGCGGTGCGGATCGTGCATTTGCCGACCAACATCGTGGTGCAGTGCCAGAACGAGCGCTCGCAGCACAAGAACAAGGACATGGCGATGAAGATCCTGCGCTCGCGGCTCTACGAGCACGAGTTGGAGAAGAAGCGGGCGGCGGCGCGCAAGGTGGAGGACAGCAAGCTGGACATTGACTTCGGCAGCCAGATCCGCTCCTACGTGATGCAGCCCTACCAGATGGTGAAGGACACGCGCACCAAGCTGGAGATTGGGGACGTGAACCGGGTGCTGGACGGGGACTTGGACAAGCTGCAGCACGGCTGGCTGGTGGAGCGGCGGCGGACGAGCGCCGCGGTGGCATGATCGCACCCGAGTTCATCCTGCAACACATCGAGGGCACGCCCGACCGGCGGGCGACGCTGAAGCAACTGCTGCGCGAGCTCAAGGCGCGGGGCGGGGAGCGGCAGGGGGTGCAGCAGGCACTCGACGCACTGGTGCGGCAGGGGCGGCTGCGGGAACGGCGGCACGTTTTCACCGTGGTGGAGAAGGCGGCGGGCGCGGCGCGGGGCGTTCCTTCCCGCCCGGGCGCACCCTCCCGCCCCGGCGCACCTTCCCGTCCTGGGGTGGCGGCCAAGGCCGCGGCGATGCCCACCGGCGAGGTGCTGGGGCGGCTCTCGCTGCACCGCGATGGCTATGGGTTTGTGACGCCGGAGCCGCCGCTGCCGGGTGGGGGGGACGTGTTCATTCCGCCGCCGGCGACGCTGGGGGCGATGCACGGCGACGCGGTGTCGGTGCGGCTGGTGGCCAAGCACGGCCCGGCCGAGCCGGGGCGGCGCGAGGGACGCGTGGTGGCGATTGTGCGCCGCGCCCAGGCGACGCTGGTGGGGACGTTCCACCGCGATCCGAAAGGCAACTACGTGCAGCCGGTGGATGACCGAGTGCGGGAGCGGGTGGTGATTCCGCCCGGGGACGAGGTGCCGGCGAGCGCGGGCGCCACGCCGCACCGGGTGCTGGGCGAGCAGGTGAAGCCGCGCAGCGAGGAGCTGGACGGGCAGATGGTCGAGATCGAGGTGACGCGCTTTCCCAGCGCCAGCCTGGGCGGGCGGGGACGGGTGCTGGAGGTGCTGGGGCGGCGGGACGATTTTGGCGTGGACGTCGAGATCATGATCCGCAAGCACCACCTGCCGCACCGCTTTCCGCCGGCGGTGCTGGCGGAGGCGGCGGCGCTGCCGGAGGCGCTGCCGGAAGCGGAGCTGGCGGCGCGGCGCGATTTCCGCGGGCTGCCGATCGTGACCATTGACGGGGAGTCGGCGCGCGACTTCGACGACGCGGTGCATGTGGCCCGCACCCCGAGCGGCGGCTATCAGCTGCAGGTGCACATCGCCGACGTGGCCTATTACGTGGCGCCGGGCTCGGCGATCGACCAGGAGGCGCGGCTGCGGGGAACGTCGGTCTATTTCCCCGACCGGGCGGTGCCGATGCTGCCGGCCGAGCTCTCGACCGACCTGTGCAGCCTGCGGCCGCGGCAGGACCGGCTAGTGATGTCGTGCCTGATGGAGATGGACCGGCAGGGCGAGATGGTGGGCTACGAGCTGGTGCAGGGGGTGATCCACTCGGCCGAGCGCATGACCTACACCCAGGTCAACGCGGTGCTGGAGGGCGATGCCGAGGCGCGGGCGCGGTTTGCGCCGCTGGTGGGCAACTTCGAGCTGATGGCGGAGCTGCAGGGCGTGCTCTACGCCAAGCGGCAGCGGCGGGGCTCGATTGACTTCGACCTGCCGGAGCCGGAGATCGCCTTTGACGAGTTTGGCCTGATGCGCTCGATTGTGAAGTCGGAGCGCAACACCGCGCACCGGCTGATCGAGGAGTTCATGCTGGCGGCGGCGGAGACGGTGGCGCGGCATTTGGAGAAATCGGGAGTGCCGTCGGTGTACCGGATCCACGAGCAACCAGAGTTGAAGAAGGTGGCGGAGTTCGAGGAGATGGCCGGCAGCTTTGGCTACTCGCTGGGGCTGGGGCCGCTGCCCATCCAGAAGGTGCGGGTGCGGGGGCGGGTGGTGGACGTGCCGCAGCCGGGGAAGTTCCGCATCAGCCCGCGCAATTACCAGAAGCTGGCGGCGAAGATTGCGGGCACGCCGGAGGAGCGCATGCTGTCGTTCCTGATGCTGCGCTCGCTCAAGCAGGCGCGCTATTCGGCCTACAACGAGGGGCACTTTGCCCTGGCGACGGACTGCTACACCCACTTCACCTCGCCCATTCGGCGCTACCCCGACCTGATGGTGCACCGCATTTTGAAGGCGCACTGGAACAAGGCGGTGGCGCTGCCCAGCGAGCTGACGACAGCGGAAGCGATGGAGCCGCTGTGCCGGCAATCGAGCGAGGCGGAGCGGCGGTCGGACGAGGCCGAACGCGAGCTGATGGACTGGAAGAAGGTGCGGTTCATGGAGCAGCGGCTGGGGGAGGAGTTCCCTGCCCTGATCCTGCGGGTGACGCGCGACGGCTTTTGGGTGGAGCTGGCGGAGATGTTCATCGAGGGCTTCGTGCCGGTGGACGCGCTCACCGACGACGACTACCACTTCCAGAGCGCCACGCAGGAGTGGGTGGGGGAGCGGCGCAAGCGGCGCTACCGGCTGGGAGCGCGGCTGCCGGTGACGGCGGTGCGGATTGATCCGGTGCGGCAGCAGATCCACTTTGCGCCGGCGGGGGTGGCGGTGGTGCCGCCCTCGCAGCGGGCGGAGCGGCCGCGGCGGCCGCCGACGGCGCCGCCCCGGCCCAGCGGGCGGAAGCCGACAAGGCCGCGGCGCAAGCGGGAGTAGGAAAGTTGAAATCGGGCTTCCAAAACCTGGAAATTCTGCGCCTAATTCGTTGATTCGCAACGACTTGGCTTTCCACTTTGCCCCCCCGCCGGGGATTCAATTGTCAAACCCCCACGCGGGCACCGCAGCGCCCGCGCCCCCTGAGGCAATTCCAGCGCGCCGGAGACACGACACCGCGCGGCATTGGAACGGGTGAGGGTGGGATGCGGGTTGCGGCTGTTCTCGTTGCCTATCGCTCGCGCCTCACTGGCTGCAGTAGGGAGGGGCGGGGAGGGTGAAGGCGGGGAGCGGGGCGAGGTGGGCGGCGGCGAGTTGGGTGTCGAGGCTGGTGCGGGCGGCGCCGTCTATTTGCTGGAGCTGGGCGGCGGCCTGGGCGATTTGGGCGCAACTGGCGTTGACGGCGGCGATGTCGCTGGGGGTGGGGTTGAAGTCGCCGAAGTCGAGGTCTTGCAGGCGGCGGGCGAGGTCGCGGTTGGCGACGCCGAAGCCGCTG
>DATKSZ010000092.1:0-35198 GCA_035531375.1 Terriglobales bacterium | reverse complement strand
GAGCCGGGAACGAGTTCGAGGTGATCTACGGCGGCCAAGGCCTGGACGACGCGGTCGGGCTGACCGCCGACTTCGCGGGCTTGAATCCGGGACCAGCGTACGAAACCGTTTGCGGGCACAACCCGCAGTGCGAATTCCAAGCCGCCAGCTCCGTCCTGAGGCGGTATGCAAGCCCTTCCTGCGGGACCATGCCGGCAACCTTCACGGGCGGCGGCGGCTACGACCACGGCGGCGGGGGGGGGCGGCGACGGCCTTTTGGCCGCCGCGGCTGCCCTGGATTGGGACGCACTACTCTGGGCTTACCTCGACCAGTTGGGATCCGCGCAGGTAGGGGTCGTCACCCATACCATCATTTTCGACAAGCAATGACGGATAGGCAGGATCATCTGGCGCCGATAAAGCGCTATGCCAAGCATCTGGCAGTCGCATGGCCGGGGTTGTTTGCCGCTTCGGTCGTCGTCGCCGGCGTCGCTCCCCGGGGCCTGCAACGCGTTGTCGACATGCCCGGCCCAGCGCCTTATTTTCCGTTCTCGGTCTTCCTCGGCCTCGCCGCCGGCTGGGCGATGAACCTCAAGTGCTGCGACCGCGAGGCCTCCTGGGTCTTTGTTCCGCCGCTGGTATGGATGCTGATAGTCGTTTACGGCGACCTAGCCGCTGGCCCGAAGCCCGGTTGGTCGCAGGTTTGGACCAATGAGCTCAGCAATGCCTGCTTGGGAACCGAGTGTCTCGGCGAAGCCCTTGCGACCGCCCCGCTCTACGCGGCGCTGGCCTACGCGCTGGCGGCCACGCTGGCGCGGCTGCGGCGCCCGCGATAGCGGCATGCCAGGAGTCGCATCCGCCACCTCTTGCGTCGCAGGCGCCAGCGCTGGCCGTGCGCCTTGGCGGGGGCAGGCTGGCGCGGGTGCAGCCCCGGCATGCTTGCATGTCCATGGATGGGCAAGACCTACTTGGCGATCTACCCGTTTGCGGGGCAGGGCACTGGGGCCAGCCTCTCGAGCATCGAAGACTCTGCGACTTTTGGCGGCGGCGCGTCGCTTGCGCAGGTGAAGTCTGCCATCGGCGCGCTCGCCGGCGAGGGCCGAATTCGCTTCCCGGGGGCGCAGACGCGCCACTGGCGCGTCTGCCCCTGCGGAATTACGACCACCCCAGAGCCCGAGGCAGGCTCTGGGGACCCCGGTTCGCGGCCTTTCGCGCCGATTTTGCCAGCAGGCAAAGCGGCCCGACCCCCGCGAATGGACGAGCTCGCGCTCGACCCGAATCGAGGCGACGTTCGCCCGCTGCATGGCCCGGGATGGGGGGGCTGCCTGCGCAAGCGCGTCGGCGCTTATCGGATTATCTTCACGTCGGTAGGCGCGGGCCCCTGCGCGGCTGCGCCGCGCGCCCCGCTTGTGCTCACGCCGGCTTGGGGGCCCCGCGGCCCCAAGCCGGCGCTGCGCTTCGCAGGGGCCGCGCCGACTTCGCTTCCCGGGGGCGCAGAAGCGCCGCTGGCGCTTCTGCCCCTGCGGCATTTCGCGGCCTTTCGCGCCGATTTTGCACGCAGGCAAAGCGGCGCGGCCCCTGCGAGTCGACCATAAGGCCAGCGAGGTGACGGTGCTCGCAATATTGCGGCGGTCCGAGAAAACCTACCGATAGAGGCCCGCCCGAGGGCCGCCCCGATCCTCCCTCGCTGGCTCGGGAAGGAGTTGGCGGCCGGTGCCGCCGTTGGCGGCGGCCACCGTTGCCGCTGCGGGTGCGAATCTGCGAAGATGCTTGCGGAGACCTCCTCATGCGCTTGCCCGTTCGCTGCCCCCGCCTTGGCCTTGCATTGCTCGCCTTTGCCGCGCCGCTGCTCGCGGCCCAGACTGCCCACGCCCGCAGTTCGGTGACGCAGGGGACGGTGCGGATCGCCGGTGCCAGCCTCAGCTATACAGCGCGGGCGGGCACGCTGATCCTGCGCGACGCCCGGCAGCAGCCCATCGCCAGCGTCTTTTACGTCGCCTATACCAAAAACGGCGCCCGGCGCGGGGGGCTGCGCCCCATCACCTTCGCCTACAACGGCGGGCCGGGCTCCTCCTCGGCCTGGCTGCACCTGGGCGGCCTGGGGCCGCGCCGGCTGGAGGTGCCCTCCAACGCCGCCAGCCCCGCCGGCCCGCCCTACACGCTGGCCAACAACGACTACAGCATCTTGGACGCCACCGACCTGGTCTTCATTGATCCGGTCGGCACCGGCTACAGCCATGTCCTGGGCGCGGCCTCGGGCAAGCAGTTCTGGGGCGTGGACGAGGACGTGCGCTCGATGGGCGCCATCATCCACGACTATGTGGCCCAATTCGACCGCTGGAACTCGCCCAAGTTCCTGCTGGGCGAGAGCTACGGCACCTTCCGCACTGCGGCGCTGGCCAACTACCTGCAGAACCAGGGCATGCAGCTCAACGGCGTGATCCTGCTCTCGTCGGTGCTCAACTTCGAGGCTTCCTCGTTCGCGCCCGGCAACGACCTGCCCTACATCCTGTTCCTGCCCTCCTACACCGCCATCGCCTGGTACCACCACGCGCTGCAGCCCCAGCCCGCCCACCTGCGGCCGCTGCTGCAACAGGTAGAGCGCTTCGCCTTCGACACCTACGCCCCGGCGCTGCTGCGGGGCGACCGCCTGGGCGCGGCGGCGCGCCAAAGCCTGGCGGCGCAACTGGCCCGCTACACCGGCTTGAGCGCCGCGGTGTGGAACCAGGCCGACCTGCGGGTGAACGCGGTCGAGTTCGAGCAGCGGCTGCTGGCCGGCCGCGGCCTGGTCATCGGGCGCCTCGACGCGCGCTACACCGGCGCCGACATCACCCCGCTGGTCTCCTCCCGCGCCTATCCGGTGATGCAGAGCTCGATCAACGGCGCCTTCACCGCCACCCTCAACCAGTACCTGTCGCAGACGCTGCGCTATGCCACGCCGCGGACCTACGAGGTGCTCAACGGGGCGGTCTCGCGCGCCTGGGACTGGAGGCACCGCACGCCCTTCGTCAACTTCGGCGCCCGGCCGGGCTTCACCGACGTGGTGCCCGACCTGCGCCGCGCCATGGTCACCAACCCGCACCTGCGCCTGCTGGTGAACGAGGCCTACTACGACCTCGGCACCCCGTTTTTCGCCACCGAGTACACGCTGGCGCAGTTGAAGCTGCCGCCGGCGCTGGCCGGCCACGTCGCGATCGAGCACTACCGGGTCGGCCACATGCTCTATCTCAACACCCCGGCGCTGGCCAAGCTGCACGCCAACCTGGAGGGCTTCATCGCCTCCACCCTCGCCGCCACCACCACCGCCGCGCCCGCGCCCGGGCGCTAGCGCTAGCGGCTAGCGCGGCCGCAGCAGGTGCTGGTCCAGGTAGTCGGGCAGCTTGGGGTTGCGCACCAGGCGGGGATAGCGCAGGCCGCCGTGGTAGGGGATGGCAAAGGTCAAGCGCGCCCCGTCGTCGCTCGCGGTCAACCGTAGGGGGGCCGCGGTCTGCGGGCTGTCGCGCACCGCGGCCAGCAGCCGCGCCGCGCTGTAGGGCTGTCCGTTGACCTCCAGCAGGCGCATGGACGCCGCCAGGCCGGCCTGGAAGGCCGGGCCGCCCCAGAAGGCGGCGGTGATGGCGCCGTCGGGGCGGAGCTGCAGGCCGAGCGAGTAGAGCAGGTTCGGCTTCATCCCGGCCGGCGGTTGGGCGGTGTAGGCCAGCCGCCAGCCGCTGGCCTCGAGCCCGCCCAGCGGCGGCTGCGCCGTCGGGCGGTCCACGCGCTGCCGCAAGAACGCCGCCCAGTCGTAGGGCACCACTTGGTTGAGCGCCGCCACCAGCTCGGCGAAGCTGTAGGGGCGGAGTTGCGGGCCGCGGTTGGGCCCGCCGTAGAACAGGCGGCAGAAGTCGTCGAAGGATTTGGCGCCGTGGCTCTGGCGCGCGATCACCATGGCCGCGTCCCACCACAGCAGCGCCCCTTCCACATGGAAGTCGGCCGCCGAGCGGGTCCAGTCCAGCCAGCCCGGCATGCCGTTGTCGGCGTGCAGGGCGCTGCCGGTGTCGGCCAGCGAGCGCCAGCGCCGGCCCGGGCGGCCCGGGCCCATCTCCGCCGCCACGCCGGCCAGGAACTGCCGGTACTCGGCGTCGGTCCACAGGCCGCTGCGCGCCGCCATCTGGTAGCCGAGGTAGGTGGTGATGCCCTCGTAGGCCCACAGCATCGAGGTCCGCATCGGCGCCTGGTAGTAGGCGGCCGACATCGGCGCCGGGCGCCGGAACTTGCCGTTCCAACTGTGCATGAACTCGTGCGCCAGCAGCCCGCCCAGCGCCATTCCCGGGTGGGGCCCGAGCAGCGCGCGCGCGGGCAGGCGCGCATCGCAGGATTCGTGGTGCTCCACCCCGAAGTGCGGCACGTAATCGCTCAGGGTCAGCAGGAAATGATAGTCGCGGTAGTGCCGGGCGCCGAAGAGCCGACCCGACTGCGCCACCAGGTTGGCCATCGCCTGCCGCAGCGCCGGGCTCAGCGCCAGGTCGGCGGGCTGGTCGGCCACGAGGTCAAGTTCATGGGGGATGGGCTCGCCGGCGGGGGTGATGTTGTAGGCGCGGTAGTAGGCGCCGGCGATGAGGGGGGAATCCACCAGGCGGTTCAACGCCACCGGCGCGAAGGTGGCCAGGGCGCCGCTGCGACTGGCGAGCGGCAGCGCGGTGCCGAAGTTCCAGCCCGCGGGCAGAAGCAGCCGGGGCGCGTAGAGCAGCGTCTGCGCCGCCACGCCGTCGGGATACAGCAGCACCTGGTTCCAGTTGATGATGGCCAGCTTGCTGGTGGAGGCGGCGCCGCCGGTGAGCTGGCCCGGCGCCAGCGCCGGCTCGATGTAGTCGAAGCGGACCTCGAGCTGCCGCGCGCCGGCGGGCACGGTGAGGTGGAAGGCGAAGGCATTGAGCGCATCGCGCTTCCAGGGCACCACCGCGCCGCCGGCGGTGATGCGCAGCCCGCTCAGGCCGGCGATGGGGCCGTCGGGGCGGTGCTCGCCCGGGATCCATTTCGGGTAGTCGAGCGTAAGCGGTCCGGGCGCGACCGCCATCTCCATCCGCACCGCCAGGTAGTGCTGGGCGGCGTGGCGGGCGTCCACCGCGAGGGCGATGGGCGCGGGCGGGGCTTGCGCCGCCAGCGGCGCGGCCAACGCGCCGGCGAGCAGCGCAAACGGGGCCAATCTCATGGGGAACCTCTCGAAACCTCGGTTTACAGGCATGGGCGAAGGCCGTGGGGTGGCAGTCGGCCGCGCGCTAGTGCGGGGCGGGGCCGCGGACGACCTGGACGAAGCCGCCGGTGCGGATCTCGCGGGCAAAGGCCGCCCGCACCTGGCCGGCGCTCAGGGCGAGGTACTTTTTCGCCGCTAGCGTGGGCTCGTCCAGGGGAAGGCCCTGCTGCGCCCGCCCCAGCAGTCCGGCCGCCACCGCGTCCTCGCTCGACTCGCTCAACGGGATCTGCCGCAGCAGCAGAGCCTTGGCCTGTTGCAGCTCGGCGGCGGAGACATCCTGGGCGCCCATCTGGGCCAGGTCGCGCTGGATCAGGGCCCTGGCCTTCAGAACGTTGGCCGGACTGCAGCCGTAGCTGATGAAGTAGGTGGCCCGGGTCTTGGTCGCATCCAGGCTGACGCCGACGCTGTAGACGTAGCCGTTGACCTGCCGCAGATCGTGGTAGAGGCGGGTGGCGTAGAAGCCGCCGCCCAAGACGTGGTCGCCGAGCTGCAGCGGGTAATAGTCCGGGTCGAAGCGGTTGAGATGCAGTTGTTCGGCGAGAACCACCGAATCCTGCACCCGCTCCGGATCGGGCACGGCCACCACCGCGGGCCGGTTCGCCGGGACGGCGGGCAGCGTGGTGTTGGGGGGCGGGCCGACGGCCTTCCAGCCGCCGAACCATTGGGCGATGACTTTCCGGGCCTGCTGGGGCGAGACGTCGCCGACCACCACGATGGTGGTCAGGTCGGGGCGCATGGTGGCGGCTTGATATTGCCGCACCTCGCCCAGGGTGTCGCTGGCCAGCGTCGCCGGAGTGGTCTGGCGCAGGGCCGGGTCGCCGGCGGGGAGCAGCGCCAGCTCGAGCGCCCGCCCCGCCCGGTAGGCCGGGCTCTTCAGGTTGCCGGCCACGAACTGTTCGGTTTGCCGGCGCACCACGGCGAAGGCCGGCGGCGGCAGGGCGGGATGGATCTCGTTGTCGGCCAGCAATTGCACGCCGCGGGAGAAGTGGTCGCGCAGCACCTGCAGCGAGAAGCTGTAGCCGGCGTTCTCGTTGGCGGCAATGTCGTCCAGCGCCTTCTGGAAGGCCAGCCGGTCCAGCGTCTGGGTGCCGTAGGAGAAGAGGCCGTCCAGCAGATCGGCGGCGCCCTCGTGGCCGGGCGGCGTCTGCAGGCCGGGGTTGTGCTGGATGGCGCCCACGACGGTGACGGTGGGGCTGGTGCGGTCGGTCTTGACGATCAAGCGCAGGCCGTTGGGCAGGGTGGTGTCGGAAACCGCGAGGGTGTCGGGCGGGGCCTGTAGGCGGGCGAGGGCGCCGGCCGCCCAGGGGGGCAGGGTCACCGGCTTGGTGGGCGGGCTGGTGACCGCCTCGCCGCCGCCGTAGCCCTTGTCCGCCACCGGCTGCCCGGTGGGCACCGGGTTCAGCGTCGCGGTGATCGAGTTGGCAGCCACCAGGTAGTGCCGGGCGACGCGGTCCACGTCGGCCAGGGTGACGCGCTGGATGGCGGCGACGTCCTGGTCGGGCGAGGTGCGCCCTTCGGCCGCCAAGGCGTTGGACCAGACGTTGGCCAGGCCGGGGATGGAGTTGCGCTGGAACTCGGCCGCGGCGACCTCGCCGCGCTGGGCCGCGGCCACCAGGCCGGCGGGGACGCCGCGCTGGGCGTAGCCCTCCAGAATCGTCCGCATTTCTTGGATCGCCCCGGCCGCCGCGGTTCCCCGGGGCACCGCCACCACGCCATAGCCGACGCTGGCCTGGCGGTAGGTTTCCGCCAAGCCGAATTCCGCGTCGAGCGCCTTGCCGGCGGGCACCAGGCCGTAGAGCTGGCCGCGCTGGCTGCCCAGCACGTCGGCCAGAATCTCGCTGGCCGCGTAATCGGGGGAGTCTGTGCCCGGCAGGCGATAGGCGATGAAGCCGAGCACGTAGGGGAGATTGCTGGCGAGTGTGAAGCTCTCCGACTTCACCGGCCGCAGCTCCACGGCCGGGCGCGCCGGCAGCGGATGGCTGGGAATGCCGCCGTACCATTGCCGAATCCTGGCCAGGGCGGCGGCGGGATCCACATCGCCCACCACCACCAGAATCATGTTGGCGGGGGTGTACCACTGGGCGTGGAAGGCGCGGAGCATGGCGGCGCTGGTGGCGTCGAAGGAGGGCTTGGTGCCCAGCGGATCGTGGGCATAGGGGGTTCCGGCGAACATGTCCTGATCGAGCCGGACCAGGAAGTTGTAGGTGGGGTTGGAGAGGTCGCGCGCCACCTCCTGCTCGATGGCGCCGCGCTCCTGGGCCCATTGCGCCTGGCTGTCGTCCATGCCCTGCAGGCAGGCGGCCTGGGCGCGCAGCGCCACGTCCACGTCCGCCGCCGGCACGGTGGCGAAAAACTGGGTGATGTTTTGCTGGGTGTCGGCGTCGTTCTCCCCGCCCAGCTCGGCATACACCGCCGCGGTCTGGTCGCCGCTCAGCCCGGGGCAGCCGCGAAACGCCATGTGCTCCTGGGCATGGGCCATGCCCGGGAATTGCGGCGAGGTCTCATCGCCCCCGGCCAGCACGTTCAACTCCACCGTCGCCACCGGGGCGAGGGCGTTGCGGATGATGACCACCCGCAGGCCGTTGGGGAGCGTCGCCCGCACGGCTGGGCGCGGCGGGGGCGGGGCTTGCGCCGCGAGCGGCGCCAGGCATTGGGCCGCGGCGAAGGCGGCGAGGAGAAACAGCGCCGGCCGCAGGCGCGGCGGCCGGGAGAAAAAGCGTGTATTTACAGGCATGGGATGGGCGGGAGGCACAACAAGTTGGCGGGAATTTCCCGGCTGCAAAAGAGAATTCCGCGGCGGCTCCGGTTGGGGTCAGTATAGCGCAGGCCACTGGTTGTACTCTCAAGGGAGCCCGCCGACACGGGAAAGGAACCGGGATGAGCTGGATGCATATCGTTATTCTTGCCGCGGTGCAGGGGCTGACCGAGCTGCTGCCGGTCTCCAGCTCCGCCCACGTCATCGTGGCGGCCGAGCTGCTGCATGAAAACATGTCCACGCCGGCCAACGCGCTGTTGCTGGTGCTGCTGCACACCGGCACGATGTTCGCCGTGGTGGCGTATTTTTGGCGGCGGTGGGCGGAGGAGTTCCTGTCTTCGTGGGTGACGTTTCTGGGTTTTGCCAAGCGGATGTTCGCCGCCTCGCTGCTGTCGGGGCTGGTGGGCTACCCGATCATCCTGCTGGTCGAGCACATCCTGAGCCAGGGCGGGCGGACGGTGGCGATCGAGGCGCTGTTTCACAAGCTCAATTGGATCGCGCCGCCCTTGGCGATCGCCGGCGTGCTGATCGTGGTGGCCGGGCTGCGGGAGGCGCGGGCGCCCGAGGCCGCCGCGGCGCCGCCCCGGGCCGGGGCGCGCGGCCTGGCCTGGCCCGCCGCCTTGGCGATGGGCGCCCTGCAGGGCCTGGCCATTCCCTTCCGCGGCTTTTCGCGCTCGGGTTCGACCATTTCCGGCGGCCTGCTGGCCAACGGCAAGCGGGCCGAGATCGAATCCTTCAGCTTCGCCATGGCGGTCGCGATCACGCCCCTCGCCCTTGGCCGCGAGCTTTGGCGCGAGGTGGCGGCGGCGCATCGGGCCGGCGCGGCGGTGCAACTGGGCGCCCTGCTGGCGCCGGGCCTGCTGGGCATGGTGTGCGCCTTTGCCGCCGGGCTGCTGGCGCTGCGCTGGCTCTCGCGCTGGCTGGAACAGGGCCGCTGGCACTGGTTTGGCCTCTATTGCCTGGCGGCGGCGGCGATGGTGCAGTGGCTCTATCTGCGGGGCTGGTAGCCCTCAGCCCCAACACCGCCGGCAGCCGGTCCGAGCCACACCGGCTCGGGGTGGAGGGCGATGCCGGTTTTGGCGGCCACGGCGGATTGGATCTGGCCCGCCAGGGCGGCGACCGCGGCGGCGGTGCCGGAGCCGTAGTTGACGATGGCGAGCACGTGGCGGCGGGAGAGGCCGACGCCGCTGCCTGCGGGCCGGTAGCCCTTGTGGAAGCCGGCTTGTTCGATCAGCCAGGCGGCGGGGAGCTTGACTTGGCCTGCGGCGGCGGGGAACTGCGGCGGAGCGGCGCCCAGGCGCCGGGCCAGCTCGGCGGCGGCGGCCTCGGAGACGACCGGGTTTTTGAAGAACGAGCCGGCGCTGCGGCACTCCGGGTCGCCGGGCTCGATCAGCATGGCCTTGCCGCGGCGGATGGCGCGGACTGCTTCGCGGACCTCCGAGAGCGAGGGCGCGGCGGCGGGGTCGGGGAACTGGCGGCGCAGCTCGGGGTAGCGGAGCGCCGCCGCGCCGCCGGGGCGGAGGGCGAAGCGCACCGCGGCGATCACGAAGCGGCCCTTGCCTGGTTGGAAGCGGCTGGAGCGGTAGCCGAAGCCGCACGCGGACGCCGGCAGCTCGACCCAGGCCTCCGCCTGCCGGTCCCAGGCGCGCACCGACTGGATTGTCTCGGCGACCTCTTGGCCGTAGGCGCCGACGTTTTGCACCGGGGTGGCGCCGACCGTGCCGGGAATGCCGCTTAGGCATTCGAGGCCGGCCAGGCCGCGGGCGACGCACCAGGCGACGAAGCCGTCCCAGTCTTCGCCGGCGGCGGCCTCGACCCGGCCGCCGCCGAGCTCACGCACGCCCGGCAAGGCGAGGTGCAGGATCAGGCCGTCGTAGCCGGCATCGCTGGCCAGGACGTTGCTGCCGCCGCCGAGCGGCATCCAGGGCAGGCCCTGCTGGCGCGCCCAGGCGGCGGCGGCGGGGATGTCGGCCTCGCGCTCCGCCTCGGCCCAGTAGCGGGCTTCTCCGCCGAGGCCCAGGGTGGTGTGGTCGGCCAGGCGGACGTGCTCGCGCGGGGTCACGCCTAGCAGGATAGCAACTCCTACTGGCAGCCGCTGAAGGCCAGCACCGAGGCGGTGACGCTGGCGCCGGGGGTGACGGCCAGGGTCAAATCGGCGGTGGTGATGGCCGAGGGTTCGGTGGAGGGCGAGCAGTCGGCGGTGCCGCCGGAGGAGGGCACGGCGGCCTGGCCCTCGACGGCGTAGTCGGCGGCGCCGCTGCCCTGGGTGTATTGGGTGCCGGCGGCGGCGTACACGCCGGCGTTGGCCGCGGCGGCGGGGACGGAGAGGGTGTAGCTGGCGCAGTCGGTATTGAGGGCGCAGCCCACGCCGGCGGCGGTGGCGACGTTGGCGGTGGCCGCCGACTGCTGCACCAGCGGCATGGTGAAGGTCAGGCTGGCGCCGCCGACGGAGGCCGCCTGCAGCGCCGAGAGGGTGACATCGGCGGCGGTGGCGGCCGAGCCGGTGCTGGTGGTGACCTGGCCGGCGATGCTGCCGGGCGCGGTGCCCGCCACCCCGGCCTCGGCCACCAGCGGGATGTTGCCCATGGCGGTGCCGTTGGCCACGCCGGTGGTCACGGTGGCGGCGTAGGCGACGTTGGCGCCGCTGACGCCGGTGGCCACGATGTCGTAGGTTCCGGCCGGGACGGGGCAGAAGATGAAGTTGCCGGAGGTGTCGGCGCTGGTCGCCATCATCACCCGGTCCATGCCGGCCGCGTCCTTTTGCTCGAGCGCGACCATGACGTTGCCGCCGACGATGGCGCTGCCGGTGGCCTTGTCCACCACGGTGCCGGTGACCGAGGTCGAGGTGCCCAGCTCGCCGGCGTGCAACACCGGCTTCAGGCGCACTTGGCCGTTGCCCGCGGTGACCAGCGACGAGCAGGTGTTGAAGTCAATGTCGAGGTCTTTGGTCTGGCCGGCCGCGACCACGAACTGGCCGCCGGCGATCTGGCCGGAGGGGATCTTGATGCCGGTCTGCGACTCGCTGGAAAGCTGGATGGGCTCGACCGTGCCGCCGTTGAGCACGACGCAGTTGGCGGCGGTGGCGCCGCACTGGTTGCCCGCCACCAGCGAGGCCGAGCTGTTGTCCTCGAGCAGCAGGCGGATCTGTTGGTAGTCGCCGGCCTGCAGCGCGGTGGTCGAGCCCAGCGTGGCCAGGGTGCACTGGGTGCTGGCCTGGCCGAGCAGGTCAATCTGCATGGGCTTGGCCGCCAGCGCCGGGGTCAGGTCCACGAAGCCCGAGGTGGCGTTGGCGCTGGTGCTCGCCTCGACGTCCTTGACGGTGACGTAGACGTGGCTGTAGGGCCCGTTGGGCCCGGCGCAGGTCGCCGGATCGCTCATGGTCACGTTGGTGGTGGCGGGCGTGGGGCTGGCGGGGGTGCTGCCGCCGCAGGCGCTCATTGCTAGGGTTAGGGCCAACGCCAAGCCAGAGGCCAGCAGACAGGTCAGGCCAAGAGGCAGATTCCGGGTGTCCATGTCCTGTCAGATGCAACTCGGGGACCAATTGTTAACGCACCTAGAATCAACGCCACCGGAACTGGGAGGAGGCGGGCGTCGGTAGAAATGACCGTTTAGCGGTTGACCGCGGCCATGCCGGCTTCGGGGTAGCGGGTGCCGATGGCGGCGCCGGCGGGCAGCGCCGCGCCGATCGAGGCCAGCTCGGCGGGGGTGAGCGCGATCTCGACGGCGGCGACGTTCTCTTCGAGATAGGGGATGCGCTTGGTGCCGGGGATGGGGACGATGTCCCCGCCCTGCGCCAGCAGCCAGGCCAAGGCGAGTTGGCTCGGGCTGCAGCCCTGGGCGCGGGCGAGCGTGGCCAGGCGGTCGGCGAGCGCCAGGTTCTGCGGGATCGTCTCTGGCTGGAAGCGCGGCAGGCGGCGGCGCCAGTCGTTGGGGGCGAGGTCGGCGGTGGAGCGGATGTTGCCCGGCAAAAAGCCGCGGCCCAGCGGGCTGTAGGCCACAAAGCCGATGCCGAGCTCGCGGCAGGTGGCGAGCACGCCCTGCTCGGGGTCGCGCGACCAGAGCGAGTATTCCGACTGCAGCGCCGCGATGGGATGGGTCTGGTGGGCGCGGCGCAGGGTCTCGCTGCTGGCCTCCGACAGCCCCAAATAGCGCACCTTGCCCTCCTCCACCAGCCGCGCCATCGCCCCCACCGTCTCCTCGATCGGCACCTTGGGGTCCACGCGGTGCTGGTAGTAGAGGTCAATCGCGTCCACCTGCAGCCGCCGCAGGCTCATCTCGCAGGCGGCGCGCGCGTACTCGGGGCGTCCGTTGACGCCGAGGAAGCTGCCGTCGAGGCCGCGCTGGTTGCCGAACTTGGTCGCCACCACCGCCTGCCCGCGCCGCCCCCGCAGCGCCCGGCCCAGCAGCAGCTCGTTCATGCCCACGCCGTACATGTCGGCGGTGTCGAAGAAGTTGATGCCCAGCTCCAAGGCGCGGTGGATCACCGCGATGGCCTCGTCGTCGCCCACGCCGGAGGTGTAGAACTCCGACATGCCCATGCAGCCGAGGCCGAGGGCAGATACGCGGAGGCCGGTGGATCCCAGAGGGCGGAGGGGCATGTCTTTAGGATATCGCGGGGGGGGAAGAAGGGGACAGGGGACAGGGAACAGGGCAGAGCCGCGTCCGCGGGGAGTCGCGCGGCCGGGGAAGAACCGCGCGTCCGCAGGCGGCTGCGGCGTATTCTGAATGGGTGAACGCGACCAAGAGGAGATTGCGCGGGGCCGAGCTTTTGGCCAACCCGATTTTGAATCGCGGCACGGCGTTTACCGATGCCGAGCGCAGCGCGCTGGGGCTGCACGGGCTGCTGCCGCCGCAGGTGGAGACGCTGGAGGAGCAGGCGCAGCGCGCCTGGGAGGCCTACCAGCGCAAGAGCGACGACCTGGAGCGCCACATTTATTTGCGCGCCCTGCAGGACGCCAACGAGGTGCTGTTCTACCGGGTGCTGCTGGACCACATCGCCGAGACCATGCCGGTGGTGTATACGCCGGTGGTGGCGGAGGCCTGCCGCGAGTTCAGCCACATCTACCGCCGCCCGCGCGGGCTGATCCTCTCCTACCCGCGGCGGGCGGAGCTGCGCAGCATGCTGCGCAACCGCCCCTACCGCAAAGTCGAGGTGATCGTGGCCACCGACGGCGAGCGCGTGCTGGGGATCGGCGACCAGGGCGTGGGCGGGCTGGGCATCCCGATTGGCAAGCTGGCGCTGTACACGCTGATCGGCGGCATCCATCCGGCGCGCACCCTGCCGATCGTGCTCGACGTCGGCACCAACAACCAGGAGCGGCTGCGCGACCCCGAGTACCTGGGCTGGCGGCACGAGCGCCTGGACGGCGCCGCCTACGACGAGTTTCTGGAGGAGTTTGTGGCGGCGGTGGAGGCGGAGATGCCGGGGGTGCTGCTGCAGTGGGAGGATTTCGCCACCCGCCACGCCCGCGTCCTGCTGGACCGCTACCGCGAGCGGCTGCTGAGCTTCAACGACGACATCCAGGGCACGGCGGCGGTGGCGCTGGCGGCGGCGCTGGCGGCGGCGGAGGCGGGCGGCGGGCGCTTCCGCGAGCAGCAGTGGGTGTTCTTCGGGGCGGGCTCGGCGGCGCTGGGCGTGGCCGACTACTTTCGCGCCGCCATGCAGCAGGAGGGCTTGAGCGAAGCCGAGGCGCGCGCCGCCTTCTGGCTGGTGGACTCCAACGGCCTGGTGCACCAGGGGCGCGACGACCTCAACCCGGAGAAGCGCGCCTACGCGCAGCCGCTGGCGCGGCTGGTGAATTGGCGGCGCGGCCCGGGCGGGGCGATCGGGCTGAGCGACGTGGTCCACAACATCCGCGCCACCGGGCTGATCGGGCTCTCGACCGTGGCCGGGGCCTTCGACGAGGGCATCGTGCGCGAGCTGGCGCGCAAGGTGGACCGGCCGCTGATCCTGCCGCTGTCGAACCCGACCGAGTGCAGCGAGGCCCACCCCGACGACCTGCGGCGCTGGAGCGAGGGCCGGGCGCTCATCGCCACCGGCTCGCCCTTCCCCGGGGTGGCGCAGTGCAACAACGTCTATATCTTTCCCGCGGTGGGGCTGGGCGTGGTGGCGGGCCGCGCCCGCCGGGTCACCGACGCCATGATGATGGCGGCGGCGCGCGAGCTGGCGCGCCACTCCCCCGCCCGCCAGGACCGCAACGCGCCGCTGCTGCCCCCGCTGGAAGACCTGCGGGCGGTGGCGCGGGCGGTGGCGGTGGCCGTCGCCGGGCCGCGGCTGCGGGCGCGCGTCGCCGCCGCGCAGTGGACGCCCGCCTACGACGCGGTGTCGTGAGGCCTACTCCGCGCGGCGGGCAGCCGGCAGCGGGGAGGAGCCGCAGGCAGTGGCCGCGGCCCGAGGTTAGTGCAGGCGTGGGCGCTTCCCTTGACTTGCGAGCCCGCCCGAACGGGTGTAGTGTAAGCCCGAGCACTCGCTCGTGGGAGGGGAGGTTTGTATGATGCGTAGGTTCATCGCCAGTGTCGTTTTCGTACTGACATTCGCCACGCTTTGTTTCGGCGTCAACGGTAACAAAGCCCGGTACGCCGGCGGGACGGAGAGCCAGATCAAAGACAACGCCGAGGGCCCGCTCTCGATGAAGGATGATAAGGACTTCCTTTTCATCTCCGGCAAGACCACCCTTTCGGTCCCCTATGACGAGGTGAACGACTTGGAGTACGGGCAAAAAGCGGGAAGGCGCGTGGGTCTGGCCATTGCGCTGACGCCACTGGCGCTGCTTTCGAAAAAGCGGAAGCACTACCTCACGCTGGGGTGGAAGGATGAAAAGGGCGAACAACATGTTGCCATCTTCGAGTTGGGCAAACATATCGTTCGCACCGCCTTGGCCACGATCGAGGCCCGCACCGGAAGGAAGATCGTATACCAGGACGACGAGGCACGAAAATCGGGCATGGGAGGCGAGCTTTGATTCTGCTGCTGGCGGTGCTTCTGGGACTCTCCCAAGCCGGACAAGAGGGTCAGGCCCTGGCCCATGTCAAGCGGATCTACGTGGGCGATTTCGGCAAGGGCCCCGAGGCGAAGCAGGCGCATGCCATGCTGATCGCGGACCTAGTGCGCGACGGCCGCTTCATCGTGACGATGGACCGCGACCGGGCCGATGCGACCATCACCGGCACCGCGGTCGAGAAAACTTCGCACGAGGTGCATGCCATGGGCGAGGCCACCTCGGTTGGGAGCGCCGCCGGCGCGGCGGATGTGGGCGGGGGCTCGGGGTCGGCGGCGATCGTGGCGCGTCACCTGGGAGCCGGCGATAGCTCGGTGGACACGGAGACCGACGAGCACGCAGCGGTCTCCATTAGCCTGGTGGCGAAGAACGGCGATGTCCTTTGGTCGGACACGGAAGAGAGTGCCGGAGGCAAATACGAGGGAGCGACCGCCAGCGCGGTGGATGCCTGCGCGAAGAAGCTGCTGATGGAGTCGGGCGGGCCGCAGAATTGACGGCCGGTGGGCGTGGCTAGGGATCCGGCCGCCGGCTGGCTATAAGTTTGGCGGCCGCCAGCCGGGCCATAGCGTGCTCGACGACCCGCCGCAGCCCGTCGTGGCCTGTTGCCCCGCGAAACGACTCGTCATCTGCCCAGAGGATGACCCCGCTGCGGGCGGAGAGGTGCAGTGCGAGGCGGGTTGCGGTGAGGCGCGCGGCCGGGGTCGCGGGGGGGGCAAACTGCAGTTCCTCGACATTGCCTCGGATCTCGCCGTCGGCGTCGCCGCAGGCTTCAGTCAGGGCGGTGGCGCGCGCGAAGAGCGAGGCCACGAGCAGCTCGCGGACGCGGGCGGCGTCGTCGGAGGAGCCGAAGCTGCCGACGCACACCGTGCGGACGGCGGGCAGGGGCAGACTTCTGGGGCGTCGGCGGCTGGCGGTTCCGGCTCGGGCAATCAGGGCGGCGATCCATTCCGCCGGAACGGCCAGGTTCAGGTCCTCGCCATTGGATATCTGGGCCGCGGTGAGGCCCAGCAGCCGCGCCTTCTGGTCGAACACGCCGCCTCCGCTGCTGCCCTGCGACACTGGGGCGGTCATGACCAGCTCGGCTTCGCCGCGGATCGTGCGCAGCCCGGACACGAGTCCTTCGGAGATGACGAGATCCAACCCTTCAGGCGCACCGATGGCAAAAACGGTCTCGCCCGCTCGGACCGGCGTCGCCAGCCGGAGCGGGACGCCGGGCGCGTCGAGCCCGATTGCCTCGAGCAGGCAGAGGTCGTGACGATCGTCGCAGGCGGCGATCGTCGCGGGCCAGACGCTGCCGGCCTGTTGAACGCGCAAAGAGGCGGCGTCATTGACCACATGCTCGCTGGTCACGAGATGGCCGCCCTGGATCTCCACGGCGCTGCCCAGCGCAGTGAGTTCGCCCTGGCGGTCGAAGCGTTTGACCACGAAGATCGATGGCGCGGCCTGGTGAAGGATCGCAACCGCTCCGTGTTCCTCGGGAACCCGCTGGGCCGGCGCACGACCGTGCGTCAGGAGCCAGGAACCGGCCGACAAGGCGGCCACGGCGGTGCCAGCGACGACGACCGCGATTCGACTGAAACTCACATGATGGAGGGTATCCCCGGGGCAACCCGTGAACAATCCCCACAAACGGGGTGGCGGCGAACGCGCCGGTGGCTGACGCCATGATGATGGCGGCGGCGCGCGAGCTGGCGCGCCACTCCCCCGCCCGCCAGGACCGCAACGCCCCGCTGCTGCCCCCGCTGGAAGACCTGCGGGCGGTGGCGCGGGCGGTGGCGGTGGCCGTCGCCGGGCCGCGGCTGCGGGCGCGCGTCGCCGCCGCGCAGTGGACGCCCGCCTATGACGCGGTGCCGTGAGGCCTACTCCGCGCGGCGGGCGGCAGGCAGCGGGGAGCCGGCCACCGCCTCCGCCAGCAGCCCCGGCAGCGCCGGACAGCTGGCAAAGTGCAGGTGGATGTAGCTGGCCACGACGTTGTGGAGGTGGAAGCCTTCGGGCTGGCCGCTGGGGTCGCGATGGGCGGGGGCGGCGGCGGCGGCGCCCACCAGGCGGGAATAGTGGAACTCGTGGCCGCGGGCGCGCAGTGCGGGCGGGGCGCCCAGGCCCACCGGGCAGACCTCGCGGTAGCCGATGGCCTGCAGCCGCGGCTGCATCGCCACCGCGGTGGGCAGCACCCCCGCCATGGGCGCGCCGTCGAGCGAACGCGCCAGGTACATCAGGCCGCCGCACTCGGCGTAGATGAAGCCGCCGGCGGCGGCGAAGGCGGCGACCGCTTGGCGCATGGGGGCGTTGGCGCTGAGGGCGGCGGCGTGCAGCTCGGGATAGCCGCCGCCGAAGTAGAGGCCGCTCACCCGGGCGGGCAGGGTGAGCTCGCGCAGCGGCGAGAACTCGACCAGCTCCAGCCCGGCGGCGCGCAGGCGCTCGAGGTTGTCGGGGTAATAGAAGCAAAAGGCCTGGTCGCGGGCCACGCCCAGGCGCAGGCGCGGGGGCGGCAGGGGCGCGGCGCGGGGCGCGGCGATCGCAGCGGGAGGCGCGACCTCGGCGGCGAGGGCGAGCAGGGCGTCGAGGTCGAGGTGGGCCTCGGCCCAGGCGGCGTCGGGGGGCAGCGTGGCCGCGCTGGCGGGGGTGGCCAGGCCGAGGTGGCGCTCGGGGATGTGCAGGCTCTCGTCGGCGGGCAAGCCGCCGAGCAGCGCGATGCCCGCGGGCCCGGGAGGCTCCACGCGGGGCACCGGGCGCCCCCACAGGGCCGCCGATTGCATCGCTTCGCGCAGGTACTGCAAGTGGCCGGGGCCGCCGATGCGGTTGAAGACCACGCCGCGCAGCGCCAGCTCCGGGTCGAAGCGCTGAAAGCCGAGCACGGTGGCGGCCAGGCTGCGGGCGCCGCCGGAGGCGTCGGCGAGCAGCACCACCGGCAGCCCCAGCCACTTGGCCATCTCGGCGGTGCTGCCCGCCTCGCTGGCGCCGCTGAGGCCGTCGTAGAGGCCCATCATGCCCTCGACCACGGCCACGTCGCTGGCGGCGGCGGCGGCCTGCAAGCGCGCGCGGCAGCACTCGCGCCCCAGCATCCAGCCGTCGAGGTTGAGGCACTCCCCGCCGCTGGCCTGGGCGAGGTGCATGGGGTCGAGGAAGTCGGGGCCGACCTTGAAGGCGCGCACCCGCAGCCCGCGGGCGCGCAGCCCGGCGATCAAGGCCCGGGTCAGCGTGGTCTTGCCCACGCCGCTGTGGGTGCCGGCGATGACGAAGGCGCGCATGGCTTTCAGCCTAGCAAACCCCCGCCGCGAGCTCCGGCTACAGGTGTGCTACAGTTTGGGTGTTCGTGAGTGCTTTGGGTGATCCCGCTGTCGGGATTGAAAAGGGAAGTCGGGTGAAAAGCCCGCACGGCCCCGCCACTGTAAGCGGCGCGCCACCCCTCGAGTCGCCACTCGGACCTCGGGTCCGGGGAAGGCGAGGGGATGGACCTCGCAGCACGCGAGAAACCGCGAGTCAGGAGACCTGCCCAAGGTAATGGACCTTGCCGCGTGCCTCGCACGCCGGCGGGGTCGGTTGGCGTTCTGGCCGACGCGGGTCGGTCCGGAAAGGCTCGGTAGGTTTTGTCATCGCGTATTTGCGCTCTTCTTTTTGCCCTGGCGCTGGCCGGGGTCGCCCAAAACTCTCGTTCGATTGCCGGCCAGGTGCGCGATGCGCTGGGCCGCGCCGTGCCGGGGGCGCGCGTCGAGGCGCTGGACGCGCGCGGCGCGGTGCTGGCGCGCACGTTGACCGACGGCCAGGGCCGCTACGCGTTCTCGGTGCCGGCGGCGACGGTCGAACTGCAGGCCAGCCGCGCCGGGCTGGCGCCGGCGGCGGCGGCGCTGGGGCCGCACACCCGCGGGGCGCTGGCGCCGCTGGTGCTGGGGCTGGCCACGGTGGAGGCCCGCATCAACGTCACCGCCCTCGATCTGCCGCTGCCGGCGGCGCAGGTGGGCAACGCCACCACCACCATCAGCGGCGCCGCGCTGCGCCGCCTCAACCCGCTGCAGGCGGCGGGGGCGCTGCGGCTGGCGCCGGGGCTGGGGGTGATTCAGAGCGGGCAGCCGGGCGGGGTGACCTCGGTCTTTCTGCGCGGCGCGCCCGGCGACTTCACCAAGGTGCTGCTCGACGGCGTGCCCATCCAGCGGCTGGACCTGGGCGGCTACGACTTCTCCAACTTGGCGCCGGTGGGGCTGGACCAGATCCAGATCCTGCGCGGCGCCGACAGCGTGGTCTACGGGTCCGACGCCGCCGCCGGCGTGATCGCGCTGCGCACCCGGCGCGGCGACGAGGTGGAGCGGCCCGAGTTCGACAGCACCACCCAGTTTGGCGCCTACGCCACCGCGCAGCAAAGCAACCAGTTGCTGGGGCATGACGGCGGCTTCGACTACGCCCTGCGCTACGGCTACCTCAACACCCGCAACCAGCAGCCGGGGGCGCACTTCCGCGACAACACCTACGGCGCCAACCTGGGCTGGCGCGCCACCCGCCAAGGCGAGCTGCGCTTCACCCTGCAGCGCAGCTACGCCGACACCGGCCAGCCCAACGCGCTGCTGTTCTACGGCCTCTCCCAGGGCGCCTTCAAGCACCAGGCGGAGACCTACGCCGACCTGAGCTGGCGCCAGCAGGTCACCCCCGCCTGGTCGCAGCGGATCGAGCTGACCGAAGCGCAGGCGAATCTGTTCTCGGAGATCCCCGGGCCGGCGGGCGTGCCCGATGGCGCCGGCGACTACGACGGGCTGCCGGTGACCATCCGCGGCGGCAATGGCTTCCAGGCGCAGGGGCAGGCGATCCTGAGCTTTGGCGGCGCCTTTCCCCAGCTCAGCCCCTCCGACACGCTGCGCCGCGACTTCAACTGGGAATCGGAGTTCACCCTCGCCCGGCACTGGAGCCTGATCGAGGGCTACCGCTACTACGACGAGCGCGGCCTGAGCGCCACCGACGCGCTCAGCCGCCACGACCACGGCGCCTACGCGCTGCTGCGGGGCAGCCTGGGAAACCGGCTGTTTGGCTCGGGCGGGGTCTCGGTGGACCGCAACACCCCCTTCGGCGTCACCGCCAACCCGCAGGCCAGCCTGGCCTGGTTCCCGCGCCTGCGCGACCGCGGCTTCTGGGACGAGACGCGGTTGCGCGCCAGCGGCGGCACCGGGCTCAAAGACCCCTCGCTGGTGGACGAGGAATACTCGCTCTATCAGGAACTGTTCACCGCCCCCGGCGGCCCCGGGCTCATCCGCCAGTTGGGGGTGGCGCCGGTGCGGCCGCAGCGCAGCCGCGATTTCGACCTGGGGGTGGACCAGTACATCGCCGGCGGGGCGGGCTTGCTCCGCGCCACCGTCTTCGAGCAGCGCTACTACGACCTGATCGAAGACATCCCCCCCACCGCCTTCGCCGCGCTCGGCATTCCCGCCGCGGTGGCGCAGACAGCGGCCTTCGGGGGCGAGTTCAACTCGCTCACCGAGCGCGCCCGCGGGGTGGAGCTGGAGGCCAGGCTGCGCCCTTCCCCGGCCTGGCGGCTGGACGCCAACTACACCGCCACCGCCGCCAGCGTGCTGCGCAGCTTCTCGTTCGACGCCCAGGCGCCCTCGTTCAACCCGGCGTTCCCGACCGTTCCCATCGGCGCGTTTGCGCCGCTGGTGGGCGGCCGGCCCTTCCGCGTGCCGCCGCAGACGGCCAGCGCCTTGGCCGGCTACGCCCGCGGCCGCTTCGCCGGCCAGCTCTGGGGCACCTGGACCAGCCGCCGCGACGACAGCACCTTCCTCACCGACAGCAACTTCGGCAACACCCTGCTGCTGCCCAACCACAACCTCGACCCCGCCTACTGGCTGGCCAACTTCAGCGGCACTTGGCGGCTCCAGCCGGGCTGGACGCTGCTGGCGGCGGTGGACAACATCTTCAACCGCTCCTACCAGGAGGTGATCGGGTATCCCGGCCCCAAAATCAGCGCCCGCCTGGGCGTGCGCTGGAGCTGGTCGCCGCCGCTGCCCCATTAGTTCCCGATGCCGCCGCGCGCCGCCACCTTGATGCTGCAGGGCACCGCCAGCCACGTGGGCAAGACGGTGCTGGCGGCGGGGTTGTGCCGCCTCTTCCGCCGCGAGGGCTGGCGCGTGGCGCCGTTCAAGGCGCAGAACCTCAGCCTCAACGCGGTGGTGGCGGTGGGCGTGCTGCCGCGCGAGCCCCCGGGCGAGATCGGCTGGGCGCAGGCGCTGCAGGCCGCCGCCTGCCACATCGCCCCCAGCCTGGACATGAACCCCATCCTGCTCAAGCCCGCCGCCGGCGGCTGCCAACTGGTGCTGCGCGGGCGCGTCTTCGCCTCCCACGGCGCCGACGACTACGGCCGCTACGCCCCGGAGGTGCTGGAGGCGGTGCGCGCCGCGCTGGAACGGCTGCGCGCCAGCCACGACCTGGTGGTGCTGGAGGGCGCCGGCAGCCCGGCCGAGATCAACCTGCTCGACCGCGACCTCGCCAACCGCTGGGCCGCCGACGCCGCCGACGCCCCGGTGCTGCTGGTGGGCGACATCTCCGCCGGCGGCGTCTTCGCCTCCCTGCTCGGCACCTGGATGCTCTCCCCCCACCCCGAGCGCATCCGCGGCTTTGTGGTCAACAAGCTCCACGGCGGCGGCGCCGCCCTGGCCTCGGGCCTGCGTGAGCTTGAGCGCCGCACCGGCGTGCCCACCCTCGGGGTCATCCCCTGGCGCGCCCCCGAGCTGCCCGAGGAGGACAGCGCCGGCCTCCCCTCCGGCCCCGCCCGGGACGACGGCGACGCGCTGCGCATCGGCGTCGTCCGCCTCCCCCACATCGCCAACTTCACCGACTTCTTTCCGCTCGGCCGCACCCCCGGCGTCCGGCTCTTCTATAGCTGGCTGGCCGAGGAGCTGCGCTCCGCCCACGTGCTCATCCTGCCGGGCAGCAAAAGCACGGTCGCCGACCTGGAGGCGCTGCGCGCCGCCGGCCTCGACCGCCTGCTGCGCGAGGCCGCCGCCGCCGGCAGGCCCATCCTGGGCATCTGCGCCGGCTACCAGATGATGGGCCTCGAGATCCGCGACCCCGACCGGGTCGAGAGCGACCACTCCCCCGTCGCCGGCCTGGGATTGCTGCCGGTGGTGACCGAGTTTCTAGCCGCAAAGCGCACCGAGGAGGTGCGGGCGCGCGACCCGGAGGGATGTGAACATGTTGGATATTTCATCCATGCCGGCCGCTGCCGGCGCTTGGGCGGCCAGGCTTGGTTCACCCTGGCGGACGGCAGCGAGGAGGGTTGCCGCTCGGACCGACTGGCCGGCACCGCGCTGCACGGCGTGGTGACCCCGGCTTGGACGCGGGTATGGCGGAAATGGTCCGGATTGAGCGATTTGGGGCCGCCCGTGCTGGCGCCCAGCCTGGACCAGCGGCTGGACCGCTGGGCGGGTCATCTCCGAGCGCATTTGGACTGGGATCGGGTGCGGGCGCTGATCCGAACCTGAAAATAAATCCAGGAATGTAACAATTTTGTAGAATTTCTTTGGTCTGATCATCAGTAACCACGAACAGACCAGCTCTCCTATTGTCTTGGGTTGCCCTCATCTCAAGGCATTGCGGTCTGTAAGGCCTTGGGGGTCCGCTCCGCCCGAGCGGGCCCACGGGGCTTCGCTGGCCAGGCCGCCGGCGGCGACGCCGGCCGCGTCAGGCCTAGAAATTCCGCGCCGACAAGGTCAGGGCCGACAGCCGCTCCACCCGCACCGGATCGTTGACGTAGACGCCGCAGGCGTAGTCGGCGCCGATGGTGAGGCCGAGCAGGCGGGCGGCGGCCATTTGCAGCTCGACGTAGCCCTTGGATTGGGTTTGGCTGGCGTGGCAGCGCATCACCTGCTCCCAGGCGGCGACGACGGCGCTGATGTCCACCACGACATCGGGGGCGCGGAGGCCGTGCTGGGTGATGTCGTAGAAGTACAACTGGCCGATGCGGTGGGGGGGCAGGGTCATGAGGTCGGCCAAGCCGCCGTAGCGGGCGAGGCGGCAGGCGTCGCGCACCAACTGGCCGGCGGCGGCGTGGTCGGGGTGCTGGTTGGCGGCGGGGTTGGGGGCGAGCACCAACTGCGGCTGGAAGCGGCGGATCTCGGCGGCCAGGCGGAGGGCGTTGCTGGGGCTGACCTCGAGGTGGCAGTCGCCGTGGAAGTCGAGGAAATCGATGGCGGTGCCCATCAGCGCCGCCGCCTGGCGCGCCTCCTGCTCGCGCTCCTCGGGCGAGCCGGCCGAGCCGGCCTCGCCGCGGGAGAGCACCAGCAGCTTGAGCTCGCTGCCCGCCTGGGCCTCGAGCAGCAGCAGCGGGGCGCAGCCGAACTCGATGTCGTCGGGGTGGGCGCCGAAGGCGAGGATCTTCACGCCGGCACCGCCTGGCACACTTCCTGGTAGTACCGCTCGTACTGGGGAATGATGGTGGCGGAGTTGAAGCGGTGCTCGGCGGTGTGGCGGGCGGCGGTGGAGACTTGCTGGTAGAGGTCCTGGTTTTGCAGCAGCTCGACCACGCGCGCGGCCTGGGCGTCCACGTCGCCCACCGGCGCGAGGAAGCCGTCCACCCCGCTGGTGACCAGCTCGCCCACCCCGCCGGTGAGGGTGGCGACGGGCGGGACGCCGCAGGCCATGGCCTCCAGCGCCGCCAGCCCGAACGACTCCAGCTCGCTGGGCAGCAGCAGGACGTGGGTCTCGGGGAGGAGGCGCTCGATGTGGTCCTGCTTGCCCAGGAAGGTCACGTGCTGCTCGATGCCCAGCTCCAGCGCCAGCAGCTCGGCCGGGCCGCGGTCGGGGCCGTCGCCCGCCATCAGCAGGTGGGCGGGCAGCTCGCGCCGCACCCGCTCCAGGATGCGGATGCAGTCCAGGGTGCGCTTCACCGGGCGGAAGTTGGAGACGTGCAGCAGCGTGGGCTGCCGCCGCCGGCGCTGGGGCGCCGGGCGGTAGGCCTCGCAGTTGACAAAGTTGGGGATCACCCGCACCGGCTTGCGGATGTGGAAGACCTCTTCGGTGCGCTGGCGCAGGTAATGGCTGATGGCGGTGACGCCGTCGGACTGCTCGATGGAGAACTGGGTGATGGGGAAATAGGAGCGGTCGGCGCCCACCAGGGTGATGTCGGTGCCGTGCAGGGTGGTGACGAAGGGCAGTCGCCGCCGCGGGGCCAGCATCTGCTGCGCCAGCAGGGCGGAGATGGAGTGCGGGATGGCGTAGTGGACGTGCAGCAGGTCGAGCTTGTAGCAGGAGGCCACCTCCGCCATGCGCGAGGCCAGCGCCAAGCAGTAGGGCGGGTACTGGAACAGCGGGTAGGTGGAGACCTCGACCTCGTGGTAATGGATGCGCGGCACCCCCGGGTCCAGCCGGATGGGGTTGGCGTTGGTGATGAAGTGGACCTCGTGGCCGCGCAGCGCCAGCTCCAGCCCCAGCTCGGTGGCGACGATGCCGCTGCCGCCATAGGTGGGGTAACAGGTGATGCCAATCCTCACCTTGCCAGCATAGCAGCAGAGGCCGGCCGCCCCCGGCGCGCGCCTGCCCTGCTACCATGATCTTTTCTCCCCGTGGTGCCTATGAAGCGACTCTCGCCCCTCGTTCTTGCCGTGACCAGCCTGGCGGCGCTGCCGCTGGCGGCGCAGGCGCCGCCGCCGCGCGCGGTGGCCCTGCGCCCCGCCGTCTCCAGCCGCCAGTTGGAGATGGACCGCGGCGCCGCCGCCGTCTGGCAGAGCCTGAAAAAGCTGCACACCCGCGCCAGCCTGCTGCTGATCGTGGCCCATCCCGACGACGAGGACGGCGGCATGCTGACCCTGGAGTCGCGCGGCCAGGGGGTGCGCACCGCCCTGCTCACGCTCAACCGCGGCGAGGGCGGCGAGAACCTGATGTCCAACGACTTCTACGATGCGCTGGGGCTGGTGCGCACCCAGGAGCTGCTGGCGGCGGACCGCTACTACGGGGTGCAGCAGTACTTCACCCGGGTGGTGGACTTCGGCTTCTCCAAGACCAAGGCGGAGACGCTGGCGCAGTGGGGGCACGAGCGCCTGCTGGCCGACGCGGTGCGGGTGGTGCGCATGGTGCGGCCGCTGGTGCTGGCCTCGGTGTTCGTGGGCGGCCCCAGCGACGGCCACGGCAACCACGCCGCCGCCGGCCAGATCACCCAGGAGCTGTTCAACGCCGCCGGCAACCCCAAGATGTTTCCCGACCAGATCCGCGAGGGGCTGCGGCCCTGGAACCCGCTCAAGGTCTACGCCCGCGATCCCATCGCCGCCTTCACCCCCAAGGGCATCTACGACTACGCCAACCAGGTGTACACCCCCGGACGCATCTTCGACTTCGTCCACCAGCGCTGGATCGAGGGTCCGCCCAGCGTCACCGTGCAGGCGCAGTACGGCGGCTACGATCCGGTGCTGGGCTCATCCTACGTGCAGATCGCGCGCCAGGGGCTGAGCCAGCAGCGCACCCAGTTGGGCGGCATCGGCGTGCCCGACCTGGGCCCGGCCAGCACCCCCTACCACCGCTACGGCAGCCGGGTGGAGGCGCCGGCCCAGGAGCAGGGCTTCTTCGACGGCATTGACACCTCGCTGGTGGGCATCGCCGACCTGGCGCAGGGCGAAGACGCCCAGCACACCGCCGCCCTGCGCGCCCGCCTGGCCGCCATCAACCAGGACGTGGAGCAGGCCATGGCCCAGTTCCGCGCCGCCGCGCCCGACCGCATCGCGCCGCTGCTGGCCCAGGGCCTGGCCGCCACCAACGCCCTGCTCGCCCAGGTGCGCGCCGGCTCGCTCAGCCCCGAGGCCAAGTACGACATCGCCCACGAGCTCGAGATCAAGCAGGCGCAGTTCAACGACGCCATTGTCGAGGCGCTGGGGCTGGCCTTCACCGCCCGTGTCCAGGGCCCGGGGCGCGGCGGCCGCGGCGGCCCGGCGGTGACCATCCTCGACGCCATCCCCGGCCAGCGCCTGCAGGTCGAGACCAGCCTCGCCAACCCCAGCCCGCAGGCGGTCGAGCTGGAGTCGGTGGCGCTGCAAAACCCGCCCGGCCAGCCGCAGTGGACGGTCAGCGGCGGCCTCGCCATCCCGGCCTCGCTCGCCGACAACGACGTCAGCCGGCAGCACTTCCAGGTCGCGGTGCCGGCCGACGCCCCCTACACCCGTCCTTATTATTCGCGGCCCAACACCGAGCAGCCCTACTACCGCATTGACGACCGCCGCTCCCTCACCCTGCCCACCGCCCCCTACCCGCTCGCCGCCTGGGCGCACCTGCTCTACCGCGGCGTGCCGCTGGCGATGGGGCAGGTGGTGGAGACGGTGCAGCGGCCGCAGACCTCGGGGCTGGTGGAGAACCCGCTGCAGGTGGCGCCCGCCATCTCGGTGGCGATCGCGCCCGCGGCCGGCATCATCCCCCTGCCGGCGGCGGCGCTCTCCCTCACCGTCACCATCCACAGCAACGTGCCCGGCCCGGCGGCGGGCCAGGTGCGCCTGCGCCTGCCGCCGGGCTGGACCGCCTCCCCCGCCACCGCCGGCTTCGCCCTGCAGCACGACGGCGAGGACCAGCCGGTCACCTTCCGCATCCAGCCCCGCGCCGTCACCACCCAGGCCTACACCCTCACCGCCGTCGCCAGCTACCAGGGCCACGACTACGAGGAGGGCTACCACACCGCCGGCTATCCCGGCCTCCGCCCCTACAACTTCTACTCCCCCGCCATCTACCGCACCCGCGGCGTGCCCGTCGCCATCGCCCCCAAGCTCAACGTTGCCTACGTCACCGGCACCGGCGACAACGTTCCCCAATCGCTGGAGAACCTGGGCGTGCACGTGCACTTCCTCAGCCCCGCCGACCTGGCCAGCGGCAACCTCCGCCCCTACGACGCCATCGTGCTTGGCATCCGCGCCTATGCCGCCCGCCCCGACCTGCGCACCCACAATGGCCGCCTGCTCGACTATGTCAAAAACGGCGGCGTCCTGATCGTGCAGTACCAGACCTCGGAGTTCGACCACAACTACGGCCCCTACCCCTACCACCTCGGCGGCAGCGGCGCCACCGTGGTGGACGAGCGCTCGGCGGTCGAGATCCTGCAGCCCGCCAACCCGGTGCTGCGCTGGCCCAACCCGATCGGCCAGGCCGATTTCGCCGATTGGGTGGAGGAGCGCGGCCACGGCTTCATCGCCAGTTGGGACCCGCGCTACACCCCGCTGGTGGAGATGCACGACGCCCAGCAGCCGCCACAGAAGGGCGGCCTGCTCTACGCCCCCTATGGCAAGGGCGTCTACGTCTACGAGGGCCTGGCCCTCTACCGCCAGCTCGCCGAGGCGGTGCCCGGCGCCTACCGCCTCTTCGCCAACCTGCTCAGCCTGGCCCGCCGTCCAGGCCGGTGAGCCGATATGGGTGGCCCATACTGCTTGATATGGTAGTATGGGAGCCATGAAAACCACGGTCGAGATCGCCGACGGGTTGTTGGCGCAGGCCAAGGCGGCGGCGGCGCGGCGCAAGGTGCCGCTGCGCGAGCTCATCGAGGAGGGCTTGCGCCACGAGCTGGAGCGGGATGAAACCCCGAAGCCGCCCTTCCAACTGAAGGACGGCAGCTTTTACGGCCGCGGCGGCATGGTCAAGGATTTCACCTGGCCGGAGATCCGCGCGATGATCTACGAAGGCCGGGGAGGCGAATAGCCGTCCCATGGTGGGCGTGGATACCAACTTGCTGGTCTATGCCCATCGGCAGGAATCGCCCTGGCACGCCGCCGCCGCCGAATTGCTGCGCGAATTGGCGGCCGCGCCTGCGGCTTGGGCCATTCCCTGGCAGTGCATCCACGAGTTCTTGAGCGTGGCGACCAACCCGCGCCTCTTTCACACGCCCAGCCCGATGACGATCGCCCGGCGCCAAGTCGAGGCCTGGATGGAGTCACCCCGATTGCGGCTGTTGGGGGAAACGCCCGGTTATTGGCCGGAACTGGAGCGGATCCTGGAACAAGGGCGCGTGGTTGGCGGCATGGTCTATGACGCCCGCATCGCCGCCATCTGCCTCCAGAACGGCGTCAGCGAGCTCTGGTCGGCCGACCGGGATTTCAGCCGCATGGCGGGGCTCCGGGTTCGCAACCCGCTGCTGGGGCGGAGCTGACCGCGGCCAGCGCGGCCAGGAACGACGTCCCCGCCGCCAGCCGGGTGCCGAAGTTTTCGGCGATGGTCTGGCCGATGTCGGCGAGCGAGGCGCGCGTGCCTAGGTCCACGGCGGCGGCGCCGGGGGCGTAGGCCAAAAGCGGGACGTACTCGCGCGAGTGGTCGGTGGAGGCGGTGGTGGGGTCGCAGCCGTGGTCGGCGGTGAGCAGCAGCAGGTCGCCGGGCCGCAGCCGGGCGACCAGCTCGCCCAGCCCGCGGTCGCACTCCGCCAGCGCGGCGGCGTAGCCGGCCACGTCGTTGCGGTGGCCGTAGAGCATATCGAAATCCACCAGGTTGACGAAGATCAGCCCGGCGGGAAGCGTCGCCATGGCTGCCAGCGTTTGCTCCATGCCCTCGGCATTGGAGCGCGTGGGCGCGTGCGAGCCGATGCCGTGGTCCAAAAACAGGTCGTGGATCTTGCCCACCGCGTGCACCGCGACGCCGCGGGCGGCCAACTGGTCGAGCAGCATGCCCGCCGGCGGCGGCACGGCGTAGTCGTGGCGCCCCGAGGTGCGGGTGAAGCCGCCGACGGCGTCGCCCCGGAAGGGGCGCGCGATCACCCGGCCCACGCGCCAGGCTGGTTTTGCCGGGTCGTCGAGCATCGCCCGCGCGGCGGCGCACAGGGCGTAGAGCTGGTCCAGCCGGAGGCGCTGCTCGTGCGCCGCCAACTGGAAGACGCTGTCGGCGGAGGTATAAAGGATGGGAAAGCCGGTGCGCAGGTGCTCCTCCCCCAGCCGGGCGATGATCTCGGTGCCGCTGGCGGCGACGTTGCCCAGGGTGCGGCGGCCGATTCTTTTCTCGAACTCGGCCACCAGCTCGGGCGGGAAGCCGCGGGGAAAGGTGGGGAAGCCGCGCTCCAGGATGATGCCGGCCAGCTCCCAGTGGCCCGTGGTGGAGTCTTTGCCCTCCGAGCGCAGGGCGCATTTGCCGTAGCTGGCGCGCGCCGGGCGGGCGGCGGAGACGCCGCGCAGCGGCCGAATATGCCCCAGCCCCAACCCCTCGAGCGTGGGCAGCGGCGTGGGATGCCGCTCGAGCACGTGGCCGAGCGTGTCGCTGTGGGCGTCGTCGGGGCCGAAGCGGGCGGCGTCGGGCAGGGCGCCCACGCCCACGCTGTCAAGCACGATCAGGATGACGCGCGCGAACCGCACTCTGCATTATGGCTTTTCGGCTTCGCCCCGCGCCCGCTGCCAAAGCAGCAGAATGATGCCCAGCGCGGCGATTCCGGCGGCGGCCCAAGGCATGTGGGGCACCCCCAGCATGGCGACGCCCGGCGCCGGCACCGCGGGCAGCAGCGGGTAGACCCCCAGGATCAACCCCGCCAGCAGCAGCCCCAAGCCCAGCCAGGTCATGGTGTCCCCCGTTCGCGTGGCCCGGTTGCCTGGTTTTGGTGGACGTGAGGGGGCTCGAACCCCTGGCCTCCGCGTTGCGAACGCGGCGCTCTTCCAACTGAGCTACACGCCCTCCGGGCAAACAACGGCCGGGCGAACCGCTTGATTTTACCATGCGCGGCCGGGGCGGTGGTTCCTCGCGGGCGAACCACAGCGCGAAGAAAGGGCTTGACAAGAGCACGACTGGCCTCTTATAAATATAGGTGTGGCAGTTTGGCCCTAAATTAAAGGAGATAAGTTAAAATGAAAACGATTAGCGATTTGACCGAGCATTTGGTGCAAGCTCTGAACGCGACGCCGGGGCTTCTTCCGGCTGGCCTCGAGTTTGAAGCCGCATACGTATTGAACGGCAGGAAACGCCAGGGCGCACGCAAAAAGCGGGGAAATGCGGCGATCGAGAACCTGACTGGCAACGATTCCCTCTTCGTTCGCCTGCGTCCATCGAGCGAGGGCCGAACGCAAGCGTCAGGTGCAGCCAGTCGCCCGGCCGCGGTCCCCGCGGTTCCGAAGGCAGGGCCCAGCGCGCCGGTTCCATCCGGGGACTCGGGGCGGGGGTCGCCGAGCGAGCATCACGTGGAAGAGCTTATGCAGGCGCTAGCTCTCGCCGAGGGCCAGCCGGGGCATTCGTTTGTTTCCCTGAAATGGTTCCGGGATCAGTTCCTGCCCCAACAGCATGCCTGGGCGCAGTCCACAAGCGAGCGCCACACGACTTTGCGGGAGGCCATTGCCCGTGGATGGATTCTTCTGGACCGGCTGGCCAACCCCAAGAACCCCGCCTTCCCCACCACGGCTCTGCGTATGAATCGCGCCAAGCCTGAAGTGCAGCGTGCTCTTGGGCAGAGCACTGCTCCGGGGTGGGGCTTCAAGCCGATCGTCCTTTCCGGCGAGCCGATCTCGGAGACCATGCTGCGGGATCGGGGTTAAAATTTGGCGCTCTATTTCCTGGACACCAGCGCGGTCCTGAAGTTGTACTTTCAGGAGACCGGTTCAGCCAACATGGCCCGCTTGGCCGAGACGCCAGACGTGCGCTTCGCGATCTCGAGTCTCGGGCTGCTCGAGTTTCGCGCGGCCGTCCGCCGGCGCCAGCGCCACGAAGGGCTGGAGCCAGAACTCGTGGAGAGCATCTTGGAGCATTTTCGGCAGAGGGCAGCCAGCGCCTTGCTGCGCCAAGTCATCAACGACGCGGTTTTCGATGTTGCGGCCATATTGCTCGACCGGCACCCGTTGCGCGCCCTCGACTCGCTTCAACTCGCCGCCTGCATCATCCTTCAACAGACGATGCGGGACATTTCGCCCGTCTTCACCTGTTCGGACGAGGCGCTCTTGAAGGCGGCGTCTGCCGAACGAATCCCGAATTGGAATCCAGCCGGCGGGGAGGCGCCGGGGTAAACTGGATCTACGGCAGGCGGACGGGCAATCGCGGCTTGGGCGCCGCTTCTGGCGCCGGGGTCGAGGAAAGTCCGGACTCCGCAGGGTAGCGTGCTGGCTAACGGCCAGGGGTGCGGCTTCACAAAGCCGCGTCACGGAAAGTGCCACAGAAAATATACCGCCGTGGGCTTCGGCTCGCGGTAAGGGTGAAAAGGTGCGGTAAGAGCGCACCGCCCCGCCGGCGACGGTCGGGGGCAGGGCAAACCCCACGTGGAGCAAGGCCAAATAGGGGAGGGAGGGCTGTCCCGGCCCGTTTGAACTCCCGGGTAGGTCGCTAGAGGGGGCCAGCAATGGCTCTCCCAGAGGAATGATTGCCGCCGTGGGGGCGCAAGCCGCCGCGGGCACAGAATCCGGCTTACAGTCCGCCTGCCGTACTTTTTTCGCGAAGCACGAATGCCCGAACTCTCCATCGCACCCGCCCGCAACCTTTCCGGGGCGGTGCGTCCGCCCGGCGACAAGTCCATCTCGCACCGCTGCGCCCTGCTGGCGGCGCTGGCCGAGGGCCCCTCGACGCTGGAAAACTACTCCACCGGGGCCGACTGCCAAAGCTCGCTCGCCTGCGTCGAGGCGCTCGGGGTCGAGGTCACCCGCGCCCCCGGCCCGGAAGGCGGCAAAGCCGACGCCAAAATCACCATCTCCGGCGTGGGCCTGCGCGGCCTGCGGGCGCCCTCCGCCCCGCTCGACGCCGGCAACTCCGGCTCGACACTGCGCCTGTTCAGCGGCGTGCTGGCGGCGCAGGCGTTTGCGAGCGAGATCGGCGGCGACGCCTCGCTCAGCCGCCGCCCCATGCGGCGCATCCTGGAGCCGCTGGGCCGCATGGGGGCGCGCATCGCGGCCGCCGCCGGCGAGCAAGGAAAGGATTGCCCGCCCTTGCGCTTTTCCCCCGCGCCCGGGCCGCTGCAAGCCATCGAGTACGTGCTGCCGGTGGCCAGCGCCCAGGTCAAGAGCGCCATCCTGTTCGCCGCGCTCTATGCCCAGGGCACCACCGTGGTGGCGGAGCCACTGGCCACGCGCGACCACAGCGAGCTGCTGCTGCGCCACATGGGCGCGCCGCTGCAGGTCCGCCGCCGCCCCCGCCTCCAGGTCGAGCTCGCCGGCCCGGTCGAGCGCCTCGCGCCCTTGGCGAGTTTCCGCATCCCCGGCGATCCCAGCTCGGCGGCCTTTTTCCTCTGCGCCGCCGCCTGCTTTCCCGACTCCGACCTGCTGGTGGACGAGGTCTCGCTCAACCCCACCCGCTCCGCCCTGCTCGACGTGCTGGCGCGGCTGGGCGCCAAGCCCCAGGTGGTGTCGGTGGAGGAGCGCGCCGGCGAGCTGGTCGGCAGCCTGCACCTCGACGGCCCCAAAGACGGCCTCGGCGGCACCGTCATCGAGGGCGAAGAGGCGGTGGCGTTGATCGACGAGGTGCCCATCCTGGCGGTGCTGGCCACCCAGACCCGCGGCGGCATCGAGTTCCGCGACGTCGCCGAGCTGCGGGTGAAGGAGAGCGACCGCATCGCCGCCATCGCCCAAAACCTGCGCGCCCTGGGGGCGGAGTGCGCCGAGCGCCCCGACGGCCTGCTGGTCCCCGGCAACCAAAAGCTGCGCGGCGCCCGCATCGCCACCCACGGCGACCACCGCATCGCCATGGCCTTCGCCATCGCCGCCCTGCGCGCCGAGGGCGAAAGCGTGGTGGACGAGCCCGAATGCGCCGGAATCTCCTACCCCGGGTTTTTCGCCGACTTGGAGCGCCTGGCCGAGCGCTGACCGAGACCCACTGGTAGTCGTTTTGGTTGCCGTTGGAGAGAAACGCGGCACACAGGTTTCGCGGGGGTCGCGCCGCTTTGCCTGCCGGCAAAATCGGCGCGAAAGGCTGCGAACCGGGGTCCCCAGAACCCGTCTCGGGTTCTGGGGTGGTCGTAATTCCGCAGGGGCAGAAGCGCCAGTGGCGCCTCTGCGCCCCCGGGAGAGGAATCCGGCGCGGCCCCAGCGAAGCGCAGCGCCGGCTTGGGGCCACGGGGTCCCCGAGTCGGCGCGGGCACAAGCGGGACGTGGGCCGGCGCGCAGGGGCCCGCTCCCACCCTTTCGACGGCTACGATATTCCGCCGGCGGCGCGGCGGCGGCGGTCCGAGTAGGTGGCGAAGGCGAGCAGCGCCAGCGCGCCGGTGCCGAACAGCGCCCAAGTGTTGGGCTCCGGCGTCGTCACCGTCGGGGCCGCGGTCCAGCTACCTGGATTCTCGTAGGAGTTTGACGCCACGCCATAGGTAGGGCTCACATCAAAGACCATCGTTCCCGATGCGCCAGTGTTGTCGAGATAAAGAATCGGCGTTATGCCGTTGACGGAGGTTTTCAACGCAATGCTGATGTTCCAATAGTCGATCGTGCCATCGTTAAAGATGGTTTGAATGCTGGCCAGGTCGATGGTGCTGTTGGTCGGCGTGAAGGTGGTGGCGCCGTCGGTGAACGAATAGTCCATCAGCGTGATCGTGCTGCTGTCCGTAGAGGAATCCATGACATAGCTCGACGGCTGGGTTCCGTTGTTGTAATACTCTTCGTATCCGGGGATGGGTGAGCCGAACGTGAGGTACCCGGACGGCTGACAACCAGGCTGGTTGAGACAGGGGATTGGGAAAGGGTGACTGGAACCCCCACCATTGTTGTCTATCCAGGGGCCGGCAGCGATGTAGGTGTAGGTGATGCTGCTGGCGTGGGCGAAGGTGGCGCAGGCCAACAGGGCGGCTGCGGCGAGGGCAGGAGAAAAGAAGCGGATTTTCATAGCTGGACTCCTTGCGGGAACTTGGTGGGCGCGGGCCCCAGCGCGCCTGCCCGGCCCGGCTGTAGCAGCGCCGGGCCGGTGTGGCGCGCGTCCCGCTTGTGAGCCGCCCCGCTGTAACGGCGCGGGGCGGCATGCTCGCGCCGACTTGGGGACCCCGTGGCCCCAAGTCGGCGCTGCGCCTCGCTGGGGCCGCGCCGAATTGGTTTTTTGCCGGCAGGCAAAGCGGCGCGACCCCCGCGAAATGCACGTATAGGCTGGCTGGGCGGCTGGCTGGCTGGTGGACTGCACGCAGGCCGCCAAACCAGGAAACCCCATTTTCGGAGCCTTTCCACGCCCCAAGCAAACACCCGCATGCGAGGTCGCGGTGGTGTGGCGCCGGTTTGGCGGCAGTCAGCGCCAAGGGCGCGTTTTCGCCAGCGGACAAGGGCCCGATTTGGTCTGGTTTTCAGCGTCAAGACACCTCCACCCTACTTCAGCCCGTCGGCGGCGGCAGCGCGGCAATGCGCCGTAACATGCCGCCGAACAGCTCCCGCGTGAGCTGGCTCTCGGCCAGCATGACCCAGCGGTAGCGGGCGTGCTGCACCAGGCGCCCGCCGGTTTTCACCAGCCGTTGCCGCAGGCTGGGTCGGCGCGCGCCGCAACCCCGCCCAGAAGCAATCATCCGAATACAAACACAAGTAGTTTCCGCATCATCGCAATTCCTTGCAAGCTTAACGGGCAGGCACACTGCAGCACGTGGGCTGCCGAACCGGCACGCTGAAAACAAGCCACTTGCGGCCTGAGCGCAAGCGCCGGCGGCCCATTGCCCTCAGCTTTTGCGCAAGCCCTTGCGCATGGATTGGCCGCGCCGTCCCCTTGGCGGGGTTGTCCCCGCGCCGAGGCGGGGCGGAGCCGGGCCAGGCCCCGCGCCCATCTTAGCTGCTGGCCACCAGCTTCCGCCGCTGCTCGTACCAGGCAAAGCCCGCGATCAAGAGCAGCCCGCCGGTCAGCGTCAGCACCAGGCTGGGCGGCTCCGGCGTCGCCAAGGCCGCGCTGCCCGAGACCCACTGGTAGTCGTTTTGGTTGCCGTTGGAGATAAACGCCGCGTACACGTTGGGTCCACTGGTATTGAAACTGCCCGGAATGGAATTGAAATTGAATAAGAGTTCGGTGCTAAGGACACTGCTGTCATTTTGCATGCCGGCGGAGGAGACGATCGTGTTCGACAGGCCACCGCTGTAGGTCATGAAGGAATCGTCGCCCGCCTGGGTGTCGCTCGAGTCACTTGCGCGCCCGGTCAAAAGGTAGCCATCGCCGATGGTCGAGAACGCGGACAGGCCGCCGAGCTGGCAGGAATAGCCGCAGGTGCCGGCCAGGTTGCCGAAGTCGAGCGACCAGGAGGTGATGTGGCTGCCGTTCCCTTTCATTTACCCACAAGTGTGAAGCCGAATTCGGCGCCGAGAGCGAGATCATTGAGCCGAGCCAATCCACGCCAGACGACCAGGTTGCCGGGAGGCGGGTCGTGAGCGCGCGCCAGGTAGCCGCCCAAGCGGGCGAGCTG
>DATKSZ010000091.1:0-2617 GCA_035531375.1 Terriglobales bacterium | reverse complement strand
GCGCCCGCACCGGCCCGGCCGGCGCGCTGGCGGGCGCCTACACCAGCGGCCCCTTCGGCGAGAACCTGAGCGCCATCGGCGGCGCCAGCAGCCTCCACCTCACCGGCAAGTACCGCGACGGCGAGACCGGCTTCGACTACTCCGGCGCCCGCTACTACAGCAGCGGCCTGGGCCGCTTCCTCACCCCGGACCCGCTGGGCGGGGACATTTACAATCCGCAGTCGCTGAACCGCTATGCCTATGCCTGGAACAACCCGGCCACCCTCACCGACCCAACCGGGATGTACGTCTGTGCCGACGCCAAGGAGAACACGGGCGGGTGCAATTCGGCAGCCGACAGGTCGCTCGCTCAATCGCTGGCAAACGATCTCAAAAGTAAAGACGCGGACGTCGTGCGTGCGGCCGAGGCCTACGGGAAAGCGAACGTAGACAACGGAGTGAGGGTAACCTTCGGAGATCCTGGCAAAGGGAATGCTGGGACCACGGTCTCCCAGGTGGGCTACGACCCAAGCTCGTCGAACCTGGTCAGGGCTGATTCCGACATCACCCTCAATTCTGGCCTCTCTGGCGCCGCGATGGACGCCGCTGTAGCCCATGAGGGGAGCCATGCGGCCGACGCGCAGGAAGAAGTCGCCAAGATCGCTCCGGATGGATCGAACCTCGCGCAAGCGCTATCGGTCACCCAGCGGCAATCCGAGCAGCGGGCCTTTACCGTGACCGGCACGGTGCTTGCCTCAGAGGGCGTTGCGGGTTCGTTTTGTCCAGGCGATTGCCGGCTGGGTGCGGGAGTTTCGCCGGCGGTGGCGGATCGCTCGGTACAGCAGATCCTGTCGCGTCCACCGTACAGTCTGGCGCCAGGCGCCAGCGGTCCGCTGATCATCACCCCTGTAACAGCAGTGCCGCACTAGCGGAGGAATCGTGCGCAACGGGTTCGCGGTCGCGTTGATCTTCATCGTGATGGGGTTGGCAGCCCAATCCCGCCCCGGCGGCGGGAGGCACCCCGTCGTCTCGGGGTTGATGCCGGGCTATCCCCCGCTCGCATTGCAGGCCGGCGTCGAGGGATCAGTGACATTCGAGCTGTCGGTTGAGGGTGGAAGGGTGAAGCAGATCAGTGGAGCGGCGGGCAATCCGCTGCTGGTTGGGCCCAGCAAGCAAGTCGCGCGTAGCTGGCAGTTCGGCGACGCCACGAATGCGGATGTCCCGGTGGAGTTCCGGTTCACGATCGGCAGGAGCGGGCAGGCGGGAACAGCACGGTCCACGCTGGAGTACCTCCCCAGCGGCGGGGTTCGAGTCGACGTGCTCGGGTACCGCCCGCCGCCGGTGGTCCTCCATGAGCGGCTACGCGGATTTCCGCCCGGCGAGGGTTGATGGGTCGGAGGTGAGCGCCAAACCAACCTTTCCGGCCGCCCGCCGGTTCCCGCCCCAGAGTGCCTGCCCGCGCTGCCCGGAGCGGGGCGTGGCGACGGCGCCGATGGTGCCAGCGATCATCGAGAAGGTCTTGGCCTCAGTCAGGGTGGTGGTGGATGCGGTGGTGGCGAAGTGCTGCGGCCGCGGACCGCTCACGCCAGACGCTGCGATATGACGCCGAAAACCGCTTGGTCGCCGTCAACGGCGGCGCCACCGCCAACTAACGTCTACGATGCCGAGGGCCGGCGGGTGCACGCCAGCGTCGGCGGCGCGGTAAAAAGAGTATCTAAATGCCCTGGACGGCCAGGAGCGTGAGTGGTGTCTGAAGCGCACCTTCAAGCGGTGGGCAGGATCGTGGTATTGCGCAGCTTCCAGGCGTCGGGGAGCCAGTCGGAGAGCTGCTGGGTTGGCGCCGAGGGGAGGTTGGTGAGCAGCTGGGTGAAGTAGCGTGAGCGGTGAATGAAGCGCACCGTGTGGCTGGCGTCAGAACGCGGCCATGATCGCAGGATGCGACAGCACAAGGGCGAGGTGGCGAGGGCCTATTGGCGGGAGCTGATCGAAGCGCAGGCGAAGAGCGGGCAGAATGTGGCGGAGTTTTGCCGGGTGCGCGGGATCGGCCGGCTGGGGGCCTTCCAAGGGGCGGCGCGGGGACCCGCAGGCGGGGCCTGGAGCTAGTTCCACTGGGCGCGGATGCGCTTGAGGGCGCGCTGCGCCGGGACGTAGTGGGGGTTGCTGGCGAGCGCCTTCTCGTACTGTTCGTGCGCCTTGCCGAGCTGGCGCTGGCGCTCGTAGATGCGGCCCAGGTTGAAGAGGGCGAAGCAGGGGCTGTCGTAGCGCTCCGCCTGGGCCGCCTTTTCCAGCCAGGGCACCGCCTCCTCCAAGCGGCCCTGCTCGATCAGGTAGGCGCCGATGTCGTTGTAGGGATTGCCGAAGCCGGGGTCGAGCTCGATGGCGCGCAGGCACTCCTCGATCGCCTTGGAGTAGTCGCCCTGGAAGGAATAGGCCCAGCCGCGGAAGGTGTAGGCCTCGGCGGTGGGGAACAGGGCGAGGGATTCGGTGTAGAGATCCACCGCGTGCCGCAGCTCGCCCTGCATTTGGGCTTGGTAGGCGCGGGCGAAGAGCTCTTGGGCGCGCTGGCGTCGGTCGTCCATGGGAATCCCCATTATTCCGGCCGGGGCGGCGGGCGGCAAGGCTCGGGACGGTCATGGAA
>DATKSZ010000090.1:0-14299 GCA_035531375.1 Terriglobales bacterium | reverse complement strand
CGAACTGCGATTCTTTGCATCACCCACGCCTTGAACTCGGTCTTGTACCTCGGCCTTTTCATCTTGCCCCTCCTGGGTTCGGCCGTTCACTGCGCGAGTCTCGCATACTTTCGTGTCTCAGTTTTGGGGTGCACTCCAACCCACCAGTTTTCAAAATCTGGATTTTTTGGGGCGAACCCGCTGATTCTAAACGGCCAGCCTTTCCAGTTTGGCCCTCCTCTTTTGCTGTTTCGCCGGAGCGCGGCTCCTGGATGGGCCGGGAGGGGCGTCCACCGTGGAGCCGCGACGGGGGGGTGGATTTTCAAGCGCCGACGCGGGAGCTGCCGCTGCCGCGCCGCCCTGGGGCGAGCCCAACGCCGCAACCGTTGGGAAGGCGTGAGGGTGAGATGCGGCTTTTGCCCCGGGCGGGGGTACGGTTGTGCGGAAAATCCGCGACGGCAGTGCCCCCCCCTTGACATTCGACAGGAGAGGGGGATACGCTCATGTCGAATGTCGGGGAGAAGGGTGCGATGGCCAAAGACAAGACCGATCTCTTGCAGGGGACGCTGGACCTGCTGATTTTGAAGGCGCTGGCGCTGGGGGAGATGCACGGCTTCGGCATTGCGCAGCGGCTGCAGCAGATGTCGGGGGAGGTTTTGCAGGTGGGGCAGGGCTCGCTCTATCCGGCGCTGCGGCGGCTGGAGCAGCAGGGCTGGATTGCGGCGGGGTGGGCGGCGTCGGAGCACAACCGGCGGGCGCGCTACTACCGCCTGACGCGATCGGGGGAGCGGCAACTGCAGCGCGAGGTGATGCAGTGGGAGCGGCTGGCGGCGGCGGTGAGCGGCATCGTGGCGGCGGAGAGACTGTAGCCAGCGGAGGCGGAAATGGCGCGGACCTTGTGGCGGGACCGGATGCGGCGGCTGGGGCTGGGATGGCGGGATCTGTCGCGGTCGGCGCAGGTGGAGCGGGAGCTGGACGAGGAGTTGCGCTTCCACCTGGAGCAGGAGGCGGCGCGGCGGGGCGGGCCGGGGGGTGCGCGGCAGGCGGCGGCGGTGCTGGGGGGGCTGGAGGCGACCAAGGAAGCGGTGCGGGAGGCGGGGGACCTATATGGCCTGCGGGCGCTGGGGCGCGACCTGCGCTTCGGGGCGCGGCTGCTGCGCCGCAGCCCGCTGTTCACGCTGGTGGCGGTGGCGACGCTGGGGCTGGGCATCGGGCTGAACGTGGCGCTGTTCAGCGTGGTGCGGACGGTGCTGCTGCGGCCGCTGCCCTATCCGCAATCGAGCCGGCTGGTGACGCTGGCCTCGACCTCGCGGCGGCAGGCGGGGGGGCAGAACGTGGGCTGGCTGACGGCGCGGGACTGGCAGCGGGACTCGCGCGCGCTGGCCGCGATCGCGACCTACTTCGACTGGTCGCCGACCATGAGCGGGGGGGCGCGGCCGCAGATGCTGGTGGGCGAGCACGTCAGCGCCAACTTTTTTCCGACGCTGGGGGTGGCGCCGCTCTTGGGGCGCAACTTCACCGCGGCGGAAGACCAGCCGGGGCGCAACCACGAGGTGCTGCTGAGCTACGGCTTCTGGCGGAGGCAGTTTGGCGGGGAGCGGGGGGTGGTGGGGCGGAGCCTGCAGATCAACCACCAGGGCTATCAGATCGTGGGGGTGATGCCGGCGGAGCTGGACATGGAGCCGTTCCGGCCGGGGGCGGAGATCTGGACGCCGATCGGGTATGACGCCACGGTGGCGGCGGCCTGCCGGGCGTGCCAGCATCTGGAGGCGATCGGGCGGCTGGCGCCGGGGGTGGGGGTGGGAGCGGCGCGGCAGGAGATGGACGCGATCGAGGCGCAATTGGCGCGGCGCTACCCCAACGAGATGCCGCCGGACGCGACGGTGGCGGTGGCGCCGCTGCGGCAGAGCGTGGTGGGGAGGGTGAGCGGGCTGCTGTGGCTGCTGCTGGGGGCGACCGGGATGGTGCTGCTGGCGGTGTGCGCGAATCTGGCCAACCTGCTGCTGGCGCGGGCGGCGCTGCGGCAGCGGGAGATGGCGGTGCGGGCGGCGCTGGGGGCGGGGCGGGCGCGGCTGCTGCGGCAGTTGCTGGCCGAGGGGGCGCTGCTGGGGCTGTTGGGGGGCGGGGTGGGGATGGGGCTGGCGGGGGTGGCGCTGCAGGGGCTGCGCCGGTGGGCGGCGGCGGATCTGCCCCGGCTGCAGGAGCTGCGGCTCGATCCGACGGTGCTGCTGTTCGCGGCCGGGTTGAGCCTGGCGGCGGGGATGCTGGTGGGCTTGGCGCCGGCGCTGCAGTCGGCGCGGACGGGGGCGGCGGAGGCACTGCGCGGCAGCCGCGGAACGATCGCCGGATCGGGGCCGCAGCGCATGCTGGTGGCGGCGGAGATGGGGCTGGCGGTGGTGTTGGCGGTGGGCGCGGGGCTGGTGCTGAAGAGCTTCGTGCGGGTGCTGGAGGTCTCGCCCGGATTTGATGCGCAGGGGGCCTACAGCGCCCGCTTCGTGCTGTCCGGGCCGGGCTACCGCAGCGCCGCCGCCGAGAACGGCTTCGCGCGGCGGGTGCTGGAGCGGCTGGCGGCGCAGCCGGGGATCGTCGCCGCCGGGCTGGTCAGCGTGCTGCCGCTCGACCCCAACAACTACGACACCCGACCCTACATGACGCTCGATCCGCCGGTCACGACGCCGGCGGCGGTGGCGAAGGCCGATGCCATCTACGACACCTATTTCGTCAGCCCCGGCACCTTCGCCGCCATGGGCATCCACCTGCTGCGGGGGCGGCTGTTCGGCGCCGGCGATATGTCCCATCCCACCGCCGCCACCATCGTGGACGCGAGCCTGGCGCGCAAGCTGTGGCCGGGGCAGAACCCGCTGGGCAAGGCGATCCGCATGCCGGTGAGCCCCACCGACTTGGGCACGTGGTCGCAGGTGGTGGGGGTGGTGGAGGACGTGCACCAATACGGCCTGGACCAGGCGGCAACGCCGGAGGTATACCTGCCCTACACGCTGGAGCCGGGCTCCGCCGCGACGCTGGTGGTGCGCAGCGGGCTGGCGCCGGCGGCGATCCAGCGGCAGATCGAGCAAGCGGTGTGGGGGCTGGATGCGACCGTGCCGGTGGTGGAGGGCCGGCCGCTGGCGGAGGTGCTGCGGCAGTCGGTGGCGCAGCGGCGGCTGGCGCTGGAGATGATCGCGGGGTTCGGTGGGCTGGCGCTGCTGCTGGCGGCGCTGGGGATCTATGGCGTGGTGGCCTATACCACGGCGCAGCGCACGGGCGAGATCGGGCTGCGCATGGCGCTGGGGGCGGACCGGGGCGCCATCCTGGGGCTGGTGGTGGCGGGAGGGATGCGTCCGGCGGCGGTGGGCCTGGGGCTGGGGGCGCTGGGGGCGCTGGGAGCGGGGCAACTGCTCAGGGGGCTGATGTACCGGGTTTCGCCCAGCGATCCCGCCACCTTTGGCGTGGTGCTGGCGGGGCTGGGGGCGGTGGGGCTGGCGGCGTGCTGGCTGCCGGCGTGGCGGGCGAGCCGGCTGGATCCGAGCCAGGCGCTGCGGGGGGAGTAGGGCGGGCGGCGGCAGCGGGACAAGCCGGTCGGGCCACACCCGGGCTGGATTTGCTCTAATGGAACCAGGAGGTGCGATGCAAAAGCGCACTCTGGGGAAAAGCGGCCTCGAGGTCTCGGCTCTGGGCTTGGGCTGCATGGGCATGAGCTTCGCCTTCGGGGAGGCGAAGGACCGCGGGGAGATGGTGGCGCTGCTGCGCGCGGCGGTGGACCGGGGGGTTACGTTTTTTGACACCGCCGAGGTCTATGGCCCCTTCGCCAACGAAGAGCTGGTGGGCGAGGCGTTGGCGCCGGTTCGCGACCAGGTGGTGATCGCCACCAAGTTCGGGTTTGAGCTCAAGCCCGACGGAGGGCCGGGCTGGGTGGGATTGGATAGCCGGCCGGAACACATCCAGGCCGTCGCCGAGGCGTCGCTGCGGCGCCTGCGGACCGACGCCATTGACCTTTTCTATCAGCATCGGGTGGATCCGAAGGTGCCGATCGAAGAGGTGGCGGGGGCGGTGCAGGAGTTGATCCAGCAGGGCAAGGTGAGGCATTTCGGCCTTTCCGAGGCGGGCGTCGCGACCATCCGCCGCGCGCACGCGGTGCAGCCGGTGGCGGCGCTGCAGAGCGAGTACTCGCTCTGGTGGAGGGCGCCGGAGGTGGAGGTGCTGCCCACGCTGGAGGAGCTGGGCATTGGATTGGTTCCGTTCAGCCCGCTGGGGAAAGGCTTCCTCACCGGAGCGATGGACGAGAACACCAAGTTTGCCAGCAACGATTTCCGCAGCACGCTGCCGCGGTTCACGCCCGAGGCGCTGAAGGCGAACCAGGCGATGGTGGCGGTGCTCGGCGATCTTGCCCGGCACCAGGGGGCGACCCCGGCGCAGATGGCCCTGGCTTGGCTGCTGGCGCAGAAGCCGTGGATCGCACCGATTCCGGGCACGACGAAGTTGTCGCGCCTGGAGGAGAACATCGGCGCGGCCGCCATCGAGCTCACGGCGGAGGATCTAAGCGCCATCGGCGGCGCGGCTGCGAAAATTTCGGTACTGGGCGACCGCTATCCGGAGCATTTGCAGCGCATGACGGGGCTGTGAGCGGCCGGGATGGCGGCTGGCGCCGGAGCGGCGGCCCAGGAGCTTGGGGCTGGTTCCCCGCGGTACTATCGCAAGGATCGTAGGCGGGGATGGCCCAGGAGCGCAAAATCGGGCTGTTTTTGGCCACCATGCTGGTCACCAGCAACATGGTGGGCTCGGGGATCTTTCTGCTGCCGGCGACGCTGGCGCAATTCGGCAGCATGACCAGCGTGGGCTGGCTGATCGCGGCGGGCGGGGCGCTGCTGGTGGCGCGGGTGCTGGGGCGGCTGGGGCGGCATGCGCCCGAGCCGGGGGGGGCGTGCGCCTACGCCGCCGAGGCGCTGGGGCCCTACATGGGGTTTCAGGCGACCTCGCTCTACTGGGTGTCGTGCTGGACGGGCAACATCGCGGTGGCGGTGGCGGCGGTGGGGTATCTGGCCAGCTTTTTTCCCGGGATGGCGGCGCCGTGGCCGCTGGCGGTGGCGGCGGTGGCGATGATCTGGGGGTTCACGCTGCTGAACTTGCTGGGCCCGCGGCTGGTGTGCCAGGTGGAGTCGGTGGCGCTGTTCGCCGGGCTGGTGCCGATTGCGATCGTGGTGCTGGGGGGCTGGTGGCGCTTCCATCCGGCGCTGTTTCTGCAGTCATGGAACGTGAGCGGCAAGCCGGCGCTGGAGGCGCTGCCGCCGTCGCTGGTGCTGATGTTCTGGGCGTTTGCCGGGGTGGAGAGCGCCTCGATCGCCACCGCCGTGGTGGCGAACCCCAGCCGCAACGTGCCGCGGGCGACGCTCTATGGGGTGCTGATCGCCGCCGCCATTTATTTGGCCTCGACCAGCCTGCTGATGGGGATGATTCCGGCGGCGGCGCTGGTGCGGTCCACGGCGCCGTTCGCCGACGCCGTGCGGCTGCTGTTCGGGCCGGCGGCGGGGGCGCTGGTGGCGCTGATGGCGCTGGTGAAGGCGGCGGGCTCGCTGGGCGGCTGGATCCTGGTGACGGCGCAGACGGGGCAGGCGGGGGCGGAGCGGGGGGTGTTTCCGCGCATCTTCGCGCGGCTCAACCGGCAGGGGCTGCCGGCGGCGAACCTGGCGATCGCCGGGGTGCTGATGACGGTGGGGGTGTTTGCCACGGTGTCGCCGACGCTGGGCGAGCAGTTTGGCGAGCTGATCTCGATTTCGGTGATCTTGATGCTGCTGCTCTATATCTACGCCTGCCTGGCGGTGTGGCACTATGCCGCGCAGGCGCCGGAGGCGTTCCGCCACGACCGCGCCTACGCCTTCGCGGCGATGGTGTTTTGCGTGGCGGTGATCCTGCTGTCGGGCGAGAAGATGCTGGCGTGGACGGCGGCGGCGGTGTTCCTGACCTATCCGCTCTACCCGCTCTGCCGGCCGCGGGCGGGGGCAAGCGCCACGCCCTCCCGCGGCGCAGGAGCGTAGAGCAAAAACAGCGTCGCTTAGCCCGACTGCCGGGCGGGCACGTGCGGCTTTTCCTGATGGAAAAGCCGCAGGCGACCGGCGATATGGGCTACACCAGGGCTGATTTTGCTCTAATCGTTGTCAGCGGGCACTGGGGAGTATGCTGGATTCGAAAATTCCGGGAGGTGTCCATGTTGCTTGGCTGGTGTCTTCCGATTCTCGCCGCCGCAGTGCTGGTGTTTGTCGCCAGCTCCGTCATCCACATGCTCTTGCCGTGGCACAAGAGCGACTTCCCCAAGCTGGCCAACGAGGACGCGGTGCTGGATGCGCTGCGGCCGCTGGGGCTGAGGCCGGGCGACTACATGGTGCCGCGGCCTGACAGTCGTGGGGAGTTGAGCGCGCCGGCGTTCCAGGAAAGGATCAAGCGCGGCCCGGTGGCGGTGTTCACCATCTTCCCCCCGGGCGCCACGGGCATGGGCCGCAATTTGGCGCTTTGGTTCGTCTACGTTTTGGTGGTCAGCGGCTTTGCCGCGCTGGTGGCGGCGGTCAGCGGGCTGGGCGCCGGCGCCGACTTCCACGTCCGGTTTCATGTGGTCGCGCTGGCGGCGTTTTTGAGCTACGTGGCGGCGCTGTGGCAGATGTCCATCTGGTATCGGCGCTCGTGGGCGATCACGGTGAAGGCGACGGTGGACGGCTTCCTCTATGCCCTCATCACCGCCTTTGTGTTCCTGTGGCTCTGGCCGCACTAGGGGGCGCTTGCCAATGTGCCACATTTTGTGGCACATTGGGTTCATGCCCTCGATCAATCTGCGCGAATTGCGAAACACACGGCAGCTCAAAAGTTGGCTGCGGGCCGGGGAGTCGGTGGAGTTGCGCGAGCGCAACCAGGTGTTGGCGCGCATCGTGCCGACGACGGGAGCGGCCAAGGGCGAATTGCCCGATTTTGCCGCCCGCACGCGGGCGATTTTTGGCGCCCGCCGGCTTCCTGGGAGCAAGCTGTTGCTGCAGGAGCGGAAGGGCTCGCGCTATTGACCTACGCGGACACCAGCGTCTTTGTGTCTTTCTATCTGCCGGAGGCGCGCACGGCTGAGGTCCAGAAGCGGGTGGCGGAGAAGTCCGGACTTTGGGCCACTCCGCTGCATCGGGCGGAGTGGGCGCATGCGGTGGCGCAACACGTGTTCCTGAAGTTCATCAGTTTGCGGGAGGCCGGGGAGGTCTCCGAGGCGTTCGCCAGCGACTGTCAGATGGGCGTTTGGTCGCTGACGGATTTGCCGGAGACCGCATTCGAGGTTTGCACGATGCTGGCCCGGCGCTATGGCGCGCGTCTGCCGATCCGCACCCTCGACAGCTTGCACGTCGCCGCGGCGTTGGAGCTGGGGGCGGATCGCTTCTGGACCTATGATCTGCGCCAAGCGAAGCTGGCCCGGGCGGCGGGCTTGGACGCGGCGGGTTAGCATCACCACTCTTCCGGCTTGGGGACGTGCTTGAAGGCGATGCGGCGGGGGGCGGCGCCGCGGGCGGCGTGGAGGGAGCCGGGGTAGACGGTGTGGGAGCCGAAGCGGCGGTTGAGGGCGTCCATGGCTTGGGTGGCGGCGGCGGGGGCGCGGGTGTGGGGGTCGGCTTCGGCGGGAAAGAGGGTGGGCGTGCGGGTCTGCTCATGCGAGAGCGCGAAGAGCCAGACGTAGACCAGAATGGGCGGGCGCGGCGGGCAGGCCTCCCACAGGCGGCGGAGGTGGGCCTGCAGGGTGAAGATGTCGCGGCAGTCCTCGAAGCGGGCCTCGGTTTTCCAGGAGGGGCGGTTGACCCAAGGGCCGGTGGGGCGCTGGCCGCGGTCGTCGAGAAAGTTGACCGCCAGGCCGAGGCCGCCGGCCCACAGGGCCTGGCGGCGCAGCTCGGCGGCGGCCTCGTGCAAGAGCTTTTGCGCCACGGTGAAGGCGCGCTCGGGGGTGCGGAGCTCGGGGGCAAGCACGTGCTGGCGGCCGAGGCTCTTGCGCACGGTGGCGGGCTCCTCGTAGTCGAGGCCGCGCAGCCAATCCCACAGGCGCTCGCCCCAGACGCTTCCCCAAGCCTGGCGCAATTGCGGGCGGGTGAGAGAGCAGAGCTGCTCGACGCTGGCCAGGCCGCGGGTGCGCAGGCGGGCGTCGGTGCGGGGGCCGATGCCGGGGAGGTCGCTGAGCTGCAGGCGATAGAGCGCCTGGGGCAGATCCTCGGCGAGCAGCGTGGTGAGGCCGTCGGGCTTCTGCATGTCGGAGGCGACTTTGGCCAAGTAGCGGCTGGGGGCGAGGCCGACAGAGCAGCGCAGGGTCTCGCCCACGCCGCGCACGGCCTGCTTCACCGCCTGCGCCAGCTTCAGGGCGTTGGGCAGCCAGCGCTCTTGGCCGAGCAGGCGGCAGGCGGCCTCGTCAATGGACATCACGGCGGCGATGGGGAGGCAGGTCTCGACCGCCTCGAGGATGGCGTGGTGGTACCGGACGTAGAGCTGGGGGCGGGCCTCGACCAGGGCGAGCGCGGGGCAGAGGCGCTGGGCGTCCTTGACCTTGACGCCGGTCTTGACGCCGAAGGGCTTGGCCTCGTAGCTGGCGGCGATGCAGACGGTGTTGGGGGTGACCAGCGGGACGACGGCGACGGGGCGGCCGCGCAGCTCGGGGCGCTCCTGCTGCTCGACCGAGGCGAAATAGGCGTTGAGGTCGAGGAAGAGCCAGTTCACCGCCGGGCCGGAATCGAGCTCGGCGAGGGCGGGGCGGGGCATGGGGCTATTGTAGGCCGGGAGCGAAGGGAAAGCGAAGGGGGTTGGCTGCCGGCTACAAGGGAACAGTGGACAGTGGACAGGGGACTGGGCGGCAACCGTGGGGGTTCGGGGTGCTAGTTGAGGGGTGGGGGGAAGGTCTCTTCAGGGGTGAGGAGGGTGCGGCATTGGGCTAGCACGGCGGGGTCGTGGAGGCCGGCGAAGCCGAAGCCATCCCAGCGGTAGGCGGCGATGCGGAAGCCTTTGGCTTTGGGGTTGGGCATGAGGAAGGAGTCGGTGCGGTGGAGGGCGCAGAGGGTGGCGGGGGCGGTGGGCAGGACGCGGGCGTCGAGCAGGGGCCAAGCCAGGGCGGTGCCGCGCCAGCGGGCGATGGGGCCGGCGGGGCCGAGCTGGTAGACGTAGGGGCGGACGGAGTCCTCGCCGTCGAGGGGCGAGGGATGGCGCTCGAGGGTGAAGAGCACGGGCGGGGGGGTGGGGGTGTTGGCGGGGGCGAACGAGGCGGGTTCGAGGCTGAGCAGTTCGGTGGGCCGCGCCGTCCAAAGGCGGTGGCCGCCGGGGCCGGCGGCGGCGAGGATGCGTTCGCCGTGGGCGGTCACGCCGGCCTGGAGGAGGTGATCGCCGGCCACTTCCAGAGTGGGGTGCAGGCGGGGACGGCAGGCGGCGAGGGTGCGATCGGCGGCGGCATCGTCGCCGAAGGGCGCGGGGAAGAAGCTATGGGCGGGCGGGGCGGTGCGGCGGGCGGTGCAAGCGAGACGATGGTGGCGGATATCGCAGACGGCGAGCATGCCGATGCGGGTGGCGGCGAATTTCTGATCGAAGAGCAGGTTGCCGAGCGAGTAAAAGACGGGCTTGCCCTGGACGCAGGCGGGAGCCTCGACCACGTGGGGATGGGAGCCGACGACGAGGTCGGCGCCTTGGGCGACGAGCCAGGCGGCTTGGCGCTGCTGCGCGCCGCTGGGCCAGTCGTGCAGCTCAGTGCCCCAGTGGATATAGACCACCACCAGATTGGAGAGGGCGCGCGCCAGGCGGAGCTTGCGAGCGAGCTGGGGCGAGGGGATGGTCTGTTGAGCGCCGTCGCGGGCGGGGATGGCGTCGAGGGCGACGAGGCCGAGGGTCACGCCCTTGACGGTGACGAAGACAGGCGAATTGGAGAAGGCGAGCGGTTCGAGCCCGGCGGCGGCGAGCGCGCGGCGGGTGGCGGCGACGCCGGGCGCGCCCAGGTCGCGGCTGTGGTTGTTGGCGATGCCGATGGCGGCGAAGCCGGCGGCGCGCAGCGGGGCGATGGCAGAAGGGGCGACGGCAAAGCAGGGGCTGAGATCGGGGTGGCCGTCGTGCAAGCGGCGGGCGGGCAGGCAGGCGTGGGCGTCGCCGACGGCGCCCTCGAGGTTGCCCAGCGACCAGTCGGCTTGGTGCAGGACGGGGGCGATCTGCGTCCAGGGCGAGGCGCGGCGGAAGCGCATCTCGACCGCGACTTGGCGGGCGAGCAGGATGTCGCCGGTGAAGACCAGCTTTACGGCGGACGGCGGCGTTGGCGCAGGCCGCGGCGCTGGCGCGCCCGCCCAGGCGAACGGCAGCAGGGCCGCGGCCATCAATAGGGCGAGGGGGCGGGGCATTGCAAGCGGTTGGGGACGAGGTAGGGGGCGATCCAGCTGGGTGGCTGCTGTTGCGCCAAGGCCGCGCGCCACTGTTGGTCGGTGAGTGGAATGGGCGAGGGGAACTCGTAATAGGAATAGACGCTGCCCTTGACGATTTCGCGGCGGCCGAAGTAGGGGACGATCTGGTCCCATTCCATGGCCGGTCCCACCGCCGCGGACAAGTAGCCGAAGGGGGGCTTTCCGGCGACGTCGGCGATCTTGGGCAGAGGGTCGGGGATGGAGAGGGCGTAGTGGGGGTTGGCCAGGCTCTTGAAGACGAGGAAATTGTATTCGCCGGCGCGGCCGGCGTAGAGGATGGCGAGGTAGTCGGCGGGGGTGAGCGGTTGGCCGCGCAGCTCCTTGGTGGCGATGGCTTGGAAGTTGCGGGCGGTGGCGGCGGCGTCGCGCAGGCGTTCCAGAATGCCCTGCCGCAGCGGGCCGTCGGCGATGAGGTCTTCGGCGGACTGCTGGCTGCCGAGGCTGGGCCAAGCGGCGGTGCCGCCGGCGACCAGCGCGGCGGCGCTATCGAACAGTTGCGCCATGGCGCCAAAGGTAGCGGGGTCGGGCTCGACGTAACCGCGCGGGGGCGTGGTGGCGAGCTCTTCGAACCCACCCTCGCCGCACTCGGCGGCGCTCTCGTCGTTGACCAGAATGGTGGTGTGGCGGAGGGTGGCCCAGGAGGCCAAGCCGGTCTGCAGCCGCTTGCGGGCCCAGAGCGCGCTGCTGGCGGTTCCGGGGATGGGTGCGGTCGGTGCCCATTGCGCCTTGAGGGCTGCCAGCCACTGGCCATAGAATTGGCCCGCACCGGGTGCGGCCTGCGACAGCGCCTGGCGGAGGCGCCCCAGCACGGGGCCGAGCCGTCCATACTCTCGCAATTGCGGCTGCAAGAGGCTGGCGGCCAGGTGGTTGCCGAGAGCATCGGCCAGATCGAGCCCGCTGGGCAAGAGGCGGGGGCCGTTGGCGCCGGTGATCTGCTCAGCGGGGGGCCAGTCGCGGTGGTAGACGGTGGAGTCGAGGACTTCGTTGTCGAATCCCCAGGAAAGAGGGAAGACGCTGGCGCGCGGGCTGGGGTGGGCGGCGTAGGCGGGCGGGTGCTGACCGGCGGCGTTCTCCCAGACCAAAGGTTGGCGCGGAGGCGCGATAAAAGGGGCGTAGGCGGCGATCCAGGCGCGCGCCAAGCGTTTGACCGCGGGGGGCAAGCTGGCAAGGTCATCCAAATTGCGGGGCAACGCCGCCACTTGGGTGAGGTAGCGAAAGGCGCGGAAGTAGCTCCGCAGGCCGGGGTCGGTGGTGTAAAAGCCGCGGGGGCGGAGCTGGCTGTAATCCATCGGGCGCAGGAACTGCGGCTGCTGCATGAGGCCGCCCGGTGCCTGCAGGATGCGCGCCACCTCGCCGGTGGGATGCGGCGGCGGATGCCGCAGCGCGCCGATGGTGGCGAACACGGCGTTCCAGGGGCTTTGGGGGTGTTCGCGCTGCAGGGCGGCGCGGGCGGCGGCGACGAAGCGCCAGAAGGCGGGAATGGCCTGCTGGCGTTCGGTGATGGTGAAGAGGCCGTGGTAGGCGGCGCCGTAGACCTCCCAGATCAGGTCGGTGGTGACCAGATAGGGACGGGTGGGGATCTCTTCATCGAGGCCGCCGCAGAGGTAGAGCTCGCTGTCGTAAAGAGAATAGAGCTGGTCGTTGTTGGTGGGCGAGGTGCCAGCGTAGGGGCGGAAGAGGCCGGCGTCGTGGATGAAGTGGCGCCGATCGGAAGGGGTGGTGGCAAACATCCAGGCATTGGCGACGTCGGCCAGCGGCACTTGGATGGGCACATAGGCGAGCGCTTGGCGCGCTCCCACTTGAACGGCGCCGACGATGCCGCGGCCGTCGGGCACGGAGGCTGGTGGCAACAGGAACCGGTCGGCCGTGGCTTGCGGTTGGGCGATCTGGGCGTGGTCGAGGTAGAGGGTCACGCCTGCGGTGCCGGGGTGCCAGGCCAACAGGCCGAGGCCATTGGGGGTGGGCGCCAGCCAGCCGCCGCCGCAGAGCCGGCCGCCCGCCACCGATCGCACCCCGTTCCAGTCCTTGAAGCCGTAGACCAAGGATTGGAAGCAGCCATGGCTGTCTTCCCAGAGGAGCCGATTGCCTGCGGGATGGAAGCTGACCGGGAGGGCGGAGGGCGCCGGTATGGAGGTGGGCTGGCCGCCTATATTGGGATCGTTGATCTTGATGCGCGTGGACTTGGGCCCGATGAGCTGATACAGGCGCGTGCCCTGGGCGGTGATGGAGAGAGTGCGGTAGCTGCCGTCGGGCTTGCGCTGGCCAAAGTAGAGCCGCAGCTTGCCGTCGAAGGGCCGCGGGCTGATGACGAGGCGGCGGAGCTCGGGGGGGGAGGCAAAGAGCGTGGTGGCCGCCCAGCGCGGATTCGCCTGCGCCAGTTTCAAAAGTTGGGACTGGCTTGCGTTGCGCGCCAGCAGATAGAGCACCGGTGTGGGGGCGGCGGGATCCCAAACCAGGGCGCTGAGCCGGGTTCCGGCCGGCGCCTGCCAGACGGTGCGGCTCCGGTTTTGGGCCACGTCCCAGAGGCGGACTTCATAACGCCCGGCGGCGGCGGCCACGATGGCGGCAGCGATGGGGGCGTGCGCGGCCACGTCTAGGGCGACTACCGTCTCGCCCGGAGACAGCAGCAGATGTGCCGCCGCCGGGGGCGAGCGGCGCACCGGCGCTACGGTTGCATTGTAGGTCGAGTCTTGGGCGGGGGTGGGGACGCTTTGCTGCGCCGGCGCGGCCAACAGCAGTGCGCCGGCGAGGACCGCGGAGGCCCAAGTGTGCATGGGGCGTATGGTAGCAAACCTGCGGGTCGGCGCGGCCGCCCGCTGCTCAGGCGGCGCAATCGTACAGTCGCAAGAAGCGGAGCCGCGCCATGCGGACAAAGTCCTGGTCAAGGCTCCAGAGCGCGGCCTCGTGGTCGGCGGCCAGTCCGGCGATGAGCAGATCGGCAAAGCCGAAGCGCTCCCCCGCCGCTGCGGCGCGCGGCAGCCAGGCCTCGATGCGGTGCCAGGTGGCGTCCGCGGGCATGGCTGCGGGCAGGGCGGAGAGGTCGGCGCGGAGCCTGTTCTGCTGCTTTGCACTGGCGCCGGCGAGCAACTCGATGCGCGCCGGGATCGGCAACAGGACTTCGTCGTCGTCGAGAAGAACCTGGAGGTGACGCCCAACGGACTGGTTGGGGTCCCGGAAGGCCGCGATCCAAACCGACGTGTCCACGCAGATTATGGGCGGCGGCGGGAGGCCGGCAGATCAATTTCCAGGTTCACCTTGCCCATCAGGGACTTTAGATCCTCGATGCGGCGGCGGCGGAGGAGTTCCTTGAGCGAGAGCACGACGGCCTCAGACTTTGACTTGAGGCCGAGCAGTTTGCAGGCCTCTTCCACCAGGCCCTCGGGGAGATCCAGCATGGTCCGCATAGCCCCAGGGTAGATCCGCGCCGTGGGGGACAATCGCCCTGTTTTCGGGCCGTGCCGTAGATGCTGCTTCAGGAAAAAAGGGCCAGGCGAACAGCGCGAAGGCGGTTCCCTGGCCCCTTTGCCGTGTGCCCGGGTTTGCCGGCTACTTGGCTTTGCGGAGGTAGATGTTGCCGTTGAAGTTGGAGATGCGGATCTCGGGGCCGCCGCCGTTGAGGGTGCCGTAGGTGGTGCGATCCAGCTGGACTTTGTACATGCCCTGGGCGTTGCGCTGGCCCTGGCCGGACTTGGAGGGAGCGGGGGCGGCCTGGAAGTTGAAGCCGTCGTCCATATAGATGTCGCCGTGGTCGGTCTTGAGGCGGAGGTTGCAGTGGACGTCGGCGGGGAGGGTGACGTCAATGGTGCCGTTGAGGGAGCTGAAGGCGCTGGGCTTGGAGGGGTCGAGCTGGGCGACGGTGGCGGTGATGCGGCCGTTGAGGGCGTTGGCGACGA
>DATKSZ010000089.1:0-21171 GCA_035531375.1 Terriglobales bacterium | reverse complement strand
AGCACGCTCCGGCTGCGTTGCGCGCCGTCCAGCGTGCTCGACGTACTGTTCAAGTACGCCTCCGCGCGCTGAACGGCGCGCGCCTTGCCGGCGCGGCTTCTCGCACATTTCGCGACGGAGGTGGTGAGAAATGCGGGCTAGAGGCGCAGCGCCGACTTGGGGCCACTGGGTCCCCAAGTCGGCGCGAGCATAAGCGGGACGCGCGCCGCAGGCGCGCTGGGGCCCGCGCCAATCAAAGCTAGCGCGTGGTGAACTCCGCCAGCGGCGCCGGGTCCACGTTGCGCGAGGGCGAGGCCTCCTGCAGGCGGTAGAGGTGGTTGAGCGGTCCGGGGCCGCCGCCGATGGCGTAGGACTGCTTCAGCGCGGCGTTGAGGTAGGCCTTGGCCTGCACCACCGCGTCCAGCACCTGCTTGCCGTGGGCGAGGTTGGCGGCCAGGGCGGCGGAGAAGGTGCAGCCGGTGCCGTGGGTGTTGGGGTTGCGCACCCGGTCGGTGGCCAGGGTGTAGCACTTTTCGCCGTCGTAGAGCAGGTCCACCGGGCGCTCCCAGTGTCCGCCCTTCACCACCACATAGCGCGGCCCCAGGGCGCGCAACTGCACCGCCGCCTGCTCCATGTCGGCGGGCTTGGACAAGGTGAGGCCGGTGAGCGCCTCGGCCTCGTCCAGGTTGGGGGTGATCACCGAGGCCAGCGGGAACAGGCGGCGCTGCAGGTGGGCCCAGCCGGCGTCATCCATCAGCGGCGCGCCGCCGGTGGCACGGCGCACCGGGTCGAGCACCACCCAGGGGACGCGGTGCCGCTCCAGCTGCCGGGCCACCGCCTCCACGTTGGCGCGGTTGCCCAGCATGCCGATCTTGACCGCGCGCGGCTGCAGGTCGTTGAGCAGGCATTGCAATTGCTCTTCCAGCCAGGCGGCGGGCACCGGCTGGTAGGAGTGCGTGCCGCGGGAGTCTTGCACCGTCAGCGCCGCCACGCAAACCAAGCCATAGGCCTGGTTGGCCGCGATGGTCTTGAGGTCGGCGGCGACGCCCGCGCCCGCGGTGGGATCCAACCCGGCTATGGTCAGCACCAGCGGCGGAGCCGCCGCGACAGGAGCCATTGAATTGCACAACCTCCCACCCAAACCTTAATTTCCATCAATAGTCCCAACCCGCGGCAATTGCAAGGAGAATTCGCGGAGGGACAACCCCCGCATCCGGCCCAGCACTCTGCATCACCCAGATGCTGGGAATTGTGCCCGCCGCCGGCCAAGCCGCCCGCCTGCAGCCGCTGGGCGGGTCAAAGGAACTGCTGCCGCTGGGGCTGGCCCCCGCCGGCGGCGAGCCCGCCGGCGGCGGCCTGCGCGCCGTCGCCGACTTCCTGCTGGAGCGCATGTGGCTGGCCGGGGCCGAGCGCATCTGCCTGGTGGTGGCGGCCGACAAGCCCGACCTGCTGCGCTACTTCGGCGGGCGCGGGCCGGCGGGCAAGCTGTTCTTTGCGGTGCAGCCGCGCCCGGCGGGGCTCTGCGACGCCGTCTTCCGCGCCGCCCAGCTGGTGCGGCCGGACGAGCCGGTGCTGCTCGGCCTGCCCGACACCGTCTGGTATCCGCGCACCGCCTTCCAGAACGGACAGCGCGACGGCGTCCATCTCATCACCTTTCCGGTGGCCCACCCTGAGGAATTTGACGCAGTCGAGCCCGCCGGGGAGGAACGGGTGGCGCGCATCGAGGTCAAGCGCCCCGGCGACGCCTGCCGCCGGGTGTGGGGCGCCATCACCGCCCCGGGGCGCGACTTCTTGGCGCTGGAGCGGCTTTGGCGCCGCCGCGGCGCCCAGGACCAGTACCTCGGCCATCTGCTCAACGCCTGGATCGAGGCCGGCCATCCCGTCAGCTTCGACCGCCAGGGCACCCACTACTGGGACATCGGCACCCCCGCCGGCTACGCGCGCGCCCTGGCCGAGGCGGTGTGGCTGGAGCGCGGCGGCGCGCCCCGGCTTCAGTTGGGCCGCTCCGGTTCCGGCGCCACCGCCCCCTGGTAGCTGCGCCAGCGCAGCCAGACGACGCGCAGCGTGGCCATCGCCGGCACGGAGAGGTAGACCCCCACCACCCCCGCCATCTCCGCCCCGGCGAACACGCCAAACAGCACCGCCAGCGGGTGCAACTGCACCTGCCCGCCCATGATGCGGGGCGAGTTGAAGTAGTCCTGCACCAGCCGCCACACCCCCAGGAACACCAGCAGCCCCAGCAGCGCGGGATAGCCGAGCAGAAAGGCGGTGCCCAACACGATCGCCGCCGCCGTCAGCGGCCCCACCACCGGGATGAACTCCAACAGCCCCGCCACCACCCCCAGGGCGATGGCGTAGGGCAGGCGCAGCAGCTCGAAGCCCAGCAGGTAGACGCCCAGCGCCAGCGCCGTCAGCGTGATCTGCGCCCGGATGTAGCTGGCCAAGACATCGTGCACGTCCCGCAGCAGCTCCCGCACCAGGGCGCGCTGGCGGCGGCGGTCGAGCTGCTCCACCAGCGCCTCGGCGAAGCGCCCGCCGCTGACCAGGAAGAAAATGGCAAGGATGGGGATCAGCGCCACCCAGGAGGCGTTGGCCGCCAGCCGACCGACCTCGGCCAGCAGCGCCTGCTCCCAGCGGCCAATCGCCAGGTGGTGGGCGGCGACGAAGCTCTCCAGCCGCAACTGCGTCTCCAGGCTCCAGCCGCGCTGGCTGCCGATCTGGCGCACGATCTCGCCGCTGGCGATGCGCCCCGAGAGCTGGGGCAGGAGCTGGGAGAGCCGGCTGGCCTGCTGCACGATCGCCGGCCCCAGGAAAAACAGGAAGGTGCCCCCCGCCCCCGCCAGCCCGGCATAGAGCAGCGCCACCGCGCCCGCCCGCCCCAGCCGCAGCCGCGCCTGCAGCCCCGCCACCACCGGCTCCAGCAAATAGGCGAACAGGATGGCGAACAGGAACGCGGCCAGCGTCCGCCAGGCCAAATAAACGAACGCCAGCGCCAGCCCATAGAGCAAAATGGTGGCTAGGACGCGCGCGGTGCGGGCATCCAACACTAGCACCGCGCGCTCCCCTGGGGTTGGGAAGCGAACTCGGCCATGACCTTCAACGCTGAGATGGGTTGGATGCTCCTGCTGTTTGTGGCGGTGAACTTCGCCCTCGCCGGGCTGGGCGGGCAATTGGCCGAGCACGGCCCCGCCACCGAGGCCTGGTACGAGGGGCTGCGCAAGCCGGCGGGCTATCCCCCCGAGTGGGTCTTCTCCCAGCTCTGGGCCCTGGTGGCGATCTGCACCGGCGTCGCCGGCTGGCTGATCTGGCGGCAGTGGCAGGCCGGCGCCGACCCCATCGCCCTGATGCTCTATGGCCTGCAGTTGGGCCTCAACGCCCTCTGGCCCGCGGCCGTGTTTGGCCGGCGGCGGCTGGGCCAGGCCGTCGCCCTGGGCTGGCTGCTGTGGTGCGCCATCACCCTGACCGCGCTCTATTCGGCGGCCGCGCCCGGCGCCGCCTGGCTCTGGCTGCTGCCCTATTGGCTGTGGGTGGGCTATTGCCTGCGCCTCAACCAGCAACTCTGGCTGTTGAACCAAGCCCCGCCCGCCGCGCCCGCGCCGCCACCCGCGCTGGCCTCGCCGCCGCCCCAGCCCCCGCCGCCCGGGCCCCCGACCGACCCGTCAGCCGAGCCGCCGCCGCCCGCCCCCGATTCCACCGGCCTGCTCTAGCGGGTATTCTAAAAGGGGAAGTGTTATGCCGCCCACCCCGATCTACCTCGACTATCACGCCACCACGCCAGTGGACCCGCGCGTGTGGCAGGTGATGGAGCCCTACTTCACCACGCAGTTCGGCAACCCCGCCAGCAACAGCCACGCCTTCGGATGGGCGGCGGCCAAGGCGGTGCAGCGCGCCCGCGCCCAGCTTGCCGCCCTCATCGGCGCCGAGGCGCGCGAGATGGTCTTCACCAGCGGCGCCACCGAGAGCAACAACCTGGCCATCAAGGGGGTGGGCGAGCTCCATCGCGGCCGCCCGGCGCACGTTGTCACCACCGCCATCGAGCACCACGCCGTGCTCGATCCCTGCCTGCGCCTGGAGCAGGACGGCTTCGCCGTCACCCGCCTGGGCGTGGATCGCGACGGCCGCATCCGCCTGCCCGAGCTGGAGGCGGCCCTCCGCCCCGAGACCGTGCTGGTCAGCATCATGGCCGTCAACAACGAAATCGGCGTGGTGCAAGACATGGAGGCGATCGGCGCCCTCGTCCGCGCCCGCGGCGTGCTCTTCCACAGCGACGCCACCCAGGCGGTGGGCAAGATTCCGGTGGACGTGCGCCGCTGGCAGGTGGACCTGCTCTCCCTCTCCGGCCATAAGATGTATGGCCCTAAGGGGGTGGGCGCGCTCTATGTCCGCCTGGGCACCCGCCTGAGCTGCCAGCTCGACGGCGGCGGCCACGAGCGCGGCCTGCGCTCGGGCACCTTGAACGTGCCCGGCATCGTCGGCCTGGGCGAGGCCGCCGCGGTGGCGGGCCAGGACCTGGCGGAAGAGGGCCCGCGGCTGGCGCGCCTGCGCGACCGCCTGCGCGACCGCATCCTCAGCCGTTTGGAGGGGGTGACGGTCAACGGCAGCCTGGCCCAACGGGTGCCGCACAATCTTCATCTAACCTTCAGTGGGGTGGAGGCGGAGGCGCTGATGATGAGCGTGCAAGAGATTGCGGTGTCGTCGGGCTCGGCCTGCAGCTCGGCCGCCCGCAACGCCTCCCACGTGCTGCTGGCGATTGGGCTGAGCGAAGACGAGGCCCAGAGCTCGCTGCGCTTTGGCTTGGGCCGCTTCACCACCGAGGCGGAGGTGGATCGCGCCGCCGACCGCCTGGTGGAGGCCACCCAGCAACTGCGCCAGCTCAGCCTGCCCTAGGCCCGCGCCCGGGGCGAAAGGGACCGACGCGCCATGGCGGAGGAAGCGAGCCTGCCAATTCGCATCGTGGACTACGACCCGGCCTGGCCCGCGCGCTTCGCCGCCGAGGCGGCCCGCATCCGGGCGGCGCTGGGGGCGCGCATCCTCCGGCTCGAGCACGCCGGCTCGACCTCGGTGCCCGGCCTGGGGGCCAAGCCCGTGCTCGACATCCTTTTGGTGGTGGCCGATTCCCGCGACGAGGCCGTCTACGCCCCGCCGCTGCAGGCAGCAAGCTTCCGCTTGACCCTGCGCGAGCCCCACTGGCACGAGCACCGCATGTTCGAGGGCGCGGGCGTGCGCGCCAACCTGCACGTGTTCTCCGCCGGCTGCCCCGAGATCGAGCGCATGCTGGTGTTTCGCGACTGGCTGCGCGCCCACGCCGCCGACCGCGAGCTCTACCTGCGCGCCAAGCGGGCGTTGGCCCCTCGGCCCTGGCCGACCGTGCAGGACTACGCCCACGCCAAGACCGGGGTGATCGAGGCGATTCTGGCGCGGGCGCAGGCGGCTCGCGGCCGGGCGGCCCCCCGTTCGGCGCGAGCACAAAGGGGGACGCGCGCCGCAGGCGCGCTGGGGCCCGCGCCCACCGAAGCGAAGCGCAGCGCCGACTTGGGGCCTCCGGGCCCCAAGCCGGAGCGAGCACAAGCGGGACGCGCGCCGCAGGCGCGCTGGGGCCCGCGCCCACCGAAGCGAAGCGCAGCGCCGACTTGGGGCCATGGGGCCCCAAGCCGGCGCGAGCACAAGCGGGACGCGCGCCGCAGGCGCGCTGGGGCCCGCGCCCACAAATGACACCATGGCCGACGAATTGAACTGGGACGACGCCGACGAGATCGCGCAACTGCTGCGCGCCCGCTTCCCCGACACCGATCCGCTCCAGGTCAGCGAGCTGGAGATCGCCCGCTGGGCGCGCGAGATCCCCACCCTGATCGAGTCCCCCGGCCCGCAGGAGCGCTTCGCCGCCCAGCTCGAGGCCATCCGCGACGCCTGGGCCAGGACCTAGGCGCCCCGGCCCCGCCCGGGCGCGAACCCTTATACTTTCCCTATGGGCCTCAGCGAACGCATTCAGCAAGACTTGGTGGCGGCGATGCGCGAGCGCGCCGAACTGCGCCTCTCCACGCTGCGCATGATGAAGGCGGCGATCAAGAACCGCGAGGTCGAGGCGCGGCGCAGCCTGGAGGAGGCCGAGATCCAGCAGGTGCTGGGCACCCTCATCAAGCAGCGCGAGGACGCCGCCGCCCAGTTCGCCGCCGGCGGCCGCGCCGAGCTGGCGGCCAAGGAAAAAGAGGAGATCGGCATCATCGAGGGCTATCTGCCGCGCGCGCTCTCGGCCGAGGAGGTCGAGGCCACGGTGCGCGCCGCCATCGCCGAGAGCGGCGCCCGCTCGGCCCAGGACATGGGCAAGGCGATGAAGGCCGCCATGGCGCGCTTCCAGGCGGCGCAGCAGCGGGTGGACGGCAAGCAGGTGAGCGAGGCGGTGAAGCGCCTGCTGCCTTCGGCATGACGCGGCGGACCCTGGCGCGGCGGCTGTTGCGCGAGCTCGCCTACGTGGTGGTGCTGGGCTCGCCGGTGCTGGTGTTCTTTCTGGTGGCGCTGCCGCGTTCGCATGCGGCGCAACTGCTGCGCCAACTGCGCGCCGTGCAGGTCAGCCACACCCCCTTCCAGCGGGTGGAGCAGCTCGCCGCCCAGTACGGCGGCAACGCCGCCTGCGTGGGCGACAACTGCCTGTTCGAGTTCCAGAACACCTGGCTGCAGCGCCTGCGGCTGGCGCCGGCCACCCAATTCAGCGTGATGCTGCAGCGCCGGGGCAGCCCCAGCGACCCCGGCGGGGGCGAGGTGGGCGCCCTGGACATGGCCATGCTGGTGAGCCGCGGCGCCAGCCGCGCCGGCGACGGCGGCGCCATCGCCAGCGCCCTGGTGTTCGACCGCGCCGGCGCCGGCCCCTACCGCGCCAGCATCACCTTCGGCCCCGACGGCAAGCCCGGGCGCACCGTGGTGACGCTGGCGGCGGGCGCCACCCCCGCCCAGCGCGCCCAGGCGCGCGCCTTCAACCTCGCCTGCCTGACCAAGATCGGCGGCTGCCGCACCAGCCGCCAACTGCTGCCGGAGGTGTGGCAGGGGGCGCAGCGCATCCAGAGCGCCGGCGCTCAGTCCGCGCCCAGCAAGTGGGTGGCGGCCGCGGCGATGTCCGGCGCCAGCCACTGACACCCGATCGCGCCCAGGCGCGCCTCCAGCTCGGCGCCCTGCTCCAGCCCGGGCGCCACGATGCCAATGAACGGCAGCGGCACCGCCGCCGCGCAGCGGGCGTCGTCCACGGTGTCGCCCAGGTAGGCGGCCAGCGGCCCGTGCTCGCGCTGCAGCCGCAGCAGCCCCTCCGGATCCGGCTTCTGCGCCGCCACGTCCTCCAGCCCCAGCAGCGCCTCGAAGGCGCTCTCCACCCCAAAGTGGCGCAGCGTGAACGCGGCGTCGGCGCGCGGGCGGCCGGTGAAGATCGCCAGCCGGTGCCGCCGCCGCAGCGCCCGCAGCAGCGGCATCGGCAGCAGCCACTTCTCCTGCAGGATGAGGCCGTCGTTCGCCCCCGGCGCCCCCAGGTAGATGCGGTTGAAGACCGCCATCACCTCCTCCCGCGCCACCTCCCGCCCCCGCCGCCGCAGCAGCTCGCGCGACAGGTCCCAGTCGTTGTTGAAGCCGCCGGCGTTCTTCAGCGCCTGCACCTCCGCCGCTTCCACCCCGCCCCCGCCCAGCGCCGCCACCGTCCGCACAATGGCCACGCGGAACGAGGCGCGGACGTCCACCAGGACCCCGTCCAGGTCGAACACCAGCATCCCCGCCGCCGCTCCCGCCGATCCCACCCGTTTGGGTGCCATCTTCTCAGACTGCCATAGAAATGGATCGCGGCAGGCTAAACTCGAAAAGATCCATGCCGATTTTGGCGGTCGAGCATCTGCGTCCGATGCGCGGCGGGGCGCAATCGCATTTATTGCGCGCCGACGACGGCCACTATTACGTGGTGAAGTTCGTCAACAACCCGCAGCACCGCCGGGTGTTGGCCAACGAGTGGCTGGCGGCGCGGCTGGCGCGCGGGCTGGGGCTGCCGGTGCCGCCGGCGGCGCTGGTGGAGGTGCCCCCGCGCCTGCTCGACGGCTCCCCCGGCCTGGTCATGCACATCCAGGGGGCGCTGGTGCCCTGCGCCAGCGGCCTGCAGTTCGGCTCCCGCCTCCCCACCCCCGACCCCCACGCCCCCATCTACGACTACCTCCCCGAGCCCGGCCTGGAGCTGGTCGCCAACCTCGGCGACTTCGCCGGCATGCTGCTGTTCGACAAATGGACCTGCAATTGCAACGGCCGCCAAGTCGTCTTTTGCCGCTCCGGCCCGCGCCAGCGCCTGAAGGTCCACATGGTGGACCAGGGCTTCTGCTTCAACGCCGGCGACTGGACTTTTCCCGACAGCCCGCTGCGCGGCGTCTACAGCCGCAACCGCGTCTACGCCCACATCACCGGCTGGAGCTCGTTCGAGCCCTGGCTGTCGCGCCTGGAGGAATTCCCCGAGGCGGCCATCTACGCCGCCGGCGAGGAGCTGCCGCCGGACTGGTACGGGCCCTGGGATGACCTGCAGCGGCTGCTGGAACAACTGGTGCGGCGCCGCCAGCGCGTGCGCGAGCTGGTCTGGGCGGTGAAAAGCTCGCCCCGGGCGCCGTTTGAAAACTGGGAGGAGCGGGTGGCCATCGCCGCCCGGCAAGGGTAGGATCATGGCAGCGACCCGCCCCGAGGAGTCCATGCTCGCCTGCGAATACGTCCTCATCCGCCTGGCGCCCGACCCCCTGCGCCAGGAGGCGGTCAACATCGGGGTGGCGCTCTACCAGCCCGGCCAACTCGGCGGCTTCGCCGGCGTCCGCCTCGCCTCCGACCTGCGCCGCGCCCGCCAGCTCTCGCCCCTGTTCCAGGCGGACGACTTGGCCGGCCTCGAGGCCGACCTGCTCGCCCGCCTGCGCACCGCCTCCCCCGCCTGGCTCTCGCGCGAGTATTTCCTGCAGTTCGCGCAAGAGAGCTTCAGCCACTGCCTGCAGCTCTCGCCCCCCACCGCCGTGCTCACCCTCGACCCGGCGGCCGAGCTGGAGCGCCTCTACCAGCAATTCGCCGCCCCCCACGCCCCGGTGCGCGCCGAGGCCGAGGCCGGCCCGCGCCACCAGATCCTCCGCCACCTCCACCGCGTCTTCAGCGAAGAGCGCCTGCTCGCCCGCCTGCAGCGCAACCTCCGCGTGGGCGAGTGGCTGGGCGAGGCCGACAGCTTCCGCTTCGACTTCCACTACCAGCCCCCCGCCGGCCTCCGCCACGTCCTCCAGGCCATGCCGTTGGGCGACGACGGCCCCGTGCGCGAGCTCTGCTACACCGTCGGCCGCGCCCGCCGCCGCCTCGGCGGCCTCGAGGCCGCCGCCTTCGTGGACATGGCCCCCTCCGACTTCCAAAGCGAGATGTTCCAGGAGGCGGCGGTGCGGGTGCTGGGCCTGGACCAGGCGGTCGCGGAGGCGGCCCGCATCAGGGCGGCACTGCTTTAACTAGTGAGCAGTGGACAGTGAACAGTGCACAGCCGGCGCCGGGAACCCGCTGGTTGCGGACTATCCGAAAGGTCGCCGCGCCCGCCTGTGTCCACCGTCCACTGTCCACTGTTCACTGTCCACCGTCCACTGTTCACTGTTCACTGTTCACTGCCCCCTGGCTTCCCTCCCCCGCCGCTGGGCAAATACCCCCGCCGGGTATGCGCCGTAAGGTGCTTCAGGTGCGGGTCCTTCACCTCCAGCCGGATCGTCCGGTACCCGGGCGTGGTCTGGTTGGAGCGGTAGACCAGGCTGTATTGCAGCCGAATGTCCTGCGCCACCTTCTTGGTGATGGCGTCCACCTGGTTCAGGTTCTTGGGGAAGTAGGCCACGCCGCCGGTGTCGTCGGCGAACTGCAGCAGCACTTTCTCCGATGCGCGGCGGGTGGAGCGCCCGTCGGATCGGTCGAAGATGCCAATGCAGTAGATCAGCGGCGCATCCTGCGACGCCAGCAGCCGCAGCGTCTGCTCCAGGCTGTGGCTGCTGGCGTCGTCCTGGCCGTCGGTGATCAGCAGCAGCACCCGCTTGGTGCGGGTGGCGTGCTGGTTCATGTAATGCACGGAGTTGATGACGGCGTCGTACAGCGCCGTGCTCGACTCCGGGTCCACCTCGCCCAGTCCCTTCTCCAGCGCCGGAATGCTGTTGGTGAAGGGCGCCACCAGGCGGTAGATGTCGTTGAACTTGGCGATGAAGACCTCGTCCTGGGGATTGCTGGCGCGGACGAAGTTGAGCGCCGCCTGGTCCACCTGAATCCGCCGGGGGCGCATGCTGCCGCTGTTGTCCACCAGGATGCCGACCGAGACCGGGGCGTCGTCGTGGGAGAACGATTTCACCGTCTGCTGGACTCCGTTTTCATAGACGGTGAAATCGGAGGCGGGCAGGGTGGTGATGGAGCGGCCCTTCTTGTCGAGCACGTTGGTCTGCACCAGCACCTCGCCCACGTTGAGGCGGATGAGGTAGCTCGGCGCCTGCTGCGGCGCCGCGCCCTGCTGGGCGCACGCCAGCCCGGCGAGCGCGGCCAAACCAATCAGGATGCGGGGCCAACGGGGGGGCATGGGGCGATTGCCCCCATTATGACACCTCGCGGCTCGCGGGGGTCGCGCCGCTTTGCCTGCTGGCAAAATCGGCGCGAAAGGCTGCGAAATTCCGCAGGGCGGCCCGCCCCCGGGAAACGAATCCGGCGCGGCCGCAGCGAAGCGCAGCGCCGACTTGGGGCCACGGGGCCCCCGAGTCGGCGCGAGCACAAGCGGGACGCGCGCCGCAGGCGCGCTGGGGCCCGCGCCCACCAATGAGCAGAGCGGGCGCCCCCTGCCGGAAATCGAAGCCACGGCTCCACACGGCTCCAAGCGACCAACGGGGGCGACCCGAGTCAGGAGTGGAGCATCCACTCGCGCCGGGGAAGGGCCCGCGGCAGGCGGTCGGACAGGCGTTTGAAGGCCGGATAGGCCGCCACAAACGCCAGGGTGAGGCCGAAACTGATGAACGTGCGGGCGAAATAGCTCCCTCCCAGGTAGCCCGCCTCCAGCCCCAGGATGGCGCCGGCGAGCAGCCCCGCCCCCGCCAGCACGCCCCAGGGCGAGCGCTCCCGCGCCCAGGCCTGCAGCCACAGCCCGGGGCGGAGCAGCAAGGCGGTGCCCGCCACCCCGGCCAGCAGCAGCCAGACGCCGCCCGGGATCCAGATCCCGAAAAACCGCAGCACTAGGCTGTGCAGGATGTAGAACACCAGCGAGTTGGCGCCCCAGAAGCGGATCTCGCCCCAGGGCGGGCGCGGCCGCCGCCCCAGCCAGCGCCGGATTGCGTCCAGCAGCAGGGCGGGGAAGGCCAGCCCCAGCAGCCAGTAGTCCGGGCTCATCCAAAACTTGTTGAAGTCCCAGCCGGCGCGCCCCACCACCACCCCCAGCGCCGCCAGCGCGCTGGCGGCCACCGCCAGCCGCATGCGGGGGCTGGGGTAGCGCTTCAGGTGCGCCCCCATCAGGTAGAAGCTCAGCCAGGGCAGCAAGGGAAACAGCCCCGGGGTCAGGAAAAACGACGACACCCCGCCGTCATGGATTTTCCAATAGAAAACGTGCTGGTTGAGGTAATGGATGGCGAACGGCAGCGGAAACAGCCAAGTCCAGCCCCGCGGCCACAGCCAGCGCAGCCCCAGCATGGCGATCATCGCCATGCCGGCGCTCTGGAACACGTCCGCCTGCCCCAGCGTCCCCTGCACGTAGTTGTTGGCGAAGCCGGCGAAGATCAGGAACAGCCCGTTGGCGGCGATGCGCGCCTCGTCGCCGCGCTCGCGCGAGACCAGGCCCCACAGGTTCATCCCGGTGGAGGTGAAAAACAGCACCGAGCCCATGGTGGCGATGTTCAGCCAGGGGGCGTCGGGGAAGGGCACATGCGCCAGCACCATGAGCAGGCAGGCCAGGCCCTTGAGCAAGTCCACGGCGTGGTCGCGGGCCAACACCACCGGCGAATCCGGAGCGCGCAGGATCAGGGAGGCGGAGACCGACATGGGGGCCTGGCTCGAGCGGAACGCCGCCCCGGGCGCGGGCCGCGGGCCGACGTTGCTACAATCATCACTCATGTCTTCGATGGTTCGCGCGGAAAACGTCACCAAGGTGTACCCGGTGGGCCAAGTGCTGGTGCCCGCCCTGCGGGGCGTGTCGCTGGAGGTGGAAAAAGGCGAGTTCGTCTCCATCGTGGGCGCCTCCGGCAGCGGCAAAAGCACCCTGCTGCACGTGCTCGGCGGCTTGACCCCGCCCACCTCGGGCCGGGTGTACATCGAGGGCACCGAGTACGGCACCCTCTCCGACGGCGGCCGCACCGCCCTGCGCCGCCGCGCCATCGGCATCGTCTTCCAAAAGTTCAACCTGCTGCCCACCCTCGACGCCCTCGGCAACATCGAGATCGCGCGCGAGATCGCCGGCACCCGCGGCCACGACGGTGCCTACCAGGCCAAGCTGATCGAGATGCTGGGCATCGGCGATCGCCTGCGCCACCGCCCCACCCAGCTCTCCGGCGGCGAGCAGCAGCGCGTCGCCATCGCCCGCGCCCTCATCAACCAGCCCCGCATCCTGCTGGCCGACGAGCCCACCGGCAACCTCGACTCCAAAAACTCCGACGCCGTGCTGGCCATCCTGGCGGAGCTGAACCAGGAGCTGGGCCAAACCATTCTGATGATCACCCACAACGCCGCCGCCGCCGCCATCGCCCACCGCACCCTGCACATGCGCGACGGCCTTTTCGTGGACGCCTAGGGCGGCAAGCCCCCATGGAGTTCCTGCTTCACGGCCACGAGTTCAACCTCAAGGGGGCCAACCGCGGCTTCTTCACCACCCGCCTGCGCGCCAACCTCGAACGGCTGCTCGAGGGCTGCGAGTGCCGGGTAGGCATGCGCGGCCTGGGGCTGGTGGTCGCCTGCCCGGACGAGCACGCGGTCGAAGCGCGGCAACGGCTGGACCGGGCCCTGGGGGTGCAGACCATCGTGGCGGGCGAGCGGGTCGCCCCCGATCCCGAGGCCATCGCCCCGGTGGCGCTGGCGATGATCGCCGCCCAGCAGGGCGCGAGCTTCGCCTTGAACGTCCTGCGCCCCGACAAGGCCCTGGCGCTGACCTCCTACGAGGTCGCGGTCCAGGTCGGCCGCCACATCGAAGCCACGCTGGGGCTGCCGGTGGACCTGCGCCATCCCCAGCGCCGCTGCACCATCGTGCTCAGCCGCCAGGGGGCGCTGGTGAGCCGCGCCCCCGAGCCCGGCCCCGGCGGCATGCCGGCCGGCACCGCCGGCCGCCTGCTCGGCCTGCTCTCCAGCGGCTTCGACTCGCCGGTGGCGGCCTACCGCCTCATCCGCCGTGGCGCCCGGGTGATGTTCCTCCATTTCCACAGCACCCCGCTCTCGGGGCAGGGCTCGAGCGTGCCCCCGGTCGAGCGCCTGGCCCGCCAGCTCACCCGCTATCAGCTCTCCAGCCGGCTCTACCTCTGCCCCTTCGAGCCGGTGCAGCGCGCCATCGTGGCCAATTGCCCCAGCCCGCTGCGCGTGCTGCTCTACCGCCGCCTGATGCTGCGCATCGCCGCCGCCCTGGCGCGCGACCTGCATGCCCACGGCCTGGTCACCGGCGACTCGCTCGCCCAGGTCGCCAGCCAGACCGCGCGCAACCTGGAGGCGGTCAGTGCCGCCGTCGCCACCCCCATCTACCGCCCCCTCATCGGCGACGACAAGATCGCCATCCAGGCCGAGGCCCGCCGCCTGGGCACCTTCGACATCTCCGCCGAGGTCAGCGACGACTGCTGCTCCGCCTTCATGCCCCGCAGCCCCTCGCTCGCCAGCAGTCCCGAAGAGTTGGCCGCAGCCGAGCGCGGCCTCGACCTCCCCGCTCTGGTGGCCGAAAGCCTCGCCCGCCTCGAAGTGCGCCGCTACCGCCTCGCCGCCGGCGAAGCGGTCGAAGACCATGGGCGGGACCCGGACGGCGGCTGAGCCCGCGCGCACGGGGGTCATCGGAACTGACGGCCGGCGGATCGGCTACACCACTGCTGGCTCGGGCGCATCACGGAATGCTTCGGGAAGGTCCACGTCGGCGAATTCCAGGTCGGTCGAACCGCGGAGATTGCTTTCCAATTCCAGGCGGTACGGCACTATCAGCTGAAAAAATGCCGACATGTCGCGCGACAGGTCGAACTGCTCATCAACATCGATGGTCTGAATGAACTTCCAATCGGCGGCATCACCCGGCGTTATTTTCAGCCGCTCCATCTTTTCGATGTAGTCGCGGGTTCTCTGTTTGCCGCAGAGTTGGATTGCGATCCGCTTCCCAATGATTCTGGCTTCTCGCTCTGCGGGAATGTGCTCCCATCTAAATCCTGCGGCCTCCAACGTCCTGTCTAGGCTCATCACAACTGCGTGCAATTTCCAGAGTTTCGGTTGGCAGCCAAACTGGACGAAGTGCTGTAGCTCATGCGCGAGCGTCATAGTCAGACCCACATCGTCCTCGCATGCGCTGCGGTGAAGGTAGATCGCGCAATCGAACTCGAACACTCCCTTGTAGTCCGCATGCCCGTGCGCCACATCCGCGCCGACGAGGAGCTCGTACAGATTCTCCGGCAACGATCCCATCATCGTCGTCTCGTTGACCGGAAAATGCAGGCCTCTGTTCGCTGGTGGGTCGAATCCCAGTATTGCCACGTCGCTGTCACTTAGAAAGACCAGCAGCCGCAAATCGGGCAGCGAGCAACCAAAGGCGGCGATCACACTGCTGGCCACCGCGCGGCGGTGCGCCACCACCGCTTCATTCTGCCCGTCCACAATGATCTTCGGCGCCATCGGCACCAGTTTACCCCCCGAACGGGCGGATGCGTTCGCTTTTTGTTCGTGAAGCCGGCGAGCCTCCCGCCCGGTTGGTCCCGGCAACCACCGCTTCGTTCGTCAGCAGGCGTCAAGCCGCCCGGTGGTAGAGTCATGCCATGGCCGAAGTCCTTTCGGTGGCGGCGCTGAAGGTCGTCGCGGACGGCCGCACGCTGGTGGGCGAGCTCAGCTTTTCGGTCGAGGCGGGCGAGTGCCTGGCGATCATCGGTCCCAACGGCGCGGGCAAGACCGTCCTGCTGCGCGCGCTGCTCGGGCTGATGCCCCACACCGGCGAGATCCGCTGGGCGCCGGGGACGCGCCTCGGGTATGTGCCGCAAAAGATCGAGGCCGACCGCCGGCTCCCCATCCACTTCGGCAACCTGCTGGCGGCCAAGGCGGCCTTGATCGGCGCCTCCCAGGCCGAGCGCGAGGCGGTGATCGAGCAGGTCGGCCTGGACGCGCGCCTGCTGTCTACGCCGGTCGGCAAGCTCTCCGGCGGACAGTTCCAGCGCGCGCTGCTGGCCTTCGCCCTGCTGGGCCGGCCCCAGGTGCTGCTGCTCGACGAGCCCACCGCCAGCATTGACCAGCCCGGCGAGGAGCGCATGTACGAGCTGATCCACCGCCTGCAGCACGGCGGCTTGACCGTCATCCTCATCTCCCACGAGCTGAGCGTGGTCTACGGCTATGCCAACCGGGTGCTGTGCCTCAACCGCACCGCGCTCTGCATCGGGCCGCCCAGCGAGATCATGACGCCGGCCGCGTTGCAGCAGCTCTACGGCGCGCCCGCGCGCTTTTACCACACCGAGCACGAGCGCCATGTCTAACCCCGACCTGGCCAACGTCTGGACCATCGTCTTGGGCTGCACCGCGGCGGCGGCGGCCGGCCTGGTGGGCGCCTTTGCGCTGATGAAGCGCACCATCCTCGCCGGCGACGTCATGTCGCACATCACCATCCCCGGCCTCGGCCTGGCGGTGATTTGGAAGATCAACCCGCTGGTGGGCGGCGGCCTGACCCTCCTCGTCGGCATTCTGCTCATCTGGAAGCTGGGTTCGGCCACCGAGCTCTCGACCGAGGCCGGCATCGGCGTGATGTTCGCCACCGCGGTGGCGCTGGGGGCGCTGCTGATGCACTCCAGCGAGGAACTGGTGAACGCATTGTTTGGCGGCTTCGCCAGCGTCTCGGTCGGCTCCTTCGCCTTTGGCATGGCCGCCAGCCTGCTGGTGGCGATCGCCCTCTGGCGCCTGCGCCACCGCCTGATCCTGTCGCTGTTCTCCACTGAGCTGGCCACCGCCAGCGGCGTCAACGTCCAGACCACCAACCTTTGGTTCTTGCTGCTGTTCGGCCTGGCGATTCTGTCGAGCCTGCAATTCCTGGGCGGCCTCCTGGTGGGCGCGCTCATCATCGTGCCCGCCTCGACCGCGCGCCAATTGACCCATTCCCTCGGCGCCTTCCTGGCGGCCTCGGCCCTGCTGGCAGTCGCCGCCATGGCCTCCGGTTTTTTCCTCGCGGCGCGCTACGGTATCGAGCTGGGCCCCACCGTAATCATTTCCGCAGCGGCAATGTTCGCCCTGAGCCTGCTGCCCATCCGGCGATAGCGCCGCCGCGGACGGGTGGCCGGAGCTGGCGGGGGGCGAGCCGCGGGGGAGGGTGATTTCTACAAAATTGTTACATTTGGCGGTCTTCGGGCAATTTTGTGCCGGGCGACATGAGATTTGTAGGAGGGAGGGCTTGACGACCGCCGCACAGCTCGAAGAGACTGCCCCTGGACTGGCTTCACCGGGAGGCGAGATGAGTCTCAGGCAGGCAGGCAGGCAGGCAGGCTTAGGTTAGGGGCCGTCGCCGCTGCCGTGGCGGTGGCGGGATTGGCGGCAGCGCAGGCGCCCACGGGCGGTGCGCCGCCGCAGGGGTATGTGGCCACGGGCCGGGCGGTGGTCTTCACGCCCGGCGGCAGCTTGGGCGGCCCCATCCGCATCGAGGTCTGGGGTTCGCGCCACTGCCGGATCACGATTGACCTCCCTGGCGGGCAGCGCTACCAGCGGGTGGTGAATTACCCCGGGTTCTCGGAGGTTGGGCCGCCCGGGGTGGCGCAGGCACTCCCGCCGGGCGGGCTGGGCGAGAACTGCGATCTGCTGACGCAGGGTCTGTCGTGGGGTGATTTGGCCTCGGGCGGAGCGCTGGCCAGGGATCTCGGACCGTCGCCCGCAGAGGGCGGAGATGCCTCCGCCGGCCACCGCTATCTTGTCTATCGCCCGGCCCCGGCGAACTTTGACGGCAGCGGCGCGGCGCGAATCGCCAAGGCAAGCTCCGTCACGATCGATGTGGACGGCACCACCGGCTTCCCTGAGCGCGCGGTCTTCACCGCGGCCACGGGCCAGACGGTGGAAGACGACTATTCCGGCTACCGTTCCTCCGGCGCGGCACCGTTCGCCTCCCGCGTCGAGCAGCTTGTCAACGGAGAGCGCCGCCTGGTGGTGGACCTCGACCGCCTCGCGGTCCGGCCCGGGTTCACCAGCCAGGACTTCGCCCTGCCGCCCGGCCCACCGCCGCGTGCGCCTCGCCAGGGGGAACGATGAACCCCCTCCAAGCGGCGGTGCGCCGGTCCCTCTTCCCGCTTCTTCTCCTCGCGTGGGCTGTTTCGGCCAGCGGCCAGGGCGTGGTCAACCTGTGGCCGACGCTTGCAGCCACCCAGAACTTCGGCTTCGATCAGGTGGACAACGCCTCGCTGGCGAACTCCTTCCATATTCCGATCATGGCGCGCCAAGGACGTGGCATCTCGCTCTCGCTTAGCCTGAACTACAACAGCCAAATCTGGAGCACGGACAACACTTGGGGATTTCCCTATGGGAGCTGGCAGCCCACCATGAACGGCTACGGGTGGACCGCGCCGATGTTCGGGGAGATCGGCGAGGGGACCGGCTACGTGGGGAGCTGCGGGTACCCGCTCTACGACCCCTATGGCAATTATATTGGCGACGACGGCTCGGTCTCCTTGTACGTCTACCAGTTCTTCTTCGTTGACGCGGGCGGCGTCGTCCATCCGTTTTCGGGCGCGTGGTACAGCGGCAGCAACGACCCCACCACCGACTGCCCGGCGCCGTCGGCCGCGTACACGCAAACCGCCAGCGACAACTCCGGCTACCAGGTCTCCGTCAGCGCCACCGGCGTGCCCTCGGTCACCTCGCCGGATGGGACCCTGATCGACGCCTGGGGCGACCTGACCGACCGCAACGGCAACCAGATCACGGCTCAGACCCGCTACTGCAGTGGCCCAGGAAACCCACTGCCTGCCTGCACGGCCAGCAGCCAAACGATCACGGAGTACTACGACACCTTGGACGGGAGCAACCCGGCGCTGACGGTCGCGAGCAGCTCGGCCTCGCCCGAGCAGCCCACCACCTTCACCTATGCCGGTGCTGGAGGAAACCCGGTGACGGTGACGGAGCAGTTTGAGACCCGGAGCGTCGCCACCAGTTTTGGGTGCTCGGGCACACCGGAGTGGTCCACCAGCAGCGCCAGCTTGCCGAGCGAGCTCGACCTGCCGGACGGCACCAAATACACCTTCACCTACGCCGCGAACGGCCAGTTGGCCAGCGTCACGCTGCCGACGGGAGCCACGATCAACTACGCGCGCGGATACTCCTGCCCATCCGGGGCGGCGTACCTCAGCGAAAGCTTGGCGCGCACCGACACGGTGACCGGCGGAGCTGGCTGGACCTGGAGTGGGAACGCCAGCGTCAGCCACGTCACCGATCCCGACGGCGCTGGGACCGCGTTGGTGTTCGGCGCGGGCGGACTGGCGAGTTCGATCGCCGGGGCCGCCAGCACGGTCTACCTCTGCTACAACGGGGCCAGCCTAAGCGGGAGCGCCTGCAGCTCGACCCCCAACGCCGGCGTCTTCATCAACGAGGATCGGCGCTACACCACCCTCGCCGACACCAACCAAACCGACCTGGCGGACGTGTCCTTGAACTGGCTGGGCAATCCCACCGAGGAGGACGACTACGACTGGGGCCCCGGCGGAGCGCCCGGCGGACTGCTGCGCAAAACGTTGACCACCTATTACGGGGATTTCGATTTTCCCGCCAGCGTCAAGGTGCAGGATGGCGCGGGCAACACCGTGTCGCAGACCACAAACACCTACGATCAGGGCACACCCACGGGCAGCGGCGCCACCCAGCTCACCGCGCCGCCGGGGCTTCGCGGCAACCTCACCACGCAGACGGTGTGGGTCAACCCGTCCAGCTCGCTGACCAAGACCTTCACCTACTACGACACCGGCCAGGTGGATGCGGCCACCGATTTCAACGGTGGCACGACCACCTACAGCTACGGCGCCTGCAACCACGCCTTTCCGACCTCGGTGCAGGAGGCGGTCGCCGGCCTTTCGGTGAGCATGGCCTGGAACTGCAGCGGCGGGGTGAGGACAAGCTACACCGACGAGAACGGCCATGCCGCATACGTCGCCTACGCCGACCCGCACGGATTGTGGCGGCCGAGCAGCACCACCGACGCGGCGGCCAATACCACCAACTTCACCTACACGCCCGCCGCTGGGCCGAGCCCGGCGACGGTCGAGTCGGCCATGAACTTCAACTCCGGCCAATCGGTCTCCGACCAATTGACCACGCTCGACGGCCTGGGCCGCCCCTACTTGTCGCAGACGCGGCAGGGCCCGGCGCTCTCGACCTTCGACTCGGTGCAGACGGTCTACGATCAGGAAGGCCGCCCCCACGAGGTGAGCGCCCCCTATGTGGGCACCGCCTCGGCCACCGCCCCGGGCGGCACCGCGTTCAACGTGACCACCTTTGATAGCGCCGGGCGCACCCACACCATCACCGACGGCGGCGGCGGGGTGACCACCTACGGCTATAATGGCAACGATGTCTCCGTCACCCGCGGGCCGGCGCCAAGCGGGGAGAACACCAAGCAGCGGCAGTTCGAGTTTGACGGCCTGGGGCGGCTGAAATCGGTGTGCGAGGTTACGGCCGCCGCGGGCAGCGGCCCCTGTGGGCAAAGCCACGGCGCCAACGGCTATCTGACGCTCTATGCCCGCAACCCGCTCGGCGCCATCATCCAGGTCACCCAGAACGCGCAGGGAGCCCCCACCCAGAGCCGCAGTTTCAGCTTTGACGGCTTGGGGCGGCTAACGGCGGAGACCAACCCCGAGAGCGGCACCACCCAATACTTTTTCGACAGCGACTCGACCTGCAGCGTGAGCTCGGGTGGCGACTTGGTCCGCCGCGTGGACGCCAGCGGCAACACCACCTGCTACAGCCACGATTCCCTCCACCGGGTCACGCAGATCAGCTACCCCAGCGGCCCCAGCGCCGGAGCCACGCCGACCAAGACTTTCGTTTACGACAGCGATACCGGCATTGCCGTCTCAGGCGCTCCCGGCTACATCGCCTCGAGCCTGGCAGGTCGGCTGGTCGGGGCCTACACCGGGCCCGGCAACGCGCCGGATACCGAAGTAGGGTTCGCCTACGACGCGCTCGGCAGAACCGTCTACACCGCACAGGAGAGCCCCACCTCCGCCGGCTGGCAGGTCTCGACCGAGGCCTATTCCCCCGCCGGCGCGCCGCAGGCATTGGGCTTGCCTGGGGCGCCCGCGATCACCTACGGTCTGGACGGCGAGGGGCGGCCCCAAAGCGTTTCCGTCAGCTCCGGCCAGAACCCGGTAAGCGCCGTAAGCTACAACGTCGCGGGCCAGGCGAGCTCGGTGACGCTGGGCTCCGGCGAGGTGGATAGCTTTACCTTTGACCCGAACACCGGCCGCCCGACCTCGAGTTCGTTTGGACTGGTGGCCGGCGCCTACGACTACGTCAACCTCACCTGGAACGCAAACGGCACGCTGGCCCAAACCGCGCAGACCGACTACCTTGCCAACGCGCCGGACAACCAGACCTGCAACTACACCCATGATGACCTGGGTCGGCTGGCTTCCGTGGCTTGCGCCGGCGGTGTTGCCTGGCAACAGACCTTCGCCTATGATCCATTCGGCAATGTGGTCAAGAGCGGCTCGCAATCGTTTGGCGCGGCCTACAGCAACAATCGCATCTCGACCGACATCAACTTCTCGCCCAACTATGACAGCGACGGCGACCTTCTTGACGACCCGGTGAGCGCCCAGCGCAACGTCAACGCCTTCGACAGCGAAGGCCACGCCGTGATGCTCGAGGGCATCGGGGTCACCTACGATGCGCTCGGGCGGGCCGTGGAGGCGGCCGAGCCGAGCGGTGCGATCGAGTTCCTCTATGGCCCCGACGGGGGTAAACTAGCGGTCATGCAGGGCCAGACGCTGAAGCGGGCCGATATTCCGCTGCCGGGCGGCGGGGAGGCGGTCTACCAGGGATCGG
>DATKSZ010000088.1:0-12045 GCA_035531375.1 Terriglobales bacterium | reverse complement strand
AGCACGCTCCGGCTGCGTTGCGCGCCGTCCAGCGTGCTCGACGTACTGTTCAAGTACGCCTCCGCGCGCTGAACGGCGCGCGCCTTGCCGGCGCGGCTTCTCGCACATTTCGCGACGGAGGTGGTGAGAAATGCGGGCTAGTCTTGGCGGAGGGCGGCTAGGGGGTCGAGGCGGGCGGCGCGGGCGGCGGGGATGAGGCAGGCGGCGAGGGCGGTGGCGAGCAAGGCGGCGGCGGTGTAGGCGAGCAGGGAGGGATCGAGGCCCTGCAGGCTGGAGAGCTGGTGGGCGAGCAGGCGGAGGAGGCCCCAGCCGGCGAGGGCACCGAGGGCGATGCCGACCAGGGCGAGCCTAAGGCCATCCAGCAAGACCATGCGCAGCAGTTGGGCGGGGGCGGCGCCGAGGGCGAGGCGGAGGCCGATTTCGCGGGTGCGTTCGGAGACGGCGTAGGCCATGACGCCGTAGATGCCGATGGCGGCCAGCACCAGGGCGAGCAGGGCGAAGGCGCCGAGCAATCCCAGGAGAAACTGCTGCGGAGCGAGGGAGGTGGCCTCGACCTGGGTCATGGACATTAGGTCGGAGATGGGCTGCTGCGGGTCTTGGCTCCAGATGGCGGATTGCAGCGGGAGGCGGAGGGCGTCGGCGGGGCCGGCGGTGCGGACCACCAGGGCGAGGGGGAGGAGGTGGATGAGGAGCTTGGTGACGCCGTCATTCATTTGAGCGAGGGGGAGATAGACGGCGGGGGGAGGGAGGAAGTTGAGGCCGTCCTGGCGGACGTTGCCGACCACGCCGACGATGGTGCGGGGAGCGGGGTCGGTGAGGGCGGGGCCCATGAAGGGCTTGCCGATCCAGAGGGTGTGGCCGATGGGGTTTTGGTGGGGCCACCAGGTTTGGGCGGCCTGCTGGTTGATGACGGCGACGGGGGCGGAGGACTGGGAGTCGGAGTCGAGGAAGCCGCGGCCCTGCAGCACGGGGATGCCAAGGGCGCGGAAGGTTTGGGAGGTGGAGGGGTGCCACTGGGCATCGGGGGGATTGTTGGGGTTGGGGGCGCGTCCGTCCACGGACAAGGGGAAATCGGGGCAGACGGTGAGGGGGAGGACGAGGGTGAGGGCGGCGGCTTGCACCCCGGGGAGGGCGCGCAGGCGGGGGAGGAGACGGTTGGAGAATTGGGCGATGCTGGCAGGGGTGGTGTAGCGGGCGGGGGCGAGCGGGAGATGGGCGGTGAGCAGGTGCTGGGGGTTGAAGCCGGCATCGGCGTGGCGGGAGTGGGCGAGGCTGGAGAGCAGGACGGCGGCGGCGAGCAGCAGGGGGAGGGTGAGGGCGATCTCGCCCACGATGAGCAGGCTGCGGAACCGGTGGCGGGAGCGGCTGGAGGCGGAGCGGCCGGATTCCTGCTGCAAGACCTGGTTGAGGTCGGTGCGGGCAATCTGGAGGGCGGGGGCGAGGCCGAAGAGCAGGCCGGTGGCGAGGGCGAGGGCGAGGGTGAAGAGCAGGACGGGGAGGTCGAGGCGGGCGGAGAGGTCGAGGGTGTTGCTGAGGAAGGCGGCGGTGGGGGCCGAGGCGACAATGGCGCGGTCGGCGGCGAAGGCGAAGGCCAGGCCGAGGGCGGCGCCGGCGAGGGCGAGGACGACGCTTTCGGTGAGGAGTTGGCGGAGGATGCGGGCGCGCTGGGCGCCGATGGCCATGCGGACGGCGATCTCCTTTTGGCGGCCGGCGGCACGGGAGAGGAGGAGGTTGGCCAGGTCGGCGCAGGCGATGAGCAGGACCAGGCCGACGGCGCCGAACAGCATCAGCAGGGCGGGGCGGAGGATGCCCGACCATTGTTGTTGCAGGGGGACGAGGCCGACGGTGTCGCCGCCGTCGGCCTGGGGAAACTGCTGGGCCAGGCGGTCGCCGACGGCGCGCATTTGGGCTTGGGCGGCGGCGAGGGAGACATCGGGGCGGAGGCGGCCGATGACGCTGGCGACGTTGGCGGAGCGGTCTTGGGAGACGCCCTCGGGCTGCAGCGGCTCGAGGATGTCGGGATCGCCGGGGAAGCGGAAGGCGTCGGGGAGGACGCCCAGGATGGGCACGGGCTGGCCGTTGAGCTGGACGACGCGGCCGACGATGGCGGGGTCGGCGCCGAAGCGGGCCTGCCAGAGGCGATGGCTGATGAGGGCGACCGGGGGCCGGCCGGTTTGGTCGTCGCTGGGGCGGAAGTCGCCGCCGAGGGAGGGATGGACGCCGAGGGTGGCGAGGAAGTTGGTGTCCACATAGTTGCCGCCGACGCGGACGGGGGCGGCGCCGTTGGCGGAGAGGTTGAAGTTGGCGGGATCGTAGGCGGCGAGGTGGGCGAAGACGCCGGTCTGCTTGCGCCAGTCGAGGAAGTTGGGGATGGAGACCCAGGGCTGGTCGCCGCCGCGGTTTTCGCGGCAGACCTGGACGAGGCGGTCGGGGGAGGGGAAGGGCAGCGGCTGCAGCAGCACCGCGTTGACGAGGCTGAAGATGGCGGTGTTGGCGCCGATGCCGAGGGCCAAGGCGAGCACCGCGATGGCGGTGACGCCGGGGGCCTTGCGCAACATGCGGAGGGCGAAGCGGAGGTCTTGGAGCCAGCCCATGCCCGGGGGTACGCGGCGGGCGGAGGGAAGGTTCCGCCCGCCGCGATCCAGGGGAGGCTAGCAGGCCGGGCGGGCGAGTTGGCGGGAGGCCTCGAGCAGTCGGCCGAGATGCTGGGGGCCGAGGTTGGGGAGGTAGGGGAGCAGGGCGCGGATAAAGGCGTCCTGCAAGAGATCGGCGGCGGGATCGGAGGTCTGCAGCAGGGCGGCGATGCTGGTTTCCATGGCGGTGGCCATGCGCTGCAGGGAGGCGATGGTGGGGGTGGCCTTGTCGTTTTCGATCTTGCTGACGTAGGTGCGGGGGACGTGCATGCGCTCGGCCAGTTGGCGCTGGCTGAGGCCGCGGCGCTGGCGCCAGCGCCGGATGGCAGTGGCGACGGCGGGCACAAGGGTGCCCGAGGCCTCGGCGGTTTCAATGCCGGGCTCGAGCTCGGGAACGAGCTCGAGCGGGGCGGGCGGAGGAGGGGGAGGCGCGTCGAGCGAGGCGTGGCAGCGGCGGCAGCGACCGCTGAGGGTGCGGAATTGCACCATGTGGCAGTCGAAGCAGCGCAGCACCTCACGTGGGTCGGCTGCGATGGTTGCGGTTGAACAGACGGCTGAGCCGGTCTGTGGCTCAACGTCCAGGCGGGCAGCTAGGTTGGTTCCCATGCCGAAGTGGGAGAATTGGCCAGAGCGTTCGGCAGAGCTACTGTGACTCGGAGGCGGAGGCAGTGTCAAGCAAATTCTGCACGGCGGGGTAGACGTGTTGGAGGAGGGCGTCGAGGCGGGCGGGGTCGGGGGCGCCGCCCTCGGCGAGCTCGGGGCGGCCGCCGCCGCGGGCCTCGGGCAGGGCTTTGAGGATTTTGCCGGCGGGGAGGCGGGCGGCGAGATCGGGGGAGACGGCGATGACCAGGGCGACCTTGCCTTCGTGGAGGCCGCCGAGGGCGACGACGCCGCGGCCGAGCTGGGTGTGGAGTTCCTCGAGCAGGGCGCGCATCTGGTTGCGGTCGAGGTGGTCGGCGCGGGTGGCGACGACGGGGACGCCGGCGATGTCGCGGCGGCGCTCGGCCCAGCCTTGGCGGGCCTGGGCCTGGGCGCTGCGCAGGCGGAGGGCCTGGTTTTCCTTCTGGAGCTGGCGCTGCTGCTCGAGCAGGCGCTCGAGGCCGGGGGCGAGTTCGGCCTCGGGGGTGCGGAGGAGGCCGCTGAGCTGGCGGAGGCGTTCGCTGGCGCGCTGGAACTGGTCGTAGGCGCCCTCGCCGGTGAGGGCTTCGATGCGGCGGACACCGGCGGCGACGCTGGTCTCGTAGGCGATCTTGAAGAGGCCGATATCGCCGGTGCGGCGGCAGTGGGTGCCACCGCAGAGTTCCTTGCTGAAGCCGGGGACGGAGACGACGCGGACGTTCTCCTGGTATTTCTCGCCGAACAGGGCCATGGCGCCAGTGGCGAGGGCTTGGTCGAGGGGGAGGATGTCGGTGGCGACGGGGAGGTTTTTGAGGATCTCGGCGTTGACGAGGCGCTCGATCTCTTCGAGCTGGGGAGCGGAGAGGGGGGCGTAGTGGGTGAAGTCGAAGCGGAGGCGGCCGGGCTCGACCACCGAGCCGGCCTGCTTGACGTGGGCGCCGAGGACGTGGCGGAGGGCGGCGTGGAGGAGGTGGGTGGCGGTGTGGTTGCGGCGGGTGGCGTCGCGGCGGGCGGCATCCACCTCGGCCTCGACGTGGTCGCCTTCGGCGAGGGGCTGGCGGGTGCGGAGGCGGTGGACGATGAGGCCGGGGACAGGGGCGTAGGTGTCGAGCACTTCGGCGGCGAGGCCGGCGGGGGTGGTCCAGTGGCCGCGGTCGCCGACCTGGCCGCCGCTGGCGGCGTAGAAGGGGGTGTGATCGAGGATGGCCTCGACCTCGGCGCCGGCGGGGACGTGGGCGAGGCGCTGGCCGTCGCGGAGGAGGGCGCGGACGGAGGCGTCGGGGGAGACAGTGGAGTCGTAGCCCTCGAAGCGGGAGCGGGCGGCGGCGGCGAGGGCGAGCAGGGCGGGCGAGGCGCTGGCCTGCTCGCCGCCCTTCCAGCTTTGGCGGGCGCGCAGGCGCTGCTGCTCCATCTCGGCTTCGAAGCCGGGCTGGTCGAGGGCGAGGCCGCGCTCGTCGGCGATCTCGCGCAGGAGGTCGAGGGGGAGGCCGAAGGTGTCGTAGAGGCGGAAGACGTCGGGGCCGGCGAGGCGGGGGCGGGGAGCGGCGGAGGGGGCTGCGCCGACGCGGCGGGTGGCGAGCGAGCCGGCGGTGGCGGTGGCGCCGTCGGGGAGGAGGATGGGGGCGCGGTCGAGTTCCTTGAGGGCGAGGGCGAGGGTATGGGCGAAGCGCTCTTCCTCGGCGCGGAGGACGGTGGCGACGCGCTCGCGGCTCTCTTCCAGCTCGGGATAGGCGGGGGCCATGAGGTCGGCGACGTTGCCGGCGAGGGCATAGAGGAAGGCGGCTTCGAGGCCGAGGGAGCGGCCGTGGCGGAGGGCGCGGCGGATGATCTTGCGCAGCACGTAGCCGCGGCCCTCGTTGCCGGGGACGACGCCGTCGTGGACGAGGAAGGTGGAGGCGCGGGCGTGGTCGGCGAGGATGCGGAGGGCGATGTCGCTGCGCTCGCCTTGGCCGTAGGCGAGGCCGGCGCGCTGGCCGGCGGCGGCGATGAGGGGCTGGAAGAGGTCGGTGTCGTAGTTGGAGAGCTTGCCCTGGAGCACGGCGGTGAGGCGCTCCAGGCCGGCGCCGGTGTCAATCGAGGGGCGGGGGAGGGGGGAGAGGTTGCCGGCGGGGTCGCGCTCGAACTGCATGAAGACCAGGTTCCAGATCTCGACGTAGCGGCCGCAGTCGCAGGGGAAGCGGCAGTCGGGGTGGCCGCTCTCGCTGGCGGCGGGGCCCTGGTCGTAGTGGAGCTCGGAGCAGGGGCCGCAGGGGCCGGTCTCGCCCATGGCCCAAAAGTTGTCGGCGGCGCCGAGGCGGAAGACGCGGTCGGAGGGGAGGCCGATGCCGGTGCGCCAGATGGAGGCGGCTTGGTCGTCCTCGGTGAAGACGGTGGCGTAGAGCTTGTCGGCGGGGATGCCGTAGCCGGAGGTGGGCGAGGTGAGCAGTTCCCAGGCGAAGGCGATGGCGTCGTCTTTGAAATAGTCGCCGAAGCTGAAATTGCCCAGCATTTCGAAGAAGGTGTGATGGCGGTGGGTGAAGCCGACGTTTTCGAGGTCGTTGTGCTTGCCGCCGGCGCGGACGCATTTTTGAACGGTGGTGGCGCGGATGTAGTCGCGGCGCTCGAGGCCGAGGAAGACATCCTTGAATTGGTTCATGCCGGCGTTGGTGAAGAGCAGGGTGGGGTCGCCGTGGGGGACGAGGGAGGAGGAGGGGACGACCCGGTGGCCGCGTTCGGCGAAGAAGGCGAGGAAGCGGCGGCGGATTTCGGTGCCGGTCATCATCTGATTATCTTATAGGCACGGGGGCGCAAAAGCAGGACGCCCGCCCGGCAAAGCGGGGCGGGCGTCCTGGGTTGGGATGGAGCGGGGCTAATTGCCGCGGCGGCGGCGGCCGGCGATGCTGGCCGGAGCCGCCTCGGGGGCGATGGGCTTGAGGTTGTGCTGCTGCAGCAGGGTGTTGAAGGCCACCACGTCGTTGGCCTGGAGGGCGTGCCAAGCGGCGAGCTGGGCATCGAGGCGGGTGGTGAGGTCGGTGTAGACCGCCATCACGCCGGCGGTGGGAGCGCAGGTGCACTGCTCGACGCGGCCGGCCAGGGCGGCCAGCTTGTTGTCGAGCATGATGGGGTAGTTGAGCGGGTCTTCGCCGCTTTTGTTGTTAAGGTTGGAGATTTTGTAGATGACGGTGTGGAGCTTGCCGTCCAAGGCGGAGCCGGCGGTGGAGACCGCCTGCGGGGCGGAGTGGTCCACCGCCGCGATCTGCTGCTGCAGGGAGAGCATGTCGCGGACGGCGCCCCAGGCCTGGGTGAGGGCGGCGTTGATCTTGACGGCCAAATCCCACTGCGCCTGCAGGTCGGCGTCGGAGGCGTGGAGGCGGGGGTCCAAGGTGACGGTGAGCGGGGTGGTGTAGCTTTGCCCGTCCACGGTGAGCTTGACGTTGTAGGCGCCGGTGGGCACGGTCGGGGTGACGCCGCCGCGGGCCGCCCAGAGGGACTCTCCCTTGATGGGCAGGGGCGGGGTGAGGGCCTGCAGGTTCCAGACGAAGCGGTTGAAGCCGGCCTGGTCGGGGACGGTGACAGCGGGAGGGCCAAAGCCACGGCCGCCGCGGCCGCCGCGGCGGGCGCCGGGCTTGGGGTTGTTGGCGCTGGAGAAGTGCTTCATCAACTCGCCCTTGGAGTTGGTGATGTCAATGGAGACGGGGCCGCTGGGGGCCTGGGCGAGGAAATAGTCCACCACGGCGGGGCCGGGAGGATTCTGGCCGACATTGCCGCCGCCGCGGCCGCCGAAGAAGCCGAAGCCGCCGCCGGCCTGGGTGCGCATGGCGGGGGCGGGCTGGAACAGGGTCACCGGAGCGGAGGCGACGCTGTCGTTCCACTGGCGGATGGGGGTGATGTCGTCGAGGCTCCAGAAGGCGCGGCCGTGGGTGGCGACGACGAGGTCGTTGCCGTGGACCTGGAGGTCGCGCACGGAGGTGTGGGGCAGGTTCAACTGCAGCGACTGCCAGTGGTCGCCGTTGTCGAAGGAGACGAAGATGCCGCGCTCGGTGCCGGCAAAGAGCAGGCCGGGGCGGACGGTGTCGGGCACGACGGCATGGACGTAGTAGCCCATGGGGATGCCGTTGACGATCTTGGTCCAGGTCTTGCCGCAGTCTTCGGTGCGGTAGGCGTAGGGGGCGAAGTCGTCGAGCTTGTTGCGGCGGGCGGCGACGTAGGCGGTGCAGGCCTCAAAGGGCGAGGTGCGGATGTTGCCGATCTTGGCCCACGGCTTGGAGGTCTTGAGCTCGGGCGGGGTGACGTTGGTCCAGTGGGCGCCATCGTCCTGGGTCACGTGGACGAGGCCGTCGTCGCTGCCGGCCCAGATCAGGCCCTGCTGCTTGGGCGACTCGGCGATGGAGAAGATGACGTCGTAGTATTCGGCGCTGGTGTTGTCCTGGGTGATGGGGCCGCCGGAGGAGAGCTGCTTGCTCTTGTCGTTGCGGGTGAGGTCGGGGCTGATGATGGTCCAGGCGTCGCCCATGTTGGAGCTCTTGAAGAGCACGTTGCCGCCGTAGTAGACGACGTCGGGGTTCCAGGGCGAGGTGGCGATGGGGGCGGTCCACTGGAAGCGATACTTCATATCAATATCGCCGTGGCCCATGGGGTTGTCCGGGTAGGGGCCGATGGGGGTGGTGAAGCCGGTGGAGACCTGGTAGCGGCTCATGTCGCCGTCGTAGGACTCGCCGTAGACGATATTGGAGTCGTTGGGCTTGGGGACGAGCCAGCCGCTCTCGCCGCCGGCGGCGCTGTACTGGTCCTGGGGACCGATGAAGCCGTGGTTGGTGCGGGAGGCGATCACCATGGAGCCGGCGTCCTGCTTCTCGCCGTAGAGGTGATAGTTCACATCGTTGTCGGTGGCGATGGAGTAGAACTGGCCGGTGGGCTGGTTGAGGTTGGAGGACCAGGTCTTGCCGTTGTCGAGGGAGATGAAGGCGCCCTCGTCGGAGCTGGTCATGAGGTGGGTGGGGTTGGTGGGGTCAATCCAGAGGCCGTGGCTGTCGCCGCCGTGGATGGACTTGAAGGTCTTGCCGCCGTCGGTGGAGCGGAAGAGGCCGGTGTTCTCGACGTAGAGGGTGTCGGGGGACTTGGGGTCGGCGAAGACGTGGGTGAAGTACCAGGCGCGCTGGCGGTACTCGTCGTTGTTGTTGACCAGCTTCCAAGTGGCGCCGGAATCGTTGGAGACGTAGAGACCGCCGGCCTTGGCCTCGATGAGGGCGTAGACGCGGGTGCTGTCGGCGGCGACGGCGACGCCGATCTTGCCCCAGACGCCGGCGGGGAGGCCGTGGCCAGTGAGCTGGGTCCAGGTGCTGCCGCCATCGGTGGACTTGTAGAGGCCACTGCCGGGGCCGCCGCTGTCGGCGCGCCAGGGGAGGCGGAGGAACTGATAGAGGCCGGCGTAGAGGGTTTGGGTGTTGTTGGGATCGAAGGCGACGTCCACGCCGCCGGTCTTGTCATTCTTATAGAGGACCTTCTGCCAGGTGCGGCCGCCGTCGGTGGTGCGGAAGATGCCGCGCTCGACGTTGGGTCCGGAGGCGTGCCCCATGGCGGCGACAAAGACGCGGTTGGGGTCCTTGGGATCCACCAGCACGTGGGCGATGTGCTGGGTGTCGTCGAGGCCGATGTGCTGCCAGGTCTTGCCGCCATCGGTGGACTTGTACATGCCGTTGCCGTAGGAGATGTCGTTGCGCAGACAGCCCTCGCCGGTGCCGACGTAAATGATGTTGGGGTCGGAGGGGGCGACGGCGACGGCGCCGATGGACTGCACGCTCTCCTGGTCAAACAGGGGCGTCCAGGAGACACCGGCGTTGGTGGTCTTCCACACGCCGCCATCCACGGAGCCGAAGTAGAAGTCCTTGGAGTCGCCGGGGATGCCGCTGACGGCGAGCACGCGGGCGCCATTGAAGGGGCCGACGAGGCGGTAGTGCAAATTGGCCAAGGCCTGGGCGATGCCGCCGGCCTGCGCCCGCACGGACGCGGTTCCCACTGCCATCCAACCGGCCGCGGCCAAGGCCGCGCCTGCCGCCACTCCCAACACGATGGATCGTTTCATGATGCCCGTTTCCCCCTTCAACCAATGAACAAATGCCAGAACCCCAAATGGTAGTCCAAGGCAAGGCGAGAGGGAAGAAGAATATGGGAAAGATGATGGGGGGCGAGGACCGCGCTAGAAGTGGCGGTCGGGGGCGATCGGGTTGGCGGAGGAGGCGTGGTGGCGGGGGGTGGGGGGGTGGTCCCAGGGGCTGCGCTGCCAGTTGTCGCGGTTGTCAGGATGGCCAATCCAGCGGGGCGGCTGCAGGGCCAGGTAATCGGCGATGACGTGGACGTGGGGCTCGTAGAGGCGGCGGAGTTCGTGGAGGCGCTCGACCTGGGCGGGGCCGAGGGAGAGGGGAAGGCCGGCGGCGGCGAGGGTTTGTGTCAGGGCGGTCATGTCGGTGGGGGAGAGGCGCTCGGGCAGGGTGTGGGGCAGGGGGCGGATGCGGATGAAGACTTGGGCGAGGTCCACGACGGCGTGGCGGGCCATGGCGAAGGTGAGCTGGGCTTGGCGGCTGCAGCCGTCGGCGGTGGCGGCGGTGAGCAGGGCGCAGGCGTCGAGCAGGGTGGTGAGGGCGGCGAGCCAGGACTGGTTGACGTGCTGGGAGCGGAAGTAGCCGAGGACGGGATAGGAGATGTGGCTTTCGAGCAATTCAGCGGACCAGCGCTCCCACTCGGCGAGGTAGGCCTCGAGTTGGTGGAGGTTGCCGGCGTGGCGGCGGAGGAGTTCGGAGGCGGAGGGGGGCGAGCCGGCGCGGGCATCGAGCATGGAGATGCTGATCTCGCGGTGGGAGAAGCTGGAGTAGAGCACGGGCAGGTAGCTGATGATGATGGCGACGAAGCCGAAGCCGAGGCCGCCCTCGGCGACGGCGAGCAGGCGGGCGAGGGAGGTGCTGGGGGCGGCGTTGCCGAGGCCGAGGGTGAGAAACATGGTGCCGCTGAGATAGAAATCCATGCCGAAGCCGCGGAGGGGCTCGGTGGTTTGCAGAGGGGAGCCGAGGCCGAAGAAGACGAGGGCGAAGCCGGCGATGAGGGCGACGGCCCAGAGGACGAAGAGGCCGAGCATGGAGAGGGGGCCGAAGAGGCTGAGGGCGGATTCGCGGCGGCGGCCGGAGAGGGCGCGGCGGGAGAGCCCGGACCAGAGGGGCCAGAAGCTGCGGTAGTAGGACTGGGTGAAGCGGAAGCGGCCGTTGAGGCGGCGTGGCAGGATCATGGTTTCGAAGGCATCGCGGAGGACAAAGGCGAGCAGGGCGAAACCGGCCAGCACCAGAAGCACTCGAAACAGCGGAGCCATTTGGCTATCATCATCGCATGGACGAAATGGTATCGCTGGAGGTGGCCGACGGCAGCAGCATGGCGGCCTATGTGGCGCGGCCGGCCGGGGCAAGGGCGCGGCAGGGGGTGCTGGTGCTGCAGGAGGCGTTTGGGGTGAACGCGCATATCCGGGAGGTGGCGCAGCGGCTGGCGGGGGAGGGATATTTGGCGCTGGCGCCGGAGCTGTACCACCGCACGGCGCCGGGGTTCGAGGGGGACTACCAGGACTTCGGCGCGGCGATGCCGCACATGAAGGCGATGACGGCGGAGGGACAGGAGCAGGACGCGCAGGCGGGCTACGACTGGCTGCGCGGGCAAGGGGCGGAGCGGGTGGTGGCGGTGGGATTTTGCCTGGGGGGGCGGGTGGCGGTGCGGGCGGCGGCAAGGGTGCCGCTGGCGGCGGCGGCATCCTTTTATGGAGGCCAACTCACCAGCCTGCAGGAGCGGGTAGAGGCGATCCGCGGGCCGCTGCTGCTGGTGTGGGGGGATGAGGACACGCACATTCCGCTGGAGCAACGGGCGGGGTTTGCGGCGATGCTGCGGCAGGCGGGGCGGGAGTTCGTGGAGTGCACGTTCTCGGCGGCGGGGCACGGGTTTTTCTGCGACCACCGGGCGAGCTACCACGCGCGCTCGGCGCGGGTGGCGTGGGGGCTGCTGCGGGAGTTCCTGCAGGCGGAGGGGTAGGACTGGATGCCAGGCGCGGGGGCCAGGCGGCCCGGGGCACGACGCCGGCGGGGCGGGCCCGCCGGGCTGTAACGGCGCGAGGCGGGCGGCCCCGCCGGGAATCGAAGCCCCGACGCGGAGCGACAAGCGCCGGGGCGGCCAGAGCGCCCGCGCTCCGGGGTGGCAGCGGGAGCGACCCGAGTCAGGTGTGGAGTATCCACCTGTTTGTGACGACCCTGCGTCGCTTAGCGGTATTCCATTGACATCGCTCTCCCACCGTGGGAATCTTCCCCTGTTCGGGTGTAATCCCAGGAGCGGATCATGCGTGCACTCCGCAGGTTGTTCCAGCCGGCGCGCCTCGGGCCGCTGGCGGTGTTGGTGGCGTTTCTTTCCTTGGCGGCGGGAGCCCAGAACATACCCAATCTTGGCGACACCACTTCGCCCGCACCCAAAGCCCGGGGCCACGCCCTGATCGGCGGCCCGCACGAGGTGGTGAATCCGGCCAACGGCTCGGTCACCTTCACCTTCGACATCCCCCTTCCGCCCGGCCGCGGCCTCACCCCCGCCTTCTCCATCTCCTACAGCAGCGCCGGCTCGCACCCCTTCGGCTCCTACGGCAACGACATCGCCAACCTGTACGCGCAGTCGTCGCTTTTCTCGAGCAACGGCTGGAGCTATGGCGCGCCGGTGCTGACCTACACCACCGCCAACCTCCCCAGCCCGGATGGGGCCGAGACCTGCACCGTCTCCAGCGCCTACATCGCGCAAATGCCCG
>DATKSZ010000087.1:0-12613 GCA_035531375.1 Terriglobales bacterium | reverse complement strand
GTTGCGCGTGGTTGGTGTCACGGCTGATTTTCGCGATGCGGCCTTGACGATGGCGCCGGAGCCAGAAATCATATTGCCCGCGTCCCAGTCCTCCGCTTGGTTCGATTCCCTTCTAGTCCGAACGCAATCCAATCCCGACGCGTTGGCCGCTTCGGTGCGGATACGGGCGCGCGCTCAGGCACCTGGGTTCCCGGTCGAGATTACAACCGGCCCTGATCTGGTGCGCGCGGCATCGCGACGCCAGGTTTTTGTCGGCTGGTGTTTCCTCGCCTTTGCCGGCTTCGCGCTGGCAGTGGCTGCGCTCGGGATGTTTGCCGCGGTCGTCGAACGAGTGCGCTTCGCCGATCGCGACTTGGCGGTCCGCACCGCTCTGGGCGCGAGCCAGGGCCAGATTGCCCGGCTGGTGATGGGATGGGTGGCGGGGCTGGCGCTGCCCGGTGCGATCGGCGGGCTCGCAGCCGCCGCCGTGCTGGGGGATTCGCTCCAGGCCCTGCTTTACCGCACACAGCCGATTGACCCGCTTGCCTTGGGGTTGGCGCTGGCCATTCTGCTCAGCTTAGTCGGCACCGCATGTATCGCTCCCGCTTGGCGGGCTGCTCGCCTTGATCCTTCGCGCCTACTGCGCGGCGAGTGAAGCTAGCAGCCCGTGGTGCAAGGCGCAGAAAATCACCCGGGGCGTGAGACCGATGGAGGGACGCGGCCGTATTAAATGAGCTTTCGAGCAAACGCGTGGCATAGGTGCGCAAGTGTACAATGTTTTATGAATCGCCGGCCCGACCGCGATCTAAAGCGTGCCACCGGCATGAAGACGTGGTTCCCGTCGGTTTTTCCATCAGCAGCCGGCTACGCGGATTTTCAGACATCCGACCTGGCTGCAGCGAGGCGGGACGATTGGCGCCGGGAACAAGGCCCCCATCACTGCCGACGAGGTCGAAGCGGTGCTGTACGAACTCTTGGAATGCGGCATTGTTCGCCAGGAGGCCTTCGGCTATTGGGGCGGCCGCGCTGCCCTCGTACGGCGCCGCGACGCTGGGCGTCGCGATCTAGCTAAGTTTTTCGCGATGGCTCGTGTACCGGATTTTGTACCAATGAACCGTGGGTCTGGGGTTTTCAGCCAGTTGGGCGCATTGAAAACACAGCAACTTCCGCGTTTTCAATGGGGGGTTGCGGTTCGAGTCCCCCCTCTCGCACCAGCAAACCGGACTCCGCCGGGCTTGATTCGGCGGGCTGTGCGGTTCCGGACAGACGCGCCGGCGCCAGGGCGATACGGTTGGCTATGCTCTGGATGATGGTTGCGGTTTTACTGATCCTCTGGCTCTTGGGCTTCAGCCTGCACGTCGCCGGGAGCCTGATCCACATCCTGCTGGTGGTCGCGCTGGTCGTCATCATTTACAACTTGGTGGCCAACCGGCGCCGCCGAGTGTAGGCGCGCCGCCAGCCACCCCAGCGCGCTAGCCCTTACACTAGGGGCATGGGCGCATTCGCCGGGCATGGCTTGGGCGGCGGGCCGCCGCTGTCGGGCGCCAAGCTGGACAAGAGCTGGCGCGAGGTGTGGCCCCACGCCTGGGCATTGCTGCGCCCGCGCTGGGGGCTGCTGCTGGGCGGCTTCCTCTTGATGCTGGTGAACCGGGTGTGCGGGCTGGTGCTGCCCACCTCCACCAAGTACCTGATTGATGCGGTGATCGTGGGCCATCAGACGGCGCTGCTGGCGCCCATCCTGGGGGCGGTGCTGCTGGCCACCGCGCTGCAGGGCGCCACCACCTATGCGCTGACCCAAAGCCTGTCGAAGGAGGCGCAGCGGCTGATCAACGAACTGCGGCGGCGGGTGCAGGCGCATTTGGCGCGGCTGCCGGTCAGCTTCTACGACGAGAACAACACCGGGGCGCTGGTGTCGCGGGTGATGAGCGACGTCGAGGGGGTGCGCAACCTGCTCGGCACCGGGCTGGTGCAGTTCGTGGGCAGCATCATCACCGCGGTGATCGCGCTGGGGCTGCTGCTCAAGATCAGCGCCGCCATGACGCTGGTGGCGGGCGGCTTCATCCTGGTTTTCAGCTACAGCATCCGCCGCTCCTTCGCCGCCATCCGGCCGATTTTCCGCGAACGGCGCAAGCTCAACGCCCAGGTCACCGGCCGGCTGACCGAGTCCATCGCCGGGGTGCGGGTGGTGAAGGGCTACCACGCCGAGGCGCGCGAGGCGCGGGTGTTCGGCGCCGGGCTGGACAAGCTCTTGCGCAACGTCTTCCAAACCCTGACCGCGACCGCGATGATGGACCTGTCGTCCAAGGTGCTGGTGGGCGTGGTCGGGGTGATGGTGTGGTACATGGGCGTGCACCGGGTGCTGCAGCACCGCATCACCATCGGCGACCTGGTCGTCTTCAACCTCTACCTGGGCATGCTGGTGGCGCCCATGATGCAGATCGTCGGCATCGGCACCCAGCTCTCGGAAGCCATGGCGGGGCTGGAGCGCACCCACGAGCTGCTCGGCCTGCGCCCCGAGGACGAGGACCCCCAGCGCCACGCCGCCCTCGCCACCCTGCGCGGCGAGGTCGAGTTCGACCAGGTCAGCTTCGCCTACGCCGACGGGCCCGAGGTGCTGCACGAGGTCAGCTTTGCCGCCGCGCCGGGGACGATGACGGCGCTGGTGGGGCCGTCGGGCTCGGGCAAGTCCACCCTCATCGGGCTGCTGGCCGCTTTCTATACCCCCACCCACGGCACGGTGCGGGTGGACGGGGTGGATCTGGCCAGCGTCCGCCTGGGCGACTACCGCCGACGGCTGGGGGTGGTGTTGCAGGAATCGTTCCTGTTCGACGGGACGATCCGTGAAAACGTCATGTTCTCGCGCCCCGAGGCGGACGCGGCGGCGTTTGAGCGCGCCTGCGCCATCGCCCGCGTGGACGAGTTCGCCCCCCGCTTCCCCAACGGCTATGACACCGTGGTGGGCGAGCGCGGGGTGAAGCTCTCCGGCGGCCAGCGGCAGCGGCTCTCGATCGCCCGCGCCATTCTGGCGGAGCCGATCATCCTGATCCTGGACGAGGCCACCAGCAGCCTGGACTCGGAGTCGGAGGCGCTGATCCAGGAAGGGCTGCAATATTTGCTGCACGGGCGCACCACCTTTGTGATCGCCCACCGGCTCTCGACCATCCGGGCGGCGGACCAGATTCTGGTGGTGGAGGACGGCCGCATCGTGGAGCGGGGCACCCACACCGAGCTTTTGGCGCGCGGCGGGCGCTACTATGAGCTCTATACCAAGCAGCAGGGGCTGGAGGGCAACCGCTTCCTGGCGCCGGGCGAGGGCGAAGCCGAAGAGGAGCCCGCCCCCAAAGTGGCGCTGGGCGGCAACGGGGAAGAAGCGCCGGCGGTGCGGTTCTTCGACTAGGTTGCAACCGGGACAGGGTCGAGTACACTAGGGGCAAGAGCAGTTGAGGTTGCCATTGCATAAATTGGCCGTCCTGGCACTGGTTGGCGTGGCGGCAGCCGCCGCCCAGACACCGGTTTCCACCCTAAGCATTCCCTCGGGCACGCGTTTGGAGCTGGAGCTGACCCGGCGCACGCCGCTGCACCGCGTGGGCCAGCCCATCACCGCCTACCTGACCGCGCCAGTGTACGCCGACGATCGCTTGGTGTTGCCGGTGGGCACGGCCGTGGGGGGGACGGTGGCGGCCATCCACGGACCTTCGTTGTTGCCGCGGGTGGAGGCGGCCATGGGCGGCGACTTCAGCCCGCTGCCGCAAGTGACGGTGCGCTTCCAGACGGTGCAGTTGACCAACGGCACCTGGATGCCGCTGCAGGCGGCGCTGGCGCCGGAGGGGCCCCCGCTGCATCTGGTGACCTCGGCCCCGCGGGGGGGCAAGACCGCCGCGCTGGGGCGGCGCATCAGCAGCATGTACCACCAGCAGGAAGACGCCGCCGAGGCGCTGTTGCAGCGCCAAACCCATTGGGCGACGCTGAAGTCGGAGGCGGTGGACAGCCTGCCCTACCGCCCGGCGGCGCTGGCCGCGGGCACCCACTATGGCGCGCAGCTCACGGCGGCGCTGGCGGTGCCCAGCAGCGCGCCCGCGCCGCCGCCGCAGGACCCGCTGCCGCCGACGCTGCCGCCCGGGCTGGTGCTGCGCGCGCGCCTGGACCAGGGCTTGAGTTCCGCCACCACGCACTGGGGCGCGCCGGTGGAGGCCACGGTGGAGCAGCCCGCGCTCGCGCCCGACGGACACCTGCTCATCCCCCAGGGCAGCAAACTGGTGGGGCAGGTGGTGGAGGTGCGGCCGGCGCGCCAGTTTGGCCGTGGCGGCACGCTGCGCTTTGTGTTTTCGCATCTGGAACTGCCCGGCGGCCAGCAACAAGGCGTCAGCACCAAGCTGGCCGCCGCCGCCAGCAGCGGCCCGGTGCAACTGGACGGCGAGGGCGAGGCCAAGGCCTCCCCCCCCGGCGGCGCCACCCCCGCCATCGCCCTGGGCCTGGTGCTCAGCACCGCGGTCAAGAACGACGCCGACAATGCCTGGGCCCTGAACGCCGGCTCGGGCACCCACCTGCACATCTGGGGCACCGCCATGGCGGTGCTGTTGACGCGCTTCCGGCCGGTGGCGCCGGTGATGCTGGGCATGGGCTTTGTCGGCGCCGGACGCACCGTCTACCGGCGCTGGCTGGGGCGCGGCCCCGAGGTGGTCTTCCCCGCCGCCACCGAGCTGGAGATCCAGATCACCACCCCCGGCCCGCACGGCCCGGCGCTGCCCAAGTAATCCGCCACCGTCTGCCATCATAGGGAAGATGGCAGCCGCAACCCCCTCCGGCCCGGCCGGCCCCACCGGCTGGCGCTTCGCCCTGCGGGCGCTGCGGCACCGCAACTACCGCCTGTTCTTCGGCGGCCAGAGCATCTCGCTCATCGGCACCTGGATGACGCGCATTGCCACCGGGTGGCTGGTCTACCGCCTCACCGGCTCGGCCATCCTGCTGGGGGTGGTGAGCTTTTCCGGGCAGGTGCCGACGTTTCTGGCGGCGCCCTTCGCCGGGGTGTGGGTGGACCGCTGGAACCGCCACCGCGTGCTGGTGGCCACCCAGACCCTGGCCATGGTGCAGTCGTTCGCGCTGGCGGCGCTGGCGCTCACCCACATCACCATCCCCGAGATCATCGGCCTGAGCGTGTTCCAGGGGCTGATCAACGCCTTCGACATGCCCGGGCGGCAGTCGTTCCTGGTGGACATGATCGAGCAGCGCGAGGACCTGGGCAACGCCATCGCGCTCAACTCCTCCATGGTGAACACGGCGCGGCTGCTGGGTCCGGCCATCGCCGGGGTGATCATCGCGCTCTGGGGCGAGGGCTACTGCTTTCTGATTGACGGGGTCAGCTACCTGGCGGTGATCGTCTCGCTGCTGGCGATGCGGCGGCTGCCGCGGCGGGCGGGGACGGAGCGGGCGGGGATGCTGCGCTCGCTGCGCCAGGGCTGGGACTACGTCTCCGGCTTTGCCCCGGCGCGGGCGCTGCTGCTGCTGCTGGCGCTGGTGAGCCTGGTGGGCATGCCCTACTCGGTGCTGATGCCCATCTTCGCCGGCACGGTGCTGCACGGCGGGCCGCACACCTTCGGCTTCCTCATGGGCGCGGCCGGGTGCGGGGCGCTGGTGGCGGCGGCGCGGCTGGCGACGCGCCGCTCGGTGCGCGGGCTCACCCGGCTGGTGCCGATTTCGGCGGCCATGTTCGGCGCCGGGCTGGTGGGTTTTGGCCTCTCGCGCTGGCTGTGGCTCTCGCTGCCGCTGATTTTCCTGGCGGGCATGGGGATGATCCAGCAGATGGCCTCCACCAACACCATTTTGCAGACGGTGGCGGGCGAGCAGATGCGGGGGCGGGTGATGAGCTACTACACCATGGCGTTCGTGGGCATGGCGCCCTGGGGCAGCCTGCTGGCGGGCGCGCTGGCCAGCCGCATCGGCGCCCCCCGCACCCTGCTGCTGAACGGCACCTGCTGCCTGCTGGGGGCGGCCTGGTTCCTGCTGCGGCTGCCCAAGGTGGAGGCGGCCATCCAGCCCGTCTACCGCGAGCTTGGCATCCTGCCCGAGCTCGCCCGCGGCCTCGAGGCCGCCTCCGCCCTCACCACCCCGCCGGAGGAGTGAGCGGCAACCCGCGGTTGCAGGTTTCGCCAGCGCTCGGGATTCTCAGGGGATCGGACTGGGAGCGGGCTCGCTGGCCACGGCGGCCAGCAGGCGCTCGGTGTCGGCCAGCACGGCGGCGGCGCCGGTGGAGGCGAAGGGGAGCTTGAGCGTGCCGTCGGGGCTGAACTGCGCGCCCGGGGTGCGCTCGATGAGCGCGGCGATGCGCTGCGGATCCACCTGCGCCTGCGGGGCGAAGCGCAGCCAGAGCTGGTCGCGGCGCCGCTCCAGCGCCAACAGCCCGAGCTGGCGGCAGCGCGGCTTGAGGGCGGCGTAGGCGAGCAGGTTTTGCACCGGCGCCGGCGGCGGGCCGTAGCGGTCGCGCAGCTCGCGCACCACGTCGGCGCGGGCGCCGTCGCTGGCCGCCTCGGCCAGGCGCTTGTACATGCGCAGGCGCTGGTTCTCCTCCGGCACGTACTCGGCGGGTATGCGGATGTCGAGCCCCAGGTGCAACTGCACCTCGGTCGAGGGCTCGGCCGCCTCGCCCTTGAGCTCGCGCACCGTCTGCTCCAGCATCTGCACGTAGAGGTCGAAGCCCACCGCGTCCAGGTTGCCGCTCTGCTCGCCCCCCAGCATGTTGCCCGCCCCGCGCAGCTCCAGGTCGAGGGCGGCGATCTTGAAGCCCGCCCCCAGGTCGCTGAACTCGCGCATCGCCGCCAGCCGCTTGCGCGCCAGCGGCGGCAGCTCGACCTCGGCCGGCACCAGCAGGTAGGCGTAGGCGCGGCGGTTGGAGCGGCCCACCCGCCCGCGGAGCTGGTAGAGCTCGCTCAGCCCCAGCCGGTCGGCGCGGTTGATGATCATGGTGTTGGCCAGCGGAATGTCGAGCCCGTTCTCGATGATGGTGGTGGAGAGCAGTACGTCGGCCTCGTGCCGGACGAAGCGCAGCATGACTTTTTCCAGCTCCTCCTCGTCCATCTGGCCGTGGCCGACGGCGATGCGCGCCTCCGGCACCAGGCGCTGGATGAGCGCGGCCACCTCCCAAATCGTGTCCACGCGGTTGTGGACGAAGTAGGCCTGGCCGCCGCGGGCCAGCTCCTGCTGGATGGCGACCGCGATCAGCGACTCGTTCCACTCCGCCACCACGGTTTGGATGGCCAGGCGGTCGCGCGGCGGGGTCTCGATCACCGACATGTCGCGCAGCCCGGCGAGCGACATGTTGAGCGTGCGCGGGATGGGCGTGGCCGACATGGCCAGCACGTGCACCTCCTTCTTGAGCTGCTTCATGCGCTCCTTGTGGCGCACGCCGAAGCGCTGCTCCTCGTCCACCACCAGCAGCCCCAGGTTCTGGAAGCGCACGTCGCGCGAGAGCAGGCGGTGGGTGCCGATGACGATGTCCACCTTGCCGTGGGCGAGCTGCTCCAGCGTCTCTTTCTGCTGGGCGCGGCTGCGGAAGCGGCTGAGCAGGGCGATGGAGACGGGAAAGGCGCGGAAGCGCTGGCGGAAGGTCTGCTCGTGCTGAAAGGCGAGCACCGTGGTGGGGGCCAGCACCGCCACCTGGCGGCCCTCGCTCACCACCTTGAAGGCGGCCCGCATCGCCACCTCGGTCTTGCCATAGCCGACGTCGCCCACCACCAGCCGGTCCATGGGGCGGGTGTTTTCCAAGTCTTGGCGGACGTCGCGGATGGCCTTCTCCTGGTCTTCGGTCTCGGTGTAGGGGAAGGCGTCCTCGAACTCGCGCTGGAAGTTGCCATCGGGGGCGCAGGCGGGGATATGCACCGCCTGGCGGGCGGCGTAGAGCTTGAGCAGCTCGTCGGCCATGTCCTGCATGGCCTTTTTGACCCGGCTTTTGCGCTGCGCCCACTGCGCGCCGCCCAGGCGGTCGAGCGCCGGGGGCGCCCCCTCGGCGGAGCGGTACTTCTGCACCAGGTCCATGCGGGTGAGCGGGACGTAGAGCTTGGCGCCGTCGGCGTACTCCAGGATCATGAACTCGCCCGAGCGCGCCGCCGCGGCGGCGTCGTCGAAGGTGGTCAGGCCGACGTAGCGGCCGATGCCGTGCTCGACGTGGACCACGAAGTCGCCCGGCGCCAGGTCGCGGAAGTCGCTGAGGAAGCTGGAGACATTGGCGCGGCGCTGGGGGGCGCCGTAGATGCGGCCTCCGTCTTCTTGGAACAGGTCGTTGGAGCCGAAGATGGTGACCCGCTCCTCGGGCAGGGTGAAGCCGCGCAGCAGCGCCCCCTGCGCCACCACCGCCGCCGCCGCCGTGGTGCTGAAGTAGGCTTTTTCCGAGAGGTAGTCGGCGCCGGAGCGCGGGGCGCGCGAGCCAAACTGAAACGGCAGGTTGTACTCGGTGAACAGGTCGCCCAGCCGCTCCACCTCGCCCACGTTGGCGCCCAGAAAGAGCAGGCGCTGGCCCTGGGCAAGTTGCAGGCGCACCTCCTCCATCATGCGGGCGACCGCGCCCTGGTAGCGCGGCGCCGGGCGGGAGCGGAACAACACCGGCGCCGCCGCGGCGGCGGCCGGCGGCGGCGGCGCCTGCAGCTCCAGCGCCTCGGCGGTGAGGTCCACGTGCTCGATGGCGAGCTCGCGCAGCTCGACCGGATTCTGGCGCTGCAGCAGCGCGGCGAACTCGGCGGGGGTGAAGAAGATGGATTCCGGCGCCGGCCCTTGGCGCTCGACCTCGGCGTAGCGCTGGTTGAGGTGCAGCCACCAGCGCTCCAGCTCGCCGCGCACGGCATCGGGCTCGCACACCACCACCAGCGGCTTTTCGGCCAGGTCGAAGAGGGCGTGGTGGAAGCCCTCCAGCCCGGGCACCCGGAACTCCCAGCCCGGCGGCAGGGGCTCGCCCAGGCGCTGGCGCAGTTCCGGCACCAGGGGCGTCGAGGTGAGCGGCAGCAACACCGTCTCGGTGACGGCATTGGGGACCGAGCGCTGGGTGGCGGGGTCGAACTCGCGCAGCGACTCGATCTCGTCGCCGAACAACTCCAGGCGCACCGGGCGGGCGGCCTCGGGGCTGAAGACGTCGAGCAAGCCCCCGCGGATGGAGAACTGGCCGGGGTTCTCGACCGGCTCCTGGCGCTGGTAGCCCATAAGGGCCAGGTGTTCGGCCAAGCCATCGAGGTCGAGCAGGTCGCCGCGATGCAGGCGGCGCACCAGGCGGCGATAGTGCTCGGGCGGGGCCAGGCGGGTGGCGGCGGCGACCGCCGGCACGATGAGGAAATGGGCGCCCTCGCTGGCGCGCCACAGCGCCAGGGCCCGCTGCTCCAGGATGGCGGCGTGGGGCGAGAGGCCCTCGTAGGGGTCCATCTCAAAGCCGGGCAGCACCAAGGGCGGCTCCGCCTCGCCCACGGCGGCGGGGCTGGCGGTGAGGTCGGCGAAGGTGGCCAGGGTGTCGCGCCACTCCTCGGCGGTGCGGTTGTCGGCCACCAGCAGCAGCAGCGGACGCTGGGCGAGGCGCTGCAGCAGGGCCGCGGCCAGCAACTGCGCCGGCGGCGTGAGGCCGCTCAGCGCCACCACCTCGCCCCGGCCCTGGGCCTGGGCGGCGCGCGCCAAAGGGCTGTGGCGCGCCAGCGCCAGAAAGAACTCGCGCACGAAAGGAAGCGTCATCTCAGCGGAAGGAATCCAATTTTATCAGACCGTTCTAGACTATAGGTCAGCGGCCATGCACACCCACGCCCACGGCGAGGCCCACGCCCACCGCCAGCGCACCCAGACCGTGCTCACCCTGAGCGCCGCCGCCACCCTGGCCTACGTGCTGCTGGCCTTGGTGATGGGGATGCGCGCGCACTCGCTGGCGCTGGTTTCCGAGGCCGGGCACAACCTCACCGACTTCCTGGCGCTGGGGCTGACCTGGCTGGGCGTCTACCTGCAAAGCAAGCCGCCCACGGCCCGCAAGACCTTTGGTTACCACCGCGCCGGGGTGCTGGCGGCGCTGGCCAACGTGCTCAGCCTGTTTGTGATCACGGCGCTGATCGTGGCCGAGGCCATCCACCGCCTGCGCGCCCCCGGCCCGGTGGCCACCGGCCCCATGCTCTGGGTGGGCGGGGTGGGGCTCGTCATGAACAGCGCCATCGCCCTGTTTTTGGAGGGGGGCCGCGGCGACGTCAACCTCCGCGCCGCCTTCGCGCACATGCTGGGCGACGCGCTCGCCACCGCGCTGGTGATCTTCGCCGCCCTGGTGATCGCCCGCACCGGCATGGTGGCGTTGGACCCGCTGCTCTCGCTGGTGATCGCCGGCCTGATCCTGGCCTCGGGCTGGGGCATTTTCCGCGAGACGCTCAACATCTTGCTGGAGGGCACGCCGGTGGGGGTGAACTCGCAGCAAGTGGCCACCGACTTGAGCGAGGTGGCGGGCGTGCGCGCCATCCACGACCTGCACATCTGGAGCCTGGGCTCGCAGTCGCACGCCCTCAGCGCCCACGTCCAGATTGACGACATCCCCCCCTCGGCCAGCGAGGAGATCCGCAAGGCGATGTGCGCCCTGCTGGCCGAGCGCTACCAGATCCGCCACGCCACCCTGCAGTTCGAGCACATCGTCTGCGAAGGGTGCGCGATGGAGCCGGGCACAGGGCACAGGGAACAGGGCACAGGGTAGATCCGGGGCCGCAGGCTCCGCTCTCGCGGTCCGGCCATCAGTGCCCGAGCTTTTTCTCGACCTCTGCCAAGAATACCGCCGCGGTAGAGAGCACTTGCTGGGTCAGGGCGAACATGGCCTCGCGGGAGCGCTGGCGGCGTGCCCGGTTTTGCGACGGTTCCAGGTCCATTTCATGAACGATCTGGTTTCTGGCCAGGAAGGCCCTGGCCAGCGCGTCCCGCCCCTGCGCCGTCGCCGCAATATCGAAGGCGCGAGCGACCCTTTCCAACGCTGGACTGGACTGCAGGCTGCCCGCGGTCAGATCGTCCATCCAGGCTTCGATTACGCGTCCCCGAGGATTGGGGCTCGACACCGCCTCGGCAAGGAATTTGTAGTCGGGGTCGGCCTTGGCCCTTCGCGAAACAAAGCTCTTCAATTGCTCGTCGGTCTTCTGGTCACCTCTGGCGAGAAGTGCAGGCAGGGCATTGCGAACGAGGCGTTTGACCATTGCATCGAGGCCGGCCGCCGCGAAAACCAGCATCGCCCGCAACTGGTCTTGTTCGGCGTCGGTGGAGTTGCCACCCTTTTTTCCCTTGCGCGACGCCTCGAAGGAGCGAAGAAAGTCCGTGGCCGCCAAGTGTGCCTTTTGCAGCATCACGCGCGCCTGGTTGGTTTCTGCAGACGGCCACTCCTCGGGCGGGCAGTCCGAAAACGCGCTGCTGATCATGCCCGCATCAGCTCCGCGATGTCGTCCGCCTCAACCGGCAGGAATGTTTCACCCGGAGAGCTGGGGTAATTCGGCAGGCTCGGGAGCTCGGGAAATCCAGGGAAGCCCGCGTCCATCTCGGGCGCGAATAGCTTGCGGTAAAGCCGGCCCTCTGGATAAATCGTCCCAAAGTAGCGACCCTCGATGTCGGCGATATTCTCCCCATCTTCGGCCATCGAACCCAGAAAGAAGCCGTTGGGATCGTACACGTAGCGGCCGTCCCTGAAGGCGACCCAGTCCCCCCGCGAGTTGAACAGGTACTGCACCATGCCGCTAGTTTAAACCCGCTGGCGGCACGAAGCCCACGGTCCATGGATCTGCCCTGTTCCCTCGGCGGCTACTGCAGCGGCAGCGGCGGCTCGCCGTTGCCCTCGGCCTCTTCCGGCGGCAGCACGCTGGCGGCGGCGACCTGGTCGCCCTCCTCCAGGCGGAGGATGCGCACCCCCTGGCTGGCGCGCCCGACCTCGCGGATCGAGCTGCTGCCGCAGCGGATGATCTTGCCCTGCTGGGAGATGATCATCACCTCCGGCGCCTCGCTCACCGCCATCACCGCCACCACCTTGCCGTTGCGGGCGGTGGTCTTGACGTTGATCACGCCCGAGCCGCCGCGCGACTGCAGGCGGTACTCCTCCAGCGCGGTGCGCTTGCCGTAGCCGGCCTCGGTGACGCTGAGGACGAGCTGGCTGGGATCGCCGGCGACCTCCATGCCCACGATGAAGTCGCCCGCGTCGAGCTTCATGCCGCGCACCCCGAAGGCGGTGCGGCCCATGGGGCGGACGTCGGACTCGAGGAAGCGAATGCCCTGGCCCTCGTGGGTGGCCAGGAAGATCTCGCTCTTGCCGTCGCTGAGCTTGGCCTTGACCAGCTCGTCGCCCTTGTCCACGCCCATGGCGATGATGCCCCGGGCCATGGGATTGGAGAAGTCCTTGACCGGGGTCTTTTTGATGGTGCCGCTGCGGGTGATCATGACCACGAACTCGGTCTCGCTCTCCAGGTCCTTGATGGGCAGCATGGCGCGGACTTCTTCGCCCTGCTGCAGCGCCACCAGGCTCTGCACCGCCTTGCCCTTGGCGCTGGCGGCGGCGTCGGGGATCTCGTAGACCTTGAGCCAGTAGAGGCGGCCGGTGTTGGTGAACACCAGGATGTAGCTGTGGGTGGAGGAGACGAAGAGGTGCTCGACGAAGTCCTCCTCGCGCGTGCCG
>DATKSZ010000086.1:0-17966 GCA_035531375.1 Terriglobales bacterium | reverse complement strand
GACGAAGCACAAGCGCCGTCAGTTCAGCGTCAAGGTGGGTACGGTGATGGAGGATTCCCCGTTGCCGTTGAGCGTGTGGCTCCCGGCAATGTGGATGATTGCGAACGACCGCAACGGCATTTCCTCTTGGGAGATTCACCGGGCGTTGGGCATCACGCAAAAGAGCGCGTGGTTCCTGCTTCACCGCATCCGCCTCGGAATGCAGGACGCTGGGCATGGAGGCGGCAAGCTGGGCGGTCGCGTCGAGGTAGACGAAACCTTCATCGGCGGAAAGGCTCGCAACATGCACTCCAGGGTGCGCAAGGCGAAGGGTATTGGTCCTGGCGGCGAGGGAAAGACCATCGTGCTTGGAATGCTGGAGCGCGGCGGAGCCGTCCGCACCGCCGTTGTCCCGAACCGCGAGGGCGCAACCCTTCAGCCTATTATGCGCGAGCACGTCAAGCGGGGAGCCAAGGTCATGACCGACGAGCACGCGGGCTACAACGGGCTGGAGGATGATTTCCTGCGGGGCGTTATCAACCACGCGGTCGAGTATGTGAACGGATCGGTTCACACCAACGGCATGGAGAACTACTGGTCGCTGGTTAAGCGCGGCCTCAATGGAACCTACATCGCGGTCGAGCCGTTCCATCTCTTCCGGTACTTGGATGAGCAGTCGTTCCGCTACAACAACCGCAAGGACGGGAACCGCGTCATCAGCGACGCAGAACGATTCAGCACGCTGGCGGGGCAGCTTGTTGGTAAGCGGCTGATGTACTCGGCGCTCACCGGGAAGGAGGGTGAAAAACCGTCTTTTTAACCGACCACGCCAGCGGCGGGGGCAGCGCCGGATTTCCGCTTTGGTTTTGGGCCGCGCTTCTTCGGATTGAGCGTGGCCTGTGCTTTGTACCCTCGTTCGCGGCGGACGATTTCCGCGTGCGGGACGGAGAGGATTTCGTCTACCAACGCCGTAAAACGTTCGTGCGTTACCGAAGGCTTCATCCGTCACAGGATACCTCATCGCGGCAAAATCGGCCACGCTTTTAGGGCCAGTCCCGCAAGACGATCTTGCCGCTGACCGATCAGGGCACTATTCCAATCTGGGAGCTGTCCAACCGCCCTGGTCAAAACGAACTCTGAGCCAATGAGTGTGGGTTGCTTTTGAGCGAACGGACTATTCCCGATTGTAGAATTGGAAGTGGCTTGGAGAAGCACCATGTTGCCAAGCCTCCGATAGTGCGCTCTCACGACATCCTCGGGCTCGTTGGTCCAGTTTAGCGTCATCACATGTTCAAGATTAATTTCGTTTGGGTCATCGTTCGGAATGAATTGCGGCTCCTTTTCTCCCCTTTCCTGTTGCTCAAGCACGCGAAGGTAGTACCGCGCAATTGCGTTCTTTGATACCCTGGCTTTGGCAAAGTCAGCATAAAAATTACTGTCTGCTGGAATCACTTCACGCAAGGCTTCCGCCAGCCCGGCGGTCGTTGTGATTACCCCGCGACGAATTTCTTGCGCCGCCTTGGCATATCGCATTTCCACCACGCCGCTGCCAAGGCCACCGGATACCAAAAACCTTACGGACCAGTTGACAATTGCTGGTAATGCCGAATTGATTTCATCTTTACTGAAAGAGTTGGCGACAGAGAGCAGAAGGGGCCGAAGTTGTTCCACGCCAAGCAGATCGGTAAGCAACTCTACGCTTTTGCGCACCTCCGGGCGATATGGATTCCAATGGTCATCGCCGGGGTTAATGATCGCCGAATAAGTTTTCGCCTCACCGAATAAGGAAGCCGCAAGGTCAATGGACTTCTGTTTGCTATTGGTGTTTTTCTTAATCGTGTCGTACAGGTCCTTTTCCTTTGTGTGTTCCTCCCTCGAAATCCATAAATGCCGAATATACGTTACAAGAAGCTCGCGGGTATCGCCCACGGCTTCCAGCACCCCGACCATTCCAAACCAGTGCTGCTGGACCTCCGCAACCCGGTCACCAGACTGCGCCAGCAGGTAATTCTTTAGCAAGTCGGCGGCGGAAAGCCTGAGTCCCCGGTCATTCATCGTTTCAAAAATCACGTAGGCGGTGTTGTCATCGGGAACGGAAACCCAAATCACCTTGGCGCGTGCATCAAGAAACGCCACCCATCCCATCAGGCGCTGCGTTCCCGATGCCGGATTGACCTGGACGATGGACTTCACCTGCTTTGCGGCGAGCGTCGCTGCGGCATCTATCAATTCGTTGGACGGGTGCTGCGGCAGAACCGATTTGCGCTCCGGGTCGTCCGGCAACAGCAGTACGCGCTTTCTGAAATAGTCGTTATCAAACCCGTTGAGATTTAGGTGGGGGAGCAACTCCATCGTGTGCAAGTCGGTGCTGACGAGGTATTGCGCATTGAACGCAGTGGCTCGTTCCGTGTCGCCTATCGAGTAAAAATGATCCCGGATTGCCGCAAGGAACATCGCTGTCGTCGCTAGGCGCTGCTGTCCATCAACAATCTTCGGCTTTCCGTTTGAATCACTCGTGGCTATGATCGAGCCAAGGAAGTGCTCCGCGTGCTCCCCTTGGCTGATGACATTCTCGAAGTCGGAGAACAAATCCTTGACGTGCTCCGCCTCCCATGCGTAGGAACGCTGGTTCACGTCTACGTAAAGGCGGCGTTCTTTGAGGGCTTTCCCAAGGGACTCGTGGCCGAACTCCAACTGCTCGATTTTGCTGGACATGGTGCGGTGGTGCCTCTCGACGAGGATCATACGCCACCCCCTCCCACTGAGACAAGTATATTATTACCGGTTGATCGGCCAGAGGCTATACTCACATCGCATGGCGCTCGCCCCCGGAACCCGCCTCGGCCCCTACGACATCGTCGCCCCGCTGGGCGCCGGCGGCATGGGCGAGGTCTACCGCGCCCGCGATACCCGCCTCGACCGCACCGTCGCCCTCAAGGTGCTCGCCCCCGGCCTCGCCTCCAGCGTGGAGCAGCAGGCCCGCTTCGAGCGCGAGGCCCGCGCCGTCGCCGCCCTCCAGCACCCCCACATCTGCGTCCTGCACGACATCGGCCGCGAGGGCGACACCCAGTTCCTGGTGATGGAGTATATCGAGGGCGAGACGCTGGCGGCGCGGCTGCGCCGCGGGCGCCTGCCGCTGGCCGAGTTGACCAAGATCGGCGGCGAGATCGCCGACGCGCTGGAAAAAGCCCACCGCGCCGGCATCGTCCACCGCGACCTCAAGCCCGCCAACATCATGCTGACCGCCGGCGGCGCCAAGTTGCTGGACTTCGGCTTGGCCAAGCCGCGGGCGCTGACCGCGCCCGGCTCAGCCCCGCCCAGCTTCACCGCCACCCTGGCGGCGACGGCGCTCGACTCGCCCCTGACCCAGGCGGGCACGGTCATGGGCACGGTGCAGTACATGAGCCCGGAGCAGATCCAGGGCCAGCCCGCCGACGCCCGCAGCGATATCTTCGCCCTCGGCTGCGTCCTCTACGAGTGCGCCACCGGCCAGCGCGCCTTCGAGGGCTCGACCAGCCTCTCGGTGGCGGCGGCGATTTTAGAGAAAGAACCGGCCAGCCTGCGCGCCGCCGCGCCCCTCACCCCGCCCGCGCTGGAGCACGCCGTCGAGCGCTGCCTGCGCAAGTCCCCCGACCAGCGCTGGCAGTCGGCGGCCGACGTCGGCTGGGAGCTGGCCTGGGCGGAGCGGGTCGCGCCCGCGCCCGGCGGCCCAGCCCCGCGGCGGGGCTGGCTGATCCCGCTGCTGGCCGGCGCGGCCGCGCTGGCCACCTTGGCCGCCGCCTTCCTCTGGTTGCGCCCGCGCCCAGTGGCGGCCAACCTGGTCGCCGAACTGCCGCCGCCGCCGAACGTCCATTTCGCCTTTGGCGGCAACGACCCTGGGCCTCCGGCCCTCTCCCCCGACGGCAGCCAAGTGGTCTTTGCCGCGGTGGGTGCCGGTGGCCGCCGCCACCTCTGGCTGCGCCGCCTCGACCAAGCCCAGGCGCGCGAGCTGCCCGGCAGCGACGATGCCATCCTGCCCTTCTGGTCGCCCGACTCCGGCGCCATCGCCTACTTCACCAGCAGCGACCTCAACGGTTCCGGCAAGTTGATGATCTTCAATCTGGCCAGCGGCCAGGCCAAACTGCTATGCGATGCCCCCAATGCGCGCGGCGGCAGTTGGGCGCCCGACGGCACCATCCTGTTCGCGCCCGATATCTCCGGCGGCCTGTTCCGCGTCCCCGCCAGCGGCGGCACGCCGCAGCCGGTCACCCACCCCGACCCCAACCAGTACAGCTCCCAGCGCTTCCCCTGGTTCCTGCCCGACGGCAATCACTTCCTCTACTTGGCCGTCAGCCACGACGACAGCAGCAAAGACATGCTGTTCTGGAACTCGCTCCACGGGCGCCAGAGCCGCCCCCTGCTGCACTCCCTCACCGGCGGCATCTTTGGATCGGGCGACCTGCTCTACTCCTCCGCCGGCACCCTCATGGCCCAGCCGCTGGACCCGGCCACCGGCGCGCTCAGCGGCGCGGCCCGCCCGGTGGCGCAGGGGATTTACGATGACTCCATCACCTGGCGGCCGGCCTATTCGGTCGCCCGCGACGGCGCGCTGGTGTATGCCACCGGCAGCATCGGGGCGCAGCAGCTTGCCTGGGTGGACCGCGGCGGGCGCGAAGGCGCGGCGCTGCCGCAGTTCGCCGGCGATGCCTTGACCGCAGCCCTTTCTCCGGATGGGCGCCACCTGGCGGTCAGCATTGACCAGGGGTTGCAGGATATTTGGGTTCTGGACCCCGCCGGGGGCCGATCACGGCTGACTTTCGGGCCGCTGGCCAACCTCTGGCCGGTTTGGTCGCCGGATGGCCAATGGCTCGCCTATGGTTCGCAGCAGGCATCGCGGCAGCAAGTTTTGCGCCGCGCCGCCAACGGCGGCGGTGCCGTCCAGGTCATCGAGAGCGCCAGCACCGCCGACCTGGCGCGGGTCCTGCCCGGCGCCTGGTCCTCCGATGGCCGCGAGATCCTCTGCCTGGTGGTGAACCGCGACCAGCGCTTCGAACTGCGCGCTTGGCCCGCCACCCCGGGTGCGGCCTCGCGGCCGGTGGTGCCGCCTACTGCCGACAGCCTGGAGAACCCGGAACTTTCCCCCGACGGCCGCTGGGCCTCCTACTTGGATGGCCAGCCCGGCCAGTTGCCCGACCTGTTCGTCGTCCCCTTCCATGGCGGCGGCGGCAAGTGGCAAGTCACCACCCAGGGCGTGGCCAACTATTACTGGGCGCAGGGGGGCAGGGAACTGGATGTGCTCGATGGCGCCGGGCATCTGCTCGCCATCGCGGTGAGCGCGAGCGGCGGGGCGCCCCAGTTCGGCCCGCCGCGCCTGCTGGCCAGCAACTTCCCCCCGGTGCTCGCCGCCTCCGCCGACGGCCAGCGCTTCCTCGGCGTCTTCTACCCCGACGACCACCAGCACCTCATGATCGCCAGCCACTGGCAAGCCGCCCTCCCCCATTAGGGCAAAAGCAGCTCCGCGGCCTTGCCATCAAACCGTGGCACAGCCATTCCTGGCGGTGCGTCTCCAGCGCCTCCTCGCCTCTAGCGGCGACCTCCCCGGGAAGCGAATTCGGCGCGGCCCCAGCGAGGCGCAGCGCCGACTCGGGGCCACGGGGCCCCCAAGTCGGCGCGAGCACAAGCGGGACGCGCGCCGCACCGGCCCGGCGCTGCTACAGCCGGGCCGGGCAGGCGCGCTGGGGCCCGCGCCCACCAAGTACAGCAGCTCGGCGTGATCCTGGTAGGGTCCGCCGCCAGCGTGCTGCGGTCCTGCCGCCCGCCCTGCAGCCGCTGCAAGCGCTCCTCCAGCGAGCGGATCACCGCCCCGGTCATGCTGTCGCCGGAGCTCATGCGCTTCCTCCTTTCTGCATTTGAGGCGAAAAGGAGCCCGCGCAACTACACCCCATGCTGGATCAACCGTCGCCCGGCCACGCGCTGCCACCGCGCGGCGAGGGGGGCGCAGCCCCCGATCAAGGCAGGCGCAAGCCTCGCAGCGGGCCGTAGCGCCGCTGTTTTTGCGCTAGCCCGCCCACGGTTCACGGTTCACTGTCCACGGTTCACTGTCCACCGTTCACGGTTCACTGCCGTCCGCCTCATGCCCCAGCAGCCGCGCCACCCGCGCCGGTATCGGCGGATGCGTCGAGAACAGCCCCGCCAGCATCTGCCGCGTCCGCGGCGCGATGATGAACAGGTGCGCCGTGGACGGCGTCGCCAGCAGCGGCCGCTGCCGCGCATAGGCGTCCAGCTTCTGCAGCGCCCGCGCCAGCGCCTGCGGGTTCCCCGTCCAGTGCGCCCCCGAGGCGTCCGCCGCGTACTCGCGCGAGCGCGAGATGGCGAGCTGGATCAGCATCGCCGCCAGCGGGGCCACGATCATCAGCGCCAGCGCCGACAGCGCCCCGCCCTCGCGCTCCTCCCGCCCGCCCCAGCCGCCAAACATCGCCGCCCACCCCGCCATCCGCGCGATCATCATGATCGCCCCCGCCATCGTCGCCACAATCGAGCTGATCAGGATGTCGCGGTTGCGCACGTGCCCCAGCTCGTGCCCCAGCACCCCCTCCAGCTCCTCGTCGCTCAGCAGCCCCAGGATGCCCCGCGTCACCGCCACCGAGGCGTGCTGCGGGTTGCGCCCGGTCGCAAAGGCGTTGGGCGAGTCGGTCGGGATCAGGTACACCTTGGGCATCGGCAGCCCTTCCCGCCCGGTCAGCCCCTCCAGGATGCGGTACACGCTGGGCAGCTCCGCCCGCGTCGCCGGCTGCGCGTTGTAGGTCTTGAGCGCGATCTTGTCGCTATAAAAATAGGACACGAAGTTCATCACCGCGCTGAACCCCAGCGCCAGCACCAGCCCCGTCTCCCCCCCCAGCCAGTCGCCGATCAGCATCAGCAACAGCGTCATCGCCGTCATCAGAAACGCAGTTTTGAAGATTTGCATGGCTTCCTTCTACCTACTCCCAGCTTACCGCCGTTCCCCCGCCTTCTCCGCTCCCGCCGGCTGGAACAGCAGGCTGTCGCCCGCGGGCGCCAGCACCGCCTCCACCTCCTCGCCCGCCACCACCTCGCCCTTCAGGATGGCGCTGGCCAGCGGGTTCTGCACCAGCCGCTGCAGCGCCCGCTTCAGCGGCCGCGCCCCGTACTGCGGGTCGTAGCCCTGCCGCAGGATCAGCGCCCGCGCCGCCGGCGCCAGCTTCAGCCCGATCCCCCGCTCCGCCAGCAGCGTCCGCAGGTGCCCCAACTGCAGCTCGATGATCGGCTCCAACTGCTCCCGCTCGAGCGCGTGGAAGATCACAATCTCGTCCACCCGGTTCAGGAACTCCGGCCGGAAATGCCCGCGCAGCTCCGCCATCACCTGCTCCCGCTCGCCCGCCCCCACCTCGCCCCGCAGGTGCTGGCTGCCCAGGTTCGAGGTCATGATCACCACCGTGTTGCGGAAATCCACCGTCCGCCCCTTGCCGTCCGTCAGCCGCCCGTCGTCCAGCACCTGCAGCAAGATGTTGAACACCTCGGCGTGCGCCTTCTCGATCTCGTCCAGCAGCAGCACCGCGTACGGACGCCGCCGCACCCGCTCGGTCAGCTGCCCCCCCTCCTCGTAGCCCACGTAGCCCGGCGGCGCCCCGATCAGCCGGGCCACCGAGTGCTTCTCCATGTACTCGCTCATGTCCAGCCGCAGCATGGCGTGCTCGTCGTCGAACAGGAACTCCGCCAGCGCCCGCGCCAGCTCGGTCTTGCCCACCCCCGTCGGCCCCAGGAACAAAAAGCTCCCGATCGGCCGGCGCGGATCGCCCAGCCCCGCCCGCGACCGCCGGATCGCGTCCGCCACCGCGCTCACCGCCTCCTCTTGTCCCACCACCCGCTGGTGCAGCCGCTCCTCCATGTGCACCAGCTTCTCCTTCTCCCCCTCCAGCATCCGGCTCACCGGAATCCCCGTCCACTTCGAGACGATGGCGGCAATCTCCGCCTCGCTCACCTCCTCGTGCAGCAGCCGCGCCGGGCCCTGGTCGGCCTCCATCTTGCGGCTGGCCTCGGCCAGCGCCCGCTCCAGTTGCCCCCGCTGCCCATACCGTATCTCCGCCACCCGGCTCAGGTTGCCCTGCCGCTCCGCCTGCTGCTCCTCCACCTGCAGCGCGTCCAGCTTCGCCTTCAGCTCGCGGATCTTCTGGATCTCGTCCTTCTCCACCTGCCAGCGGCTGCGCAGCCCCTCCACCTGCTCGCGCAAATCCGCGCTTTCCCGCTCGATCTGCCGCGCCCGCTCCCGCGAGCCCTTGTCCTTCTCCTTCGCCAAAGCCGTCTGCTCGATCTCGAGCTGGGTCAGCCGCCGCTCCAGCGTCTCGATCTCCACCGGCCGCGAGTCGAGCTGCATCCGCAGCGCCGCCGCCGCCTCGTCCACCAGGTCTATCGCCTTGTCCGGCAAGAAGCGGTCGGCGATGTAGCGCGCCGACAGCCGCGCCGCCGCCACCAGCGCCGCGTCCTGGATGCGCACCCCGTGGTGGATCTCGTAGCGCTCCTTCAGCCCCCGCAAGATCCCGATCGCGTCCTCCACCGTCGGCTCGCCCACCACCACCGGCTGGAAGCGCCGCTCCAATGCCGCGTCCTTCTCGATGTATTTCTTGTACTCGTTCAGCGTCGTCGCCCCGATCGCCCGCAGCTCCCCCCGCGCCAGCGCCGGCTTCAGCATGTTGCTGGCGTCCATCGCCCCCTCCGCCGCCCCCGCCCCCACCAGCGTGTGCAGCTCGTCAATGAAGAGGATCACCTCGCCCTGCGCCTCCTCGATCTCCTTCAACACCGCCTTCAGCCGGTCCTCGAACTCCCCCCGGTACTTCGCCCCCGCCACCATCGCCCCCAGGTCCAGCCCCACCACCCGCTTCGTCTTCAGCGCCTCGGGCACGTCCCCGGCCACAATCCGCCGCGCCAGCCCCTCCACGATCGCCGTCTTCCCCACCCCCGGCTCCCCGATCAGCACCGGGTTGTTCTTCGTCCGCCGCGACAACACCTGGATCACCCGCCGGATCTCCTCGTCCCGCCCGATCACCGGGTCCAGCTTCCCCCGCCGCGCCAGCTCGGTCAGGTCCTTGGCGTAGCGTTCCAGCGCCTGGTACTTCCCCTCCGGGTTCTGGTCGGTCACCCGCTGGCTCCCCCGGATCGTCTGCAGCGCCTGCAGCACCCGCTCCGGCGTCACCCCCTGCGCCGCCAGCACCTGCTGCGCCGCGTCCGCCTTGAGGTCGAGCAGCCCCAGCAATAAATGCTCGGTCGAGACAAACTCGTCCTTGAACTTGTCGGCGTGCCGAAACGCCGCCTCCAGCACCTCGCCCAGCCCCGGCGACAAAGTCCGGTCCAGGCTCGCCCCCTGCACCTTCGGCCGCCGCCCCAGCTCCTTCTCCAAATCCGCCGCCAGCCCCGGCGCGTTCACCCCCAACCGCTGCAGCGTCGGCCCGATCACCCCTTCGCGGTCCGCCAGCAGCGCCGCCAGCAGGTGCAGCGGCTCAATCGCCGCCTGCTGCGACTGCACCGCCTGCTCCCGCGCCCCCTCCAGCGCCTCTTGCGCCTTCACCGTCAGCTTGTCGTAGCGAATCGGCATGGTCCCCTTCCCGGCGCCCGGCGCCGCCGGCCGCCCCCCCGGGGACCGCCAGCGGCGCCGCCCGCCCTACGGCACGGTTACTGCACCTGCACCTGGATCTGCTTCGGCTTGGCTTCCTCGCGCCGCGGCAAAAACAGGTTCAACACCCCGTCCGCCAGCTTGGCCTCGATCGCCATCTGGTTCACCGCCTCCGGCAGCAGGAACACCCGGCTGAAGCTGCCGTGCGGCCGCTCCACCCGGTGGTACGACTCCAGGCTGGAGCCCAACTTCCGCTCCCCCTTGATCGTAACCGCATCGTGCTCCACCTGAATGTCCAACTCCTCCCGCTTCACCCCCGGCAGGTCCAACTGCAACTGGTAGCCCGCCTCGCTCTCCACCACGTCGGTCCGCGGCACCCAGTCGGTCGCCGCCGCACTCGCACTCTCACGCCCCTGCCATACCAATGTCGTCATCGCAAAAACCCTCCCTGAAAAAATCTACTGCATTAACAAGCATAAAATCTGAGTGCGATTGTGTCAAGCAAAATATTAGGTTCAAAATCAATGACTTGCGAATGGCGCCCGCTTGCAGGCGTCCTGAGCGGAGCGAACGCTCTGCCCGCCCCGCGCCTGCAAAGCGGCGGCAAGTCGCCGGGGTCGCGCCGCTTTGCCTGCTGGCAAATTCGGCGCGAAAGGCTGCGAACCGGGGGGGCGTAATTCCGCAGGGGCAGACGCGCCAGTGGCGCGTCTGCGCCCCCGGGAAGCGAATTCGGCGCGGCCCCTGCAGCCCAGCAGCGAAGCCGCGCAGCGCCGGCTTGGGGCCGCGGGGCCCCCAAGCCGGCGTGAGCACAAGCGGGACGCGCGCCGCACCGGCCCGGCGCTGCTACAGCCGGGCCGGGCAGGCGCGCTGGGGCCCGCGCCCACCAAAGGCGACCCTCGGCAGCGACCCGAGTCAGGTGCCGAGTATCCACCGGATTCCGGTCAGCCGCCGCACCGGTCAGCGCCACCCCTTATGCCGCTGGTACCACTTCCAGCCCCTGCAGCCGCGCCGCCCGGGCCAGTGCGTGGTCGTGGGTGGCCAAGCGCAGCGGCTCGTCGTGCCACTCCCGCCACTGCAGCGCCGAGACTAAATGGATGGCATCCAGCGTGCCCAGCGGCGAGGGCATCGCCGCGCTCGCCCGCAGCAAGATGGCCTGGGTCAGATCCATCTCCCGCACCCGCGCCAGTACATCCACCAAAATCCCGCGGCGCTGGTCCAACTCGCTCGCCTCCAGCCGTTGTTCCATTCGCGCCCGGTCCAACGTGCGCAGGCACTCCACCCGGGTCAAGGCGCTGGCCACGGCGGTCTCCCAAAGCCGCAGGTCGACGAACCCAGGCTGGCGGAACGCGAACCGCAGCACCACCGACGCGTCCAGGTAGAGGCATCTCATCGGTCGTTCCGGCGCGTCTCCAGCAGCCATTCGACAATGTCGAAGTCAATGTCGCTGGGCGGCGGCAGCTTCAGGTCGCGCAGCCGCCCCGAGGCCGGCCGCTCCCGCATCCCGTTGCGGTCGCCCGCCGGACCCAGGCGCGCCACCGGCGTGCCCCGGTCGGTGATGGTGACCGCCCCGCCCAGCTTGGCCTCGCGCAGGTAGCGGCTGAGGTGTGCTTTGAATTCCGCGATGCCCACGTCCTTCATGACCCCATCATGACCCCTACGGACCTCTTTGGCAACCCGCGGCGCGCGCACATGGTGCGCGATGGCGATGCACCCTCCGCGCGCGGCTGCATCTCGCGGGGGTCGCGCCGCTTTGCCTGCTGGCAAAATCGGCGCGAAAGGCTGCGAACCGGGGCCCCCGGGACCCGCTGCGGGTCCTGGGGTGGTCGTAATTCCGCAGGGGCGGACGCGCCAGTGGCGCGTCTGCGCCCCCGGGGAACGAATGCGGCGCGGCCCCAGCCGCCCATCCGCGAAGCCGCGCAGCGCCGACTGCGGTCCGCGGGCCCCCAAGTCGGCGCGAGCCTGCCGCCCCGCGCGGTTACAGCGGGGCGGCTCACAAGCGGGACGCGCGCCGCACCGGCCTGGCGCTGCTACAGCCGGGCCGGGCAGGCGCGCTGGGGCCCGCGCCAACCAAAAGCCGCGCATTTCGCGCCCCCCCGCCATGGCATAATAAATGTTTGTTCATCATCGAGGAGCGCCTGCCCATGGCACTGTCCGCCAACCAAATGCGTCCGGGGATGGTCATCATCCACGACAAGGAGCTGTTCTCCGTCTTCAGCATCACCCACCGCACCCCCGGCAACCTGCGCGCCTTCGTCCAGGCCAAAATCCGCAACCTCCGCACCGGCGGCATGATCGAGCACCGCTTCCGCTCCGACGACCGCATCGAGCGCGCCACCCTCGACGAGGCCGAGATGGAGTTCCTCTACCGCGACGGCGACAACTTCTACTTCATGAACACCGAGAACTACGAGCAGACCCACCTCAACAGCGACTCCCTCGGCGACGCCGTCCAGTACCTCATCCCCCAACTCAAGATCAACGTCGAGTTCTACGAGGGCAAGCCGGTCTCGGTCGAACTCCCCCAAACCGTGGACCTCGAGGTGGTCGAGACCGAGCCCGGCCTCAAGGGCGCCACCGTCAGCAACGTCACCAAGGCCGCCACCCTCGAAACCGGCCTCGTCGTCCAGGTCCCCCCCTTCATCGAGCAGGGTGAAAGGATCCGCGTCTCCACCGCCGAAGGCAATTATTTGGAGCGGGTGAAGTAATCGCCACCGCCCCGGTTATAAAATATCCAATGCAAGGGAGCTCACTCTGATGGCCACTGCACCCACCGAAGCCGCCTTCGCCTCCTTCCCCGAACTCGCCGGTGCCCGCCCCACCCCCCGCCTTGCCCCCGCCGCCCTGGTCGAGCGCATCCTCGCCCGCGGCGAGGCCCAGCTCAGCGCCGCCGGCGCCATCACCGCCGCCACCGGCGAGTTCACCGGCCGCACCCCCCCCAACCGCTTCCTCGTCCACAACGCCCTCACCGCCGACCGCGTCGCCTGGGGCAAGACCAACCAGCCCATCAGCTCCGAGTCGTTCGAAAAGGTCCGCCGCCGCATGGCCGCCTACCTCCAGGGCCGCGAGGTCTTCGTCCAGGACTGCTTCGCCGGCGGCGACCCCGCCTACCGCCTCAAGGTCCGCGTCGTCACCGAGCTCGCCTGGCACTCCCTCTTCGTCCGCCAGCTCTTCCTCCGCCCCTCCCCCCAGGAGCTCGATACCTTCGTCCCCGACTTCACCCTGGTCTCCATGCCCGGCTGCCGCGCCGTCCCCGCCGAGGACGGCACCAAGTCCGGCACCTACATCCTGGTGGACTTCGAGCGCCGCCTCGTCCTCATCGGCGGCACCTACTACGCCGGCGAGATGAAAAAGTCCATCTTCTCCGTGCTCAACTTCCTCCTCCCCGAGCGCGGCGTCTTCCCCATGCACTGCTCCGCCAACGTCGGCCCCAACGGCGACACCGCCCTCTTCTTCGGCCTCTCCGGCACCGGCAAGACCACCCTCTCCGCCGATCCCTCCCGCCGCCTCATCGGCGACGACGAGCACGGCTGGGGCGGCAACGGCGTCTTCAACTTCGAGGGCGGCTGCTACGCCAAGTGCATCCGCCTCTCCCAGGCGGGCGAGCCCCAAATCTGGAACGCCATCCGCTTCGGCACCGTGCTCGAAAACGTCACCCTCGACCCCGCCACCCGCATCCCCAACTTCGACGACGAGAGCGTCACCGAAAACACCCGCGCCGCCTATCCCATCGAATACATCGACAACGCCATCCTCAGCGCCCGCGGCCCCCACCCCCAAAATGTGGTCCTGCTCACCGCCGACGCCTTCGGCGTTCTTCCCCCCGTCGCCCGCCTCAGCGTCCCCCAGGCCATGTACCACTTCCTCTCCGGCTACACCGCCAAGCTGGCCGGCACCGAGGCCGGCGTCACCCAGCCCAAGGCCACCTTCAGCACCTGCTTCGGCGAGCCCTTCCTCCCGCTCGATCCCATGGTCTACGCCCGCATGCTGGGCGAGCGCGTCACCCGCCACCAGGCCAACTGCTGGCTCATCAACACCGGCTGGACCGGCGGCGGCTACGGCGTCGGCAAGCGCATGAAGCTCGACTACACCCGCGCCATGGTGCGCGCCGCCCTCGACGGCCAGCTCGCCGCCGCCTCCTTCGCCCCCGACCCCATCTTCGGCCTCGCCATCCCCCACGCCGTCCCCGGCGTCCCCGACGCCGTCCTCAACCCGCGCAACACCTGGCCCAGCCCCGCCGCCTACGAGGCCGCCGCCCGCGAGCTCGCCGGCCTGTTCCGCAAAAACTTCGAGCGCTTCCCCGGCGTCGCCCCCGACATCCTCGCCGCCGGCCCCCGCTAGCCCGCGTTGCGCGGGGGTCGCGCCGCTTTGCCTGTCGGCAAAATCGGCGCGAAAGGCTGCGAACCGGGGCCCCCAGTGCCCGCCTCGGGCTCTGGGGTGGTCGTAATTCCGCAGGGGCAGACGTGCCAGTGGCGCGTCTGCGCCCCCGGGGAACGAATGCGGCGCGGCCCCAGCAGCCCATCAGCGAAGCCGCGCAGCGCCGACTGCGGGCCACGGGGCCCCCAAGTCGGCGCGAGCACGCCCCCCCGCGCATCTACAGCGGGGCGGCTCACAAGCGGGACGCGCGCCGCACCGGCCTGGCGCTGCTACAGCCGGGCCGGGCAGGCGCGCTGGGGCCCGCGCCCACCAAGCCCGCCTCCTACTCCCCGGCCGCAATCGGCAGCGTGATCCGCACCCGCGTCCCCTCCCCCGGCCGGCTCTGGATCTCCAGAGCCGCCGCGTCCCCGTACAGCACCGCCAGCCGCTCGCGCACGTTGCTCAGCCCGATCCCGTGCCCGGGATTGCCCCCGCTGCCCCCGCCCATCCCCACCCCGTCGTCCTCCACCTCCAGCTCCAGCACCGCCTGCTGCCGCCGCCACACCCGCCGCCCCCGCAGCGCCACAAATCCCCCCTCCACCTTCGGCGCCAGCCCGTGCCGCACGCTGTTCTCCACCACCGGCTGCAGCAGCATGCTCGGCACCGGTAGGTCCAGCACCCCCTCCTCGATCTCCTTCTCAACCCGCAGCTTCTCCCGCCCGAAGCGCACCACCTCGATGTCCAGGTAGTCGTCCAGGAACGCCACCTCCTCCCGCAGCGCCTGGAAGCTCTCGTGCTTGCGCAGCATCCGCCGCAATATGTTCGACAGCTTCACGATCATCAGCCGTGCCGTGTCCGGATCGAAGCGCACCAGCGACGCCACCGAGTTCAGCGTGTTGAACAGAAAGTGCGGGTTGATCTGGCTGGTGAGCGCGTCCAGCCGCGCCTGCACCAGCAGCCGCCGCTGCGCCTCCAGCTTCATCTCGATGCGGGTGTTGTTCCAGATCTTGATCGGGATCGCCAAAGCCAGGATGTTGGTCGCCACCACCGCCACCAGCGTCCACGCCGACTTCGGCTGCAGCGCGTACAGCCCCCCCGGCGCCACCCGCTTCAGCTCCAACTGCAGCACCGTCGCCGCCATCACCAGCGCGAACACCAGCGCCTGCCAGTCGCGGAACGGCCGGTCCAGCCGGTTGCGCAGCCACCGCCACAACTCCAGGTCAATGAACGGCGAGAACGCCCACACCTCCTCGTGGTTCGGCGCCGCTTGGCGCAGCAGCCCCCCCACCCAGCCCGCCGCCAGCATCACCGGCAGCGCCAGCCACTCCCCCCCCGCCAGCGCCGCCGGCAAGGCGATCACCGCTCCCCCCACCAGCCCCGCCCCGTAGCCCCCCATCAGCCCGATCAGCACCGCCCCCGCCAGGCTCACGTCCGCCGCCCGGAACGTCGGCACCGCCAGCCGGATCCACACCCCCCCCATCAGCGGCAGCGCCACGAACAGCGCAAAGATGATCTTCTCCCGCGTCCCCCGCTGCTCCTGGTAGAGGTAGCGCTTGAACGCCACCGACCGCACCAGCACCGCCGCCACCGCGGCAATCACCCCCAGGTTCAATAGCAGCGTGATCAGCAGCAGCCGCTCGGTGTCCATGCGCCTATAATTAGAGCAGAGTTTCCCCCGCCCCCATCATGCCCCCCGCCCCGCCCACCCCGCTCGCCCTGCGCCTCGCCGCCGAGGCCGATTTCCCCACCCTCTGGGCCCACTTCCGCATCCTCGGCTTCGAGCAGGGCGGCGAGTCGGCGGTGGTGCTCAAGCTGGGCGATGTCGCCGCCGCCCCCCCGCTGCTGCGCATCCACTCCCAGTGCCTCACCGGCGACGTCTTCGGCTCGCTGCGCTGCGACTGCCGCCAACAGTTGGAGCTCGCCCTCGCCGCCATCGCCGCCGCCGGCGCCGGCCTGCTCATCTACGAGGACAAAGAGGGCCGCGGCATCGGCCTCATGAACAAGCTCCGCGCCTACGCCCTCCAGGACCAGGGCGCCGACACCGTCGAGGCCAACCTGCGCCTCGGCTTCGCCCCCGACCAGCGCGACTACCGCCTCCCCGCCGCCATCCTCAATTTCCTCGGCGCCCGCCGCGTCCGCCTGCTCTCCAACAACCCCGACAAGCTCGCCGCCCTCCAAAGCGCCGGTATCGCCGTGGTCGAGCTCGTTCCCTGCGCCCCCGATGCCCTCTCCCCCCACGCCCAGCGCTACCTCGAGGTCAAGCGCGACAAGCTCGGCCACCTCCGCGGCGACGCCCCCCTGGTCCCGGAATAGGCCCGATCGCGGCGCGGCCGCCTGCCGCCCCTACCGCCGCCGCCCCCGCCCGTCAATCTCCAGCTCTTCCAGCTTCCGGCTGAGCGTGTTCCGGTGCATCCCCAATGCCTCCGCCGCCTGCGAGCGGTTGCCCTTGGCCCGGTCCAGCACCCGCTTGATGAAGCGCCGCTCGAACTCCACCCGGGCCTCGTCGAAGCGGATGCCCTTGTCCACCATCTCCGCCACCAGGGCCTCGAGCGCCTCTCTCACGGTAGTTCCTCGTCCAACCTCGCCACCCCGGCGTGGAAGCGCGCCGCCAGCTCCGCCGGCATCACCGCCGCCAGCGCCCGCCCCCCCCACAGCAGCCGCGGCGCCAAGCTGGAATCCCGCACCAGCCCCGGGCTCAGCGGAAAGGCGGTGAGCATCGCCACCACCGCCACGCACAGCAGCCCGCCCCGCACCAAGCCCAGTCCCGCTCCCAGCAGCCGGTCCGGCCAGCCCAGCCCCACCGCCCGCACCGCCCCGCGCAGCATCCGCCCCACAATCGTCGCCACCAGCAGCACCCCCGCCACGATCGCCACAAACGCCACGAAGTTGCGCACCTCGTTCCCCGGCGGCAACCGGATCCAATCCAGCCACCCCGCCACCACCCCGTACTGCCAGGCCGCCACCGCCAGCGCCGCCACCGTCGCCGCCATCATCCACACCTCGTAGACAAATCCCTTCATCGCCGCCGTCAACACCGAGACCGCCACCAGCGCGATCAGCGCATAATCCAGCAGGTTCATCTCTCGCCTCGCCCCGCCGAACCCCTCAAATTTCCAGCTCGCGCCCCGCCAGCTCCCGGTACGCCGCCCGGTACTTGGCGCTGGTGCGCCGCACCACCTCGTCCGGCAGCGCCGGCCCCGGCGCCTGCTTGTTCCACCCGATCTGCTCCAAATAGTCGCGCACGTACTGCTTGTCGTAGCTCTCCTGCGCCCGCCCCGGCTGGTAGCTCGCCCGCGGCCAAAAGCGCGACGAGTCCGGCGTCAGCACCTCGTCCGCCAACACCGGCTCCCCGCTGGCGTCGCCCGCATCCACCCCAAACTCGAACTTGGTGTCCGCCAGGATGATCCCCCGCGTCTCCGCGTACGCCGCCGCCCGCCGGTAGATCTCCAGGCTCAGGCTCTGCAGCCGCGCCGCCGCCGCTTTCCCGATCAAGCCCTCCACCTCGGCCATGGTGATGTTTTCATCGTGGCCCTCCAGCGCCTTGCTCGACGGCGTGAAGATCGGCTCCGGCAGCCGGTCCGACTCCCGCAGCCCCGCCGGCAGCCGCAGCCCGCACACCGTCCCCAGCCGCTGGTACTCCTTCCACCCCGACCCCGACAAGTACCCCCGCACCACGCACTCCACCGGATACATCTTCAGCTTCTTCACCAGCATCGTGCGCCCCCGCAACTGCTCCGCCTCCCCCTGCACCGACGCCGGAAAGTCCTCCACCCGCGCCGAGATCAGGTGGTTGCGGCACACCCCGCGCAAAAAGTCGAACCAGAACAGCGAGATCTGCGTCAGCACCGCCCCCTTGTCCGGAATGGGCGTGGGCAGCACTACGTCAAACGCCGACAGCCGGTCGCTCGCCACCAACAGCAGCCGCTCGCCGGCGTCATACAGGTCGCGCACCTTGCCGCGCGAAATCAGGGGAAGGGAAGACAAATGGCTCTCGCGAACAGTGACTGGGCTCATAGCGGAGGAATTCATC
>DATKSZ010000085.1:0-55536 GCA_035531375.1 Terriglobales bacterium | reverse complement strand
GATCTCTACCAGACCTACGCCGTCCGCGACCGCCGCGGCTACACCGACGCCGAGTTCCAGGCGGCGTGCGAGCGCGCCGCCGGCGCGCCGCTGGGCGCGGTCTTCGCCTACGCCGCCACCTCGGCGGAGCCGGACTACGCCCAATATTTCGCCTATGCCGGCCTCGCGCTGACGCACACCACCACGCCGGCGCCGGGCGCCTACCTCGGCATCAACACCCAAGCCCTGCCCGTCCCCGCCCTGGCGGCCGGCCGCGGCCCGGGCCGCGGCCGAGGTCGCGGATTTGCCCCGCCGCCTCCGCCCTTGGTCATTCGCAGCCTGGACGCCGACTCGCCCGCGCGCGCGGCCGGCCTGCAAGTCGGGGACGTGCTGACCTCGCTCAACGGCGCGCCCATCACCCCGGTGGCCCTGAACCAAGCCCTGGCGGCGGCCCAGGCCGGCGACACCATCACGCTGGGCTACCGCCGCGGCGGCGCCCCGTCAACCGCCGCCGTGACGCTTGGCCCCGGCCGCCGCATCCGCTACACCCTGGCGCCGATGGCCCATCCCTCGGCGCTCCAGGCCGCCATTCTCCACGCCTGGCTGGCCGGCCATTAGGCGCAAACCGCACCTTCGGCGGAATCCGCGCCCCCGCTTTCCACTCCGCCCAGCCACTCGCATCCAACCCAGCGCATGCGACCTTTGCGGTGGGTGTGGGTAAGCCTCGGGCTGGCCTTCGGGCTCAGCCTCGCGCTGGCGGGGCAGGCCTTTCAGCCCTCCCCGGCCATCCACACCGTCTTCATCATCGTCATGGAAAACCTGCAGTGGGCCGATGTCGAGGGCTCGCCCGACGCCCCCTACATCAACCAAACCCTGCTCCCCCAGGCCGCCCACGCCGACCAGTACCTGGGCGAGCCCTACCTCCATCCCAGCCTGCCCAACTATCTCGTGCTCGAGGCCGGCACCAACTTCGGCATCCAAGACGACCTCCCGCCCGCCATCAACCAGCAAAACACCACCCAGCACCTCACCGCCGCCCTCGAGCGCGCCGGCCTCACCTGGAAGGCCTGGGTCGAAGACATCAGCGGCAACACCTGCCCCCTGGTGGACGTCAACCTCTACACCGACGCCGTCAACCCCACCGTCTTCTTCGACGACGTCATCAACAGCGCCTCCAACTGCATCGCCCACGAGCGCCCCTTCGGCGAGCTCGCCGCCGCCCTCAACCACAACACCGTTCCCAACCTCAACTGGATCATCCCCGACCTCTGCGACGACGCCCACAGTTGCCCGCTCGGCACCGGCGACCAGTGGCTCTCCCAGGTCGTGCCCATGATCCAGGCCTCGCCGGCCTACCAGGACGGCGGCGCCATCTTCATCACTTGGGACGAGGACCAGGACGGCGTGGAAGACCAGCCGCTCGGCCTGATCGTGGCCTCCCCCGCCGCCAAGCCGGGCTACTTCAACACCCTGCGCTACACCCACGCCAGCACCCTGCGCACCATCGAGGAGATCTTCCACCTCTCGCCCTACTTCGGCGAGGCCGCCACCGCCAACGACCTCAGCGACCTGTTCAACACCTCCGGCCTCGCCCTCAGCCCGCTGTCGCTGACCTTCGCGCCGCAGCCGCTGGGCGCCACCAGCCCGCCCCAAACCGTCGCCGTGAACAACCAGGGCAGCGTCGCCGTCACCATCACCGGCGTCTCCGCCAGCGGCGACTTCACCCAAACCAACAACTGCCCCGCCAGCCTGGCGCCGCAGGCGAGCTGCGCCATCACCGTCCAGTTCACGCCCCAATCCACCAGCACCGAGCAGGGCCAGCTCAGCCTCGATGACGACGCCCCCGGCAGCCCGCAGCTGGTGAGCTTGAGCGGCCAAGGGCAGGGAGGCATCGCCCAGCTCTCCGCCGCCAGCCTCGACTTCGGCACCTTGGCGGTGGGCGACACCAGCCCGCCGCAAGCCCTCACGCTCACCAACGCCGGCGGCGCGCCCCTCACGCTGGGCTCCATCCACATCAACTGGCCCTTTTCCCAGTCCAGCCCATGTCCCGCCGCCTTGGCCCCCGGCGCAAGCTGCACCCTGCAAGTCCGCTTCACCCCCACCGCCGCCGAAACCAGCTACGGCCAGCTCAGCTTCAACGACAACGCCTCCGACTCGCCCCAACAGGTCAAATTGCGCGGCACCGGCCAGGGCGCCCTCGCCCTGGTCTCGGCCGAGACGCTGCATTGGGGCAATCAGGCCGTGGGCAGCTCCAGCCCCGCCCAAACCCTGACCTTGCAGAACGGCGGCAATATTCCCCTGGCCGTGGCCTCGATCACCGTCTCCGGTCCCTTCAGCCTGGTCAGCGGCTGCGCCGCGACCGTCGCCCCCGGAACCCTGTGCGGGCTACATGTCCAGTTCGTCCCGCAAGTGCCCGGCCCCGCCGCCGGCGCGCTGGCAGTGGCCGACAACGCCCCCGGCTCGCCCCAGCAGGTGGCGTTGAGCGGCACCGGCCAAGGCGCCATCGCGGTGCTCACGCCTGCAACCCTCCATTGGACCGACCAATCCGTGGGCAGCACCAGCCCGGCGCAGACGGTGACCGTTCAGAACCAGGGCAACATTTCCTTGGCGCTCGCCTCCGTCGCCGTCTCCGGACCCTTCACCCTGGCCAACAGCTGCGGCCCGACCCTCGCCCCCGGCGCGCAGTGCACCCTGCAAGTCCAGTTCTCGCCGCTCGCCCCCGGCCCCGCCGCGGGCACGCTCTCGCTCGCCGACAACGCCCCCGGCGCGCCTCAGCAGGTCGCGCTCGGCGGCAGCGGAGAGGGCCCCGTCGCCCTGCTCTCGGCCGCCACGCTCAACCTGGGCGCGCAAGCCGTGGGCAGTTCCAGCCCAGCCCAGACCGTGACCTTACAGAATCCAGGCAATACGCCCCTGACGCTGAGCGCGGTCACCGTCACCGGCCCCTTCACCCTAATCAACGGCTGTGGCCCGAGCCTCGCCGCCGGCGCGCAGTGCGCCTTGCAAGTGCAGTTCGCCCCGCTCGCCCCCGGCCCGGCTTCCGGCACGCTCACGCTCGCCGACAACGCCACCGGCTCGCCCCAGCAGGTGGCGCTCAGCGGCACCGGCCAAGGCGCCCTCGCCCTGCTCTCGGCCGCTGCGCTCCACCTCGGCCCGCAAGCCGTGGGCAGTTCCAGCCCAGCCCAGACCGTGACCTTACAGAATCCAGGCAATACGCCCCTGGCGCTGAGCGCGGTCACCGTCACCGGCCCCTTCACCCTAATCAACGGCTGTGGCCCGAGCCTCGCCGCCGGAGCGCAGTGCGCTTTGCAAGTGCAGTTCGCCCCGCTCGCCCCCGGCCCGGCCTCCGGCACGCTCACGCTCGCCGACAACGCCACCGGCTCGCCCCAGCAGGTGGCGCTCAGCGGCACCGGCCAAGGCGCCCTCGCCCTGCTCTCGGCCGCTGCGCTCGACCTCGGCGCGCAAGCCGTCGGCAGCGCCAGCCCGGCGCAATCGCTGACCCTGCAGAACCCGGGCACTATCCCGCTGGCGCTCGGCTCGCTCGCCGTCTCCGGCCCCTTCACCCTCATCAACGGCTGTGGCCCGAGCCTCGCCGCCGGAGCGCAGTGCGCCTTGCAAGTGCAGTTCAACCCGCTCGCCCCCGGCACGGCCTCCGGCGTGCTGACGCTCGCCGACAACGCCCAGAACTCGCCCCAGCAGGTGGCGCTCAGCGGCACCGGCCAAGGCGCCCTCGCCCTGCTCTCGGCCGCAACCCTCAATTGGGGCGACCAGGCGCTGGGCAGCTCCAGCCCGCCCCAGACGCTGACCTTGCAGAACCCGGGCAATATCCCGCTGGCGCTCGGTTCGCTCGCCGTCTCCGGCCCCTTCACCCTCACCAACGGCTGTGGCAGCAGCCTCGCCGCCGGCGCGCAGTGCGCCTTGCAAGTGCAGTTCGCCCCGCTCGCCCCCGGCCCCGCCACCGGCGCGCTCGCGCTCGCCGACAACGCTCCCGGCTCGCCCCACGTGGTGGCGCTGGCCGGCACCGGCTTGGGGCCGGTGGCCCAGCCCGCCGCCGCCCACCTCGACTTTGGCGTCCAGCTCGCCGGCACCTCCGGCGCACCCTTCTCGCTGACCCTGGCCAACACCGGCAACGCCCCGCTGCAACTCGCCTCGGCCCAGGCCAGCGGCGCTTTCACCGCCGCCGCGGCCTGTTCCGCCCCGGTGCCGCCGGGCGGAAGCTGCGCCATCGCCGTGCAGTTTGCCCCCGCGCAGGCGGGCCCGGCCGCGGGCTCGCTGCGCTTGGTGGACAATGCCGGCGTGCAGACCATTGCGATCACCGGCACCGGTGGCGACCTGGAACTGGCGGCGTCGGCCGCCGGCGCCAACTGGTCGGTGGTGAGCGGCCAAAGCGCCTATGGCGGCGTGCTGCTCACCAGCCTCGACGGCTTTGCCGACGCCAGCCTGACCCTGGCTTGCACCGGCGCTCCCGCTCTCGCCGCCTGCACCGTAACCCCCGCCACCGTCGCGCTCGCCGCCAATGGCCAGGCCAGCGCCCAGGTCATCGTCACCACCCAGGCCGCCGCCGGGCTCCGCCCGCTGCTGCCGGCCGCCCTGGCGTGGCTCCTCCTGCTGCTCCCGTTGGCCGCCAAGCGCCGCCGCCTCGGCTGGCTGGCGCCCGCCCTCCTGGCCCTCTCCGGCTGCGGAGGCCTGCCCGCGCCCCCGCGCGTGCCGCCCGGCGCCTATGCCCTGCAGCTCGTCGCCACCACCACCCAAGGCGCCACCCGCACCCTGCCCCTGCCCCTGCGTGTGCGCTAGTCTCCCCGCGCAGGGCCACTGCGTGCCGCAACTAGGCCGCGCGCGGCGCCCGCGCCAGCAGTGCCTGCACCTCGGCGTCGCCCACTTGGCGGAAGTCCTGGTAAAAATCCCCCACCGCCGCAAACCCCGCCGCCTCGTGCACGCACACGTACTCGTCCGCCGGCGGCGCCATCCGCTCCCGCGCCTCCAGCGGCGCCACCGGCACCGCCACCACAATCCGCGCCGGATGGTGGCCCCGCAGCGCCTCCACCGCCGCCCGCATGCTCGCCCCGGTGGCGATGCCGTCGTCCACCAGGATGGCAACCTTGCCCTCCAGCCCCACCGCAGCGCGGCCCGCCCGGAACGCCACCTCGCGCCGCTCCAACTCCCGCCGCTGCCGCTCGGTCACCTCCTCCACCGTCGCTGCCGACAGCCCGCACTGCCGGATGATCTCCTGGTCCAGCACCCGCACCCCGCCCCCCGCCACCGCCCCAAAGGCCAGCTCCTCCTCCCCCGGCACCCCCAGCTTGCGCGCCAGAAACACGTCCCAGGGCGCCCGCAGCGCCGCCGCCACCTCCATCGCCACCGGCGCGCCCCCGCGTGGAATCCCCAGCACTACAACATCGTCCCGCTCGGCGTAGTGCCGCAAGCGCGTGGCCAGCGCCCGCCCCGCCTCCGTGCGGTCGGCAAATCGCGTCAACGACAAAGGCATGGCAAGAAATGAGATGCGGGCTGTCGCCGCGGCGCGGATCTGCATCGCGTTAAGTAGGGATGTCCATGCCAGCCCCGACCAGCCCCCAGCGCACCGGCATCTCCCGGGCCGAGATCGCCCGCCTGTTCGAGAAGACCTCCCGCGCGCTCGCCCTGCGCGGCCAGGACCGCTTTCGCGTGCTCGCCTATGAGAAGGCTGCCCGCTCGCTGCGCGACCTGGATCGCGATCTCGGCGCCCTGGCCCGGGCGGGCGAGCTCGACACCATCCCCGGCATCGGCAAAGACCTCGCCGGCAAGATCGAGGAGGGCCTGCGCACCGGCCACATCCGCCAGTGCGAGCGCGAGTGCCAAAGCCTGCCCGATGCGCTGCTGGCGCTGTTCGAGATCCGCAACCTCGGCCCCAAGACCATCGCCCTGCTGCACCGCCGCTACCAGGTCAACAGCGCCGCCGATCTGCAGCGCCTGCTGGCCTCGGGCCGCCTGGCCGAGGCCGCCGGCTTCGGCGAGAAGAAGCTCGAGCGCCTGCGCGAGGCGGTGGCCTCCTGGCTGGGCAGCCGCGGCCGGATGTTGCTGGGCGAGGCCCTGCCCGCCGCCGAGGCCTTCCTCGCCCAGGTCCGCGCCTTGCCGGGGGTGGAGCGGGCCGAGGTGGCCGGCTCGATTCGCCGCGGCTGCGAGACCATCGGCGATGTGGACGTGGTGGCGGCGGCCCGCCAGGCCGGACCCGCCTTGCAGCAGATCGCCGCCTTGGCGGCGGTGAGCCGCGTGCTCGCGGTCGGACCCACCCGCGCCAGCCTGCTGCTGGGCGATCTCCAGGTGGACGTGCGCGCCGTCGCCCCCGAGTCCTTTGGCGCCGCCCTGCAATACTTCACCGGCTCCAAGCCCCACAACACCCGCCTGCGCGCCCTCGCCCGCCAGCACGGCCTCAAGATCAACGAGTACGGCGTCTTCCGCGGCGCGCGCCGCCTCGGCGGCGCCCAGGAAGAGGACATCTACCACGCCTTGGGCATGCCCCTCATCCCCCCCGAGCTGCGCGAAGACCGGGGCGAGGTCGAGGCCGCCCTCGCCGGCGCCCTGCCCCGGCTGATCGAGCCCGCCGACCTGCGCGGCGACCTCCACGCCCACACCACCTACTCCGACGGCCGCGCCGATTGCGCCGCCATGGCCGCCGCCGCCGCCCAGCTCGGCTACCAATACCTCGCCCTCACCGACCACTCCCCCGGCCAGCGCATCGCCCACGGCCTGGATGCCGTCCGGCTGCGCCAGAAGCGCAAGGAAATCGCCGCCCTGCAAGCCCACCGCGGTGAAACCCCGCCCCGGCTGCTGCTCGGCGCCGAGGTGGATATCCTGGCCGACGGCCGTCTCGACTACCCCGACCAGGTCCTGGCCGGCATTGATGTCGTCATCGCCGCCGTGCACGATCACTTTTTGCAGCCGGCCCCGCAAATGACCGAGCGCTTGCTGGCGGCCATCGCCAACCCGCACGTGCAGGTGCTGGCCCATCCCACCGCCCGCCTCATCGGCTCCCGCCCCCCGGTCGCCTTCGACTTCGACCGCGTGGCGCGGGCGGCGCAGGCCGCCGGCGTCGCGCTCGAGCTGGACGGCTCCCCCTGGCGCCTCGACCTCAACGATGTGTTGGCGCGGCGCGCGCGGGAGCTGGGCGCCACCCTCGCCATCGGCTCGGATGCGCACAGCACCGCCCAACTCGCCTTTGTGCGCTTCGGGGTGGCGCAGGCGCGCCGCGCCGGGGTGCCGGCGGCGGCAGTGCTCAACACCTGGCCCTGGGAAAAGCTCCAAACTTGGCTGCAGCGCCGCCGCCCCGCCGCCGCGCCCGCCCGCAGCAGACGAATGTTGGCCAGCACAGGGGGAGCACCATGAAGTTAGCGACAAGCATGGCACTGTGGGGCGCCGGCGCCCTGGCAATGTATTTCGCCGATCCGCGCTCGGGCAAGCGCCGCCGCGCCCGCCAGCGCGACGCCGCGGTGCATGCCCTGCACCTCTGGCGGCGGGGCATGAACAAAGCCGTCCGCGACGCCACCCAGCGCGGCCAGGGCCTGGAGGCCGAGTTCGAGGCCGGCCTTGCCACCGCCCTCCATCACTCCCCGCCCGTGGCCGACGACGTGCTGGTGGCGCGCGTGCGCGCCGCCCTCGGCCACGTCGTCGTCCACCCCGGCGCCATCGCCGTCGCCGCCGACCACGGCCGCATCACCCTGCGCGGCACCGTCGCCCGCAGCCAAGAGGCCCGCCTGCTGCGCACCGTCGCCGCCGTGCACGGCGTGCGCGCGGTGGACGCGCGCCTCCGCCCCGCTCCCGCCGAGGCCCTCCCGCCCCGCCGCCGCCGTCTGCCCCCGCCCGCGCAGCATTTGGCCCGCGGCGCCGCCGCCGCCGGCCTCGTCCTGCTCGCCGCCCGCCGCCCAGGCCCGCCCCGCTGGTTCGCCGCCGCCGGCGCCGCCGCCCTCGGCCTGCCCGCCCTCACCGGCCTCCCGCTCGCCGAGCTGCTCGGCCGCGGCCGCCCCCTCACCCTGGACAAATCCATCTGGATCGCCGCCCCGCGCGAGACCCTCTACCGCTTCTTCGCCGATCCCACCCAATACCCCGCCGTCTTCTCCCACGTCCACGCGGTCGAGCGCATCGGCTCCAACCTCTACCGCTGGTCCGTGGCCGGCCCGCTCGGCACCACCGTCGCCTTCGACGGCCGCCTCACCTCCACCCAGTTCCCCGACCGCCTCGCCTGGAGAAGCTCGCCCCGCTCCGCCGTCGCCCACAGCGGCTCCCTCCGCCTCGACCCGGAGGCCAACGGCACCCGCGTCGCCATCCGCCTGCTCTACCGCCCTTGGGCGGGCCGCTTCGGCTACCTCGCCGGCGAGGCCCTGGGCGTCGGCCCCAAGAGCGCCCTCGATGAAGATCTGGTCCGCCTCAAGACCCTGTTCGAGGCCGGCAAAACCACCGCCCACGGCCACGAGGTGCATCTAACCGATGTGCACCCCCGCGCGGTGGGCTCCTAGGAGATCCTCCCATGGCCAAAGCCAAGCCCAAAACCAAACGCCCGCCCACCACCCGGGCCAAGGCCAAGCCCAAGGCGACCCCAGCCCCGCCCTATTGGCGCGATGCCGTCGGCCAGTCGGGCGTCTACCCCATGTCCGGGCCCCTGCCCAAGGGCAACGCCCCCCTGCGCGGCCAGATGGAGTTTGGCCAGGGCGAGCGCGGCGCCGCCGGCTACTACGACGCCGGCGGCTCCGAGCTGGTCTACAGCGGCGGCCAACTGCTGGGCGGCCTCAGCGCCGGCCCCGGCGGCGCCCCCGGCCCCGAACCCAAGTCCGCCCGCGCTCCGGCCCGGCCGATCACCCTGGCGCCCCGCGCCCCCAAGTCCAAGCACAAGCCCAAGCGCAAACCCCCGCAGCGCAAGGCCGCCTGAGCTGCTCATCCGAAGGTGAACGAGAACGCCTGCACCCCCGGGTCGAGGAACTCGATGGTGAAGGTGCGGTCCTCCACATCGCCCCGCTGCCGCACCAGTTGGTACAGGCGGTGGAAGCTGACCGTGCCATAGCCCTGCGCATCGGTGTCGGCGCCGTGGTCCGGCCCCGGCGGCGTGCCGTCAATCAGCACGCGGAAGCGGATGGGCTGGCCCGTGCCCGAGCCCATCACCAGGTGCAGATCGCGCGCGTGGAAGCGGTAGGCGATCTGGCCCCCCGCCTTCTCCAGCAGCGCGATCTGCGGCCCCACCTTCCACTCCCCCGCCAGGCCCCATTGATTCAGGCTCGGCCGCAGCGGCAGGCTGTAGGTCGCCGACTTGTCGATCTGCAGCCGCTGGGGCGAGGCAAACCGCTCCCCCCGCGCGTAGCCGATGTAGGTCTCCGGCGAGCCGATCTCGTTCACCGCCGCCGGCGCCTCCGCTCCCCGGCCCGCCACCTCGACCAGCGCCTCCGCCGCCGTCGGCGTCTGGTGGTGCGCCTGCGCCAGCAGTTCCTGGATCACCCGCTCCGACTCGGCGTAGCTGCCCTCGCCGAAATGGTGAAAGCGGATCTCCCCCTGCGCGTCCACAAAATAGTCGGCCGGCCAGTACTGGTTGTGGAAGGCGTTCCAGATTCTGTGGTTGCTGTCCACCGCCACCGGGAAGGTCAGCTTGAGCTGCGCCACCGCCTTTTGCACGTTGCCGGTGTCGCGCTCGAAGGCGAACTCGGGCGAATGCACGCCGATCACCACCAGCCCCTGATCCTTGTATTTTTGCGCCCAGGCCTCGATGTAGGGCAGCGAGCGCAGGCAGTTGATGCAGGAATAGGTCCAGAAATCCACCAACACCACCTTGCCGCGCAGGCGGGCCGGCGTCAGCGCGGGCGAGTTGATCCAGGCGATGGCGCCGTTGAGCGAGGGCATGGCGCCCTCGCGGTCGAGCGGCGGCTGCACCGGTGTCATCGCGCCCACGGTGAGGGAGGCCACCCGGGGGCCCGCCGGCGGCATCGCCGCCTGCACCGGGCGCGGCTTCGCCAGCGCGCCCACCAGGCGCTGCTCCAGCCCGTTGGTGTTGAAATAAGCGACCGCCGCCAGCAGCCGCGTGTCCGCCCCCAGCGCGATCGCCACCACCCCGGCCAGCACCGCCACCCCCAGCCCCCGCCGCACCCACGCCTCCGCCCCCAGCCCCCGCTTCAGCCCCTGAAATACCCGCTGGCCCGCCAGCAGCGCCACCGCCAGCGAACTCGCCGCCCCCGCCGCAAACGCCAACAACAGCCCCAGCGTCTGCGCCGTGACCCCGCTCAGCGCCGAAGCCGCCAGCACCAGCCCCAGGATCGGACCCGCGCACGGCGCCCACAACAGCCCGATCGACGCCCCCAGCAGCAGCGCCGCCGCCGGGCTGGCCTGCCGCGGCTTGTCCTTCTGCAGCCTCGCCCCCAGCCGCACCAGCGGCCGCGTCCACCTCTCCGCCAGCGACGGCAGCAGCAGGCTCAGCCCCAACACCGCCATCACCCCCAGCGCCAGCACCCGTCCGTATTGGTTGGTGCGGATGATCCAGTTGCCGCCGGCCGTGGCCAGCACCGCAAACCCCGCAAACGTCACCGCCATGCCCGCCAGCATGGGCAGCGTGCTGCGGCGGAAGGGCTGGTCGGCGCGGGCGAACACGAACGGAATCACCGGCAGAATGCACGGGCTCAGAATCGTCAGCACCCCACCCAGAAACGCCAGCACGAACAGGAGCATCCGCCTACCCCCCTCCTCCAATATTGTCCAATGGGATAGGATTGCCGACGCAACGTTTTGTTACACTTGTCCGCCCGCCGGTCCGCAGGGCCGCGCCCGCGGACGCCGCCAGCCCCCTACCTCAACAGCTCCGCCACCCGCTGCCGCAGCTCCGCCACCTCGATCGGCTTGGCAAAATACCCGTCGAAGCCCGCCTCCAGCGCCTGTTCCCGGTCCCCCCGCATGGCGTGGGCGGTGATGGCGACCACCGGTGTCGCCGGATGCGACGAGTGCGTGCGCAGGTGGCTCAGCACCTGGTAGCCGCTCAGCTTCGGCATTTGGATGTCCACCAACACCAGGTCCGGGCGGCACTGCTCCAGCTCGTTCACCGCCGCCGCCCCGTCCGCCGCCTCCACCACCCGGTAGCCGGAGGCGCGCAGGATCTCGGTGAGCAGTTCGCGGCTGGCGGCGTCGTCTTCCGCCACCAGGATCGTCTTGCCCTGGGCTGTCATTTGGTTGGCGCGGGCCCCAGCCCGGCGCTGCGCCTCGCTGGGCTGGCGGTGGCGCCGAACTCGCTGTTCGCCTCCGGCGCCGCGGGCAGCGAGAAATAGAATCGGCTGCCTACTCCCACCTCGCTTTCCAGGCGGATCCTTCCGCCATGGGCTTCGACCAGGCGCTTGGCGATCGCCAACCCCAAGCCGGCCCCTCCCCCCTCGCCGGCCCGGCGAAACTCGTCAAAAATCGCGCTCTGCTCACTAGCTTGGATGCCAATGCCTGTGTCCCCGACGGTAAAGTCCACCTGCGGCCCCTCCGCCCGCGCCTCTAACCATACCCGCCCGCCCGCCGGTGTGAACTTAACTGCATTGGATAGCAGGTTATAGAGAATCTGCTGCAGCCGCGTGGGGTCGGCCCAGACATGCATCTCCGGGTGCGGCCGAAACTCCAGCACGATCGCCTGCGCCTGCGCCAAAAGGTCCAGGTCGTGCAGGATCAACTCCTCGATATAGCGCAGGTTGAGCCGGCAAGGCGTAAGCTCCAGGTGGCCCGCGTCCATGCGCGCCAAGTCCAGCAACTCGTTCACCAGCTCCAGCAGGTGCCGCCCGCCGTTGTGAATGTGTTCCAGGAACCGGCGCTGCTTCTCGCTCCAGGCTCCCTGCCCCGGCTCCAGCAGCAAGCCCGAGAAGCCCAGGATGGCGTTCAGCGGCGTGCGCAGCTCGTGGCTGACCACCGCCAAAAACCGGTCCTTGGTCTGCAGCAGCGCCTCCACCTCGCGGTTGCGCCCGTCCAGCAGACCGTTGACGCGGGCCAGCTCCGCCCGCGCCGCGTAGTGGTGGCTGACGTCGCGGTTGATCTCAAACACCCGCGGCCCGCCGCCGAAGGTCGCCAGCGCCCGGCGGCTGGCCACGCGGATGGCGGTGCCATCGCGGTGATGGTGGATCAGCTCGCCTTCCCAGCTCCCCGTCGCCCGCAGCGCCTGCTCGATCCCCGCCCACGGCTCCAGGAACTCCGTCCGCAGCAGCGCGTGCACCTCCTGCCCCACCGCCTCCGCCGCCCTCCAGCCGTAAAGCCTCTCCGCGCCTTGGTTCCAGAACTCGACCCGGTCGCTGCCCAAGTGCCGCACAAGGATCGCGTCGTGCGCCAACTGCACCAGTTGCGCAAAGCACGGCTCGGGAATCGGGGGCTCGGCAGCCATGGGGCGGGGGAAGCGGCTGCGGTGGGGTCCTCGCACCCGCCCCGCGCACGCCAGAGTTATGCCCAGTGTAGCGCGTATAGTAGTGGCATGATTTCCTCGCTGGATCGGCGGAGCTTCTTGCGGCTCGGGGCCGGCGCCGCCCTCGGCCTTGTGGTGCCGGGTTGCGCCAGCGCGCCCCGCCCGCCCAGCCGCCGCATTGTTTATATCGCCGGCCACCTCGACCGCGCCCTGGTGCAGCGCCTGGGCCCGGCCGGCTTCAACGTCGCCATCTTGGCCTTCCTCTATGCGCGCTACGTCCCCGGGCAGGGCCTGCGCCTCAGCTACAACGGCGTCGCCCCCGCCCGCCTGCCCCGCGCCCTCGCCGCCGACCTGCGCCTCCTGCGCGACGGCTTTGGCGAGCGCAAGAAGCTGCTCATCTCCCTCGGTGGGTGGGGCAATCGCCGCACTTTCGACGCCATCCGCTCCGCGGGCGTCGAGCCCAGCCTCGCCCAGATCGAGCGCGAGATCACCGGCCCGCTCGGTTTGGACGGCCTCGACCTCGACCTCGAACCCAGCACCGTGGCCGAGAACACCCCCGCCGGCTGGCACGCCGTCCACGACGACTTGGGCGCCACCCTGGTCGCGCTGACCAACCGCTACATGCGCCACCATCCCTCCGGCATCATCACCCACGCCCCCATCGCCAGCGTCGCCGCCAGCCTCTACGCCCGCGATGGCCACGTCCGCGGCGTGCCCGGCTCGTTCTTCCACGCCACCCGCTCGCCCCGCGGCAACAACATCGCTTGGCTCAACGTGCAGTTCTACGAGGCCGGCGACCCCAAGCCCCTCTCCATCCCCGCCTTCTACCGCGACCAACTGGTGCGCCCCTTGCTCGCGCGCCGCGCCGCCACCGGCATCGCCCGTCCCTGGGAGGCGCTCATCCCCGGCTTCGAGCCGCGCTACCACCAGAACTTGGCCGCCTGCGAGCAAACCCTGCGCGCTTTGAACCGTGCCCTCGCTCCCCAAGGCCCCGTCGGCGGAGTCTTCTTGTGGCAGTACGGACAGATCGCCCCCGCCGTCGCGTCGTGGGGCGCTGGCCTGCGCCAAGCCCTATTGACGGCCACATAGGTGAGTGCCACAATAGCTAAGCTCACCCCCCAAAGTAGCCCCCCCAGGAGACGCCTTTATGAAGCCCGAGTTTCGCGGCCTTGCTCTAACTACCCTGTTTTCTTTTGGTTTGGCCGTGGTGCCGACTGTTGCCCAGCAGCCCAAGCCCGTGAAGCTGAGTCACGAGCAACAACTGCAGATTGAAAATGACGCCAAGGACGTCAAGCTGGCGCAGCAGCAGATCGAACTGCTCAAGGTGCAGTTGGCGGGGGCGCTCATCGGCGAGCAACGTTCGGCGCAGGTGTTCAACAACTACTTGGCGCAATTGCGCACCCAGCTCAACACGCCCGCCCCCGCTTGGGATTTCGATGCCGCCACGCTGAGCTTTGTCCCCAAGGGCTACAAGCCTCCCGCCCCCGCCGCTGCCCCCGCCGCCAAGCCCGCCCCCGCCCCCGCCAAGAAGCCCGGCGGCGGCGTCTAGCCCCGCTTCCGCCAGAAGGCAAGCCAGGAGGTCGGCGGGCGGGGTTGCAGGTAAAAGTCGAACCCCACCTTGGGCAGCCCCGCGCGGTTTTCCAGCGGCGCCGCCCAATCCAGCCGGCCCGCCAAGTACGGCGCGTTGAAGACCACCCCCAGCCCCGCGCTGGTCAGGTAGAGGTCGCGCGGCGTGGCGTGCGGCCCGCTGTGCGCCCCCGGCAGCCCGAAGATGCCGCCGTGGTCGAGAAACACCGACCCCTCCAGCCCCCGGCTGAACCAGCCCCCGAAAAAGTACTGCCGCAGCGGCAGCGGATAGTCCACTTCAGTGGTCAGCGCGTAGCCCACATCCCCGATCTGCCAACCCTCCGGGTAGCCCCGCACGGTGGAGATCCCGCCCAACTGCAACTGCTCCACCAGCGGCAGGCCGGCGCTGGGGGCGCGCAGCCTGGACTGCCCGGTGAAGCGCAGCAGCCCGGTGACGCCGCCTCCCATGGTCTCCTGCCGCACCAGCGAGACCGAGTCCTTGGCAAACCAGTGCCGCCCGGCCACGTCGAGCGTGCCGAAATCGAGCAGGCCGCTGGCGATCCAGGCGCCGCCGCGGTCAAACCCCTGCAGCGTTCCCCCCAGCTCGCCCGCTTGCACAAATTGCTGCGACAGCGCCACCCCGGCGCTGTCGGTGGACGTCTTCATCACCCGCAGCGCGGCGCTGCCGGTGAAGAGAAAGCCTTCGCGCGCCACCAGCGGCCGGCTCACCCCCACGCTCGCGTCCACCGATCTGCCGGTGATCCCCAGCGTCTGCAACTGCCCCGAGAGGATGCGGATGCCGGCGTAGTCCGCGCCCACCGTCAGCCGCGTCCCCCCGGCGGTGAGCGGCACGCTGTAGCTCGCCGCCTCGCTCAGCGTCCCCGTCGCCCAGGAGGTGTTCAGCGACAGTGCGTCCTGGTCGCCCAACACGCTGGCGTCGCTCGCATTCAGCCCCAACCGCCGCAGCCCCACGCTCGCCCGGCCCACGTCGTCAAACGAGGGCGCCAGCGGCTCCGGCTCCTGCACCTCCACCACCAGGTCGGTTGTGCCAAACCTCGGCCCCGGCCGCAGCAGCGCCCGCGCCTGCAGGCCGTTGCCGTTGTTCAGCAGGATCAGGTCGTGCCGCAGCGCATCCAGCCGTAGCAGTTGCCCCGGCCGCGCGTGGATGCGGCTCAGGAAAAACGAGGGCAGCGTGCCGCGCGCCCCCACGATGGCGATCCGGTCCAGACGCGCCTCGATCAGCTCGATGTGCACCACCCCGTTCTCCACCTGCTGGCGCGGCAGCACCGCCCGCGCGGTGATGATCCCCTGCTTCGCGTAGAGCCGGTTGAGCTCGACCACCGCCCGCTGCAGGTCCGCCAGCGTCACCTCCCGGTTGCGGTAGCGGTCGGTGACGCTGGCGATCTGCGCCGGGGTCAGGATGGCCGAGGCGTTGGTGGCGATGTGGTTCAGGTGGAACGACGGGCCCGCCGGCGCCCCCGGCGCCGGGGCCGCGCCCGGATGGGCGATCTCGGGGTGGGTGGGGTCGCCCCGGCGCTGCAGTTGCCGCTGCAACTGCTCGAATTGCTGCGTCTGCTGCGCCCCCTGCTGCACGGTTCCGGCGGCGACCGTGCCCTGTGCCTGGGCGGCTACGGCCAGCGCCACCGCCAGCACGCTCGCCGGCAGTAGCCGAAGCAAAGTCATCTGTCCACTGTACCCAACCCCAGCCTCATTTCCGGGTGGAGCGTATGCCTTAGTGGCCCCCGTCGTGGCCGAGCTCGCGCACCATCTCCTGCTCCACCCGCGTCAGCGTCGCCGGCAACGGGAACGTGCCCGACTGCAGCGTGGTCACCGTGCTGCTCAGTTCGCCGCCCTGGGTGCGCTGCTGGTTGCCCACCAGGTCCAGGTTCAATGACTCCGCCTGCCCCCGCCGATCGGTGTTGGTCAGCGCCACCCGCAGCCAGGCGTTGGAGAAGCTCGCGCTCTGCCCGATCCGGGCGTGGTCCACGTCCAGCCAGTCGCCCGCCACGCTCACCGCCCCGGTCTGGCTGGCGTACTCCTCCAGCAGCACCGGCGAAATCGAGACCACGTTGGCGATGATGCTCTGCGCCATGCCGCCGCGGTAGCCCGCCAGCGCCAGCTCCAGCGGCTGCACCGCGTCGGTGTGGGTGAGCAGGCCGATCAGGATATTGTCGGCGCTGGCGTCCAGCTCGCTCGCAATCGCCGCCTGCCCGATGCTCAGGCTGCCCCCTGCCCGGTTCACCGCCACCGCGGCCGAGGGCGCGCTCAGTTGCCCCAGCGTGGCGTTGCCGTCCACCCGCAGGTTCACCTCGCCCGCCAGCGTCTGCACCGCGCCGGCGTTGAAGTCGCCCGCGCTCGCCAAGTGGATGCCGGTGCCCGCCGCCAGGTTCCACTGGCCGGTGGCGATGCCGGTCAGCGCCAAGTCGTCGGTGCCGATCGAGCCGCCCGCGTTGAGGGTGATGTTGTTGCCGCTCAGGTTGGGCGGCGGCGGGGCGTCGTGGCGGCTGTGGTCGCTGTCCGGGTCGCCCAGCGCGTTCAGGATCGAGCCCGCCGGCGTGCTCAGGTCAATGTTGCCGGGGGTGGTGATGGTGCCCAGCGGCAGGTCGCTCGCCGGCGCCGTCAGGTAGATGTCGCCCGCGGCGGAGGCGTTCAGCAGCCCGTCAATGTCCCCATCGGCGTCGCCGATGCCCACCGCCAGCGCCGCCCCCGGCGCCCCGATCCCGCCCCCCACCGAGGTCAGCGTCAGCAAGCGCGACAGCGTCAGCCCGCCGCCGGTGATGTTGCCCTGCGCCGTGATCTGCGTCACCCCGCCGGCGTTGGCGATCTGGCCCGCCAGGTTGATCCCCGCGGCGCTGGTCAGGGTCAGGCTGGGCAGGTGCTCGGCGCCGTCGTTGGCCCCGTCCCCCAGCCCGTCGTTGCCCATGCCGCCGCCGGTCTCCTGCCCGTTGCCCTTGTCGTTGCCGATGCCGATGTCGCCCCAGTTGTGGCCGTCGCCGCCCTGGTCGCCCTCGCCTTGGCCGCCGCCCTGCTTGCCGCCCTGCTCGTCGCGGATGGTCACGATCCCGCCCGTGCTCGTCCGGTGCGCGATGTTGATCTCGCCCAGGCCGTAGCCCAGCCCGATGTCGTTGGTCTGCAGCAGCAGGTTCGGGTCTTGGTTGTCAATCGTCACCGACGACGGTCCGCTCAGCACCCACAGGTTGTTCGCGTTCGCCAACTGCCCGGTGCCGGCAATGCGGATCACCCCGCCCTGGTTGGCGTTGATGTTGCTCAGGTTGATCACCCCGTTGGCGATGGTGCCAAAGTTCACCGGCCCGGTCGCCGTCTTGCCCCCGTCGGTCACGGTGGTGGTCCAGGCCCCGGTCGGCCCGATGGTGTAGTTCAGGTTCTGGAAGCCGCTCGCCAGCAGCCCGTCCACGTCCAGCGTAACCGCGCTGTAGTCGCGGTTCTGGCCGGTCTCGTTGACGTTGATATTGCCGGCGGCGATGGCCGCGTCCCCGGCCGGAATCTCATACCACGCGTTCGCCGCCTGCGTGCTGCCGTCGGCCAGCGTCTCCACCCCGGGGTTGAGGTTCATGGCGACGTTGCCGCCGACCAGCAGATTGATGATGTCGGCATAGAGCGTCGGACCGCTGCCCACCGGCTCCTGCGGGTCCACCAGGCCCCCGCCGTTGCCCCCGGCGTTCGGATCGGGCGGATCCACCGCCGTCAGGTTCAGATTGCTGTCCCCGCGCGAGGCCACCGACAGCGTCGGCGTCACCCCGTTGAGGGTGTTCAGCTCCAGGTTGATGTCGTCCCCGGTGCTGCCGATGGCGCCCGTCTCCGCCGCCAGTTGCGTCACGTTGGCCTTCACCGTGCCCCCGCCGCTGATGTTGCGGTTGGCGGTCAGCAGCGCCGTGGGCGCGGTCACCGTGCCCAGCAGGTTGATGTCGTTCACCAGCGTGGTCAGGCTGGCGGTGTTGCCCGCGGTGATGCTGCCCGCGGCGTTGATGTTGATGTCGTCGTTCGCGGTCAGGGTGGCGTTGTTGCCCGCCGCCACCGTGCCCAGGTTGATGTCGTTCCCCGCCGCCAGCGTCGCGTCCTGGCCCGCCGTGACGGTCCCGCTGGGCCCGTTGACGTCCGCGCCCGCCGTCAGGTTGGCGTCCGTGCCCGCCGTGATCGCGCCGAAGTTGATGCTCTGGCCCGCCGTCAGCAGGGCGTTGTTGCCCGCCGCCACCGTGCCCAGGTTGATGTCGTTCCCCGCCGCCAGCGTCGCGTCCTGGCCCGCCGTGACGGTCCCGTTGGGCCCGTTGAGGTCCGCGCCCGCCGTCAGGTTGGCGTCCGTGCCTGCCGTGATGGTGCCGAAGTTGATGCTCCCCGCCGTCGCCGTCAGGTCCGCGTTCCCCGCCACCGCCGCCACCGTCCCCAGGTTGATGTCCTGGCCCGCCTGCAGCGTGGCGTTCTGGCCCGCCGTGATGGTCCCGTTGGGCCCGTTGACATCCGCGCCCGCCGTCAGCGTCGCGTCCGTGCCCGCCGTGATCGTGCCGAAGTTGATGCTCTGGCCCGCCGTCAGCAGGGCGTTGTTGCCCGCCGCCACCGTGCCCAGGTTGATGTCGTTCCCCGCCGCCAGCGTGGCGTCCTGGCCCGCCGCGATGGTCCCGCTGGGTCCGTTGACGTCGGTGCCCGCCGTCAGGTTGGCGTCCGTGCCCGCCGTCACCGCACCGATGTTGATGCTCCCCACCGTCGCCGTCAGGTCTGCGTTCCCCGCCACCGCCGCCACCGTGCCCAGGTTGATGTCCTGGCCGGCCTGCAGCGTGGCGTTTTGGCCCGCCGTCACCGCGCCCAGCAGGATGTCATGGCCCGCCGTCAGCATGGCGTCCTGGCCAGCGCCGATGCTGCCGTTCTGGCTGTTGATGTTGCCAGCCGCCGCCAGCGTGGCGTCGCCGCCCGCGCTGATGCTCCCCGGCGCCAGGTTGATGTCTCCGCCCGCCTGCAGCGACGCCCCCTGCCCGGCCGCCAGCGTGCCCAGGTTGATGTCGTGCCCGGCGGTCAGATTCGCGTCCCGGCCCGCCGTTGCCAACAGTGCGGCGATGTCCTGCTCCGCGCTCAGGTTGGCATCCTGCCCGGCGCTCAAGTCCTGCAGCGCGATCCCGCCGTGCTGGGCGGTGAGGGTGGCGTTCTGGCCGGCGGTGAGCGGACCCTTGCCCAGGATGTTGCCGCCCGCCAACAGCGTGGCGTTGCCCCGCGCGCGCAGCAGGTTGTAGACGATGTCTTGCCCGGCCGCCAACTCGGCGTCCGTCCCCGCCTGGAGCGTGGCCAGATTGATGCCGGCGCCCGCGTCGAGGCTGGCCCCGCCCAGTGCCACCACCGCCTGGGCGTTGATGTTCCCGCCCGCGTGCAGGTTCGCCGCCTGGCCCGCCACCACGCTGCCGGCGTTGATGTCCTGCCCGGCCGCCAGCGTGGCGTTGCCGCCCGCGTCCAGCGCCTCCACTTTGAGGTTCTGCTGGGCGTTCAGGTCGGCGTTCGCCCCCGCCGTCAACTGCTGGACCGCCAGCGACTGCCCCGCCCGCAGGCTGGCGTCGCGCGCGGCCGTGATCTCGCCGTCGGCGAAGAGGTTGCCGCCCGCCAAGGCCTGCAGGTCGCCGTTGAGCACCTCGATCGGACCCAGGCTGGCGTCGCCCTGGCTGCTCAGGTTGGCCGCCGTGCCCGCCACGATGCGGCCGGCCGTGGCGTCCAGGTTCTGCTGCGCCTGCAGCACCACCTCGCCCAGCGGGGCGTTCACCACCCCCGCCACCTGCAGCCCCCCTTGGCTGCTCACGTTGATGTTGCCCGCCGGGTCGCCGTAGTTCGCCAGGCTGACCCCGGTTCCCGCCAGCGTCCCGCTCAGCCCCTGGTTCTCCCCGAACACCTGGATCGAGCTGCCCACCGTTCCGCCATCGCTTAGGTTCTGCACCATCAGGCTCTGGTGGGGATCGTTGTTGGCGATCTGCACCCCGCTCAGGCCGTTGAGCACCCCCAGCACCCCGTTGCCGGTGACCGCGCCGTTGCTCCCGGTCACGGCGATGTGGCCGCCGTCGGAGACGTCAAGGTTGCTCAGCACCGGCGCGCCGCCGAAGTTCTGCAGGTAGTTCAACAGGCTGGCGTTGTTCTGCCCGTCCGCGCTCACCAGCGAGCTGGGAGCGCCGTTCGGGCCGAGCACGAAGGCCAGGTTCTGGAAGCCGCTTGCCACCAGCCCGTTGTCGTTGAGCGTCACCTGGCTGCCGCTGCTGCCGTTGGCGTCGAGGCTGAGGTTGCCCCCCGCCGCCAGCCACTGCCCCGCCCCCACGTTGTAATCGGTGTTGCCCGCCGGCCCGTTCACCGGCGCCGGGTAGGTGAAGGTGAACTGCAGCGCCCCCAGGGTGAAGGTGTAGGTCTTCAACTCCACCCCTTGCACCGCGGCCGGGTTCAGCGTCAGGTTGGCGTTCCCCCCCGCCAGGATGTTGGTCAGGTCGACGCTCGGCGCCGCCGTGATCACCTGCCCCGCCACCGACTCGTACGGCGTCAGCGCCAGGTCAATGTCGCCCCGCGCCACCGCCGACACCGTCGGCGCCACCGGCGCGGCGTTGGCCGCCAGCGCCACCTCGTCCGGCTGCGCGTTCAGCGCCCCCAGCGCCAGGTTGCCGCTGTTGTCGGCGAAGGGACAGAGCGCGCAGGCGAAGCTCGTCCCCGCCGCGCTCCCAATGCTGCCGTGGGGCGCGTCCAGCGCCAGTTGGTTCACCTCCAGCAGGCTGTTCACCGTCCCCAGGATGTCGCCGCCGGCGTTGGTCACGCTCAGGCTGCCGGGCTGGTCCGCGATGGTGTTGGTGAACACCACGTCGCCCGCCCCGTTGTTGGCGATGGTGATCGCCGTCGGCGTCTGGTTCTCCACGAACGTCGGGTTCAGGTTGACCGTGTCCGCCTGCGTGGTCAGCGCCGGCTGCCCGTTGTTGCCCGCAATCGGCGAAAGCTGCTGCAGGATCAGGTTCAGGTTGCTGTCGTTGGTGATGCTCACCGACGCCGGCATGTCCTGCGCGATGATGGTCGGGTTGCCCGCAATCGTCCCGCCCTGCGCCTGCAGGAAGATGGTCAGCGGATTGCTGTCGTTCACCAGGCTGCTCATCAGCACGTTGCTGCTGTCCTGGCCCTGCACCGACAGGCCCTGGGCGCCCGGCTCCACCTGGCCGTTGGGGCCGATGGTGAGGTTGGCGCTGCCCGCCCCCCCCAACTGCTGGATGGTGGCGTTGAGGTTGATGTTGCTGCCCGGATGGAAGGCCCCGTAGCTGTTGGCGTTGGTGGTGCTGTCGGTGATCTGCTCCACCCACTGCGTCACCGTCTTCGTCACCTGGTTGATCAGGTTGCCGATGAACGGAATCCAGCCCACCACCTCGTTCACCACCTCCTGCACCTGGGTCGCCACCCAGGTCACGGTCGAGACGCCGCTCACGTTGGGCTGGCTGCCGAACAGCGGCGTCAGCGGATACAGCGCTTGCACCTTGAGGTTGTTGGTGGTCAGCGTGGCGCCCGTGTCCAGGTTGGCGCTGGGGTCGAGATAGGCGTTATTGGTGGCGTTGGCGGTGGCCGAGCCGCTGGCCGAGTGCGTGCCGGCGGTCGCGTCGCTGTTCCCGAACACCGCGAAGCTCAGCGGGATCTGGTTGCCGACGTTGGCCAGGATGTTGATCGCGGGCGCGGTGATGCTGGCCCCGTTCAGCACGTTCACCACCGGATTGAGATGGCCCTCGAAGTCGGAATTTGCCGTGCCGTCGCCGTGCAGTCCCGGCTCGGCGATGGCGTTGGCCACGCTGCTGGACTGCATCACCGGCAGCGTCGCCGTCAGGTCGTAGACCGCCGCCTGCACGTTGGCGCTGCCATCCACGTTGGCCACGATGTCCGCCGTCACCCCGGTGTAGCTGCTGGCCTCCACGTAGCTCGCCCCGCTGAAGCCGCTGGTCTGGTCCAGCGCGTTGGAGGTGGCGTTGTCCGTGCTCTGGGCAAGCTGGCTGGCGGTGCCCTGCAGCGCGTCCAGGTTGCCGTCCAGGTTGGCGTGGGTGTTGTCGGTGAGCGTGCTGTTGGCCGTGGTGTCGGCCCCGGTGAGCACCCCCGAGCCGGTGCCCCCGGTGGCGTTGTTCTGGATGATGTTGTTGTCCGAGATCGCGTTCAGCGCGCTGTTGCCGCCGCTGGAGGCGATGGTGCCGGACACCGTCACCAGGTTGTTGTTGAAAATGTTGGCGGTGCTGGTGGTGTAGCCGCCCGCCGCCAGGCTGAAGGCTCCCGCGGTGGCGTCCGCCGCCGCGCTGACGGTGTTGTTCGAGTCGCTCTCCACCAGCGCGTTGCCGCTGGCGTTGACCGCGCCCCCCAGCGTGAGCTGGATGTAGGGCGAGGCGTCGGCCCCGTCGCGGGTCGAGTAGCCGCTCGCCAGGCTCGACGACTCCGACGAGGTCGCCCCCGCGACCACCGTCTGGTGGCTGCCGTCCTGCACCGTCACCGCCCCGCCGGTCAGCGTCCCGTCCATCGTCAGCGTCAACTGCGGATCGGCCTTCCCCTCGGCGTCCAGCAGCCCCACGTTGAGCGCCCCGGTGAGGCCGCCGTTGGCGCTGGGATACAGGTTCGAGGTGTCGTTGGCCAGGATGTTGATCGTCGCCGCGTTCACCTTCGACCCCGAAGCCACCGTGGTCTCCACCGTGGGGTCGATCAGGTTGGGATCGGCGTTGAGGCCGTCCGGATTGCCCGACATGGCCCCGACGCCGCTGCCGGCGCCGCCGGCGTTGACGGTGGCGCTGGGATTGGCCGTGTCGGTCACCTCGGCGTGCAGCGTGGCCGTGCCATTGTGGTTGCTGGTCCCGGCCGTCACCGTGCCCGGGTTGAAGGCGGCCGTGGTGGACCCGCCCAGGTTCACGTCGGCAAACGAGATGCCCACCGCCAACAGCCCGTAGCTGGTGCTGCCGCTGGTGGCGTTGGCGGTGCGCGCGGTGCTGGCGTCGAAATAGGCGTCGCCGCCGGCGCTCGCCGTCCCCGCCTGCGTCACCGCGTTGCTGCCGGTGTCGTTGATATTGGCCACCGTGCCGTCGCCGTTGGCCACCCCCGCCCCGATGCCGGTGGCGTTGGCGGTCAGGTTCTCCAGCAACTGGCTGCTGACCTGGATGGCGCCACTGGTCGCGGTGTCGGTGCCCTCCAGCGTGGCCCCGGTCTGGCCGCCCACGTAGATGTCGGCAATGGCAGCGCCCGCCCCGATCAGCCCCGCCTCCGCCGCCCCCGCCGACGCCCACAGCCTGGGCTGGTCGTTGGCCTGCACGTTGATGCCGTTGCCCGCCGTCAGCGTCGAATTTCCCGTCGCGGCAAAGTCGCCGGCGTTGTCGGTCAGCGTCACCTGCCCGCCGATGCCCGCCAGCCCGCCCACCGATGCCCCCAGCACCCCGGTGGGAATGGTGTTGGCCGGAATCCCCGGCACCTGGGCGAAGTTCGCCGGCAGATACTCCGGCACCGTGTCATAGAGGTTGGCGGCCAGGTTGATGTTCCCGTTCCCCGTCACCGTGTCGCCGTTGCCGATGGCGGCGTGGTTGGCCCCCGCGAAGGTCACATCCAAAATCGTCGCCCCCGCCCCCAGGGCCCCGAGTTGGGCGGCCCCGCTGAGCGCCGCCACCGTGCGCCGCATGGTGGCGCTCAGCTCCACCCCGCCGTTGCCCCCCGCCACCGTCGCGCTGTTGGCGATGAAGGCGGCGTTGTTGCTCTGGTCGGTGATGCTGGCGTAGGGCACGTTGACCGCAATCGCCGCCACCCCTCCCGCCAGCGTGGCCGCGTCGAAGCTGTCGGTGAAATCGGAGCCGATCTGCGCCCCGGTCGCGGTCGTCAGGTCGGAGTTGTCCCCGACAAAGGCGCTGGTGTTGGCCGCCACGATGGCGTCCAGCACCGACGCCCCCAGCCCCACCCCGCCCAGGCTCACCTCCCCCACCACCGCGTTGTAGCCGAATTGGTCGTTGGCCTGCACGTTGGCGCTGCCCACCTTCGCGGTGGCGCCGGTGCTGTCCGCGCAACTGGGGCCGCCGCAGTTGCCGAAATAGGCGGTGGTGGTGGGGGTATAGTCGTCCAGTTCCACCGAGCCCGCCACCCCCACGATCCCCGCGCCCACCGCGCCGTCATAGGAGGTCAGGTCCTCGCTCGACAGCGCCGCGATATCCAGCCGGGCCTTGGCGTTGACCGTGGCCCCGTCGTTCACCCCCGCCGTGGTCAGCTTGCTGAAGCCGCCCGGCACGCTGCTCGCCTGCGCGTCGGCCGAGCCGTTGAGATTGCTGGTCAGGCTGCTGGAGAAGCTCGAGGCGGCCGAAGGAAGCTGCGCCACCGGTCCCTCCAGGTTGACCGCCGCCCCGATCCCCACCCCGTACAGGTCAATGCCCGCGGCCAGGGCGCCCACGCCCGAAGTCAGCGTGGTGCCGTCGTGGGCCAGGATGTCCACCATCTGCCCGCCCCCGGCCTGGTTCTGGCTCGAGGCCGGATTGATCACCGCGTTCGAGTCCACATACGCCTGCGTGGTCTCGGATATGTCATTCAGCACCACCGAGCCCGCCACCGACACCCCCGTCGTCACCTGGCCGCCGGCCGCGATGGTGAGCAGGTTGTCGTTGGCGTTGGCGATCACCGCCAGCCCGTCCACTGGGCCCGGCGTCGCCGTGCCGTTCAGGTTGACCAAGGTGTTGAGCGCCGCGTGCTTGCCCAGCGCAGTGACGGTGGCGCCGTTGCCGACGTCGGCGGTCGTGGTGTCCTGCTGCTCCACCAGCGACACCGCCCCGCCCACGCCCACCTCGGCCGAAAAGCCCAGCTCGCCGTCAATCGTGGTCAGGTTGGCGGTCCGCTCCGCGTCCAGCAGCACGTTGCCCTGGGCGGCGATGGTGGCGCTGGGCAGCACATCGGCGGTCACCTGGGTGGTGTCGAAGATGGCCGAGGCCGCCCCCGCCAAGTCCACCGTGCCCGCCAGCGAAGCCGCTCCCGCCACCGACCAGTCGCTGCCGCCCAGCGTGGCGGTGGCGGTGATGTTGTCGCTGGCGTTGATGGTGCCGCCCAGGTCGGCCTTGACCGTGCGGTGGAGGAACTGCACGTCGGCGGCGGCGCCGATCGCGGCCGTGCCCGCCCCGGCGATCTCGCCCGCCACGTCGAGGATCTGGCTGCTGTCGTTGGCGTTCACCCCCACCGATTGGCTCGGGGTGGGGTTGGTGTTGTTGGCGTTGACGCTGGCCCCGCTGTCAATGCTGGCCTCGACGTCTTCGGTGATGTAGTTCAGCGCCAGCGAGGCGGCGATGCCGGCGTCGCCGGCCACCCCCACCCCCGCCACGATCGTGTCCGCTCCGCTCTCGGCGGTGGCGTCCAGCAGCGTCCCCACTACGTTTTGCCCCTGGTAGGAGATGGCGTCGCTGGTGTTGCCCAGCGCGCTCACCGTGGCCCCGCCGCCGATGGTGGCCTTCACCGTGCGGTCCAGCAGCGGCTGGCTCTGGATCGAGATCGCCCCCGCCAGCCCGATGCCCGCCGAGCCCGACCCGCCCAGGCTGCCCGCCACCAGCAGCAGTTGCGAGCTGTCGTCCGCCCCCAGCAGCAGGTTGTCCCCCGCCGTGGCCGTCGCCGCCCCGATGGTGGCCTCGGTGTCATTGGTGATCTGGTCCTTGACCACCGAGCCGCCCAGGCTGACCTCGTCGCTCACCCCCAGCGCCGCCGCGATCGGCAGCAGCTTCTCGTCGGTCGAGGCCGTCAGCTTCAGGTTCCCGCCCGCGCTCACGTTCGCTCCGTCGCCGATGTAGGCGTCGGTGGTGTTGCTGTAGGTGGAGTAGTCCAGCGCCGCCCCCAGCCCGAACGAGCCCGAGTAGGCCAGCGCCCCGGCGATGGACAGCGCCCGGTCGGCCTGGCTCGCGTTCAGGGTGATGTCGCCCTGGGCCTCCGCCACCGCCCCGTTGCCCAGCCCCGCCTTGGTGGTGTTGGTGAGCACGTTGTTGTTGACCGAGCCTGCCAGCCCCAGCCCGTCGCCCATGGCGATGCCGCCGCCGGCCGCAATGGTCAGCAGGCTGCCGTTGGACTCCGCATCCAGGCTGATGCTGCCGGCCTTGCTCGCCTGGCCGCCCACCAGCGGGCCCGCCAGCAGGGCATTGTCCGCCGTGGCCTCGGTGGTCTTGCTGAAATCATTGCGCGCGAACGCGCCCGCCAGCGCCAGCCCGCTGTCCCCGCCGCTGGCGATCGCCGCCGCCAGCCCGCCCGAGACCGCAAACGAGGTGTCGGTCGCCTTCAGCCCGATCTGGCCGGCCGCCAGCACTTGGGCGGCGTTGTTGATGAAGGCCCGGGTGTTGTCGGTGATGTCGTTGATCGAGACGTTGCCCGAGATCCCCAGCCCGAAGCTCTCCGAGCCGCTGCCCTTCCCGCCCGAGCCCGTCCCCTCGCTGGTGCTGGTCGAGCCGCCGCCCTCGCTGGTGTTGGCGCTGCCGGTGTCGTTCTGCGACTGCCCGGTCGCCGCCTCGGCCGCCAAGCTGATGTTCCACAGCGTCTCGTTGGCGATCGCGTCCACGTTGACGTTGCCGCCCGCCGTCACGCTGCCCCCGCTGTTGCTGGTGCGGGCGTCGCCCGGATCGCCAATGTAGGCCTCGGTGTTGTCGGTGAACTGGTTCCAGTCCACCGTCGCCCCCACCTGGGCGTTGCCGCCGTAGCCCAGCGCCCCGCCGATGGTGAAGTCGGTCAAGTCGTTGTTGGCCCCGACGTTCACGTCCCCGCCCGCCGCCACCGTCGCCCCGCTCTGGATGTAGCCGTAGGCGTTGTTATTCAGCGTGATCCACCCGAAGGCCCCGTTCACCCCGAACTTGCCGGCGTTGTCGCCCGCCTGGGTCACGTTGATCAGCGTCTCCGCCGTGTCGCCGTTGACGCCGACCGCCCCCCCGTTCTCCGCCGTCACCTGCGCCCCGTCATTCACCGCCGCGGTGGCCCCGTTGTTGAGCGTGATCCCGTTGTAGGAGCCGCCCAGGGCGGCGTCCCCGCTCGCCCCCGGATTCTTGTCCTTGAGCTGCCCCAGGTCGGCCGCCATGCCCGCGATGTTGATCAGGTAGGCGTCGCCGTTGGCGTTCACCCCCACCCCGCCGTGGGCGGCGTCCACCACCGCCCCGCTCGCCACCGTCGCCGTCGCCTGGTTGGTGATCCCCAAAATGTTCACGCTGCCCGCCAGCCCGAAGCTCGCCCCCCCGTTCTGGCCCCCCTCGGCCGAGGCCCCGGTGTTGACGAACGACGTCACCACGTTGTTCAGCCCCAGATTGCTGTTGAGGAACTGCCCCAGCCCGCTCTGGTTGTTGGGGTTGAGCACGTTCACCAGGTCGCCGCCCAGCGCCTGCGCCGCGTTCCAGTCCTTCTGGTAGGCCCCGCCGTCGGTGATCGAGCTCGGCGCCACGAACTGGAAGTTGTTGAACTCGCCCGGCAGGCTGGTGAAGGCGTTCAGGTTGAAGGGGTTGGGCAGGGTGGCGTCGGCCAGGATGCTCACCCCCTGGTCGCCGCTCACCGCCCCGCTCACCGTGGTGTTGGCGGTGTTGGAGAAGCTGGTGATCGCCACCCCGCCGCCGAGGCTAGCCTTGGCCCCCCCGGCGGTGCCGTTGGCGCTCGCCTGCGGCGTGTCCTGCGCGCTGCTCTGGATGCTGGCGCTGCCCGCCTGCGCCGTCGCCGTCCCGCTCACCGTGGCGTTGGCCTGGTTGCTGCTCTTGCCGTAGCTCACCGCCGCCGACAGCGCCAGCGGGCTGGGGTCGCTCTGCGAGTTCTCCTGCGACTTGCCCAGCTTGCTGAGGAAGTCGGCCAGGTCGCCGACAAACGCCAGCCCGCCGGTGGCGCTCTGCGTCACCGTGCTCACCGAGGTGTCGCTGCTCACCGAGGAGGCCGAGCTGAGGAAGTCGGTGTTGTTGTTGCTGGTGGCCAGCAGGTTCAGTGCCGGCGTGGTGGTGTTGTTGGCGGTGCTGTCGGCGCCGCTGGCGGTGGCGGTGCCGCTCAGCACCGCGTTGGCCTGCGATTGGTAGAAGCCCAGCGCCACCCCGATGCCCGCGATGCCGTTGTCGGCCGCCGCCGCCCCGGCGTTGGTGGTGAAGCTGTTCTCGTTGTCGGCGCTGATGCCGATGTGGGCCGCCTGCACCGTCCCCGCCAGCGTGGTGGTGCTGGTCGAACCGGCGCTGCCGTAGCTGACGCTGGCCGAGGGCGTGCCCGTGCCCACCGCCGACGGGTTGAGGTAGAGGGTGTTGTTGATCCGCGTGCCCAGCGAGGCGTCGCCCCCGGCGGTGATGTGGGCGTTGCTCCCCAGGTTGGCCACCGCGGTGGCGTCGGTGGCGCCGTAGGTGATGTCCCCCACCGGCGCCAGCGTGATCACGTTGACGTTGGTGTCCGCCTCGGCCGCGATGCTGACGTTGTGGGCGGCGTTGAGCGTGGTGGTCCCCCCGCTGCCCAGGTTGATGCTGGCGTTGGCGGTGGCGCTGTTGACATTCGCCAGCCCCAGCACGTTGAAGGGGAACGAGGTGGTGTCGGCGAGGTTGGTGACCTCCGAGGCGAAGCTGTCTTTCGAAGTGGCGCTGGCGGTGGCCTGGATATTGATGTTGTTCCCGCCCACGTTGGCGTTGCCCAGGGTGATGCTGGCCACCGCGTTCGCCAGCGCCTCGGTGTCCGAAGGGCTGGCGGTCAGGTTGACGTCGTCCGTGCCCGCGTTCAGGCTCGCCGCCGCGCTGCCCCCGTACAGCCCCCCGTCAATGGTGATGCTGTTGCCGTTGATCTGGATCGCCTGCCCCGTCTGCAATCCGGAGGTGTTCACCAGGCTGGTGAACTGCGCCGCCCCCGTGCTCACCCCGCCGCTGACGTTCACCGTCCCCGCCGCCAGCGTCGTCGGCCCCACGCTGTGCACCTGCCCCGCCACCGCGATCAGCCCGCTGCCATCGATCGGCTCCGTCCCCGCCAGCAAGGCGGCGGTGTTGCCCGCGATGTCATTAAAGAAGTTATTGACAAAATCCGCCGTCGGGGTCGCCAGCGTAAGTGACCCGACGTTCATCACCCCTGTAGTGCCGATTACGATCCCCTGGGGGTCGGCAAAGAAGATATTGCCCCCGACCGCCCCCCCGCTCAGCAGCGAGTTCACCGTCCCGAAGATCTGCGCCTGCGTCCCCGAGACCAAATTCAAGAGGTTGTTGGTGGTGGCGGCGCTGGGCACCAGCAGATCCACCGTGCTCCCCGGCGCCACCTGGAAGGCGCTGAAGGCGTTGTAGGCATTGCCCCCGCTCACCGTGGTGGTGGCCACCTGCGTGGCTCCGGCGGCCTGGGTCACGGTGGTCGCGGTCTGTCCGCTGGGCGTCACCGTGGTCGCCGCCGGCGGCGGCGGCAGCGTCTGCGCGGAGACAGCCAAACTCAAGGCGGCGAACACGCCCGCCCACAACAACAACCACCGCTGAATTGTCATTCCGACCCCCTGCCCGCAGCCCTCCCCTAGGCGGCGCCCAGGCGCCGCAGGGGCAATTTGCGGTCTTGCCAGTATAAGGGAGTCGGACGGAGAATCCGACTGGTTTTTGTGATACCGGTGTGACTGCGGCAGGAAAGGCCTGCGCGGCCCTTCTAAGTGAGGCAGACAAACGGCTTCACCGCCCCCCCCGCCCGGCCGCGGCGGCGCGCGCGGGCCCGGCTAGGGCCGGCCCACGAAGATCCGCTGCGGGGCGGTGACCCGGGCCCCGTCCGCGTGCTGGAGCTGGATCTGGATCGCGGCCAGGCCCGGGCGCGTGGCCGGCGCCGGGGTCAGCGCCAGCCGGTACTGGGATTGCAGCCGGACGGCGATGTCGTCCAGGAACGGCTTCAAGCGGGTGGGCGTCGAGCTGCCTTGGGCATAGTCCTGCCCCCCGGTGAAATGCGCCAGCGTGCCCAGGTTCGCCAGCCCCTGGTTGGTGTCCGCCATCGCCGTGGGCACGTTGACGATCTTTCCCATGGTCGCGCCCGGCATCCCGGCCAGATCGCCCCCGCCGTAGGCGCCCCCGCTGCCCAGTTCCGACGGTATGCTGGTGTCCTCGGCCGCCCCCGTGACGTAGATGGTATACACCACCACCCCGGCCTGCACCGCCGTCCCCAGCGCCTGCACCAGGGCCACATTGTTGCCGTTGTTGCCGCCAATGTGTTCTTCGCCATCGCTCAGCAGGATCATTTCGTGCCGCCGGCCCGGCTGCGCCGGCCAGCGCTGCAGCAGCCAGCGCAAGGAGCCGAACGGGCTGGGCGAGCTGTTGGGGTCCCCCGTCGGCGCCCGCAGCTTGCTCGCCGCCAAGGCGTGGTTGAAGGTGAAGTTCTGCGCCACCTGCACCGCCCCGGTGTGCAGGTAGCCCACCGCCACATCGGTCGTGGCCGGCAGCGCCCCGATGAAGTCCTTTAGATCCTGCAGCCGGCTGGCCAACTGGCTGGCGTCGTCGTCAAGCAAGATGGTCAGGTCCAGCCCGGCGGCGGCGCCCTCGCACCGCTGCCATTGCGTCACCGCATCGCGGGCATGCCCCTGCCGCACTTGCACCTGCGCGCCGCCGCCACCGCCGGCGCCGCGGCGCCATGTTGGGGCAGCACCGTCACCACCAGCGGCAGCGGCGCCGCCGCTTGCGCCGCCGCCGCTCCGTTCAGCCCCACCACCAGCATCCCCGCCACCATCAGCGACTTGGCAGTTTCCATGCCGCCAGCATACGCCCAATCCGCCGCCCCCCCAACCGCCCCTTTTGGGGGTTGACAGAGCTTGGACTTTGCCCTATAAAGTGAACGGACGAAGGGATGCGGGCGATGGACGAACTCGACCAGGCACTGCGCGAGATTGCCGCCATCCGCGGCCACATGGCCCGGGCCACGGAGTTCCGCGGCTACGGCGCCGCCGCCTTGGCCGCCACCGGCGCGCTGGCGGCGGCCGCCGCCTGGCTGCAACCCTGCTGGGTGCCGCATCCAGTGCGCACCCCCGGCCGCTATGTGGGGTTGTGGAGCGCCGTGGCGGCGCTGGCGGCCGCGCTGATCGCCGCCGAGGCGGTGGCGCGCGCCCGGCGGGTGCATCAGGGCTTGGCCAACGAGATGATCCAGGCGGCGCTGGGGCAATTCCTCCCCGCCGCCGTGGCCGGGCTGCTGCTGACGGCAGTTTTGCTGCGCCGGGATGCGGGCAGCGCCAGTCTGCTGCCCGGACTATGGCAGCTAATCTTCAGCCTGGGGGTGTTCGCCACTTGCCCCACCCTCCCCCGCCCGGTGCTGGCGGTGGGCATTTGGTACCTGGCCACCGGCCTCTACTGCCTTGCCGCCGCCCCCCGCGCCCTCGCCCCGGGGATGATGGGCATTCCCTTTTGTATCGGCCAAGTCTTGGCCGCTGCCATCCTCTGGCGCACCTCCCGCGCCGAGCCGCCCCCGGAGCTTCGCGATGAGTCCTGATCCCCTCCCCCCCCCGCCCGGCCGCTTCGAATACCCCGGCCTCGACCGCCTGCTGCACGAGCGCGCCCGCCTGGGCGTGCTCGCCTCGCTGGCGGCGCATCCCCAGGGCCTCCGCTTCAATGACCTCAAACGCCTGTGCGGGCTCACCGACGGCAACCTCAGCCGCCATCTGGCGCTGCTGCAGGCCTCCGGCGTGGTCGAGATCCTCAAGGACTTCCACCGCCAGCGCCCCCGCACCACCTGCCGCATCACCGCCGAGGGGCGGACGCGCTTCGCCGCCTACCTGAACCAGCTCGAACAAGTCATCGCCGATGCCGCCGCCGCCGTGCCGCCGGTGCGCGCCCCCCGCCGGGCACCGCCGCTGCCGCTGCCGCAGGGCTCCGCCTGAGCCCGCCTTTTTTTTGGGGAGACGCTTTGCCATGCCAAGTACTTTGCCCATCCTCGCCCCCGCCGCCCCCCGCCCCCACGTCGCCATCATCATGGATGGCAACGGCCGCTGGGCCCTGGCCCGCGGCCTCGCCCGCACCCGCGGCCACCTCGCCGGCATCGCCGCCGTGCGCCGCGTGGTCGCCGCCGCCCCCCGCCTGGGCGTGGCCACCCTCACCCTCTACGCCTTCTCCAGCGACAACTGGCGCCGCTCCCCCGCCGAGGTGGCCGCCCTGCTCGCCCTGCTGCGCACCTTCCTGGTCCGCGAGCGCGAGCCGCTGGCGCGCGCCGGGGTGCAGTGCAGCGTGATCGGCCGCCGCGACCGCCTGCCCCCGGAGCTGCTCCAGGCCATCGCCGCCACCGAGGCCGCCACCCGCGGCGGCGGGCGCCTCCACCTCCGCCTGGCGCTGGACTACTCCGGCCGCACCGAGATCGCCGCTGCCGCCGCCGCCGCCGCCGGGCGCTGGACCCCCGGCCTCGCCCCCTCCCGCGAGCTCATGCAGCGTCTGCTGGAGGGCGCCCTCGAGTCCGCCGCCGGCCCGGTGGACCTGCTCCTCCGCACCGGCGGCGAGCGCCGCCTCTCCGATTTCCTGCTGTGGGAGTCGGCCTACGCCGAGCTGGTCTTCACCCGCACCCCCTGGCCCGAGTTCCGCGCCCGCCACCTCCGCCGCGCCCTCGCCGCCTTCGCCCGCCGCCAGCGCCGCTTCGGCGGCGACGCCGCCAGCGCCCACGGCTGAGGCCGAGGCCCGCGTCGCCTAGCCCAGCGCCGCCGCCACCGCCCGCTCCCCGGCCGCCGTCACCTCCTCCGGCCCCCGCGCCAGGAACCCCAAATCGCGCAGCCGCCCGTCGCCCAAGCCATAGATCCAGCCGTGCACGGCCAGCCGCTGCCCCCGCCTCCAGGCGTCCTGCGCCACGGTGGTCTCGCAGGCGTGCCGCGCCTGTTCGATCACGTTGAGCTCGCACAGCTTGGCCTCGGCCTCGGCCTGGGGCAGCGGCTGCAGCCGCTCCAGATGCCGCCGCCGCACCTCGTCCACGTTCCGCAGCCAGTTGTCAATCAGCCCCAGCCGCGCCCCCTGCCACACCGCCCCCACGCCCCCGCAGCCGTAGTGCCCGGTGACGATGACGTGCTCCACCTGCAGCACCTCCAGCGCGTACTGCAGCACCGACAGGCAGTTGAGGTCGGTCTGCGCCACCACGTTGGCGACGTTGCGGTGCACGAACAGCTCCCCCGGCGCCAGCCCCACGATCTCGTTGGCCGGCACCCGGCTGTCGGAGCAGCCGATCCACAGGTACTGGGGCGCCTGCTGCCCCTGCAGCCGCTGGAAGTACTCCGGGTCGCGCTCCACCGCGCGCGCCGCCCAGCGGGCGTTGTTGTCGAACAGATGGCGCAGCTCCGGCATTCCCCCAGCCTACCATTCACTCCGCGGCGTGCAGCGCGGCGCCGAAGAACAGCACCAGCCGCAGCGCCGCGTGCCAGCCCCGCAGGCTCGGATCCACGTGGTCCATGGCCGCGGTGATCAGGCTGCGGCGCAGCGCCGCGCGCGGCACCTCGCGCTCCAGCCACAGCGCCTCCGTCCACGGAATCACGTTGTCGCCGGAGCCGTGCAGCAAATACACCGGCACCCGCAGTCCCGCCAGCTTCCCCGCCGGCGACAGCGCCGCCAGCTCGGCCTGGTCGGCCGCCAGCACCGCCAGCAACTGCGGCCGAATCGCGGCGATGTGCCCGGCAAACAGGTTTTGCAGAAAGGCCCGCTGCGGCGGGCTCATGCGCGCCAGCTCGGCCGCCGCCGCCTGCGGTCGCTGGTGGATCCAGTCCTGCAGCGCGCGCCCGGCCGCGCCCGCCTCCGCGGCGGGGAAGAACTGGCGCGGATGCATGGCGACATAGATCAGCGCGCCGTAGTCGTTGGGCGCGAAGCGCACCCTCGCCCCCCCCGGCATGGTCGTCTCCCCGGTGACCAAAAACCGCGCCACCCGCCCCAGGCTGTCGTACCCGCCCACGCTGATCACCACCCGGATATGCGGCGCGAATTGTGGATTCGCCGCCGCCATCAGCGCCAGCCCCCCGGCAAAGCTCAGCCCCAGCACCGCCACCGGCCCCGTGCCCAGCCGCTGCTGCAGCCAGCGGGCGGAGTCGCCGATCGCCGTGATGGCGCGCGGGTCAATGCGGAAATCCGCCAGCGAGGCGAGTTGCGGGGTGAGCACCGCAAACCCGTTCCGCGCCAGCACCTGCGCAAACGCCACCAGCCGCGGCTCGTCCAACCCCTCCGGGCTCATGCCATGCGCCAGCACGATCCCCGGCCCGCCGCCCCCGCCGGCGGGCAGATACAGCCGGGCCTCGGTCGGCCCGCCCCCGCCCGGCACGCTCACCGCCCGCGTCGCCACCGCCTCCGCCGGCGCCGCCGCCAGCGCGGCCTTGTACTCGCGCAGGATGCGGTAGCCCTGCCAATCGTAGCGCCCGTAATGGAAGACGACGGCGGCCAGGCCCAGCCCCGCCAGCACCCACCCCGCCGCCCCGAGGCGCCCCTTCGCAACCGCCATGGCGGGAGATTACACCATCTCCACCGGCTACACTGGTGCCTCGGCCCATGCCGCTGCCCACCCCCACCTCCATCGCCCTCCTCTGCGGGGTGGTCTTCCTGGCGACGCTGGTGCGCTCCAGCTTCGGGTTTGGCGAGGCGCTGGTGGCGGTGCCGCTGCTGGCGCTGCGCTGGCCGCTGCGGCAGGCGGCGCCGCTGGCGGTGCTGGTGTCGGTGACGGTGGCGGGCGTCATCCTGCTGCGCGAGCGCCAGCGCGTCCACTGGGGCAGCGCGGCCGGGCTGCTGGCCGCCACCCTGGCCGGCCTGCCCTGCGGCCTGCTGCTGCTCACCACCGTGGCCTCGGCGGCGGTGAAGCTCGGCCTGGGCGCGGCCATCCTGGCCTATGCGCTCTGGGCCCTGGTCGCCCCGGCGCCGCCCCCGCCCCCGCGCCACCAGCGCGCGGCGCTGCTGCTGTGCGGCTTTGCCGCCGGGGTGCTGGGCGGCGCCTATGGCATGAACGGGCCGCCCCTGGTGGTCTACGGCTCGCTGCAGCGCTGGCCGGGTCCGCAGTTCCGCGCCACCCTGCAGGCCTACTTCCTTCCCGCCAGCCTGCTGGGGTTGCTCGGCTTCGGCTGGGCCGGGCTGCTCACCCCCGCGGTCTGGCGCGACTACCTCGTCGCCCTCCCCGCCCTGGCCCTCGCCCTGCCGCTGGGGGGACGCCTCCATCGCCGACTGGCGGCGCGCGCCTGGTCCACCGCCCTCCACGCCGGCCTCGCCGCCATCGCCCTGCTGCTGCTGGTCCAGGCCTGGCGCGGGTGGTAAGCCCCCCCGGCCGCGATGCTCAGGGCTGTTGCTTGCGCACCACCCACGTGGTCATCGCCCGCTGCCGGTGGACAACCGTGGTCTTCAGCGGCTCGGCCAGCTCGCCCCCCAGCCGCTCGGTGGCCGCGCCCAGCAGCGCGGCGTCCACCAAATACCGCTCGCTGCCATCCGGCGACCGGTGGCGCCGGCCCTCGATGCGCTCCACCTCGCCCTCCATGCCGATCGTGGATCCGAGCCGGCAGAAGAACAGCCCGCCCGGCCGCAGCACCCGCCACGATCCCCGCAGCATGGCCTCGAAGTGCGCCTCGTCGCGGGCGAAATGCAGCACCGCGCTGCTCACGACCACATCCGCCCAGGCCTCGCCGAACGACATCGCTTCCACCGCCTCGACCCGAAAATTCGTCTCCGGCAGCGCCGGCGCCAGCCTCCGGGCCAGGCCGCGCACGCTCGCCACCGCCTGCGCGTCCACGTCCGCGGCGCCTACTTCGTACCCTTCCCGCAGCAGGTAGCCCAAGTTGCGTCCAGTCCCGCATATGGCGTCCAGGATCCGCATCCCGGGCGCGATCCGGCCCTTCAGAAGCTGGTCGAATAGATAGATGTCAATCGGGCCGAATTGTTCCTGGAGTGATGTCATGGGATCCCAGCCCGCGGCCGAGGGGTGCCCCCTGGGTTGGGAACGCCATCGTGCTCCCCTGCAACCATAACAGATGCGCCCCGCGGGTCCAGGCCGCCACGGAACGCCTCCGCCCCGGAGGTGCCCGTGGCACCCGCCCGCCCCCGGGAGGCGAATGCGGCGCGGCCCCAGCCGGGCCGGGCAGGCGGGTTGGGGCCCGCGCCCACCAACGTCGCCCGCACCCCCTGGTCCACGCGGTCCCGGACCGGCCGCCCGTCAATCTGAATCACACCTCCGGCCTTGACGGGTTCATGATCTTGCGCCATGCTGGTCTCCGGTTCTGGCCTCCTGTTCTGGTCGCTTGGGCTGGCGCCCCCTGCCAGGGGCGCCGGCGCTGTTATTACCAGACCAGCCCAGGCCTTTTTAAATGTGCGAAAAATAGCGTGCGTGATCGGGGCCGGTGTGGAGTCGGCCAAAAAAAGGATTCCGGATTAGGCTTGGTTTTCTCAGGAGTGCCCCCTGCGTTGGACGCTGACGTTGGCCAGCTCGGGTTCACCACGAGTGGCTCGCCAGGTTTGGCCTGGGTCGCTTCCGTTGACTGAACATCGCAGTTCGCCGGGGGCCGAGGCCCTAAGGAGCAGAACCATGAGAAAAGTACTGTGTGTAGCCGGCTGTTTACTCACCATCGGATTGCTTCTCGGCTTGGCGGCTGCTCAGGCGCCCCACCCGCTCCAGGCTCTCCATTTTCGCTTCGTCGGCCCCCAGGGCAACCGCGATATTGCCGTGGCGGGGGTTCGCGGCAACCCGCTGGTGGACTACTTCGGCGCGGCCTCGGGCGGCATTTGGAAAACCACCAATGGCGGCGTCAGTTTTCGCCCGATTTTCGAGCACGAGGACGTGTCGGCGATTGGCGCGCTTGCCGTCGCGCCTTCGGCTCCGAATATCGTCTGGGCGGGGACCGGCGAGCCGTGGATCATCCGCCAGCCGACCTCGCCCGGTGACGGCGTCTATAAATCCACCGACAGCGGCCGCCACTGGCAGCACATGGGCCTGGAGCAGACCGGGCACATTGCCGGCCTCGCCATCAATCCCGACAACCCGGCGATCGTGTACGTGTGCGCGGTGGGCCAAGGCTACCGCAACAACCCGGAGCGCGGCGTGTACCGCACCGAGGATGGCGGCAAGTCCTGGACCCAAGTGCTCAAGGTCAATGACGAGACCGGCTGTTCGGGCATCACCATGGACGCGCACGATCCCAACACCTTGTTTGCCGGCATGTGGCAGTTGACCATCCGGCCCTGGAACTTGAACAGCGGCGGAGCGGGCAGCGGCGTGTTTGTGACCCACGACGGCGGCACCACCTGGAAGCGGCTGGGCGGCCATGGCCTGCCGCCTGTGGGCGCGGACGTCGGCAAGGTCGCCGTGCGCGTGGCCCCCAGCGATTCCAGCCGCGTCTATGCGCTGCTGCAGGAATCGCCCGCGCCGGCCTTTTACCGCTCCGATGACTACGGCGCCACCTGGCGCCTGATGAACCGCAACAATCGCATGACCGGCCGCGCCTCCTACTTCACCAACTTCCGGGTGTCGCCGGGCGATGAGAACCTGATCTACTTTGTGGCGCAGTACTGGAGCGTGTCGCGCGACGGCGGCAAGACCTTCGCCACCGATGTGGGCCGGGCGGGCGGCGACTTGCACAGCATCTGGATCGATCCGACCAACCCGCAGCGCATGCTGGTCGCCGACGACAGCGGCGGCGGCATCAGCCTGGACGGCGGCAAGTCCTGGGAGCGGGTGAAGCTGCCGATCGCCCAGATGTATCACGTCTATGCCGACAACCGCATCCCCTACGACGTCCTCGGCAACCGCCAGGACGATGACGGCGAAGAGGGCCCCAGCCGCTCGCTCTTCAGCAGCGGCTTCGGCGGCTCGGTCGGCGGCTCCATCTCGTCGGCGGAATGGCACGGCTACGCCGGCTGCGAGAGCGGGTTCGGCGTTCCCGATCCGGTCGATCCCAACATCATCTGGACCGGCTGCTACAACGGCGATTTGACCCGCGTGGACGAGGCCACCGGGCAGGCGCGCAATGTCTCGGTGTGGCCCGAGGATTCCTTCGGCGAGGCCCCGGCCGCCGCGCGCGACCGCTGGAATTGGACCTTCCCGATCGCCATTTCTCCGCGCGATCACAACAAGGTGCTGGTGGGCAGCCAGTATGTGTATGAAACCGTGAACGCCGGCCAGAGCTGGACGCGCATCAGCCCGGATTTGACGCGCAACGATATCACCAAGGAAGGCAGCTCCGGCGGCGTCACCGGCGACAACCTGATGACGTTCTCCAGCGAGACGCTGTCGAACATCTCGATTTCGCCCGTCCAAGCCGGCGTGATTTGGGTGGGCAGCTACGACGGCGAGGTCCACCTCACCCAGGATGGCGGCAAGACTTGGACCAACGTCACCGGCAACCTTCCGGGCCTTCCGCCCTGGGGCGAGATCACCCGCATCGAACCCTCCCACTTCGCCGCCGGCACCGCCTACCTGAGCGACGACCTGATGATGATGGGGGACTACAACCCCTACCTCTACAAGACCACCGATTTCGGCCGCACCTGGACGAACATCTCGGGCGACATTCCGCATTCCCTGTTCAGCTACGTGCACATCGTGCGCGAGGACCCGGTGCGGCGCGGCATGCTCTACGCCGGCACCGAAAATTCCATTTTCTTCACCCTCGACGACGGTGCGCACTGGACCCCGCTGAAAAGCAACCTGCCCGCGGCGCCGATCAACTGGCTGACGATTCAACCGCGCTTCAACGACCTGGTGGTCGGCACCTATGGGCGCGGCATTTGGATCCTCGATGACATCACCCCGCTGCGGAGTTGGGATCGGGTGCAGCAGGCCGGCGCGGCGCATCTGTTCACGCCCCGCGCCGCCTACCGATTCCGCCGCTCGGTGCTGGTGCCGCAAAGCGGCCCCAACGATCCCGTCGCGGGCCAGAACCCGCCTTACGGGGCCGACCTGGACTACTACTTGCCCTCCGCTGCCAAGGCGGTGGCGTTGACCGTTCGCGGCAGTGACGGCGCGCTCATTCGCACTGTCAAGGGAACCCTCCACGCCGGGCTGAACCGCGTTTGGTGGAATCTCCGCTACCCGAACCCCACTGCCGTGCACCTGCTCACGGCCCCTCCGGGTAAACCTTGGGTCACCACGGGCCCCCAAGGCTGGCGCCCGCTGGTGGCCTGGGGCGGCCAGCCGGGTTCGCCGCGGGTTGTGCCCGGCACCTATCAGGTGCAGCTCGCGGTGGATGGCCAAGTCGTGGGCACGCAGCCGCTGACCGTGCTCAAGGATCCGCATGCTTCCGGCACGCAGGCCACCATGGAGGCGCAGCTCCAATTCGCGCTGACGATGCAGAGCGACGTCAACGGCGTGGCCGCCATGATCAACGGCGTCGAGAGCACGCGCCAACAGTTGGAGGATGCGGCGTCGGTTCTGGCGCATGACCCCGGCGCGGCGGCGGCCTTGCAGGCCGATCGTGCGCTCGAGGCCAAATACGTGGCGCTCGAGGGCAAGCTCTACGACACCCACCTCGCCAGCGAAAGCGTCGAGGAGTCGTTCATGAACCCGGTGCAGCTCTACGCCAAGCTCTGCAGCCTGGCGGCCGACTTTAACGGCACCGGCCGGTACGGAGGCGGCGCCGACCTGGGGCCGACCCAACAGGCGATCGCGGTGAATCGGGAGCTGGTGGGGGAGGAGAACCAGATTCGCTCCGGTTTGGCAGCGCTGAACCGCACCGAGGGCGCGGCCTTCAACGCCCAACTGCACTCCCTGGGCCTCAGCCTGGGCGTTCAGTTCGCGGCGCTGCCGGCGCCGGCGCCCGCCGCGCACTGAAGCGGCTGCTCGCGCCGCCCCACCCCACGCCGCGAGCGGCGTGGGGGCCCCGGGTGGGGGGCCCATCCTGGCAAAGGTGGCCAAGGCCATGTACAGTAAAGGTTTAGCGCCCTTGCCCGGGTGGCGAAATAGGCAGACGCACGGGACTTAAAATCCCGAGTGCCGCAAGGCACGTGCCGGTTCGACTCCGGCCCCGGGCACCAGCCGAATCCAGGCGGGAAGAGCAGCCTCCCCTGAGCCCGCGCGCACCCCAGCCGCCGGCCAGGCCCTCTGCCCGCGCCCGTCCTGCGCCCCGCGCCGCCCAGGGCGCGGGCGGCGATGCCGGGCGCCCGCGCTGCCTTAAAAACTGATCCGCGCCACCAGCTCGATCACCCGTCCCCCCGGATACTGGCTGGAGTTGAAGTCCGAGTAGGCGTTGGTGATCTGCATAAACTGGCTGGACTGCAGGTTCCCCGTCGGCGCCTGGAAGTTGATGTTGTTGAAGGCGTCAATGGCGTTGGCGCGCAGGCTCATGCTCACCCGCTCGGTCAACGGGATGGTCTTCATCAAGGCCCAGTCCGCCTCGAAGAAGCTCGGACCATACAGGTAGGGATGGCCGCAGAAGGCCCCGGCGGTGACGCAGGACTGCAGCACCGCCTGGTTGGCGCGCTGCTGGTTGACCCCCAGCAGGCCGTTGGGGGCGAAATAGACGATCCCCTGTCCCTTGGTGTTGGTCTGCGGCGTGGCCACCAGCTCGCTCTGCACCTGGTCGGCGCTCACTCCCAGCAGGTTGACCCCGCCGTCGTTCTGGTTGACGGTGCCGCCCAGCCCGCTGGTCAGCGGGAACACCGCCCCCGACTGCCAGCGCGTGTTGGCGTCCCACTCCCAGTCGCCCAGCACATCGTTGATCAGGCTGTTGCCCGATTTCCAGTGCCGCCCCGGCCCAAACGGCAGCTCGAACAGGCTCTCGAACTTGAAGGCGTGGCGGATATCGCTCCCGCCCGGCGCCTTCGCCCCCGCCATGTCGCGCAGGGTGAAGATGGTGCCCGTGCCCAGCGTGTGCGACCAGGTGTAGCTGCCCTGGAACTGCAGCCCGCTGGCCATCCGCCGCCGCAGCTCCACCTGTAGCCCGTTGTAGGTCGAGCTGTTGGGGTCGGTCAGCAGGTTCGCGCCCCCGGTGGCGTTCGGGTTGGCCCAGAACAGGTTCGAGGCCAGCCCCGCCGCCGTGATGTTCGTCCAGTTGCTGTAGGTGCTCGCCAGCGTGTTGGCGAACGAGCCCGCCAGCCCGTTCTGCAGGTCGGCCACGAAGCCGCCGTTGGTGAACCCGCCGTTGGTCTGCGAGCCGGTCTGGCTGCCGGTGAAGGCCGCCGTCATGATCGGCACCGCCGTCTGCCCCGCCAGCCCCAAGTAGCCAAAGTTGGCGTAGGTCTTGCTCGACACCACCCCCGCCGCCGTCTTGCAGGCGGCCTGGCTCGCCAGGCAGACGTTCAGGTTGTTGAGCGCCCCGTTGAACTGCGCCAGGAACCCGTTCTCGAAAATGTTGGTCTCGTTCAGGTTGAGCGTGGTCCACTCGTGGTTGCCATGGTTGCCCACGTAGCGGATCTCCAGCGCCGTGTTCGGATTCAATTGCCGCTGGATGCCCACCGACCAGGACTGGATCATCGGCGGCCGCAGGTTGGGATCATAGGCATTCACCTGGTCGCCGAAGGCGGGGTTGATGGGCAGCACGCTGCCATAGGGCAGGCTCTCTTCCTGTCCCACCGTCCCCAGGTTGCCGTTCGCCAGCGTCAGGCTGCCCGCCTGGAACAGACCCGAGCCCGCCGTCCCGTTGCTGCTGGCCGCGGTCAGAAAGCCGTTGTTGCGCACCCCCGGGTTGTTGGGGATGTTGCCGCTGAACGAGCTCATCCCCTCGCGGTCGTAGGCGATGGAGTAGCCCGCCCGGAACACCGACTCGCCGCTCCCCCCGAACAGCCCGGCCAGCAGCCCGTTGCCAAAGTTCGGCGTCCAGGCCAGCCCCAGGCTGGGCGCGAAGTCCTTCTTGTAGCTCTTATAGAACTGCGCCCCCTTGTCGTTGACAAACGTGGTCACCGCCCCCGCCAGCGTCCCTGGCTTGAACAGGTTGCCCACGCCGGAAGAACCCCACAGCCCGTTGGCCCCGTAGTTCCCGCTGGCCACGTAATACTCGTTCAGGTCGTCGGTGGGCGTGCCCTCCCACTCCCAGCGCAGCCCGTAGTTGAAGTTCAGCGCCGAGGTCATGTGCCAACTGTCGCTGAAGAAAATCCCCGCCTCCCGCTGCGAGATCTGCAGCAGGTTGTTGTAGCCGGGGGTGTAGGCGCGCGTGGTCGGGTTCACGTTCACCGTCTGGTTGAAGCTGGTGATGCTGCCCGCCAGCACCCCGTACAGCCCCTCCGCCAGGCTCAGGTCGCTCGCCCCCATCCCCGGCAGGTTGCCCCCGGTGAACATCCCCGCCGCCGGATCCAGGCTCGACAGCCCCATGTTCATGCTCGCCACCGGCTGCGTGGACAGCGTCTGCTTGTAGCGCAGCCCGGTGAGGTTGGTCCCCAGCGTGATGCTGTGGTTGCCCCGCAGCCAGCTCAGCGTGTCGGTCAACTGCGCCAGCGCCCCGTTGCGGCTCTGCGGAAAGTAGCCGTTGAACGGGTTGGTCAGCAACTGCGAGTTCACGTTGCCGGGAAACAGCGGCCGCACGAACGTGCTCCCCAGGTTGCTCTTCACCGCCGGATAGATCGCCGCCACCGCCCCCTGGTCGAACCACACCGGCGAGCTGTTGCCCCCCACCCGCAGCTCGTTGCTCATGGTCTTGGTCAACTGGCTCCGCCACGCCACCGCCAGCAGGCTGCGGTCGGAGATCTGGCCCCCCACGTTCTGGCTGAACGGCGGCACCGGGTAGCTGGCGTCGGAGCTGTTCAACAGGTCGGGCTCGGCGTTGTAGTGCGAGTAGTGGTAGTCGAACTCCAGCGTGTTGGTCTTGTTGATGGTGTAGTCCAGCCGCAGGTCGGGATACTGCTGGTTGCTCATCGCATTGGAGTTGAACAGCAGCGGGATGGCGTTGGGGTTCACCTGCGCCCCCAGGCTCACCCCCGCCGCCGTCTTCGCCGCCGCCATCTCCCCCACGATCTTCTGCATCACCGCGTCCGGCGTCCCGCTGAACCCGTTGGCCGCCGCCATGGCGAACAGATCCGCCGTGCAGGTCGTCCCGCTGCACGTCACCCAGCTCGGCACCGTCGCCGGCGTCTTGCTCACCTGGTAGGTGTACTTGCCCACCGACGCCTCCGGCGTCAGGATCGAGCGCTGCCGCAGCACCGCGTTGGGGTTGGCGAAAAAGTCGCTGTCCACGAAGAAGAACAGCTTGTTCTTGATCAGGTAGCCGCCCAGCTTGCCCCCAAACTCGTTCAGCCGCAGCCGCTGCCGCTTCAGGTTGTTCAAATTGTTGAAGTAGTAGTTGGCGTTCAGCGCGTCGTTGCGCAGGTACTCCCACCCCCCGCCGTGGAAGTGGTTGCTTCCCTTCTTGCTCACCAGCGCGATCTGCACCGCCCCCTCGCCCGAGTCGCTGGCGTCGTTGGCCGCCTCGGTGATGTTGAACTCCTGCACGTCGTCCACCCGCGGCTGCTCGATCGAGAAAAAGCTGCTGCCGGTGGTCGATTTCAGCACGTTGTCCTGGCTGTTGATGCCGTCAAAGGTGATGTTCAGCGCCCCCGGCGGCAGCCCGTTGAACTGGCTCTGCCGCGGCGTCGCCCCCGTCTGCGTCCCCGGCTCCATCACCGCCAGGTCCTGGGTGTTGCGCGAGGTGATCGGCACCTGGATGATCTGCTCCCCCGTCACCTGGTCGCCCACCGACGACTGCTGCGTCTCGATCACCTCCTGCCCCGCCTGCACCTCCACTGTCTGCCCCGCCTCGCCCAACTCCAGCTTGGCGTTCAGCGTATAGGCCTGCCCCACCACGATCTGCACCCCCCGGTAGGCCCCCGCCTTGAACCCGGGATGGTTGATCAGCACGTCGTACGTCCCCGGGCTCAGGCTGGTCAGCGCAAACCGCCCGCTGGCGTCCGATTGCAGGTTGAAGGCGTGCGTGGTGCCGGTGTCGGTGACCACCACGCTGGCTCCGGGGATCGCCGCCCCCGACGGATCCAGCACGATCCCGCTCAGGCTTCCGGTGGGGTTCGATTGCGCCGCGAGGGCAGCGGCAATTCCCAGAACGACCAGCAGCGCGGTGAACAAGGCCGACAGCTTCTTCATGGCTCCTCCTAAGTCGCTCGCAACTTCCGCGTCCTCGTCCCGCTCCGCCCGCCCTCACAAAGCCAAGCCGGATGCGACGCGTGTCATGCGCCAGCGTCAGATATATGACGGGCAACACAGAATGTCAAGGATGAAATAGACACCTTACCGATGTTCCTGATTCCTGGAAAACCCATCACGCGCGTTATGGAATTGCGGGCCATCCCCCCGGACGGGTGGGGCGCTCGCCCCGGCCCTGCGGCGCGTCATCCCCGCCGCGGCGCGAACGCCTCTAGCGCGGCCAGAATGGACTCGCCGTAGAGCTCGACCTTGCGGTCGCCGAAGCCCGAGATCTGCCGCAGCTCGGCCAGGCTGTGCGGCGGGGCGTGGCAGAGGGCGTCGAGCGAGCTGTCGTGCAGCACCACATAGGCCGGCACCCCCGCCGCCCGCGCCACCCCCAGCCGCCAGGCTTTGAGGTGCTCCCGCAGCCCTTCCGGCGGCGGGGGCGCAGCCGCTCCGGGCTGGGCGCCCGGGCGGGCGGCCGCCCTCCCCGCCCGCTTCCGCCCCGCCGGGCGCGCCGGCGCGGCCGCCGCCGCCGCCAGCGCCGCCGGCTGGTAGCCGCACACATCGCAGGCGCCGCAGTTCTCCCAGCTCGTCCGCTCCCCGAAGTGCAGGCAGATCTGCCGGTGGCGGCACACCGGCGCCTCCACCAAGGCGCGGATCTGGCGGTAGCGCTGCCAGCCCCGCTCCCGCTCCTCCCCGTCTTCGATCTGCTCCACGAAGTGGGCCAGCAGCCCGGCGTCGCGCTTCTGCCACAGCAGCAGGCAGTCGGCCGGCTCCCCGTCCCGCCCCGCCCGCCCCGCCTCCTGGTAGTACTGCTCCACCGACTTGGGCAGCGCCAGGTGGATCACCGCCCGCACCGCCGGCTTGTTGATCCCCAGCCCGAACGCCAGCGTCCCCACCAGCACCCGCACCTCGTCCAGCATCCAGCGCTCCTGGTTCTGCCGCCGCTGCGCCGTCTCCATGCGCCCGTGGTAGGGCAGCGCCGCGATCCCGTCCCGCTCCAGCTCGGCCACCGTCTCCTCCACCCGCCGGATGGTGGGGGCGTAGACGATCAGGTTCCCCTCCCCCGCCAGGTAATGCCGCGCCGCCCGCGCCAGCAGCTCCGGCTGCCGCGCCCCCGTCGTCTCCCCCACCCAATAGCGCAGGTTGGCGCGGTGGAAGCTGGCGATGTACTTGTCCGGCGTCCGCAACTGCAACTGCTCCAGGATGTCGTGCCGCACCCGCCGCGTGGCGCTGGCGGTAAAGGCCGCAATCGGCGTCGCCGGAAAGTTCTGCCGCAGCGCGCTCAACTGCCGGTACTCCGGCCGAAACTCGTGCCCCCACTCCGAGATGCAGTGCGCCTCGTCAATGGCAAACAGCGACAGCGGCAGCCGCTGCAGCCACTCCAGCGTGTCCGCCCGCGCCAGCCGCTCCGGCGAGACGTAGAGCAGCCGAAACCGCCCCGCCCGCAACTGCTGCAGCAGCCGCGCCTGCTCGCCCCCGTCCAGCGTGCTGTTCAGCACCGCCGCCGGTATCCCCATCGCCGCCAACTGCGCCGCCTGGTCCTGCATCAGCGCGATCAGCGGCGACACCACCACCGCCGTCTTCCCCGGGCACAGCGCCGCCGGCAACTGGTAGCACAGCGACTTGCCCCCGCCCGTGGGCATCACCACGCACACGTCCCGCCCCGCCATCAGGCTGGCCACAATCCGCTCCTGCAGCGGCCGGAAGCTGTCATAGCCCCAGTACCGCCGCAGCGCCTCGAGCGCTTGTTCCGACGCCGCCACTACTGCCCGCCCCCGCGCCAGCGGTATGCCCGCGACTCATGGCCCGCGGCCACCGCCTCAAACCCGCCGCTCTCCTCCCAAACCGCCGCCAGCGACCCCACATAGAGCACATAGCCGGGGCGCGGGTGGACTGCGAGCGAAGCCCGCACCCGCTCCGCCACCCGCCGCAGCAGCGCCTCCTGGAAGGGCTCGCAAACATAAAACAACGCCGGCTGCAGCGGCAGCTCCCAGGTGGTGGCGTCCGCCCACACGCTGGCCACCTCGCGGCAGCGCTGCCGCGGCGAGCGGTAGCGCGCCAGGTTCCGCTCCGCCGACTGGTGCAGCTCCAGCCCATGCTCCACCCCGACGATGCGGGCGAAGGGATAGTCCGAGGCCAGCAGGAGCGCCCGCCCCTGCCCCGACCCCAGGTCCACAAACGTGAACCCGCCCGCCTCGACCACCCCCGCCAGCGGCGCCATCAACTGCGCAAACTCCACCGTGTCGATCGGCTCGTGCCCGTTGCCCCCCTCCGCCCCGCCCTGGTACTGGCTGGCCTGCGCCAGCGAAACCGTGTCGGTGCCATACTCCAGGTCGAAGGCATGCGGCCGCGGCGCCCCCCACCCCCGCCGCAGCCGGTAGCCCGCCAGCGCCACCGCCACCCGCAGCGTCCGCCCCGCCCCGCGGTAGCCCAGCGACCGCCGCATCCGCGCCGTCAGTGTGGGCGAAGCCATACCGCAGTGTACGGCACAAACATTCCCGGAAGCGGCGCCTCCCCTGCTGCCGCCAAGGCCAGGTGCCCGATCGTTGTATTCTGTCCCGATGATGCCGCCGCCAGACTTGCTCCAGGCCGTCCCCGGCCGCTTCAAGACCATCCTCGCCGACCCCCCCTGGCGCTTCACCAACAGCACCGGCAAGATGGCCCCCGAACACCGGCGCCTGGGCCGGTACCGGACCATGACCCTCCCCGAGATCAAGGCCATTCCCGTCAGCCGGGTCGCCGCCTCCGAAGCCCACCTCTATCTCTGGGTCCCCAACGCCTTGATCGCCGAGGGCCTGGAAGTGATGCAGGCCTGGGGCTTCACCTACAAGGCCAATCTGGTTTGGCACAAGGTGCGCAAGGACGGCGGCCCGGACGGCCGCGGCGTCGGCTTCTACTTCCGCAACGTGACCGAACTTGTCCTCTTCGGCGTCCGCGGCAAACTGCGGACGGGAAAGCCGGGACGGCGGCAGGTCAACTACCTTGCCACCCGCAAGCGCGAACACTCCCGCAAGCCCGACGAGCTCTACCCCATCATCGAAGCCTGCAGCTTTAGCCCCTTCCTGGAATTGTTCGCGCGCCATAGCCGGCCGGGTTGGACCTGTTGGGGCAACGAAATCGACGAAAGCCCCGTCTCCCGGCCGAGCCGCGCCGAACAGGCTGCCATCAACCCCATGTACGTCTAGGGGCGGCGGGCGCCCCAGCGATACGCGCTGCGGTCGTCATAGCGGTATAGCAGCTCGAAGTCGCCCCCTTCCTCCCACACCGGCGCCCCCCAGTCGCCCAGGTAGAGCACGTAGGCCGGCCGCGGCGCCGCCGCCAGCGACCGCCGGATGCGCGCCGCCACCACCCGCAGCTCCGCCTCCCCCAGCGGCTCGTTGAAATAAAACACCGACGGTGCCACCGGAAACTCCCACGCCGTGGCGTCTTCCCACACCGTCCCCAAGTCGAAGCAGCGCTGCTGGCGGCATCTTGGAGACGCCCCGAGCCCCAACCGGCGTCCCGCGCCCGGAATCGAAGCGCGCCCGCCAAGCGACCAACGGGAGCGACCCCGGCAAAAAGTGGCGAGCCACCCGCGCCGCCCCCACGCCGCCAAGTGCCGCTCCGCCGACTGCTGCAGCTCGCGGTCATACTCCACCCCGCGGATCTGCCGGAACGGATACAACGACGCCAGCAACAGCGCCCGCCCCCGCCCGCAGCCAAAGTCCAGAAACACAAACTCCCCGCTCGAGACGTCCACCTGCCGCATCAGCCCGGCGAAGTGCTCCACGTCCACCGGCCCGTACTCCACCCCGGCCACGCTCCCCTTGCGCTCCCCCGCCACGTCGCCCGCGGCGTCGGTGTCCAGCCCAAACTCCAGGTCGAAGCCCGGCGGCGCCGGCCGCCGCCCGTGGCGCAGATGGAACCCCACCCAGCGCGCCCCCAACCGCAGCGTGCGGCGCCAGCCGCGCAGAAGGAGCGAGCGTCGCACGCGGGCGATCAGCGGTTCCATAGGCGATGGCTATGATACAGCCCCCGCCCCACCACCGTGGGCGCAAACACCCACACCTGGTGCAGCGGCAGGAACTGGTTGCACCAGCGGCGCTTCTCGAACGCGTTGCCGTCGGCGTACATGTCGAGGTAGGGCTCGCCCCGGCGCCAGCACCACTCGATCAATTCGTAAAAAAACAGCAGCCCCGGCCCGCAGTGGCGAAAGCGCGGATCGTAGCTCGCCAGCAGGGACTTGTACCCCGGCCCGTGGCGAAAGCCAAACCCCACCGCCGCCAGCTCCCCGCCCAGCCGCAGCCCCATCGCGTCCAGCCGCCCTTGCGCCGCCAGCCGCCGCAGCAGGGTGCGGGTGAACTCCGCCCACGCCGGGCGCGACGGCGTCACCTCGCGGTCTTCCGGATAGCGCTCGGGCCCGTTGTGCCTTAACTGGAAAGCGATCATCTCCTCCACCACCGCCGCCTCGGTCTCGCGCCGCAGCTCCACCCCGCCCCGCTCGTCCGCCCGCCGCCGGCAGCGCCGCAGGTTGGCCTGCATGCGCGGCTGCAGCGTCGCCGCGTACGCCGCCGCCCCGCCGGCAATCGCAATCCGCGCGTCGGTCACCGGCGCGCTCTCCCGCCAGCGCAACCCCGCCGCCCCCCGCCACCACGGCCTCCGCCCCAGCGGCAGGCTGAGGTAGCTCCAGCCCCGCAGTTGCCGCAGCGCCGCCCAGCCCGCCGCGGCGAACGCCGACTCCGGGCCCACAAAAAACGGCTCGGTGAAGTTGGCAAACCCCAGCCCCAGCGGCCGCAGCACCGCCAGCCGCGGCCCCGTCAGCCGCCGCGCCCGGTACAGCGGCAGCCCGCCCACCAGCTCCTCGCCCTCCCACAGCGTCAGCACCCGCAGCTCGCCCGCGGGCACAAACGCCTGCGCCCAGGTCTGCAAAAAATCCGCCAGCAAAAAGGGGTTGTCGGGGTTGCCCTGCGCCAGCGCCCGGTCCCAGGCCGGCGCCAGCTCCGCCAGCTCGGCGTGCGTGCGCTGCCACTCCGCCCTCACCGCCGCCTCGGCTCCAGCAGCCGCCGCAGTTTCCGCCCCGCCACCCGCCGACACGCCGCCGGCAGCAGCGCCACCCGCTTGGCGTCCAGCAGGGTCCGCTCCCCCACCCCCGCCAGCGTATGCCAACCCGCCCGCCACGGCCAATCCGCCGGCGGCGCCAGCCGCACCACCGTCTCCTCCGCAAACGCCTCCGGCGTCAGCCGCTCCACCCGATTCAGCGCCAGCCCCCCGCCATACGTCCGGCTGCAGTCCTGCGCCGGCCGGTACAGCGCCCCCTGGTGCACAAACGGCGTCCCCCCGCTCCGCGCCGAGCTGCGATCGCGCTTCACCGGATTGCCCCCGTGCCCCGACCACGGCCCCCGCAGCTCCGGCGCGTGGAACAGCCACAGGTCGCGCTCGGGCTCGAATCCCTGCCGCGCGCACGCCATCCACCACCGCCCTTCGTGCCGAAACACGGTGGCATCCACCCCGGCAAAATCCCGCAGCAACACCGCCTCCTGCACCCACTCCTCCGGCCACCCCGTCGCCCGATACAGCCGCACCTCGCCCGCCTGCCACATCTCCGGCACGCAGTAGACCTCGCCCTCGTCCTCGATCAGGTAGGGATACGACAGGTGCACCCCGGGCGGAAACCCGCGCAGCGGCCGCACCCCCCCCTGCTCGTCCACCACCGCCAGCCGCCCCCGGTCGCTGGCCGCGTCATAGTCCTCGCACAGGATCTGCCCCTCGTCGCCCGCCCAGCCAAACGGGTCGGCGCGAAACCCGCTCCGCCCGGCCCCCCCCAGCCACCGCACTGCCGGCCGAAACCCCGGCGTCAAAAATGCGTGGATGGGCGCCTCCACCACGCCCAACTGCCACTGGTCGTGGCGAAATAGCTCCTCGCACTGTTGCGACAGCCAGCCCACCTCGGTTCAGCATACCCCCCACTGCGCCCCGCGCAATGTCCGCATTCGAACCCCCACTCCCGGCATTCCGGACACCCTTTCCCCCAGCTCTAGTGAAAACAAAGGGATTATCATGGCTACTGGCGTGCTCCATGATAGGGACCCCGCAGCATGGGGAGGGGAGGCGACGTGGCAGACCTCTGGCAAGACCTGAAGTTCGGCTGGCGCATGCTGGCCAAGAACCCGCCCCTCAGCCTGATCGCCATCGCCTCGCTGGCGCTCGCCATCGGCGCCAACACCGCCATCTTCACCGTCTGGAGCGCGGTCATGCTGCACGGCGTCGCCGTCCACGACCCCGCCACCCTGGTCAACCTCTATACCCAGGATGAGGGCACCGCCACCCTCGCCGGCAACACCTACTTGGGCCTCTCCGTGCCCAATTACCAGGACTACGCCCGCGATTCCCGCGTCTTCTCCGCCCTCGGCTTCTACACCGGCGCCGCTGCCGCCCTCAACTACCAAGGCCAGACCGACCAGGTCAACGCCGAGCTGGTGAGCGGCAACTACTTCCAGATGCTGGGCGTCGCCGCCGCCCGCGGCCGCGTCTTCACCGCCGCCGAGACCGCCACCGACGGCCAGGGCGCGCTGCTGGTGTTGAGTGACGACTTCTGGCACAGCCGCTTCGGCGGCGATCCCGCCATCCTCGGCCAGATGGTCACCCTCAACCACCACGCCTTCATGATCGCCGGCGTGGCCCCGCCCTCGTTCCACGGCACCCTCACCCTGCAGGGCCCCGACCTCTGGGCGCCCGCCAGCATGCACGCCGCCCTCATCACCGGCCCCTTCGCCGCCTACTACACCCAGCGCCGCCCCCGCATCGTCAGCGCCGTCGGCCGCCTCCTGCCCGGCGTCTCCCTGCGCCAGGCCCAAGCCGCCGTGCGCCTCACCGCCCAGCAGTTGGCGCTGCAATACCCGGTGGACAACCGCGCCCAAACCGCCGTGCTGGTGCCCCTGCTCCAGTCCACCATCAGCCCCAACGCCCGCGGCCAATTCGTCCTCGCCTTCGCCATGATGATGGCGGTGGTGGGGCTGGTGCTGCTCATTGCCTGCGCCAACGTCGCCAACCTGCTGCTGGCCCGCGGCATGAGCCGCCACCGCGAGATCGCCGTCCGCCTCGCCCTGGGCGCCAGCCGCCGCCGCCTCATCCGCCAACTGCTGGTCGAGAGCGTGCTCCTGGCCCTGCTCGCCGGCGGCCTCGGCCTGCTGCTGGCCCGCGCCGCCCGCGACTGGCTCTGGGCCCACCGCCCGCCCCAGCTCCTCCGCTCCCCCCTCCACCTCGCCCTCGATCCCCGCGTCCTCCTCTTTGCCCTCGGTCTCTCCCTGCTCACCGGCCTGCTCTTCGGCCTCGCCCCGGCCCTGCAATCCACCCGCCTCGACCTCATCACCCAGCTCAAGGAGCGCACCCAGCCCGCCCGCGGCAGCCACCGCCCCTGGAGCCTGCGCGGCCTGCTGCTTATCGGCGAGGTGGCCTTCTCTCTGGTCGCCCTCATCGTCGCCGGACTCTTCCTCGCCAGCCTGCGCAACCTGCAACAGACCAGCCCCGGCTTCGACGCCGCCCACCTCGCCTCGCTCAACTTCGACCTCGGCACCATCGGCTTCGACCTCGCCCGCCCCGGCACCCCGCTGGCGGTGGACCAATTCGAACAGCAGGTGCTCGACCGCGCCCGCGCCCTCCCCGGGGTCACCCAAGCCACCCTCGCCGCCGGCACCCCCATGGCCGCCGGCAACTTCGCCCGCAGCTTCACCCTCCAAGGCGAGGTCCCCCGCCCCGGCCAGGGCGCCCGCTTCGCCGTGGTGGAGTCCATCCTCCCCGGCTCCTACTTTGCCACCATGGGCATCCCCCTGCTCCAGGGCCGCGACTTCAGCCCCGGCGACTCCGCCTCCAGCCAAAAGGTCGTCATCGTCAACCAGACCATGGCCCGCCAGCTCTGGCCCGGCCAAGACGCCCTGGGCAAGCGCCTCAAATTCTTCGGCGAGACCGACTACTCCCAAGTCGTCGGCATCGCCCAGGACATCAAGTACTTCAGCCTCTCCGAAAACCCGACCGTGTTCGCCTACCTGCCCCTCGCCCAATACCCCGCCACCGCCCTGGGCCTGACCGTGCGCACCGCCGGCAATCCCTCCGGCGTCCTCCCCGAGATGCGCCAGCTCATGCACGCCCAAGCCCCCAACCTCGCCGTCACCCGCCTCGAGGCCGCCGAGACCCCCATCCACCAATCCCTCTTCATCGCCCAGCTCGGCGCCAGCCTGCTCGGCCTGCTGGCTTCCCTCGCCACCCTGCTGGCGGCCATCGGCATCTACGGCGTCATGGCCTACAGCGTGCGCCAGCGCGCGCGCGAGCTCGGCATCCGCATCGCCCTGGGCGCCAGCGCCGGCCACGTCTTCCGCCTCGTGCTCGCCGGCGGCATGCTGCTGGTCGCCATCGGCATCCTGCTCGGCCTCGGCGGCGCCTGGGCCCTGGGCCGCGCCGTCGCCGCCCTCCTCTACGGCCTGCCCGGGGCCGATCCCGCCACTTTCACCGCCTACTCCCTGCTCTTTCTGGCCATCGCCCTCTTCGCCAGCTTTCTCCCCGCCCGCCGCGCCACCCGCGTGGACCCGGTCGTCACCTTGCGCAATGAATAGGCCCTTTCCGTAACGTTTTCCGCCGCCCGCGGTTTACTCCCTCAGAGCGACCATGGCCGCGGCGATGCCCATTCCTATGCTGGTCCCACGTCTCTCGGCCGAAATCTCGCCCGACAGCGATGACGACGCCCTCATGCGCCGGGTCCAAGCCGGCCACCTGCAGGCGCTCTCCCCCCTGTTCGAGCGCCACCAGCGCCCCCTGCTCAACTACTTCCTCCGCCTCGGCGCCTCCCGCCCCGCCAGCGAAGACCTGGTGCAGGACGTGTTTGTGCGCATCCTCAAGTACCGCGCCACCTACCGCCCCGGCAGCCGCTTCGCCACCTGGATGTACTACATCGCCCGCAACGTCCGCCTCGACCACCTGCACAAGCGCCGCGGCGAGGTGGAGTGGGACGACGAGCTCCACGCCCCCAGCTTCGAGCCCGGCGACGCCGCCCAAGCCGCCCAGGAACACCATTTGCTGGCGCGCGCCCTCGCCCGCCTGTCGCCGGAAAAACGCGAGTTGTTGGTGCTGAGCCGCTTCCAGGAGCTCAAGCACGACGAGATCGGCGCCATCCTCGGCGTCGAGACCGGAACGGTCAAGGTGCGTGTCCACCGCGCCCTGCGCGAGCTGCGCGAACATTTCCAATTCTTGGCCTCCCAGGCCGACCGAGGTGCCCTATGACCGGCTGCGAACAGGCTGCCGACTTGTTGCCCGAGTGGTGGCAAAACCAACTGCAGGCGCCCGAGCGCGCCGCCGACCGCGTCTGGCTGCACCACCATCTGCAGGAGTGCGCCGACTGCGCCGCGCTGTCGGCGTTTTGGCACAAGCTGGGCGAACTGCCCGCCGCCGCGCCCGACCCCAGCCAGCGCCAGCGCTTCGACCAAATGCTGGCCGCCTACCAGCAGGGCCTGGAGTCGGCCGCCGCCGCTCCGTTGGCCCCACCCCGCCGCCCCTGGCTGTCAGCCCTCGCCTTCCGTCCCCTGCCCGCCCTGGCCGCCGCCCTGCTGCTGGTGGCCGGCCTCGCCGCCGGCTGGTTCGCCCGCGGCGCCCGCCTCGCTCCGGCCCCCGCCTCTGCCGACGCCCAGCAGATCGCCGAGTTGCGCGACCAGGTGCAGAACACCCGTCAACTGGTGGTGCTCTCCCTCTTGCAGCAGCAGTCCGCCAGCGACCGTCTGCAGGGGGTGAGCTATAGCAACCGTCTGCAAGGCACCGATCCCCAAGTCCTCCAGGCGCTGCTGCAGACCCTCAAATACGACTCCAGCCCCGACGTCCGCCTCGCCGTGGTGGACGCCCTCGCCCGCCGCGCCGACGATCCCGGCATCCAGAAGGGCCTGGTGGAGGCCTTCCACTACCAAAACTCCCCCCTGGTGCAGATCGCGCTGGTGGACAGCTTCGTCGAGACCCGCGACCAGCAGGCCCGCAACCTGCTGCGCCAGGTCAGCCACGACACCGCCTACAACCCCGAGGTGCGCCAGCGCGCCGCCTGGGGCCTCTCCCAGCCCACCTGGAATTAATTCTGGAATCAATTAAGGACCCGCCATGAAGGCCCGCACCCAACTCGCCACCCAGCTCCTCGCCGGCGCCGCCCTCGCCGCCGCCTTCGCCCTCACCCTCGCCGCCGGCGCCTCCGCCCAGCGCCGCTTCCCCAGCGATCTGCCCTTCACCGCGCCGCCCCAGGTGACGCAGAAGACGCTCAACCTCGGCGCCGCCCCCCTAGTCGCCGTGGACAACGTCACCGGCCCCGTCACCGTGGTCGGCGACGGCGGCGCCGCCGTGCGCTTCACCGCCACCGAGACCATCGCCGCCAAATCCCAGGACGCCCTCGCCCAGGCCCGGCGCGACGTCCATCTCGACGTCACCCAAACCGGCAATAGCCTCACCCTCTACGTGGACGGCCCCTTCCGCTGCGGCGGCCACGACGCCACCAGCCGCTGCGGCCACTGGGGCCGCCACTGGGACAACCCCGGCTACCAGGTCCGCTACAATTTCGAGCTGCACGTCCCCGCCGCCACCCGCCTCGACCTCAAAACCGTCAACGGCGGCGACGTCGCCGCCCGCGATGTCAGCGGCGACTACCAGGTGCGAAACGTCAACGGCGGCGTGAACCTCGCGGGCATGGCCGGCTCCGGCCAAGCCTCCACCGTCAACGGCAGCGTCAGCGCCGCCTTCCGCGCCAACCCGCACGCCGCCAGCTCCTTCCGTTCGGTCAACGGCAAGATCAGCCTCTACCTCCAGCCCGGCCTCAACGCCGACCTGAGCTACCGCACTGTCAACGGCTCGGTCTACAGCGACTTTCCCGTCGCCGCGCAGCCTGTCGCCGCCACCGCCGCCCGCCGCGGCCACATGCTGGTGTTTCGCCGCGGCCGCTCCACCTCCGGCCGCGTCGGAAGCGGCGGCCCCGCCTTGACCCTCCGCACCGTCAACGGCAACATCTATCTGCACCAGGCAAAGTAACGCGCCGCCGCAGCCCTGGTTTATGCCCGTAGAGGCTTTTATGAAAAAATCCTTCTTCTTGAACCTGATGGTGGCGGCGCTGGCGGCGGGCGTGGCCGCCGCGGCGCAGGCCCCGGCCCCCAGCCCCGACCACGTTGTGGTCCCGCTCAGCCACCCCTCCCAGCCCGCCACCCTCAAGGTCAGCTCGCTGCGCGGCACCATCACCGTGCGCGCCTACAACGGCCCCAGCGTCATCATTGACAGCGCCGGCGGCGACCACGCCTCCCGCCGCCCGCGCTCCGTGCCCCCCGAGGCCCAGGGCATGCATCGCCTCAACGTCAACCCCGGCCTCACCGCCGAGGAGGACAACAATGTCGTCACCGTCCACACCTCCGTCTTCAGCGGCGGCGACCTCGACATCCAGGTGCCGGTCCACACCTCCCTCGTCCTCCACTCCGTCAATGGCCGCTTCATCCAGGTCGAGGGCGTCAGCGGCGACATCAACGCCGAGGACACCAACGGCAGCATCACCCTCCACAACGTCTCCGGCAGTGTCGTCGCCAACGCCCTCAACGGCCGCATCACCGCCACCGTCGCCCAGCTCGACCCCTCCAAGCCCAGCGCCTTCAGCTCCCTCAACGGCACCATTGACGTCACCCTCCCCGCCGACGTCCACTGCAACCTCCGCCTCAAGA
>DATKSZ010000084.1:0-17089 GCA_035531375.1 Terriglobales bacterium | reverse complement strand
GGAGCTGGGCGGCGGCCTGGGCGATTTGGGCGCAACTGGCGTTGACGGCGGCGATGTCGCTGGGGGTGGGGTTGAAGTCGCCGAAGTCGAGGTCTTGCAGGCGGCGGGCGAGGTCGCGGTTGGCGACGCCGAAGCCGCTGGAGCCGGTGCCGGCGGCGAGTGGGGCGAGCTTCTGGTCGAAGGCCTGGGCAGCCTGGGCGAGGGCGGCATTGCCAGGGGCCTGGGCCGGGGCTTGGGCCAGGGCCTGGCGCACGGCGGCGATCTGGTAGTAGGCATCGTAGGTGATGCTGAGGCCAGAGGAGACGCGCTGCTCGAGCGCCAACTGGGCGACGAGATCCGCTTGGGTGGCGGCGGAGCGGGGGTCGTTCTCAACCGTAAGCGAGCGGGTGTAGGTTTTGCCGTTGACGGTGAGCTTGACCTGGTAGGCGCCGGGGATGGCGATGGGGCCGACGGGCTGGACGCGCGGGGTGGCGCCGAGGATGGCGTGCCAGGTGAGGGTGTACTCGGTGTAGTCGAGCATGTTGCCGTAGTAGCTGTAGGTGAGCGCCTTGGGGGTGGGGTAGCGCAGGTCCCAGACGAAGCGGTGCATCCCGGGGGTGGTTTTGAGCACGGCGGGCGGGGCGAACCAATAATCGGGGACGTTGGCGGGCGAGGTGTCGGGCGGGGGCGGGGTGTTGGTGTATTGGCGGACGAGGTGGCCGGCGGCGTCGTAGATGGCGAGCGTCATCGCGCCCTGGGCGGGGGCCTTGAGGGTGTAGTCGAGGATGGCGCCCTCGGGCGGGTTTTGTCCGGCGGGGACCTCGGGCGGCAGCGGGGTGTCTTGGTTTTCCGACCAGCGCACGCGCATGGCGGTGGGGGGCTGGTAGAGGTAGGCGTCGGTGGCGGCCGCGGCTGGCTGGATCTGGCGGAGCGGGTTGATGTCGTCGAGCACCCAGAAGGCGCGGCCGTAGGTGGAGATGACCAGGTCGTCGCCGTGGATCTGCATATCGGAGACCACGGTGTGGGGCAGGTTCAACTGCAGCGGCTGCCAGTGGTCGCCGCGGTCGAAGGAGACGTAGGCGCCCATCTCGGTGCCGGCGAAGAGCAGGTTGGGATCCTTGGGGTCTTCGCGCACCACGCGGGCCTTGAACTGGCCGGGCAGGCCGGTGACGATCTTCTGCCAGCTCTGGCCGAAGTTGGTGGTGCGGAAGAGGTAGGGATGGCTGTCGCCGAAGTCGGCGGCAGAGGCGTAGGCGGTCGCGGGATCGTGGTGGGAGGCGTCAATGTGGCTGACCGAGGAGCGGGCGGTGAGGCCGGGCGGAGTGACGTTGGTCCAGGTGCGGCCGCCGTCGCGGCTGAGCTGGATGAGGCCGTTGCTGGTGCCGGCCCAGAGCACTTGGGCAGAGAGCGGCGAGGGAGCGAGGGCGGAGATGGCGGGGGGCCGGACGAAGCGGCCGGCGGGAGCGGGGGCGGCGGGGCGGAGGGTGAGGTCGGGGCTGAGCGTAGTCCAGTGGGCGCCGCCATCGTTGGTGGCGCGCAGAAACTGCGAGGCCAAGTAAAGGCGGTGCGGGTTCTCGGGCGAGAACAGCGTGGGCGGCAGGTTGGTGAAGTGGTCCTGCGGGGTGGGGGTAAAGACCACGGCGACTTGGCCGGTGACGCGGTCGTAGCGGCGCAGCACGTCGTACCAGCCCTGGGTGTAGACCCAGCGCGGGTGGAGCGGATCCACGGCGATGGAGCCGAACTCGAAGCCGCCGACCGGGTACCAATCCTGCGGGCGGATGTCGCCGTAGTCGCCGCGGCTGAGGACGGCGGCGGTGCCGCTGTCCTGCTGGGCGCCGTAGATCATGTAGGGGAACTGGTTGTCGGTGAAGACGTCGTAGAACTGGCCGTTGGGGAGGTTGTACCAGGGGGTCCAGGTGAGGCCGCCGTCCACGCTGATGGTGGGGCCCTGGTCCACGCCGGCGAGCAGGCGGCGGGGGTTGCGCGGGTCAACCCAGAGGGCGCGGTAGTCGTCGCCGCCGGGCGCGCCCTTGAAGGCGGAGAAGCTGTGGGCGCCGTCGAGGGAGCGGTAGAGCGAGGTCCCCATCAAGTAGACCTCGTCGGGGTTGGAGGGGGCGACGTAGATGCGTCCGCCGGCGCTGCCGATCTGGGCGGTGCCGAGGCGCCAGGTGGCGCCGCCGTCGTCGGAGCGGTAGACGCCGGCGGCGCGGCCGCCGGCCAATCCATTGATGATGAGGTAGAGGCGTTGGCCCTGGGTGCCGCTGGCGACGGCGATGTTGGCGCCGGTGAGGCCGGCGGGCAAGCCGCGCTGGACAAGCGGTTGCCAGGTGGCACCCTCGTCGGTGGACTTGTAGACGACGGGGCCGATGGCACTGCCAGCGGCGCGGCCGAAACCCCCGCGCTGCACGGTGGCGTAGACGACGCTGGGATCGGCGTCGTCCCAGGCCATGTCGGCGACGCCGGCGAGGTCGAGGGGGTGCTGCCAAGTGCGGCCACCGTCGGTAGAGCGGAAGACGCCGCGGTCGGCGGCGTTCGAACTGCCGCGGGGGCCGAGGGCGCCGGCCAGGACGACGTCGGGGTTGCGCGGGTCTACCAAGAGGGCGGGGAGGTAGGCGGTCGAGGCGAGGCCAATGCGCTGCCAGGTGGCGCCGGCGTCGGTGGACTTGAACATGCCCTCGCCGGGGGTGAAGGACCATCCGGTGGGATCGCCGGTGGCGACGTAGACGACCTGGGGGTTGGAGGAGGCGACGGCGACGGCGCCGATCGAGGGCACCGCCTCCTGGTCGAAGATCGGCTTCCAGACGGTGCCGCCGTCGGTGGTTTTCCAGACGCCGCCCTCGGGCATGCCCAGGTAGTAGGTGGTGGGATCGCCGGGGACGCCGGCCACGGCGTAAACGTTGCCGGAGCGGTAGGGGCCGATCGAGCGCCAGCGCATGCCGGCGAAGAGGGCGGCGGGCTGCTGGGCGGAGGCGGCGGTCAGGAGGGCGGCGGCGGCCAGAAGGAGCAGAGAATGGCGCATAGGGGTCCCCAAGCTCGGCGAACGAGGTCTGTTCCACTATGACGTTTGCGGGACGGGCGGGCAAGTCCCGGGGAGGCGGCGGGCGAGCTGACAAGGGGAAGGGCAGCAACATCCGCGGGCTGGGGGGCATCGGAGAGCGGCATGGGGACTTCTGACGCCCCGCCGCGGCCTGCCGGGTGGGTGGAGTTGGTACGCGAACTGGTGCTGGAGGCGCGGGGGTATGTGCGCGACTTGGGCGGGATGGCGCGACTGGAGCTGAAGCTGGGGGCGCGCTCGCTGGGGACGATGGTGGCGATGGTGGCGGCGGGGGTGCTGGTGCTGCTGTTCAGCTTCCTCTTCTTGAGCCTGGCGCTGGTGGGCGGGATCGCGTATCTGCTGGAGAGTTGGCGCTGGGCGCTGTTGGTTGTCGGGGTGGGCTACGCGCTGATCGGGGCCGGGATGCTGGGGGCGGTGGCGCGGAGGATGCGGCGCGGGCTCCTGCGCTTCGAGCACACCCGGCGGCGGCTGCGGGAAGATGCGCAGTACCTGAAGAGCAAACTGGCGGCGTAGGGGCGGCGCCTTGTTATCATCAGGGATGGTCCAGCACCTTCCGGGCTTGGCGTACGGCAGCGACCCGCGGCAGGAGCTGGATCTGTTCCTGCCGGAGAAGCACGCGCCGCGGCTGTTTGTGTTCATCCATGGCGGCGGCTGGCGGGGCGGGGACAAGGGGCACTACCAGGCGCTGGGGGAATTGCTGGCGGGCTTTGGCTACGCGGTGGCGCTGCCCAACCACCGGCTGGCGCCGCAGCACCCCTACCCGGCGGCGATCGAGGACGTGGCGGCGGCGATCGCCTGCGTGCTGCGCTACGCGCCCGAGAGCGGAATCCGCAGCGAGGGCATGTTCCTGGGCGGGCACTCGTCGGGAGCGCACTTGGCGGCGCTGCTGGCGGTGCATCCGCGCTACCGGCCGGAGGGCGAAGTGGCGGGGGTGATCTGCATCAGCGGGGTGTATGAGCTGAGCGCCTACGCCGCGGCGGAGGACTACCTGGGTCCGGTGTTTGGCGACGATCCGGCGGTGTGGGCCGACGCCTCGCCGCTGCGGCATCTCCATCCCGGCGTGCCGCCCTTCTTCCTCGCCCACGCCGAGTTCGACTACCCCGGCGCGGGGGCGCAAGCGGCGGCCATGGCGCGGGGAGTCAAGGCGGTGGGCGGCAGCGCCCAGGTGACCGAGGTGCCGGGGCGCGACCACGTGACCATCCTGAGCGGGGTGCAGAGTATTTTGGATCCGCTGGCGGTGGGGCTGGCGATGTTTCTGCGCAGCGCGCAGTAGCGCTCAGCCGAAGCGCTGGTTGTTTTTCCAGAACTGGGGCCAGGGCTGGCGGGGGGGGCCGCAGAGAAAGATGTCGGGGTGGTACTGGCTCTCTTCGTTGACGACGCCTTGGGTGTTGCCGTTGTGGCCGGCCAGGCGGCAGGCGGTGAAGAGTTGGTTGGCCTGGCGGAGCGAAAAGCCTAGGACGATGAGGGTGTCCGGGGGCGGCTGGGGGTAGCCGCGCAGCCAGGCGGAGTTGGTCAGGCTGATGGGGGCGGGCAGGCCGTAGGCGCGGCCCAGGATTTCGATGGCGCCCTGTTCGCCGTAGTTGCCCACCAGAATGCCCAGGCTGGCTTGCTGGGCCGGGGGCAGGCGGGCGCGGACGGCGGCGACGGCGCGGACCATCGAGTTCCAGCCGATCTCTTCGCGCAAGTCGGTGTTGTTCTTGAGCGCCACCCGCTTGGTCCAGCCGCGGTTGGCCAAAGGCACCACCAGGATCAGGAAATTGAGGCCGACCAGCCCCAGACAGGCGAAAAAGACGATCTCCAGCGCGCGGCGGGGAAGGGAGCGCAGCTGGGCGAGCCAGGCCTCGCCCGCCACCGCGCCCATGGCCACCAGCATGGGATAAGCCGAGCCGAGGTAGTAGCCGCGGCCCTGGCCGATGAGGAACAGCGCCAGCGGGATGAGGTACATCCAGGCCAAAAGGCGGTAGCGGGGAGAGCGCAGGTAGGCGAGGAGGCCGCCGATCCAGAGCGGGGCGGCGGCGAGGTTGGCGCAAACCACAAACTGCTGCAGCCAGAAGCCGTTGGCCCGGCCCTCGCCCACGTCGCGGGCGTGGATGTGGCGCAGGAAGTGGTAGGAGACGAGGCCGTGCTGCGCTTGCCAGACGAGGTTGGGCAGGCAGATCAGCAGCATCAACAGGACACCGGCCCAGAGCCATTTGGAGGCCAGGTAGCGGCGGGCCGGGGTCAGCAGCAGGCCGCCAAGGATGCCGGCCAGCAGGAAGGCCATGGTGTACTTGGTCATCAGGCCGAGGCCGACCACGGCGCCGATCGCCAGCCACCAGCGCGGGTTTTCCGACTTCAAGAGCCGGATGGCGAAGTAGGCGGCGAGCACCCACCAGAGATAGTCGAAGGTGGTGTACTGGAACTCGGTGCCCTCGAACAGCGCCAGCGGGGCGAGGGCGACGGCGAGGGCGGTGGCGATCTGGGCCAGGCGCCCGCCGCCGAGCTGGCGCGCCATGCGGCCGGAGACGACGATGACCACCGCCTGCGCGATCACCGAGAATAGCCGCAGGCCGACCAGGTTGAGGCCGAAGAGGGCCATCGAGATGCGCTCGACGAAGGGGGTGAAGGGCGGATAGGCGACGAAGCCCCAGTCGAGGTGGAGGGCGTCGCTGAGCACTTGCAACTCGTCGCGATGGAAGCCGTAGCGGCTGTTGGTGAGCAGGTGGAGGAGTGCCACCGCCAGGGCGATGGCCAGCACGGTGATGGTCGTCGCCGGTTGAAAATTGTTGCTTGCCTGCGCTGCGCTCTCCGACATTTGCGCTTTCATTCGGCGGCTTCGGCGACCGCGGCGTAGTTGGCGTCCAGCTCGGGCTGCAGCAGGAGCAGGGCCACGAGGCGGCGGGCGATGTCGCGGAACTCGCGCAGCTCGGCCTTGGTGATTTCGCGGCCCAGGATCGAGGCCTCGCGATAGGAGAGCCACTTCTTCATGACCTGATAGCCTCCGATGGAGTAGTCCCAGGCCCAGAGGGGGATGTTGGCCCAGTAAGCGAAGTCGTTGAGAAAGATATCGCAGGTTTGAAAGCCGAGGGACTCGGGGGCGTCGGGCATGGCGGCCAGCTCGTCGGCGGTGAATTCGCGGACTTGGACGCGTCCCTGACCGGGCATGACGGCGCCGTCGCCGCCGCGCCGTCCCCAACCGACGTTGACGGCGAGGTCGGAGGTTGCGAGGGACTTCCTTTGCAGGTGGCGGGGTTCGGCAACGGAGAGTAGAAACGGTGGGATGTCGCCGCTGGTGACGCCGGACACCGGCCGCTCGCCGTCCAGCAGGGCGGCGACACGCGCGCCGAGCTGGGCGGAGCGCTCCAGCAGGCGGCGCGTTGCGGGGAGCGGGACGCGGGGCCAATCTTGGCGGATGCCGTCGCCATGTTCGGCCAGGTAGCGCGGGGCATAGCCGAGGGCGAGCACGTGGAACCAGAGCAGTTCGGCCACTTCGGGGCGGTCGGGGTGCTTGTAGCCGAGCTGGGACAGGTGCTGCCGGGCCAGGACCGACAGGTTGGCAGACTGGACGCGGCCGCCGTCGTCGAGCAGCTTGGGGGTATCGGGATCGGGCTCGATGCCATCGCGAAGCAACAGGGGGATGGCGGAAGCGTCGGGGGAAAGGAGATGGTCGTCGGCGAGAACGCTGCTGAAGTAGAACGGCGGCCCCTCGGGAGTGCGGGAGGCGCGGAAGCGGGTCCAGAGGAAGCGATTGCCGGGCCAGAGCTGATCCCAGAGGGCGGGGCGGGCACGATTCCAGATCGGCGGCACAGCGGTGTAATAGCACCAGCGCGTGTCGAAGGGCCGGACGGCATAGCGAAGTAGGCGGGCTGCCTCATATGGCTCGGCTTTGGTGGCCTTTTCGCGCGCGGACCTTGGTTCGAAGCCGGCTTGCTTCTCGGTCAGGGCGGTGAATTGGGCGCGGTAGCCGCTCCAGGGCAACTTGCGGTCGAAGTAGGCGCGCATGCGCTCGGCGAGCGGGTCGCGTTCGATGGAGATCAGCGAGCCGCCGCGCTTCTCCATGAGACCGTTGCTGGGCGGGGCGGCGGCGAGTTCCCTCACCGTGGGCCAGCGGAGGTAGCTCTGGGCCACGTGGGAGGGGCGGAAGCTGAAGCGGTTTTCGGGAGTGGGAGCCGCTGTCTCATACTGGGCATCGAAGCGCTTGGCCTTGAGACTGGCGAGCAGTTCAGTGCGCTTGGCTGTGCCCCAATAGTCTTGGAACGCAACCTTGGCTCCGGCCCGGTGTTTCGGTCGGCGCACCATAACGCAGACGGCGGTGCCCAGGCGGATCCCCTCGCGATTGTATTCGGTGGAGAAGACAGAGGGATCGGGCCGTCCGTCGGGTGTAAGTTTGCCAGTTTCGCGGCTGTCGCCGTTCATGCAATCTACCCAGATTCGGTCAAATTCGCGTAGGAAGCGCTGCCGCATCACCACGAAGGAGGGATCGCTCAGGTAGGAGAAGTTGGAGATGAAGCTGACGACGCCGCGGCCGGTCATCTCGGCCACGCGGCGCTCGGCGATGCGGAAGAAGCGAACGTAGAGGTCGTCGAGGTTGAACTTCTTGATGCCCCACTTGGAGATCAGGCCCTCCTTGTAGGGCTCGACCAGGCCGTCCTCTTCGGTCGGGCTGACGCCGGCGAAGGCGTTGTAGGGCGGGTTGCCGAGCACGACCAGCACCTTGGCCTCGCGCTTGACGCGGCCGGCGGCGTCGCGCTCGGCCTCGAACTCGGGATAGGGGAGGCGCTTTTTGATCCCAACCGGCGGTTCCCAGCCGGTGAGGGCATTGGTGAGGTAGACGGCGGCGCGCTCGCCTTCGTGGAGCGGGACGGCCTCCTGCGCCAGCAGCATGCCGATCTGCAGATGGGCGATGACGAATGGGGCGGGCAGGAGTTCGAAGCCGAAGACGCGGTCGCGGGCAGCCTCGCGGACATCATCGCCGGCCAGGCCGGCCTCGCCGCGGGCGCGGAGGGTGGCGCCGATGCGGCGCAAGACCTCGACCAGGAAGGAGCCGGTGCCGCAGCAGGGGTCGAGGACGATGACATCGGGATCGGCGAGGCCAAGTTCGATACCAAGCTCTTCGCGCAGGGCGGTGTCCACGCGCGCCACCATGTACTCGACGATCTCGCGGGGGGTGTACCAAACGCCGAGCTGGCGGCGGAGTTCGGGGTCGAAAAACTCCAGGAAGGGCTCGTAGAAATATTGCACTGCCGCGCCGGCGCGAAAGCGGGAGAAAAACGCGCCCCGGTCCACGCGATCGAGTGCGGCGGCGGTCAGGTCGAGGAGCTCAGGCAGGCGGAGGGATTCCAGTTGGGCGGGGTTGGCGAGCTCGTAGAAGAGCTTTTGCAGCACCGGGATGCGAAGCAGCCATGCCGCCTCGCGCCAGCGGAAGCGACTCTTGAGGGCAGCGGCGGGGGACTCGGCCCACAGCGCCCAGGCGGAGAAGACGCCGTAGAAGAGGGTTTGGATCAGGCTGGAGCGGAAGAAGTGCTCGCCTTTTTCGCCTTCGAAGTGGAGGGCCAGAGCTTGTTCGAGGGCGCCGCGCAAAGGCGCAAGAGCGTCGAGGGGCGCCTTTTCGATGCGGTCCAGGGCGTCGCGGGCGTAGGAGGCAACATAGAAGGCCACGTCTTCGGGCGCCGCCAGTGGGGCGGCGAGCATCAGGGCGCGCTTGAGGAACTCGGCGAGGCGGACGCCGTGCTCGCCGGCGGTGCGCTCGGGTTGCGCGGCAGCCGACCAGAAGGCCTGTTCGCTGGGCGCCAATTCGTAGCGCTCGAGTTCCTGCGGGATTCCGGTCGGACCGGAGGGGCGCGCCACCTGCGCAAACCCGCGCAGGTTGGTGAGCAAGACCAGGCCATAGCCCCGGGCGTACTTTTCCACCTGGTCGGTGCCGCCAAAATCGGACAGCTCGCCCGCGGGCGGCTTGATCTCGATGGCGCCGCGGGCGGGTTTCTGGCCGGGCGGGGGCTGGTTGTGACGCAGTTGATCGGCGGTGAAGAGGCCACCGTCGGGCTGGCCGGCGCCGCGGTTTTTCAGGGAGATAATGCAACGGACCTTGGGGCGCAGGTTGCCGCCGATGGTTTCGAGGAGCTTTTCGAGGGCGGGGTAAAAGGAGAGCTCGTCCACCCCGGCGCCGGAGGCTTTGATTTCCGCGACTCTCCGAAGGTAATCGGCAATCGCGGTGGTCTCGGGGCTGGCCATGGGCGGGTGGGTGCATTATAGCCCCTGCCCCGGCGCGGGCGCGGATGAGGCTTGCGCCTCCCTTGATCGGGGGCTGCGCCCCCGCCCGCTCCCGTTGGTCGCGGCCCCCTCGGCCGCCCTGAGACGGTCGAGGTGGCTCGGCAGGCGAGGCGTTGCTTGCCGGCGACGAAGCGGGACCTGGTAGGCCACCCCGCTCCTCGACCTCGATCTGGTCTGCCCCGAGACCACTCGGTCGTCGCCGCGTCAGGGGCGGGAGCAGTGGCGGGTGACCACGCACTGGCCATTGACCAGGGGGAAGGGGGTCTCGGGGCGGCCGCGGAAGAACTGGTCCACGGCGGCGCGGGCGCCGGGGCAGGAGGGCACGCCGTAGTCGTCGAAGACGAGCATGCCGCCGGGGACGAGGCGGGGGTAGATGAACTCGCAGCAGTCGAGGATGGGCTGGAAAAGGTCCACGTCAATGTGGGCGAAGCGAATGCGGGAGTTCTCCAGGCCGGCGAAGGTGGCGGGGATCCAGCCTTTGCGGAAGTCTATCCAGGCTTCCGGGCCAACCAGCTCCATCACCTGCTCCAGGCTGGTGTCGTTGAAGTCGCCGCCATGATGCAGATCCAGGCGGTTGTCGGTGGGGGGCAGGCCCTCGAAGCTGTCAAACAGGCGGAGCAGGGTGGGCTGGCCGATGGCTTGGGCCTCCTGGACGAGCGCCTTGAAGAGGCGGGCGGAGCCGCCCTGATAGACGCCGGCTTCCCAGACTTCGCCGGCCAGCACGCGGGTTTGGCGAAAGGCGCAGGCCAGGGTCCAGGCGCGGTCGGTGTCCACCAAGGTGATCTTGCCGCGCTCGGCGACGCGCTGCACCATGGTGGCGATGCAGGGGTCGGCGTGCCAGGGGGCGAAGGTGGCCCAGCCCCGCGCGTAGGGGCGATAGAGGCCGCGATCGGGGACGCCGGGCTGGGGCCACTCGACCTGGGCCGCCATCACGTTGATTTCAGCCAGCTCGCGCAAGACTTGTTGGACGGTATCCGCGGTGACAATTCTCTCCATCTGCGCCCCTTGGCCCAACCGATTACTGCCCCAGTATAGACGGGGGCGCGGAGGGCTCACCGCCGCGCGCCGTGCCCAAAGGGATACCCCCAAGGCGTCGGCGCGAACGGCACGGGGGGCGCGGGTTCCCTGCTAGACTGGCGGGCATGGACCCCTCCACCGACACGCTCATAGTGGCCACGCTGGTGTTTGTGCTGGTGACGCTGCCGTTGCTGGCGGTGGCGGTGCGGCTGAAACAGATGACGCGCATTCTGCTGCGCATCGAGCAGATGAACCTGCGCAGCCTGCAGCGCTGGAGCTGAGGGGCCCGGCTAGTAGCCGGGCAGGAGGGAGAACTCCCAGACGTGGGAGCGGGCGGGGCGCTGGTTGGGGATGGCGTAGTCAATGGCGGCGACGGCGAAGCCGAAGACATTGATGCGCAGGGTGAGGCCTTCGCTGGAGACGGGGCGGCGGTTGCCGCCGAGGAAGTCGGGCTTGTCGGCGGAGGTCCAGGCGGCGCCGGCGTCGAAGAAGGGGGCGAGCTCGACCGGCGGGACGCCGCCGCTGGGCACCAGGCCGAGCGGGCCGAAGAGCTCGAGGCGGAGTTCGGCGTTGACGGCGGCGATCTTGCTGCCCACCAGACGGTCGAAGATGGGACAGGCGCCGGTGGCGGCGAACTGCGGGCCGCACTCGTCCACCCCGATCGAGTTGAAGTCGTAGCCGCGGACGAGGGAGGGATAGCCGAGGTAGAGGGCTTGCAGGCGGAGGTCGTCGGCGCCGGCGCCGTAGCGGCCGTAGGTCAGGACCCGGCCGGCGAGGCTGAGGGGGCGGGCGAGGGAGAGGTAGCGGCGGTAGTCGGCGAGGGCGGTGGCGAAATTGAGGCTGCCGGCGTTGAAGCCGGCCTGGAGGCGGTAGCTCTGGCCAAAGACCGGGCTGGCGCCGCCGAAGATGGAGGTGTCATAGACCAGGGCGGCGCTGCCGACGGCGAAGTTGAGCGAGGGGGGGGCGGCGAGGCTCTGGCGCTGGTCGGCCAGCAAGAGGCCGGAGGCAAAGTCGTAGGTCTGGGTGCGGGTCTCGGCGGCGAAGCCGATGTTGGAGTAGCCGGCGGTGAACTCCAGGCGCTGGGCGCGGCTGAAGGGGTAGGCCAAGAGGCCGACCACCTGGCGGTCCATCTCCCAAAACGTGTTGATGTGGTCTTGCACCACGGGGACGCCGCCGATGAGGGTGGCGGCGCGGGTGATGCTGCCGCTGACGTAGGGGGTTTGGCCGCCGCCGAGGCCCCAGGTCCAGCGGTGGGTTTCATTGGTGTAGAGCGCCTGGGCGGAGAGGTTGCGGTAGAAATCGGCGCCGCCGGTGGTGGTGAGCGCCTCGAAGGCGACGGCGAGGTTCTGGTAGCCGAGCAGATCGCTGAAGTAGAGCGCGGTGCCGCCGCCGAGCAGGGTGCCATAGGGGCTGACGCCCACCGAGACGCTGGGCGGGGCGACGTAGTCGAGGGCGAGACGGGCGCGGTAGGGCTCGGTGGCGAAGTTGGCGGCGGGGACGAGTCCGGCGGCGGGGCGGGCCAGGTAGTCGGCCACCGCGCCGGAGTCGGAGGCGCGGGGAGGCAGCAGGGCGGGATGGAGCGCGGCGACCGGGGCGGCGGCCCTCTGGGGCAGGGCGGGGGCGGGCGGCGGCAGGCGCACCAGGTCGTAGCGGTTGTCGCTGAAGGCGCTGTAGACCAGCGCGCCGCTCTGGGCGGCGACCGAGAAGGCCGGGCTGAGAGCGGTGATGCCGGTGACGCCGGTCTGCAGGTTGGTGACCGGGGAGACTTGGGCGGTGGCGCGGTCGAGGCGGTAGATGTTGGCGATGCCGGAGTCGTCGGAGAGGAAGTAGAGGCTGTCGCCGCGCGGGCCCCACTGCGGGTTGGTCTGGTTGCCGGCGAGGCCGGTGGCAACCTCGCGCAGGGCGCCGGTGGAGGGATCGAGCAGGGCGAGGCGGTAGCGGCCGAAGTCAAGGTCGGCGAGCTGGGAGGTGAAGCGGTCGGTGACCAGGGCGATGGAGCGGCCGTCGGGCGACCAGGCCGGCTGCAGCTCGGCGTAGTCGTCGTGGGTGAGGGCGCGCACCGCGCCGGTGGAGGTGTCGAGCAGGTAAAGGTTGGTGAGGCCGCCGGCGATGGCGGTGAAGGCGATCTGGCGCGCGTCGGGCGACCAGGTGGGGTTAAAGACCTCGCCCACTTTGGGGATGGCGTAGCTGCGCACCACGCGCTGGGCCTGCCGGTCGTAGATGGAGATCCTGGCCTGGCCGCTGCGGACGTGGCCGAAGGCGAAGCGGCGGCCATCGTGGGCCCAGGCGCCGACCGAGTTGATGAACTCCAGGTTGTTGAAGTGGGGGTCAATGGCGGTCTGGGTGATCTTGCGCACGACTTGGCCGGTGCGGGCGTCGGCGAGGTAGAGGTCTATGGAAAACAGGCCGCGCTCGGAGTAGAACATCACCCAGTGGCCGTCGGGGCTGACGGCGGGGCTGACATTGATGCGCCCCCCGCGGCGGGAGGAGGCGACCAGCACCTGGGCGCGGGGCAGGGGCGAGGTGGCGGCCAGCACCGGCTGGTCGGCGGCGAGGGTGGCCTGCTTCCAGGCGGCGGAGAAGGCCGCGGGCTCGAGATGGAGCACGCGCTGGATGGCGCTGTCCACGCTGCCGCTCTGGCCGGCGGCGAGCAGCAGCGGGGCGATCTTGTCATCGCCAAAGCGGCCCCCCACGTAGGCCCAAAACGCCTGGCCGAAACGGTAGGGGAAGTATCGGTTCGTATTGTTGATGGTCTTGAGGGTGGGCATGACGCCGCGGGCGACGGCGTCGCGCAGCCACATGGAGGTGTGGGGATCGCGCGGGCCCATGGAGAGGTACTCGGCCAAGCCCTCGACGAACCAGAGCGGCAGGCGGGCCACGCCGGGCACGCCGCTGCGGCTGGCGGTCATGTCGTATTGGTAGGCGTGCACCAACTCGTGGCCGAGGACGTGGTCAGTCTCCTTGAGCGGGCCGGCCAGCGGCAGCACCACCTTGCGGCCGGTGGAGAGGGTCACGCCGCCCATGCCCTCGCTGATGAGGCCGGGCACGGCGGTGGACTGCTCGAAGTCGGTGTGGCTGGCGTAAAGGATGAGAGGCTGGCGCGTGGTCAGCACAAAATGCAGGACTTGGGTCAGGCGGGCGTACCAGCGCTCGGCCATGCGGCCCACCTCGGCGGCGGCGGGGCGCTCCTCGGGGTAGAAGTAGATGTCGAAGTGCTCGGTCTTCAGCACCTGAAAGTGCAGGGTTTTGTGGCGGACCTTGTTCTGGCCAAAGTACTGGGCGGCGAGCAGGCTGCCGCTGGCCAGCCCGAGGGCGAGCAGACACCGGGCAGCCGTGCGCGGCCATCGCGACATGCCGGGTGGGATGAGAGAAGCTGGTCTAGCGGTTGCGCGCTCCCCGCCGTGCTATCGTTGTCTAGGCATAGGAGTCTAGGCATGAGGCTATTCAAGAAGGATCGCTTGCAGGGGACGCTGGATCTACTGATTCTGAAGACCCTTGCGCGCCGCGGAGCGGCACACGGCTACGCCATCGCCAGCCACATCGGGCGGGTGTCGGAGGCGCTGCTGACGGTGGAGGAGGGCTCGCTCTACCCGGCGCTGCACCGGCTGGAGCAGGCGGGATTGATTGCGTCGGAGTGGCGGATTTCGGAGACGAACCGCAGGGCGCGGTTCTACCAACTGCGGCCGGCGGGACGGCGGCGGCTGGCGGAGGAGGAGCAGCAGTGGGTGCGGTTGGTGGCGGGGGTGGAGAGCGTGCTGAAGATGGTGTAGGGGCAAGGGAGCGGCGCGGGGCGTTCAGGGTCCGCGCGCCGCGCCACTTCGGTCCAGGGGCGCGGGCGGCGACGCCGGGCGCCCGCGCTGGGGAAAAAGACATGAGCTGGATGCGGCGGTTGCGGTTCACGATCGCGGGGCGGCGGATGGAGGAGGAGATCCGCGAGGAACTCGACCACCACCTGGAGTTGCGGCGGCGGGATGCGCTGGCGGCGGAGGGCTCGGCGGACGGGGCGGAGCGGGCGCTGCGGCGGCAGTTTGGGGACGCGGAGCGGGTGCGGGAGAGGACGCGCGATATGGAAATCCTCACTTGGCTGGAGACGTGGCTGCAGGACGTGCGGCACGCCGGGCGGATGCTGCGGCGGGCGCCGGGCTTTACGGCGGTGGTGGTGGTGTCGCTGGCGGTGGGCATTGGGGCCAACGCGGCGATCTTCAGCCTAGTCAATGCGGTGCTGCTGCGCACGCTGCCGGTGCCGCACCCGGAGCAGGTCTTCTTGCTGAGCCAGAGCGACGGGCATGACCACACCGGGCAGTTTTCCTATCCGGTGCTGCGGCAGTTCGAGCAGGCGGCGGGGGGGCGGGCTCAGTTGGGCGGGGCGAGTTCGACGGTGCCGTTGCGCTGGGGGCGGAGCGGCAGCGGGGCGGCGCCGGTGCGGACGCAGTTGGTATCCGGGGGCTACTTCCCTGCCCTGGGGCTGCGGCCGTGGCGGGGACGGTGGATCGAGGCCGGCGACAACCGCAGCCTGGGGGGCGCGCCGGTGGCGGTGCTGGGCTACGCCTTTTGGATGCAGCAGTTTGGCGGCGACCCGGCGATGGTGGAGCGGACGATAGAGGTCCAGGGCGCCAAGCTGACGGTGGTGGGGGTGGCGCCGCCCGGCTTCAGCGGGCTGGACCCGAACAGCCCGGCGGAGTTGTGGGTTCCGGCGATGATGCAGCCGGCGCTGGGGGTGCAGGGCAACCGCAGTTCCGTGGACGGGGATGCCAAGCGCCCCTGGCCGGCACAGGAGCAGATCTTGTGGTTGACCGTGGTGGCGCGCCTGGGCGATCCGGCGGCGGCGCCGGCGTTGGCGGCGGCGTGGGCGCGCTGGAACGAGCAGAGTTGGGAGCGGATTGCGCCGGGGCTGCCGCCGTGGCGGGTGCAGATGAGCGCCGGCGGACGGGGCACGGACGGGCTGCGGCAGGCCTATGGGGCGCCGCTGCGGGTGCTGATGGCGATGGTGGGGCTGATGCTGCTGATCGCGGTCGCCAACGTGGCCACGCTGCTGCTGGCGCGGATGGTGCGGCGGCGGCGGGAGATGGCGGTGCGGGTGGCGCTGGGGGTGAGCCGGGCGCGGCTGGCGCGGCAGTTGCTCACCGAGGGGCTGCTGCTGGCGCTGGCGGCGGGGGCGGCGGCGGTACTGGTGGCGATCTGGACCAGCCAGGCACTGGTGCGGCTGGCGGCCGATGGCGGCGCGGCGCCGTTTCAGCCAGACTTGGATTGGCGGGTGTGGGCATTTTTGGCGGCGGTATCGCTGCTGGTGGGGGTGGTGCTGGGGGTGCTGCCGGCGTGGGCGGCGCAGCGCAGCGGGCCCTACGCCGAACTCAAGGGCGCGGGCGCGCCCGCGGGCGGAGGACGGGTGCCGCTGGGGCGCTGGCTGGTGGTGGCGCAGATGGCGCTGTCGCTGTTGCTGGTGGTGGGGGCGGGGCTGTTCGGGCGCAGCCTGGCGGCGATGTTCCACTTGGACATGGGCTTCGACCGCAACCATGTGCTGACGCTGGAGTTGGCGCGGCCGGGGGGCGCGATGCCGACGGCCACGCTGGCGGCGCTGGAGCGGCGGATGCTGCAGCGCATCGAGGCAATGCCGGGGGTGCGGGCGGCGGCGCTCGACTTGAACGGCATTGACGATGGCTCGGCCGAGACCAGCGGGGTGTCGTTCGCCGGGCGGGCGCAGCCGCGGGAGCAAGACAAGGCGCGGGAAGACACGGTGTCGCGGGACTACTTCGCCGCAGTGGGGATGCACCTGGTGCGGGGACGGAGCTTTGAGGCCAGCGATGGGCCCCACACCACCAAGGTGGTGGTGATCAACCAGGCTTTGGCGCAGCGCTACTACGCCGGGCAGGACGCGCTGGGGCAGACCTTTGGCTACGACCCGAAGAGCACGGGCGACTTTCATATCGTGGGCGTGGTGGCGGACGCCCGCGTAGACGGCCCGACGACGCCGGCGACGCCGATGTTCTACCACCTGCTGAGCCAGACCGACCGCACGGCACTGCGGGCCCAGGTGCGCACGGAGGGCGATCCGCGGGAGCTGGCGGGCGCGGTGCGGCAGGCGGTGGCGGCGTCGGCGGCGCCGCTGCGGGTGCGGAGCAGCTTCGGGCTGGCGGAACGCCTGGACTCGCTGCTGGGGCAGGAACGGATGGTGGCGCAACTCAGCGCCGGGTTGGGCGGGCTGGCGCTGGGGCTGGCGTGCCTGGGGCTGTACGGGGTGATGGCGTACGCGGTGGCGGCGCGGGCGGCGGAGTTTGGCCTGCGGGTGGCGCTGGGGGCGAGCCGCGGCCAAGTAGTGGGGCTGGTGTTGCGGGAGGTCGCACTGCTGCTGGGGGGCGGGCTGGCGCTGGGGCTGCCGCTGGCGCTGGCGGCCGGGCGGTGGCTGCAGCCGCTGCTGCCGGGGGTGCGCGCCAGCGATCCGGTGACGCTGGCGGGGGCGGCGCTGGTGATGGCGGGGCTGCCGCTGCTGGTGGCGCTGCATCCGGCATGGCGGGCGGCGCGGGCGGACCCGACGCGGGCGCTGCGGGCGGAGTAGCCGCCGCTTCGAGGCTTGCGCCTCCCCTACCTGGGGCGCTCTGCCCCCCTCGCCGCGCTGTAGCAGCGCAGGGGTAGCCGGGCGCCTGGAGACGATGGTGGGCGCGGGCCCCAGCGCGCCTGCCCGGCCCGGCTGTAGCAGCGCCGGGCCGGTGCGGCGCGCGTCCCGCTTGTGAGCCGCCCCGCTGTAACAGCGCGGGGCGGCATGCTCGCGCCGACTTGGGGGCCCCGTGGCCC
>DATKSZ010000083.1:0-33046 GCA_035531375.1 Terriglobales bacterium | reverse complement strand
GGAGCCGGGATCGCTGGCCATCTCGTTGCCCAGCCCCCAGTGGAAGACGCCGCTGCGGTAGCGCTCGTAGGTGAGGCAGTAGATGCCGGCGGTGCCGCCGCCGTACATGTCCTTGGGGTTGCGGAAGTACTTGGGCTCGGTTCCCAGCGCCACCTCCCACAGGTGCCAGTAGCCGGGGGTGTCGTAGTAGGGGTAGGTGGTGGTGTTGATCTTGGGGTAGTCGAGGAACTCGCGGATGACCTGGCCGTAGTTGCCGCCGCCGACCACCTTGTGGATGTAGCCGTTTTCAAAATGGACGGCCATGTGGGGCCAGAAGCCGCCGCTGCCGTTGCTGCCGGCGACCACGCCGCTGGCGCGGGCGGTGGGCGAGCGCGGAATCCAGTTGGCGTAGCGGGCGGGGTAGCCGTCGAACTTGAAGCCGTACTGGCCGGTGGCCGAGTCGGGATACATCATCAGGTGGCCGCGCCAGTAGGCGCCCTGGGCCCAGCGCGCCGCCATCTCCGGGGTGACCTCCCAGCCCAGGTCGGTGCCCTCGGGGTCGGTGACGTGCACCTGCTCGATCTGGCCGATGGGGGCCAGGGTCTTGCGCTCGACCAGGCTCCAGACGTCGGCGGGGAAGGAGGAGACCTGGCTGATCACCTCCCAGCGGGTGGTGAACGAGCAGCGGCCGTAGAATTTGGACTCGTAGGGCGCCATGGCGCGCTGGTAGAAGGCGCCGCCGGGCTTGCCCCAATAGACCCCCTTGATGCCGGGGTGCTGGGAGAGATAGTGGCTGACTGCGGCGCCGAGCTGCTTGTTCGACAGCTTCTTCCACTGGGTGTACTCATCGGCGGTGATGGCGTCGCGCTCGGGGTAGAGGGCGGCGAGCAGCGCCGGGTTGCGCTTTTTCAAATACTGCTTGGCGAGCTCGGGGTTTTCCCAGACGCGCTCGATCCAGTAGTACTTGGCCTCCATGAAGCCTTCGTTGGCGCTGCGGATCTCGGTCTTCTCGCGCAGCAGCTCGGCCTCCTGGCGGCTGACGCCGGCGAGGGTGTAGTTGGCGATGAAGTGGGCGCGGATGCCGCGCTCGTCCATGGCCTGGCGCACCGCCTCGACGGTGATGTCGTCGGCGGTGGTGTCGGTGATGGCGAGAATCTCGTCGCCCTTGTTGAGCATGCCCAGGCCGATGCCGGGGGAGTTGCCGCCGAAGGCGGCCTTGTTGCGCACCAGGGCGCGGGCGTGGGGGAGAATGTCGGCGACGGTCTTGGGCTCCTTGAGGTAGGAGGCCCAGCGCGGGGCGGGATAGCCCAGGTCGGCAGCGGGGGCGGCGGCGGTGGCGGCGGGCCAGACCAGGCGGCTGCCGGCGCCCAGCGCCACGGCGGCGCCGGCCAGCGTGCCCAGCGCGGCGCGCCGGTCCATGGTGCGCCCCGGCTCGGGGGCGGCGGGCGGTTCGGCGGGGTTCTTTTCCTGCTCGCTCATTGCGCCACCGCCCCGGCCGGGAGCCCCGGCAGAATTTGCGTCCCCTCGATGCGCACCGCCTGCAGCGCATCGGGATTGGCCCCGAACAGCGCCACGATGGTGGGGGCGATTTGCGTGGTGGCGACCGCGGCCTGCACTTGGCGGGGCGCCCATCCGGGGTGGGAGATCAGTATCGGCACATGCGTATCCTCGTCGCTGAAGCCACCGTGCTCGGCAATGGTGGGGTTGGTGGGCTTGGTGTAGATGACGCCCAGGCGCCCCTCGACGATGATGTCGGGGGTGCGGGAATCGTGGCGCGGGTCTTGGAAGCGCATGCGCAGCGCCTCGCCGGAGAGGATGCGGCGGATGTGGGCCGGGCCCCGCACCGCCTCCAGCGCGCGCACCGCCGCCGCGGTCAGGCTTTGGTCGCGCAGCCAAATCAGCAGGATGTCGTCGCCGGTGGCGTCGGCCACCAGCCCGGGCTTGACGCCATTGATGGCGTTGACCAGCAGGCTGGGGCTGACCTTGACCAACTGGTGGACGTCCATCGGCGCCTGGCCGTGCTTGGCGGTGACGATGACCGTGGTGGAGTCGTACAGGCCGTGCTGGCGCAGGGCGGCAAGCAGGCGGCCAATCTCCATGTCGGTGTGGTCGAAGGCGGAGGTGAGGGCGGCGCTGGGGGTGCCGCTGGCGTCGGTCCAGCCCATGCCCGCCTGGAGCTTCTCGCCCACGGTGATGGCCTGGTAGGTGAGCCCCATGATGGCCGGCACCGGGGCGGTGCGGGTGCCGGTGTGGTCCTTGCCGGCGATCTCGTAGAGCAGCGCCTGGGTGCGCAAGTCGTCGAAGTGGAAGATGCCCGGCAGGCTGTGCGAGGCGCCGGCGTGGTGCAGCTCGGGCGTATAGAGGTCGTCCACGGCGTGGCCGGTGGGGCCCTGGTCCATCTCGTCGCCCACCTGCTTGTCAATGAACGCGGTGTAGAGGCCGCGCGCCTTGAGCACGTCGAAGATGGTGTTGACGCGCAGCAGGTTGTGGGGATAGACCGGGGTGCAGCCCTTGCGCGGGTCCAGCGGCAGCTTGGCGGGGTCAATGCCGCCGCCGCCGTCGAGGGCGTTGGGGTCCTTGTCTATGCTCTCGTCGAGGGCCACCTCGGTGCCCACGGTGGCGCAGTGCGAGCCCGCCGGCGAGAGGCTGCGGTTGTAGCTGGTCTCGTACCAGACGCCAGTGGAGTAGGGCGAGCCGCCGGTGAGCATGGCCATCAGCCCGGGAAACGAATCCGAGGGGCGCGAGGTGGAGGCGTTCTCGTAGAACACGCCGTGGCGCTGCAGCGCCGCCAAGTGGGAGTGGGGGTGGGCGGCGATGTAGTGTTCCAGGTCCAGGGCGTGGGTGCCGTCCATGGTGAGCAGCAGCAGGTGCCGGGTGGGCCCGGTAGGCGCTTGCGCCCTCGCCCCCAACAGCAATCCCGCGCCCATGAGCATCGCAAGGCAACGCTGGCGCATTCCGAAACTCTCCTTCGTCCTCCTAAATTGTGGGCAGCGGAGAGGAGCTGAAACTGAACCAGGAATTAATTTTTGTTTAGGTGCGGGGCGGGCTAGTCGCTGAGCAGGGCCAGCAGCGGGGCGGTGCTGGGCTGCTGCTCCAGCTTGGCCACCATGGCGACCACCTGTTGGGCGCGGCCGCGGTCCCAGCCGGCGTAGTCGGCGCAGCCGTAGAACTTGTCCGCCACCTCGTCGTAGCTCATGGGGTTGGCGGGGCTGCCCTTGGCGAAGTCGGCGCGGCCCTTGTAGACCTTGCCGTCCTTCATATGGATGGCGAGCAGACTCGTCATCTTGGCGTAGCCCTCGGCCTCGGCGATGGGATCGGTGTAGAAGTGCACGCGCTGGATCATGGCCTGCACGTCGGGGCGCTGCACCACGGCGTCGGTGAACTGGGCGAGGCCGGCCTTGTGCTCCAGCAGCAGGATGGCGAGGCAAAACTCCATGCTGAACTTGGCCTGCAGGCCGGTGTGGGGATCGTGGTGGAGCAGGGTCTTGGGCATCTGGTCGTTGGTGCCGATGTCCACCCGCTCGACCTGGCTGGCCTGGATGTGGTGCTCGGCGATCAGTTGCTGCATGACGCCCATGGCGGGGTGGGTGAGCGAGCCGGAGGGAAAGGGCTTGATGGAGATGCCGGGGGAGGCGATGGTCCAGGGATGGCCGAGCTTGTGCAGCAGAAAGGCGGGGGTGTAGCCGCCGCCCTCGGCGTGGAAGAAGCCCAGCGGCGCCTCCAGGATGCGCTCCGAGGCGGTCCAGCCGATGGCGGCCAGCTCGGCCGCCACCAGGCCGTTCTCGGCGGCGCGGCCGGCGTGGAAGGGCTTGGTCATGGTGCCGAAGTTCTCGCGCAGCCCGGCGCCCTCGCTGGCGGCGATGCCGAGGGCGCGCAGGGTGGGGTCGAGCTGGAGGCCCAGCAGCTTGGCGCTGGCGGCGGCGCCGCCGAAGGTGCCGCAGGTGCCGGTGGTGTGGAAGCCGTCAATGTAATGGCGGGGGGCGATGGCCTCGGCGATCTTGCACTCCACCTCCACGCCAATGTGGTAGGCCAGCATGAACTGCCGCCCGGAATGGCCGGCGCCGCCGGCCAGGGCCAGCACCGTGGGCAGCACCGGGGCGGTGGGGTGGCAGAGCAGCCCGTAGACGCGGTCGGGCTGGGCGGAGAGCTGGGTGTCGTCAAAGTCGTGGGCGTGGATGGAGACGCCGTTGGCAAAGGCGGCGCCGCGGGCGGAGGCCTTGAGGTTGGTGCCCAGCAAGGGATGGTCGCCGGGACTGCGCCCCGCGCCGGCCAGGTACTCCGCCACCAGCGGACCGGTGGGGGCCTTGGTGCCGGCCAGCGCCAGCCCCAAGCCGTCGAGGATGGACTTCTTCCCCAGGGCGATCACGTCCTCCGGCAGGGCGTCGTATTCGGTGGCGAGGATGAACTCGCCCACGTAGCGGGTGAGGCCGGGGGTGTCGGGGAAGGGCGGCTCGGTGCAGGGGGCGGCGGCATCGGGGCGACGGCTCATGGCGTTGGCCACCGGCGCCAGGCCGAGGCCGGCGGCGCCGAGAAGGGAGGCTTTGGAAAAGTCACGACGGTTCATTCTGGGTTCCCTCGCGCCGGCCCGCCGCCGGCATCAGTGTGATACTTCTTGACGTTTCGGCGCGCCCGACGGTTGCACAAAGGCGATGCCATGAGCCTCCGGGCCCAGCGAAATCACCACCGCGCCGAGCAGCAGCAAGCCGGTCGCCAGCACCCCCATGGCGGTGGAGTAGCTGAAGCGCTGCGCCAGCACCGCCTCGATGTAGCCCACGGTGGAGGCCACCAGCACCCCCAGTTGGTAGGCGAAGCCGGGAAAGAATCCCCGCAGTTGGCCGGGCGAGAGCTCGTTCAAATGGGCGGGAATAACGCCCCAGGCGCCCTGCACCATGAACTGCATCAGGAAGGCGCCGACCACGATCAGCCCGGTGGTGGCGCCCTCGACCCAGAGCGGCACGGTCAACACCGCCAGCAGCAGGGCGGTGATCATCATGCGTTTGCGGCCATAGCGGTCGGAGGCCAGGCCAAACGAGAGCCCGCCGATGATCGCCCCCACCATGGAGATGATGCTGATGATGGCGGTGGCGTGCACGCTGAAATGGCGCTGCAGGGCCAAGAAGGTGGGGTACATGTCCTGGGTGCCGTGGGAGATGAAGTTCATCATGGACATCAGCACGATCAGGTAGAGGAACAGCTTGCGGTGGTCGTAGATGGCGCGGCGATAGGTCTTCCAGTCGGTGCGCGCCTGCTGCCAGGCCTCGGTCTCCTTCACCTTGACCAGCACGAACAGCGACAACAGGCCGGGCAGGCCGCCCAGGAAGAAGAGCATGCGCCAGCCGAAGTGGGGGTAGATGCCGAAGTAGGCGATCGCCGCCAGGATGTTGCCCAGGGCGTAGCCCTCCTGCAGCAGGCCGGAGAGCAGGCCGCGCAGCCGCGCCGGCACCGATTCCAGCGCCAGCGAGGCGCCCACGCCCCATTCCCCGCCCATGCCCACCCCGTAGAGCAGCCGCAGCCCCAAAAAGATGCCGTAGGTGGGCGCCAGGCCGGAGAGGACCTCGATCACCGAGTAAAACAAGATGTTGAAGATCAGCAGCTTGCGGCGGCCGTAGCGGTCGGCGAGCAGGCCGAAGACCAGCGCCCCCACCGGGCGCATGGCCAGGCTGGCGGTGATGGTGAGCGCGATGGCGGGGATGGAGCGGCCGTAGGTGTGCGCAATCGGCCCCAGCACGAACACCAGCACAAAAAAGTCGAAGGCGTCCAGGGTCCAGCCCAGGAAGCCGGCGAGCACGGCGTTGCGCTGATTGGCCCGATCCTCGGAGGTTACGGTGGTCATGGCAATGGATCGCGCGGGTGCGGCGCCGCTGGGCGTTTCCGGGCCGAGCCCCCGGGGGACACGCGGCACCCTGCGTAGTGTGGACGCCCGCCGCGCCGCCAAGCTGAAACGGATATTAACATCTATTTATTCTTGGTGGGCGCGGGCCCCAGCGCGCCTACGGCGCGCGTCCCGCTTGTGCTCGCGCCGACTCGGGGCCCCATGGCCCCAAGCCGGCGCTGCGCTTCGCTGGGGCCGGGCTAGGAGATGCGCTTGGTTTGGAACATCTCGCCGGGTTTGGGGAAAATGCCGGTGCGCTTCCATTGGCGGACGGCTTGGCCGACACCGCGGTCTATTTCAAAGGGCCAGCGGCGCTGCAGCGGGTCGGACACCGTGACCGTGAGGCGGCCGATGCCGCTGATCTCGAGGCTGCAGGTTTCCCCATCCTGCATCGGACCCAGGCCCTGGTGGTTGGTGCCGCAGGCAAAGACGTCGCCGGGCTCGAGGGTGGCGATCTGCGAAGCCCAGGCGATGATCTCGGGAATGGGGTGCTCGATATCGCTGGTGTTGTAGTCCTGGCGCGGCTGGCCGTTTTCCCAGAGCTTGATGTCGAGGCGGTGCGGGTCGGGGATCTCGTCCGCGGTGACGATCCAGGGGCCCATGGGGCAGAAGGTGTCCTGCGACTTGTCGATGAAGCCGACGCCGGTGCCCAGGCCGCGGGCGGAGACATCAATAATGCCGGTGTAGCCGAAGACGTGGTCCAGGGCGCGCTCGAGGGGGATGTCCTTGCCGCCCTTGCCGATGATGAAGCCGAGCTCGGCCTCGTGGTGGAAAATGGTCGCGTCGGCGCGGGGCAGGACGACGGTGCCGCCGGGGTCGAGAATGGTGGTGGGCGACTTCAAGTAAAGGCCGAGCGGCTGGATCTCGGCCTGGATATTTTCGCGGTAGTTGCCGAGGCCGAACAGCATTTTGCCGGGGCGGGGCATGGGGGCGCGGAGCCGGACCGCAGCCAGCGGCTGGCCCGGGCCGGCGGCGGCGGCCGCGGCCATGGGGCCGCGCAGGCGGTCGAAGCCGGCGATGATGGCGCCCATGCGCCGGGGCGGGTCGAGCGCCATGACGGCGGCGCCCACGGTGGCGCCGAGATCCACGATCCGGTCTCCCGCCACCGCCCCGGGACGGTAGTCGTCATAGAGAGCGAGCTTCATGGGCCCTCCCTAGTGGCCGGCCGCGAGGGCGCTGACCGGCAACAGCGGCAGGTTGATGTGCGACGGGTGGGCGCCGTCGTGGTACACGGTGTTGCGGGCCACCACCCGGTGGGTTTCGAAGCCGGGGCGCTCGCCGGTGTTGGCGTTGACGGCGAAGAAGGGGAAGTTGCTGCTGGAGATGTCCACGCGGATGCGGTGGCCCTTGACGAAGCGGTTGGCGACGCCGAGCAGGTCAATCCTGACCTTGCGGACCTCGCCGGGCTTGAGCAGATTCCGCTGCGCGGGGTCGGGGCTGGCGCTGACGCGGATGATGCGGTCGAGCAGGTTCAGGGCGTAGCCGTCGGGGTAGTCGCGGCTGGGGGGGGCATAGTCCACCAGCTTGGCGGTGAAGTCGGTGTCGGGCGCGGAGGAGGAGATCCACAAATCCACCGTCACCGGCCCGGCGATGACCACGTCGGAGGCGAGCGGCGGGGTCTGGAAGACGAGCACGTCGCGCCGGGACGAGAGCGGCAGGGTGTTGCCGCAGAAGGGAATGTCGAGCTCGCATTGCTGGTTCTGCGGGCCGGGGGGGCTGAAGTGCTTGCCGGAGTCAATCTGGCCGCCGATGGTCGGCACCGGATGGGAGGGGTCGAACCGGAACGAGGAGGGCGGCTCCTGGCCGGGCATCTGTTGGCTGAGCCGGCCGTCGCCGTGCAGGTAGAAGGGGGTGGACTTGGCGGCCGGCGGGGGCCAGGCGGTGGTGTTGTACCACTGCCCGCCGTCCTCCATCTTGCCGGCGGCGGTGCGGCGGCCGCTGCCGCCACCCATCACGAAGAGGCGCACGGCGGGCTGGTCAATGTGGTTGTCGGCCCCCTTGAGGACATGGTCGAACCAGAGCTTGGCCTGGGCAACCAGATCCACATGGGCGGAGGGGCCGAAATCCACGTCGCCGTCGGTGCGGTGGCCGACGTCGTGGACCCAGGGGCCCATCAGCAGCTTGGTGGTGGCGTGGTGGCGCGAGGCCATCCCCATGTAGTTGTGCAGCGAGCCGCGCTCGAACAGGTCGTACCAGCCGCTGACGAAATAGATGGGGATGTCGGGGTAGTTGTTGTAGCGGTCCTCGAAGTCGTAGCCATTCTGGTGCCAGTAGGCGTCCAGCGTGGGGTGGTCCGCCATATCCTGGAACCAGCGGTTGTTGGTGGGGGTGATGAGCAGGGGCGAGGCGCCGGGCCGGTAGGGGTAGGCCTTGAGCCAGTGGGCGAGATTCGGCTTGCTCTCGTCACGGGCAATGGCCGGCGCGACGGCGGGATTGAGCAAAGAGTCGTGGCTGGTGGCGGCGAAATGCAGGGCGTAGACGAGGTTGTGGAGCAGGTAGAACTCGCCGCCGCGGTAGGCGCCCTCCTTGTAATAGTTGGAGGCGCCGACCATGATGAACATCGCCACCAGATGGGGCGGGTGCAGCGCCGCCAGCGCGCTCTGCACCTGGGAGAGGTAGGAGGCGCCGTAGGTCGCCACCTTGCCGTTGCACCAGGGCTGGCGGACGATCCAGGCCATGGTGTCATAGCCGTCGCGGCCCTCGTTGGTGTCGAGGTAGAAGGTGCCCTCGGAGTTGAACTCGCCGCGGGTGTCTTGCAGCACGACGGCGTAGCCCTCGCTGGCGAGGTAGTAGGCCTCGTGGCGCTTGCGCGCCAGCTCGGTGCCGGCCGAGCCCGGGATGATGGGCGCGGGAATCTTGCCGTAGGGGGTGCGCTGCAGCAGCACCGGGAACGGTCCCGGGAGCACGACGCCGTCGTGGGCGGGAAGGTAGACGTCAGTGGCCAGCCGAACTCCGTCGCGCATGGGGACCATGACGTTGCGCTCGATCACGACGCCATCGGGACCCCAGGTCCCCGGGGGTACGCTCTGCGCCGACGCAGCCGGGACCGCGGCGAACAAGACCAGCGAGACGACGAGGAAAAAAGCCAGCCGGCATTTGACCATGACCGCTCCTTCAGCTCTCACCCGGGGATTGTATCGCAATCCTTCAGACATGGGGCCGCGGCGTTGCGCCGCAATCGCCCCAGTATCTGCGGCCGAGCGCCGGCGGCGGCTGGCTCGCGCTAGTGGTAGTCGGCAAGCGGCACGTGGGCGTACCAGGTGCCCAGGAAGCCGGCGCGGGAATCGCCCCAGACCATATAGGTGCTGTGGCCATCGAGCACCAGGTCCTGCACGTCGTCGCCGAACCAGCCCACGTCGCGCGCGGGATAGCGCAGCGGCGAGGGGGCGTGGCTGACACGCAGCGGAGCGCTGAAGCTCTGGCCGCCGTCGCGCGAGATCACCGACCAGATCTCGTAGCTGCCGTCCCTGGAGATTGCCCGCCACATGATGCCGAGCACGCCCTGGGGGGACTCGCTGATCCAGGGCTTGGCGATCTCGGTATTGGGCACGGGGGTGGTGGAGGCCCAGGCCGACCAGGTTTTGCCGTAGTCGTCGGTGGAGGAGAGCTGCAGGCGGTGGAGGCGGGCCTGCATCAGGAAGAAGCGGCCGGCGTGGTTCTGGTCGGCGACCAGGCGCAATCCGCCCGGGCCGCCGGCGCCGGGGAAGTTGCCGCGGAGCTCGGGCGGCGGCCCCAGGCGCACCGGCGGGGGCGTCACCTGGGGCAGGACGTGGTACTGGAAGGATTGGCCCTGGTTGTGGCTCAAGCCAAAGACCACGCAGGGGCAGGTGGCGTGCTGGCTGGCGGGAACCTTCGAGGCCTCGTAGACCTCCGCCACCACGCCGTGGGCGGCGTCGAAATCGCCGCGGCCGAGCTGCGGATACTGCAGCGAGTCCCAGGCGTAGATGGTGCCGAAGCTCTTGCCCCCGTCGGTGGAGGCGGTGAGATAGGACTGGAGGCGATACACGCCCGGCTTCTGGTCGATGTCGGTCTGGCCGCCGCCGCCCTGGCCGTAGATGACGCCGGTGGAGTCGTCTATGCGCAGAAACGGGCGGTCCCAGGGCGAGTTGCCGCCGATGCGGGGCTTGAGCCCGGGCGCGAAGCGCGCGCGGGCGTAGGAGGTGACGATGGGCACGGGCGGACCCCAGGTGTCGCCCTTGTCGGTGGAGACCACCATATAGGAGCCGCCAAAGAAGTCGCCCGCAGTTTCGCGGGGCTCGCAGCCCGCCAGGAACGTACCCTGCGGGGTGACGGCGGCGAAGGGGTCGGGGCAGCGGGTGAATTTGGGGTCTTTCAAGATGGGCAACTCGCCCACCTTCCAGGTGCGGCCGCCGTTGTGGGTCACGCCCAGCCAGGTGTAGGTGGAGTTGGGGGTGGCGTGGTAGGCGTCCACCATGGAGCGCGACACCGGGGCGTCGCTGAGCTTGTGCAGGCTGCCCATGCCCACCACGATGACGTTGCGCGGGTTGGTGGGGTCCACCGCCAGCATGGGCTCGCCCGAGCCGCGGCTGGCATTGCCCAGCAGGAGGTACTCTTCCGCCGGCGGGGCGGCTTGGGCGGCGGCGGCGAGGCGGCCAGCCAGGAGGGCAAGGAGGAGCAGGGTGGGCTTGGGCATGGCAGGTTCCTTGGGGCGGGACGAATCAGAAGAGGAATTTCACCGCGAACTGCAGGATGCGGGGATCGCCGGCGGCGGCGATCTGGCCGAAATTGGGGGCGTTCATCGCCGTCACCGGCGGGGCGAAGCGGGCGTGGTTCCAGACGTTGAAGGCCTCGACCCGCAGCTCCAGTTGGCGCGACTCGGCCAGGGGAAACAGGCGCGACAGGGCGGCATCCATGTCCCAGGTCGAGGGACCGAGGATGGTGCCGCGGCCCACGTTGCCATACTGGCCGGGCCCCGGCGGCGCAAAGGCGGCGGTGTTGAACCAGTGCGCCACGGTGGGATTGGCCAGGCCGGGGTCGGCCACCTGGTTGGGGCGGGTGGCGACGCCGGTCAGACTGGTGTCGGTGCCGGTGACCACGGTGGAGTAGGGGCCGCTTTGGGCGGTGACAATGGGCGCCAAGCGCCAATTGCCGAGCAGGGCGCGCAGGGTGGAGGAGGCGAAGCGCGGGGCTTGCGCCACCATGGACAAATTGAAGACCTGATTCAGATTGGAGAGGCAATTGCCGTAGTCAAGCCCGGGATTGGAGGGATCCTGGGGCACGCCCGCGCCGTTGAGCGCGATCTCGGTGTTGTCCAGGCAGTGCGACCAGGTGTAGTTGGCGAGCAGCTCGAAACGGTTGGCGAAGGCGTGCTGCGCCGAAAGCAGCAGAGCATTGTAGGTGGCATAGCCGCCGCTGCCGAATAAGGTTTCGGCCCCGTAGTACTTCCCTTGGGCGGGATTGCTGAGGATGAGGGCGCGCCGGTAGTTCTCGTTGCCGGCGGTCGAGCAGGGGCCGGGCTTGGTCAGGCCGTACACGCCCGCGCTGCAAGTGCCGGGAACATAGATGGAAGAGTTCACCAAGTTGCCCAGTTCCAGATGCACGCTGCGATTGCCCAGGTAATTGGCGGAGAGCAGCCAATTGCCGGCCACTTGGCGCTGGAAGGAGAGGTTCCACTGCTCGATGTAGGGGGGCTGGGCGTGCAGCGGGAAGGCGCCCAGGCCTCCGCCGAAGATGGGAAAGTTGATGCCGGCGGTGGGAGCGGGGGTGGGGAAGGGATTGCCGCCGGGATAGCTGGCCCAGGGATTGGAGAGCCCGCCGGCGGGTTGCGGCAGGGTGATGGGGCTGGCCCAGGGGGCGTGGGTGCCCACCTGCATGAACAGCGGGGTGCCGGCATAGAAAATGCCAAAGCCGGCGCGGATGGTCTCCTTGCCCTTGCCCTGGGGATCGAAGATCAGCCCCAGCCGCGGCGCGAAATTGGCGACCTTGCCAAAGCCGTAGGAGGCGCCCGGCATTCCCGCATCGCCGTAGAACAGCGTCCCCTGCGGGGCGTTGGTGAAGCGTTGGCTGTGGACGCCGGCCGCAAACCAGCCGGGATCGAAGATGCTGGCCTGGTGGTCGGCGTTGTAGGGCAGCAAATACGGATCCCAGCGCAGCCCGGCGTTGATGGTCAGGCGCGGGGTGAGGCGGAAGTTGTCCTGGATATAGAGGGACGGGGCGTTGATGCGGTCATGCAGCACCTGGCCGTTGCTCTGCAGCAGCAGGGAGGGATTGCCCAATTCGAAGTCGGCCAGGGCGTTGCCGCTCACTTGCCCGCTGAAGAAGAGGTCGCCATTGGCCTGGAAGGTGCCGAAGCCGTTGAGCTGGGAGTGCATCCAGTTGGCGCCGAACTCGACCTGGTGGTTGCCGTGGATCCAGGTGAGGTCCTCCGAGGCCTGGAAGTCGTTGGAGATCCAGGGGCCGGGATTGCAGTTGGCGCAGGCGACGGTGAAATAGCCGCTGACGCTGGTGAACTGATAGTTGGCCACCTGGGGCGTCACCCCCGCGCCCAGCGAGGCCAGGGTGGGATAGGTGGTGGGGACGTAGCGGCGGATGGCGGAGCGGGAAAAGCTCACGCGGGCGGAGCTGATGAGGGTGGGGCTGAAGATATAGGTGTCGCCCAGGACCAGCGACTGCACCCGGTCGGCCAGGCCCACGCTGGCATCCGTGGAGACCGTCAGCAGGTCGTTCTGGTAGTAGGGCGCGTGGGCGAAATCGGTGACGAAATAGCGCGCGAACAGGGTGTGGGATGCGCTCTTGTCCCAGTCCACGCGGCCGTCCACCTGGTTCTCGTGGTCGCTGCTGGGGATGGCGAAAGAGGTCCTGCCGCAGGCGTCGCTGGAGGTGGGGAGCAGGGCAAGCTCCTTGAGCGCCACCGCATTGAGCAGGTTGGGGTTGACCTGGTTGTTGACGAAGGGGGCCTTGAGCGTGATTTGGCGGCCGTTGTTGCAGGTGGGCGAGGCGATCTGGGTGAAATCGCCGGCCAAGGTGGCGGGGGTGGCGACATAGGCGATGTTTTGCGCGGGCGCCGTGCCCTCGAAGGTGCCCTGGTAGCCGGCGAAGAAAAAGAGCTTGTCTTTCACGATGGGGCCGCCCAGGGTGCCGCCGAACTGGTTGCGCTTGAGCGAGTCGCGGGTGGGCGCAAAGAAATTGCGGGCGTTGAAGGCATAGTTGCGGACAAACTCGAACAGGTCGCCGTGGAACTGGTTGCCGCCCGATTTGGTGACCACATTGACCACGCCGCCGGGCTCCTCGCCGTAGTTGGCGGGCAGGGCGCTGGTCTCCAGCCGGAACTCCTGCAGGGCGTCGGGAAAGGGCATGGGCAGGCCGACGTTGGAGATGGGATCCATATGGGGCGCGCCGTCCAGCACGAACAGCGTCTGCCCGCCTTGCCCGCCGGCCACGGAGAAGGAGGAGGCGCTGGGATAGTCCTTGTTGGAGGTCAGCGCCTGCGCCGCGCTGATCGGCACCGCCGCCACCGCCGCCCCCGACAGCGTGACCAACTGGGTAATCTGGCGGCCGTTGAGCGGCAGATCCACCACGCTCTGCTCGCCAATGACCTGCCCGATCGAGTTGGTGTGCGTCTCGACTTGGGCGGCGTCGGCCCGGACCCGAACCTCTTGGGTGCTGGCGCCGAGGCGGAGATTGGCGTTGATGGAGGGGTTGGTGTTCACCTGCAGCACGATTCCCGACTGGACGAAGGTGTCGAAGCCGGCTTTGGCAACCCGCAGGGTGTAGTTGCCGGGGGGAAGGTTGGTCAGCGTATAGGCGCCGTTGGCGCCGCTTTGCGCGGAACGGGCCAGTCCGGTGCCGGTGTTGACGATGCTCACCGCCGCGCCGGGAATGGCCGCTCCCGCCGGATCCAACACCAGCCCGGAAACCTGCGAGGTTTGGGTTTGCGCGACGAGAAGGACCGAGGCGGAAAACAGAGTGGCGAGCAGCCAGCTTGCTTTCATGAACCCTCCGCTGTCACGGACGAGTCAAGCTTACTGGCCGCCCCCGCGGGGGCAACGCTGTAACCGTACCGATACGGTAAAAGGCTACCGCCGCCTGGAAGCCAGCGCCCAGGCGGGGCCGCAGGGCGCCAGCGGGGGGGCGAGCGGCACCGGCGCGGCCGCGGCCGGGCGCATCGGGTGCGGCCGGATCTCGCCCGGGGTCAGGCCCAGCGCCCAGCGCAGGGCTTCGAAATAGATGCGCTGGACGTCGGGAATATCCCAGACGGTGCGGTGATGGCCGAGGGCGCAATAGAACACCTTGCCCTTGCCGTAGGATTTCGACCACGCCAGGGGGAAATCCCCGTTGTGGAGCTCGATGTTGGCCTGGCGGGTGTCGAGATGGCTGACGTCCAGGCGCAGCAACACGTCCACCTCGTCGCGGTTGATGCCCTTGTTCTGGTACATCTCGTCGCGGAAGTTGAAGACGGGCGGCAGGAAGCGGGTGGCGGGAAAGGAGCGGTCCTCGACGACCACCGGCGCCTCCACCGTATTCCAGGGATGGTTGACGAAGCGGGCGCCGAGCAGGTCGCCGAACTCGGGCCAGGACATGAAGGCGGTGGTGGCGGTGTGGACGGCGACGAAGCCCTTGCCGTCGTCGTGCACGAAGGCGAGCAGGTCGGCCCGCTGCTCGGCGGTGAGGTCAATCTCGCGCACGCCGAAGAAGAAGATGGCGTCGAAGTCGTTGAGGTCGTGGCCGTAGACCACCTGGCCGTCGCTGCCGTAGAGGCCGTGCTTGGTGATGAGCTGGGAGTCGGTGCGGATGTAGGTGTCATAGAGCTGGGAGACGTAGCCCAGCTCCTCGATCACGCTGAAGGCGTGGGAGACGGAGTCGTGCTGGAAGCCGTTGCGCACATCGCCCCAGGCGAGCACGTTCTTGCGGCCGGGGCGGCGGGGAGTGGCCATGCCCCCCATCTGCGCCGGGTGGCGGGAGCCGGGGGCGGCGGCGCGCTGCTGCTGCCCCGGGGGCGGGAGCTGCGCCGCCAGCGGCAGCGCCATGCCGGCGGCGGCGCCCTGCCCGAGCATCTTCATCCATTGGCGACGGGTCATGGGGTCTCCTGGCAAAAAGGCGGCTAGCGGCCGAGCCCGCGCCCGCCGCGGCGTCCGCGCCCGCCGCGGCCATAGGCGGGCGGCGGGGGCGGCACCGTGGTCGAGACCGGGCGGGGGGTGACGTCGGCGGGGATCACCCCCAGCGCCCACTCGATGGCGTTGAACCACATGCGCTGGATGGCGGGGTTGTCCCAGGTGGAGGCGTCGTGGCCGAGGGCGGAGTAGAAGACGCGGCCCTTGCCGTACATTTTGGCCCAGGTGATGGCGTAGGGGGCGTCGGCCTTTTGCACGCCCGGGCGGGACATGTCCAGCCCGGCGGTGTCCAGCCGCATCAGCACGCGGCTGTTCTGGGGGGAAAAATCCTTGATCTGGTAGAACTCGTCGTGGAACGAGAAGACGCGGGGGAAGAACTGCATGCCGGGGAAGCCGGGGTCCTCGACGATGACGGGGGCGGTGGTGATGCCCCACGGGTGCTGGTCGAAGCGCCCGCCCAGCAGGTCGCCAAAGGCGGGCCAGTCCATCCAGGCGGTGGAGGCCATGTGGGCGGCCACGAACCCCTTGCCGTCGTCGTGCACGAAATGCAGCAGCTCGGCCTTCTGGGCGGCGTCAATGGGGACGTCGCGGTGGCCCAAGAAAAAGATGGCGTCCACGTTGGCCAGGCTCGGACCGCCGCTGGCGGGCTGGCCGGTGGTCATCTTGGGATGGTAGGAGATGATGTTGGAGTCGGTGCGGATGAAGGTGTAATAGGCGCCGGTCTCATAGCCCATGCGCTCGATCACGGCGGCGGCGTGGGAGACCGAGTCGTGCTGGGCGATGCCGTTGCGGGTGTCGGCCCACACCAGCAGCGTCTTCATGTTGCGCGGGGCGGGGGCGCCGCGGCCGAAGCCGCGGCCGCCGCTGGGGTCGCCCTGGGGGAAGGGATAGGCGCCCGCCAGCGCCTGCGGGGAGGCGGGGGGGCGGGCCGGAGCTTGCGCCGCCGCGCCCACCGCGGCACAGAGAATCGCGATGCAGCACCACCCCAGAGGTCGCGCGCTCTTCATAGCTGTTACACCTCGCTGATACACCGCTCCGTTCCGCGGCCGCCCGTCACTGGCCGCCGAAGTGGTTGGCCAAGTAGTCCACGACGATCAGTTCCTCGGCGTCGCTGAGCGGGGCGCCGCGGCCGATCATCTCGTCCACGGTGGCGCTCCAGTCGCCCTTGCCCTGGCGGGTGCCGGTCACGGTGGAGAGCGAATGGCACTGCGAGCAGGCGTTCACCACCAGGTCGCGGCCGGCGCCGGGCGGCAGCGCGGTGGGGGTGTCGCTGGCGGCGGCGCTGGCGGCGGCCGCGGGGGCGGACTTGGCGGCGCGCGCCGGGGGCGCGCCCAAGGCAAACACCACGATGCGGTTGGGGGCGGAGTCCACAATGTGGCGCACGCCGCGCAGGCTGCCGGCGCCGCCGACGGCGATGGCGACGTACTGTTTGCCGTTGCGGCCCTGATAGGTGGAGGGGGTGGCGAGGCCGTAGCCGTTCAACGGCGCCTGCCAGAGCTGCTTGCCGGTGCGGGCATCGAAGGCGCGGAAGGCGCCATCGGTGGTGGCGCCGACGAAGACCACGCCCCCGGCGGTGGCGATGGTGCCGCCGAGGTTGGGGGTGCCGGTGGGCTTGACCCCGAGCGCGGTGAGTTGCGGATATTCGCCCAGCGGCACTTGCCAGGCGAACTGGCCGGTGCGGGCATTGATGGCGGTCAACAGGCCCCAGGGCGGCTGCTGGCAGGGATAGCCCTGGTTGTCCACAAAGCGCTGGCCCACGTCGGGGTCGCGGTAGGGCATCACCTCGCGCGACGGGGCGCGCCCGCCGTGCAGGGGGGGCGGGCCTTCGCCGCCGCCGCGGCGGCCGCGGCCGCGGAAGGCCGGCATCTTGCTGGCGGGCACCAACTGTCCCTTGTTGCCGAGTTGGCTGCTGTTGACGAAGATATAGCCCAGCGCCGGGTCATAGCTCATGCCGCCCCAATTGACCCCGCCGATGGAGGAGGGAAAGATCAGGGTGGGCTCCAACTGGAAGGGGGTGTAGCGGCCCAGGTTCTTGTATTGGGCGAACTGCTGGCGGCAGTACTGCTCCGACTCGGGGGTGACGGTGGAGACGTCGGCGACGGTGGCGGACTGCAGCGCCAGCGGCGGCGGCAGCACCGGCAGGGGCTGGGTGGGCCAGAGGTGCTCGCCGGGCACGTCGCTGCCCGGCACCGGCGTCTCCTGGACGCCGAAGATGGGCTTGCCGGTGTTGCGGTTCAGGATGAACATCAGCGCCGACTTGGTCATGGTGGCGACGGCGGGGACGCCGTCGGGCCCGGCCTGAATCAGCGCCGCCGGACCGGCCATGTCGGTGTCTTCGATGTCGTGGTGCACCGCCTGGAAATACCAGGCCAGCTTGCCGGTGGCGGCGTGGAGCACCACCAGCGAGTTGGCGAACAGATCCTGGCCGGGGCGGTCGGCGCCGTAGTAGCTGTCGGCGGGATTGGCGGTGTTGACGAAGACCAGCCCGCGCTGGTCGTCCACGGTGATGCCGGCCCAAGCGGCGGGGCCGGAGCGGTTGATCCAGCCGCCCGGGCCCCAGGTCTTGTTGCCGAACTGGCCCGGGCGCGGGGTGAGGTAGAAGCGCCAGGCCAGCTTGCCGGTGAGGGCGTCGAAGGCGGAGACGGTGCCGGGCAGGCCGTGGCTGGGCCCTTCCTGCAGGTCGGGCGAGAGGATAATGAGGTTGCGGTAGATGGCCGGAGGCGAGGTGAAGCCGTAATTGCCGAAGCCGCCGGCCGGCCCGGTCAGCCCGGTGCGCACGATCACGCTGCCCTGGTCGCCGAAGCTGGCCACCGGCAAGCCGGTGTGGGCGTCGAGCTCGATCAGGCGGCCGTCGCCGGAGGTGGCCAGCACGATGCGGGGAGCGTGCGTGGCATCTCCCGGCCAGTAGGAGATGCCGCGGTTGACGCGCACGCGCGCCTCGTGCGGGTCATACTTCCAGAGCTGCCGGCCGGTGTCGGCGTCGAGCGCCACCACCTGCTCGGTGGGGGTGGTGACGTACATGACGTCGCCCACCACCAGCGGCGTGGCCTGATAGGAGCGGTCGCTCATGCCGGTGTTGAACGACCAGGCCACGCCCAGCCGGTCCACGTTGGCGGGGGTGATCTGGGTGAGCGGCGAGTAGCGCTGCCCGCCGGGGTCGTGGCCGAAGCTGGGCCAATCCGTCTGCGCCGCCAGCGGCGCCAGCAAAGCCGCGCTGAGCGCCGCCGCCAACCAGAGGGTTCGCATCGAGTTCCTCAGAAGAGGTATTTTACCGCCAGTTGCATGATGCGCGGATCGCCCGCGCTGGTGATCTGGCCGAAGATCGAGCCGCCAAAGCCGGTGTTGGGCGCGCCGAAGTTGACCAGGTTAAGGGCGTTGAACACGTCCCAGCGCAACTGCACGCTGCGGCCCTCCTTCAGGGCCACGATGCGCGACAGCGACATGTCGAGCTGGGTGGAGTGGGGGTTGGGAATGGTGGCGACGCCGGCGTTGCCAAAGCTGCCGAAGGCGGGGATGGCATAGGCCGCCGGGTTGACGTATTGCAGGTTGCCCTGCGTCCCCACCGGGGTCATGGCGGGCAGCAACTGGCTGCCGGTGCCGACGTTGGGGCGGCTGCCGGTGCCGGTGAGGGCGGGATCGGTGATGAGGCCGCTGAGGCCGGGGCTGCTGAAGCCGCCCGAGCGCCAGGAGAAGATGGTGGACAGGCGCCAGTCATTGGCCAGCGTCCCGCCGATGCCCTTGAAATGCCAGGGGCTGTCGCCGATCACCGAGCCGTTGACCACCACGGGCAGGTCGGAGGCGCAGTTGCCGCGGTCCAGGCGGCGGTTGGCCGGATTGACGTAGGTGGGGCCGGTGAGCTCGGTGGTGGCGGCGTCGGTGATGCAGTGCGACCAGGTGAAATTGCCCTGGAAGCTCAGCCCGTTGCTCAGCCGGTGGCGCTCGCTCATGATCAGGGCATTGTAACTGGCCGTGCCGCCGTCATCCACCTGACCAATGGTGGAGAAGTACTGCCCCTGGGCGGGATTTTGCAGGTACAGCACCCGGCGCTTGTTGGTGGTGCCCAGGCAGCCCTTGTAGGCGGCCAGGCTGACGCCGCAACTGGCATTGTAGACAGCCGGGTTCATCTCGGTGCCCAGCCACAGGTGCGCGGTCTCGTTGCCGATGTAGTTGACCGAGACTGCGTCGTTGTTCCCGATCTGCCGCTCGATGCTCACGTTCCACTGCTGCACATAGGTGGGGTGCACGTGCTGCGGCACGTTGACATAGACGCCATACAGCGGGAAGGGCATGTTCGGCCCCACCGCGGCCAGCGCCGGCCAGGGGTTGCCGCCGGGATAGCCCTGCCAGGGATTGGAGAAGCCGCCGACCGGATTGGTCAAATTGATGGAGGCGCCCCAAGGCGGGTTGTTGGACTCGCGGGTGTAGAAGAACATGTGCGGCTGGTCGAAAAACAGCCCGTAGGAGGCGCGAATCGAGGTGCGGCCATCGCCAAACGGATCCCAGATCAAGCCCGCGCGCGGCTCCATGTCCTTCTTCTGGTCGAACGACAGGGCATGGCCGGGATAGTTGGGGTCACCCGGGAAGGTCAGGCCGGCGGGGGCGTTGGAGTAAACGTTGCTGTGGACGCCGGCGGTGAACTGCGCCGGATCGAAGTGCTCCACCCATTTGTTCCAATTCTGCTGCTGCAGGAACGGCGCCCAGCGCAAGCCGTAGCTGAGGGTGAGGTGGGGGGTGAGCTTCCAGGAATCCTGGGCATAGGCGCCGAGGAGGTTCTCGCGGTCGTTTTCCCAGTCGGGATTGCCCTGCAGGAAGCTGCTCAGGTCGCCCAGCAGGAAGTCGCCCATGGACAAGCCGGTGTAGGAGGCGCCGAAGCTGAAGGCGCCGTTGGTGGGCCGGTTGTTCACCGTGTTCATGATGGCGTGGATCCAGCTCACGCCGACTTGGATCTGGTGGTTGCCGCGCACCATGGTGAGGTCGTCGGCCAGTTGCGGCGCGGTGGAGTTGAAGTAGCCGGGGTTGGTGGCGCCGGCGCCGAGGTTGAAAGCGCCGCTGACGTTGATGCCCATGAAGCTGGGGATGGGGCTGAACACCGGAACGCCAATGTCGGCCGGCGAGGGGTAGGGCGGAATCTGGCGGTAGGCGTAGGTGCGGATCAGCGAGGCGCTGAACACGTTGACGGTGTCGGGGCTGATTGTGTAGTTGTCGCCAAAGGCCATGGACTGGGACTGGTCGTTCTGCGCCACTTGGTTGGCCTCGAGCACGTTGCTGCTCACGCCGGAGGCGATGGGCAGCACGTAGTGGCCCAGGAAGTACCGGAAGAACATCGAGTGGTGGGAGTTCATGGTGTAGTCCACCCGCCCGATGGCCTGGTTCTCGTGGTTGTTTTGGCTGATGCCGTAGTTGATCGCGCCGCAGGGGTCGGTGGAGATGGGAATGTGGGTGAGGAAGGCCAGCGCGGCCTTGTTGAACAGCGCGGGGTTGATCTGGTTGTTGACGAAGGGGGCGGCCAGGGTCACCGGCTTGGTTTGGCACTGGGAGCTGGCAACGGTGGTGAAGTCGCCGTTGAGCATCGCCTGGGTGACGCCGTAGGAGGTGCGGTTGGGCGGGTTGGAGCGCACGATGGTGCCCTGGTAGCCGCCGAAGAAGAAAAGCTTGTTCTTGACGATGGGGCCGCCCAGGGTGCCGCCGAACTGGTTGCGCTTGAGGCTGTCGCGCGGCAGGCCCTTGGCGTTGGAAAAGAAGTTGTTGGCGTTGAAGACGCCGTTGCGCACGAACTCGAACAGGTCGCCGTGGAAGCGGTTGCTGCCCGACTTGGTCACCACGTTGACGGCGGCCGAGGCGTGGGCGCCGTATTGCGCCGGCAGGGCGCTGGTCTGCACCTTGAACTCCTGCAGCGCGTCGGGGAAGGGGAAGGGGAGGTTGAGGCTGTTGAAGGGATCGTTGTTGCTGGCGCCGTCGAGGAGGTAGGCGATGCCGTTGATCTGTCCGCCCGCCACCGAGATGGACTGGGTGGGGTAGTTCTTGTTGGTGTTCAAGTCGCCGCCCGGGGCGGCGGTGGCGCCGGCCGAGAGCAGGATCAGGTTGGTGGCCTGGCGCCCGTTGAGGGGCAGGTCCACGATGCTGCGCTGGTTGACCACGTCGCCCACGCCGGTGGCGTGGGTCTCGACCATGGCGGCGTCGGAGGCCACCTCCACCTCTTGCGTCTGCGCGCCCACCTTGAGGGCGACGTTGACGGTGGGGTTGCTGGCCACATTCAGCACGATGCCGGTCTGCTGGTAGGTCTGGAACCCGGTGGCGGTGACCTTCAGGGTGTACGGACCGACCGGCAGGTTGGACAGGGTGTAGCTGCCGTTGGCGCCGCTGGTGGTGATGCGGGTGAACGACGTCGCCGTCTGGGTGGCGACCAATTGCGCGCCCGGGACGGCGGCGCCGGAGGCGTCGGTCACGGTGCCGGCCATTTGGGCGGTGGAGACCGACTGGGCCATCGCGAGGGGACAGGCAAGGCAACACAACAGGGCCAGGGTGGCGAGCGTTCGCATGGACGAACTCCTTTTTGGGTCTCCGCCGCCTAGCGCGGCAGCGGCGGAAATCTTGGGCCAAACGTCCTGGAGTGTAGCATTCGGCCCAGGCGTTGCAATGGGTGTAACCGTAGCGAACGGTTACAAGATAAGCCCGGGGTTGGGGTCGGCGCGCGGTGCGGCGCGGGCGGCGCGCGGCGCGGAGGCGGGCGACGGGGATTAGGAGCGGCGCGCGGCGCGGGCGCGCTTCTCGGACGCCGGCGGCGGCTTGGGCGCGCGGGCGGGGCGGGGGCGGTCGCTGGCCAGGCCGAGCTGGCGGACCACGTCGGCGAAGCGGCGGTCCTGGCGGGGCTGGTCGAAGCGCGGGTCCACGTTGACGCTGAGCAGCTCGATGCAGCGGTCCTGGCAGGCCTTGGCCAGCCACTCGAAGCCGGTGTCGTTTTGCCCCAGGGCAAAATGCAGGGAGGCGAACTCCATGGGGGAGACATAGCGCGCGGCGGAGAACTCGCGCAGCTTGTCCAGCACCTCCTGGCAAAGCTTGCGCTTGCCGGTGAGGGCGTAGAGATAGCCCAGGGCGCCGTACATGCGGGGCGAGGCGGGGGAGAGGTGGATGGCGCGCTGGCAGGCGGCGGCGGCCTCCTCGAAGTCGTGGCGCTGCTGCTGGATGAGGGCCAGCGTCCAGAAGGCGGCGGAGAAGTGGGGGTTGAGCTCGATGGTGTGGTCGCACTGCTCCAGCGCCAGCTCGTATTCGCGGCGGTAGCAATGGATCAGGGCCAGGTCGCGGGCGATGATGGCGGAGACGGGGTCGAGCGATTGGGCGATGCGCACCTCGTCCAGCGCCTCCTGCAGGCGGCCGGAGGGGGAGAGGCAGTTCATGGCGTACCAGTGGTGGGCGGTGGCGTAGGCGGGATCGAGCGCGATGGCGTGGCGGAATTGGTGCTCGGCGCCGGCCCAGTCCCAGTCCTGGCTGGCCTTGACGTGGGCGAGCGAGGTTTGCGCCTCCACCGAGTTGGGATCGAGCATCACCCCGGTGGCGGCGTGGGCGGCGGTCTTGGTCCAGACCTCGGCGGGGGCGAGCACGCCGTAGTGGCTGAGCAGGGAGTAGGCATCGGCCAAGCCGCTGTGGGCGAGGGCGTACTGCGGGTCCTCCAGCATGGCGCGCTCGAAGAACTCGGCGGCCTTGCGCAGGCTCTCCTCGGTGCGCTGGTTGAGGTGGTAGCGGCCCTGCAGGTAGAGGTTGCGGGCGGCCAGGTTTTCGGCGGGGCGGCGGGCGGGGCGCTTGTCGCCGCCGATCTCGCCCTGCACCTGCGCCGCCAGCAGGCGGGCGGCCTTTTGCTGCAGGACAAACAGCTCGCCCATCTCGCCGTCCACGCCGTCGGACCAGAGATAGCAGCCGCTGGCGCCGTCCATCAGGTGGACGATGACGCGCAGCGCCTCGCGGGACTTGCGCACGCTGCCGCCGGCCAGCAGCGCCGCCGCGGCTTCGCCCGCGGCGCCGCGGCCGTCGCCGGGGGGCGTGGCCAGCACGCGCAGGCCGGGCACCTGGGCCAGGGCGCAGACCATCTCCTGCTGCAGCCCCTGGCAGAAGTAGCCCAGCTCGCCCTGGTGGCTGTGGTCGGCAATGGCCTGCACCGCCACCGTGTTGCGGTTCACCAGCGCCACCGCCAGCGCGGTGCGCGCCGGCGCCGGCGCGCGCGGCTTCAGCACCGGCGCGTAGCCGCCCTTGGGCAGCTCGATCACCAGCTCGGAGCCGTAGCCCTCTTCGTGGTAGTAGCGCTCCAGCACCGCCCGCAGGCGGCGCGCCTGCACCCGCACGATGGGGTCGCTGCGGGGGTCGAAGCTCTCGGGCTTGTCGAAGACGGCGACCCCGACCACGTACTCCTTGATCTGGTCCTTGCGGCCGGCCAGCGTCTCGGCCACGATGAACTCGAGAAAGCGCCGCAACCGGCCGGCCCCGCGAAATGTGACGCTGTTGGAGATGCGGGCCAACTGCGCCAGCACCGCCTTGTTGGCCTCGGGCGCCGCCGCCGGATTTTCCATGGTTGCCACCGCCCCCAGTCTACTCCCGCCGAGCGCGGCTCAGGCCATCTGGCGGCAGTGGGTCTCGCGGGTGCAGGCCAGCATCACTACGGCCAGCAGCGACCACAGCACCATCAGCACGAAGGCGGCCTGGAAGGCGCCGAGGCCGTAGACCCGCGCGCCGTGGGCGAGTTGGCCGGTCCAGTAGCGGTCCAGCATCCAGCCGATGGCCGGCTGCAGCAGCATGGGGCCGAGCTGGTTGCTCATGTTGACCAGCCCGGAGATGGTGCCCAAGTACGGCTCGGGCACCGACTCCTTGCCAAAGGCGAAGCCCAGGATGATGGCGGCGGCGGCAAAGCTGGTGATCGCCGCCGTCACCACAAAGGCGTGCAGGGAGAGGCCGGGCAGGTAGAGCATCACCCCCCAGCCCAGGGCGGCGACGGCGGCGCCGCCGAGGTAGAGCGGCTTGCGCCGCCCGATCAGGTCGGAAAAGTAGCCCATCAGGGGGCTGGCCACGGCGAAGGCAACCAGCATCACCGAGTCCACCCCGGCAGCGGCGGTGGCGGAGAGGCCGTAGCGGGCGGACAGATAGGCCGGCCCCCACAAGCCGGCAAAGGCCAGCACCGGGCCAAGCAGTCCGCCCTGGGCAAAGAAGATGAGCCAGGTGTTGCGATAGCGGAACAAGTCGCCCAGGCCGCGCAGCATCGCGCCCCAGGAGCGCGGGGCGGGCGAGCGCAGGCTGTCGGGGGCGTAGCTGGCGTAGCCGTTCTGGCTGGGATCGTTGCGCACCAGCCACAGCGCCAGCCCGGTCAGCGCCAGCAGCACCCCCCCCGCCGCCAGCGACACCGGCCGCCAGGTGAAGCGCTGCACCAGCAGGCGCAGCGGGATCTGGGCCACCAGCGCGCCCAGGTTGCCGATGAACAGGCTGAGGCCGCTGAGCATGGCGAAGCGGCGCGCCGGAAACCAATGGGTGATCAGCTTCAGCGTCACCACCCAGGCCACCGCGGTCGAGCCCCCCACCAGGGCGCGCGCCAGGCAGGCGACATCGAAGTTGCCGGTCCAGCCGAAAATCACGCTGCCGACCGCGGCCGAGACGGTGCCCACCACCAGCAGCTTGCGCGCCCCCCAGCTATCCACCAGCAGGCCGGTGGGGATCTGCATGGCGACGTAGGCGTAGAAATAGGTGGCGGAGAGGGTGCCGAGGCTGGCGGCGCCGATGTGGAAGGCGCGCATCAGCTCGTTCGTCATCACCGCCGGGGAGACGCGCACGTAGTAGGCCAGCAAATAGAACAGGACGGCGGCGGACCACACCGCCCAAGCGCGCCCCGCGGGCGGGGGGCGGAGGCCGGCGCCGCGGGGATGGCTGGGCTTACTCGCCCCGGCGGTAGATGTCATTGATGTTCCAGTAGCCGGGGGTGGGGGTGGGGACGTTCTCCATCGCCACCTGGATCACCGTGGGCAGCGGCGCCGCCAGCGCCTCGGCCAGCGCCGGGCCCAGCTCGGCGGCGGATCGGATCAGGATGCCGCGCGCGCCGCAGGCGCGCGCCATGGCGGCGTAGTCCACCCGGTAGCGGGCGCCGTCGCGCTCGAACAGGCAGCCGAACTCGGTGCCGTAGTGCATCTCCTCCAAGCCGGCGATGGTGCCGAAGGCGGCGTTGTCCATCACCACCCAGACCACCGCCAGGCCCGCCTCCATGGCGGTGGCGATCACCGAGGGGTTGGCGCCAAAGCCGCCATCGCCCACCAGGCAGAGCGCGGCGCGGCGCGGCTGGGCGTATTTCACCCCCAGCACGGCGGCGGCGCCGAAGCCCATGGTGGCCAGGCCGCTGGGGGTGACAAAGGTGCCGGGCACGGTGATGGGGAACTGCTGGCCCACGCCGTTCTTGTTCCAGCCCACATCGGTGACGATGAAGCCGTCGGCGGGCAGGGCCTGGCGCACCTCGCTGAGGATGCGCTCCGGGCGCAGCGGAAACTGGTCCGAACTCCACTGTTCGCTCCAGTGGGCGGCAAAGGCCTGGCGGCCGGCGGCGATCTCGGCGCGCAGCCCCTCGCGCCGGGGCGTCCGCAGCCGGCGCGCCGCCTCGGCGATGGCGGTGAGGGCGAGCTGGGCGTCGGCCACCGCGCCCAGCTCCACCGGATAGTTGCGCCCGATCTCGGCGGCGTCGATGTCGATCTGCAGCAGCCGCGTGGGCGGCATCTCGAAGGTATAGCGCGGGTCCCAGGAGCTGGAGTTGGCCTCGCCGAAGCGCGTGCCCACCGCCAGGATGAGGTCGGCGGCGCGGCACTTTTCGTTGGCGATGGGCGTGCCCCAGAACCCGGTCATGCCCAGCAGCAGGGGATGGTCCTCGGGCAGGCAGCCCTTGCCCATCAGGGTGTGGGCCACCGGCACCTCCAGCGCCTCGGCCAGCGCGCGCAGGGCGGGGGCGGCGCCGGAGGAGAGCACGCCGCCGCCGGCGTAGAGCACCGGGCGCGCGGCGGCGGCCAGGCTCTCGGCGATGCGGGCGGCGGTCTCCGGCGCCAGCCCGGGCGCCTGCAACTGCGGCGGCGCCTGCTGGAAGGCGTCGGCGGGCAGGTCGGCGGAGAACACGTCCATGGGCACATCCACCAGCACCGGGCCGGGGCGGCCCGACTGCGCCAGATGGAAGGCTCGCTCCATCACGCGCGGCAGGTCGGCGGCGCGGTCCACGCGGTAGACGCGCTTGCAGAAGGGGCGGTAGATCTGGCACTGGTCGGCATCCTGGTGGAGGTTGACCTCCTGGTGGGGATGGCGGCCGTAGTAGTAGGAGGGCACGTCGCCGGCGATCACCACCAGCGGGATGCTGTCCAGGGCGGCGTTGGCCACCCCGGTGGCGGCGCAGGTCAGGCCCGGGCCCAGGTGCAGCAGCAGCACCCCGGGCTTGCCCGAGGCGCGGGCGTAGCCGTCGGCGGCGTGGGCGGCGAGCTGCTCGTGGCGAAAGGTGACGAAGCGGATCGAGCTGCCGCGCAGCGCGTCCAGCATGGCGATGATGGTGTGGCCGCAGAGGCCGAAGATGACCTCGACCCCCAGCCGCTCCAGGTAGGCGACCAGGCCGTAGGCGGCCACCCGCTCGCCCGGCGGGGTGGGGTCGCGCGGCGACTTCACCGGCAGGGGCGGGGCGGGCGCGGCGGCGGGCGCGGCGGCGGGATTGGTCATAGAAGACACCTAGAACACCTCGGAGTTGTAGAACTCGCCGTACAGCTCGGCATCCGATGGCCGGTCCTCCGGGATGGGCCGGCTGACCCAGGTCACATTCATGTAGTGTTTGAGCGAGATGTTCTCGTTGGTGATGTTGCCGCCCCAAATGCCGCAGCCCATGCTCGAGGTCATGGGCATGCCGTTGGTGAAGTTGCCGGCGTTGGCGCGCGACTGCGGCTGGCGCACCATCATGCGGCTGACCGGGGCGGCCAGCGCCAACTGGTGGATGTGGTCGTCGTTGCGGGAGAAGATGCCGCAGGAGTGGCCCTTGCCCCCGGTCTCGAACACCTGCTCCACTTTGCGCAGGGTGTCGGCGAAGCCGTCGCAGCGGAAGATGGCCAGCACCGGCCCCAGCTTCTCGGTGGAGAACAGGTGCTGCTTGCCGATGTGGTCCTCCCGCACCAGCAGGAAGGTCTTGTCGGGAGGCAGGGCGATGCCGGCCAGCTCGGCCACCACGGCGGCGGGGCGGGCGATGGTCTTGGGGGTGCGGTGGCCGTCGGCGTCCCAGTAGGCTGCCCGCAGCCGCTGCTTCTCCTGCTCGTTGACCAGATAGCCGCCCTCCTGCTGCAGCGCCGCCAGCAAGGCGTCGTAAATGCGGCTGTCGGCCAGCACGTTGCCATCGGCCGAGCAGCCCGAGCCGTTGTCGTTGGTCTTGCTGCTGCGGATCAGGCGCGCCGCCTCGGCAATGTCGGCGCTGTCGTCCACCACCACGGTGGCGTTGCCGGCGCCGACGCCGTAGGCGGGCTTGCCCGAGCTGTAGGCGGCGCGCACCATGGGCTGGCCGCCGGTGGCGATGGTCAGGTCGCAGGTGGCCATCAGCTCCTGGGTGAGGGGGATGCTGGGCTTCTCCACGCACTGAAAGACGTCGGGGGTGACGCCCTCGCGCTGCAGCACGGCGCGCAGGATGCGCACCACCTCGCCGGTGGTGCGCTTGCTGGCGGGATGGGGGCAGAAGATCACCGCGTCCTTGCACTTGAGGGCGTAGATGGCCGTGCCGGCCGGGGTGACCACCGGGCTGGTGACCGGAATCAGGCTGGCGATCACGCCCGCCGGCTTGCCGTATTTGACGATGCCCTGCTCCGGGATCTGCTCGATGATGCCCATGCTGGGCGCGCGCAGGGCGTCGCGTAGGATGCCCAGCACCTTGAGGCGGCGGGAGGGCTCGCGGCCGCCCATGCCGCTCTCGTCCACGCTCATGTGGGCCAGGCGGGTGGCGGTGGCCTCGTTGGCGGTAGCCCAGGCCAGGGCGCGGCAGAGGCGGTCCACCGCCGCCTGGTCGAGGGCGGCGATGTCCCGCATCGCCTGGCGGGCGCGCGCCAGCAGGTCGGCGGCCACGGCGCGCTCGGCTTCGGTCAGGGCACGCTGCGAAACGGTCGGGGTAGCCACGGTCAATGCTTGTCCTTTCTCACTCTTGGCCTCACTCCATCGAGCGCGGGGGCTCGCCGTCATACTCCACCGCAAAGCGGATGCGCATCGGCTTCTCGCGCGCATACTCCTCGGCCACCTCGGCGGTCAGCCCGGCCACCCGCCCGATCAAGAACAGCAGCAGGCCGGCGGCGGGCGGAAAGCCCAGGTCGAACAGCAGCGCCGCCAGGGCGCCGTCAATATTGAGCGGAATGGGCTTGATCTGGGTCCGCACCGCCGCCTCCAGCGCCAGCATGAAGTCCACCCCCAAGCCGGCCAACTGGTGGGCGCGGGCCAGGTCAAACAGCACCGCGACGCGGGGGTCGCGGGTATGAACGCGGTGGCCCAGCCCGGGCAGGCGCTCGCCCCGCGCCCGCGCGGCGGCGATGGCCTCCTCGGCGGCCGCCGCCAGCGAGACGCCCTGGTCGCGCATCTTGGCGGCGGCGGCGGCGATCATCTCCATGGTCTGCGCCCCGGCGCCGCCGTGCTCGTTGCCCACCGCCAGCAGCCCCGCCGCCACCGCCGCCGACAGCGACTGGCGGTTGCCGGAGGCGACCAGGCGGGCGGTGGCGCAGGAGGGCGCCCCCGAGCCGTGGTCGGCCACCCCCACCAGAATGGCGTCCAGGAGCTTGCGCTCGCCCGGCGCGGGCAGGCGGCCGCGATGCAGCAGGAAGACGGTGTCCACAAAGCTTCCCTGCCGCATCAGCTCGCCGATGTCGTAGCCGCGGATGCGGATATTCTCCGCATCGGCTTGCACGATGCCCGTCCGCCAGTTCCCCATGCCGCTCTATTATGACGAGCTTAAGAAAGGACGGCAGGTGTAACGGTTGCCTACGGTTACACCCTTGCCGCGCCGCCGCCCGGCGGCCGCGCGCCGCGGCGGGCAGGCTGGGCCTGCGCGCCGGGCCGAGGGCGCGTGCTAGCATGCCTGAATATGCCTCTCGCGCCAGGCAGCCTGGTGGGCCAATATTATGAGGTGGTCGGGCTGCTGGGCGCCGGCGGCATGGGCGAGGTCTACCGCGCCCGCGACCGGCGGCTGGGGCGCGAGGTGGCCATCAAGGTGCTCGCCTCCGCCGGCATGGCCGAGGCCGGCCTGCTGCAGCGCCTGCAACAGGAGGCGCGCACGCTGGCGGGGCTGAACCACCCCAACCTGCTGGCCATCTTCGACTTGGGCGAACAGGACGGAGCGCCCTTCCTGGTGATGGAGCTGCTGGAGGGGGAGACGCTGCGGGCCCGCCTGGGGCCAGGCGCCCTGCCGCTGCGCCGGGCGCTGGCCATCGCCCGCCAAGTGGCCCAGGGCCTGGCGGCGGCGCACGAACAGGGCATCATCCACCGCGACCTGAAGCCGGAGAACATCTTTCTGCTCAACGACGGGCGGGCCAAGATCCTCGACTTTGGCCTGGCCAAGGCGGTGCGCGCGCCCACCGCCGACGCCGAGGCCGCCACCATGCCCGGCGAGGCCACCCTGCCCGGCATGGTGCTGGGCACGGTGGGCTACATGGCCCCCGAGCAGGTGCGCGGCGAACCCGCCACCCCGCGCACCGACATCTTTGCCCTCGGCGCCGTCCTTTATGAAATGCTGGCGGGCAAGCGCGCCTTTGGCGCCAGCAGCGGCGTCGAGGTGATGAGCGCCATCCTGCGCGATGACCCGCCCGACATTGTGCTGGCGGGCACCCCCCTGCCCCCGGCCGTCGCCCGCATCCTGCGCCGCTGCCTGGAGAAAGAGCCGCGGCAACGCTTCCAGACCGCCGCCGACCTGGAGTTCGCCCTGGCCGCGGTGGACGAGGCCTCGAGCTCGACGCTGCGCCCCGCCTGGGCCGAGCCCGCGCCGCCCGCGGCGGCGCCCCGGCGCCGGGGGCGCGCCCGCCTGGCGGCGCTGCTGCTGGCGGGGGCGGTGGCGGGGGCGGCGCTCACCGCCCTGTTCGCGCTGGGGCGCGGCGGACCCGACCCGACCCAGGTTGTCTACTCCCTGTTCGAGCCCGGGATCTCCTCCCGCGGGTACTGGTCCCCGGACGGCACCGCGGTGGCCTATGCCGCCAGCCCCACCGCCAACCAGCCCGCGCAAGTGTTCGTGCGCTACCTCAACTCGCCGGTCGCGACCCAGCTCACCCACATTGCCGATCTCGGCACCGTGCGCGGCTGGTCGGGCGACGGCCATGGCGTCCTCTACAGCGACAGCAAGAGCGGCATCTGGAGCGTGTCGGCGGTGGGCGGAGCGCCGCGGAAGCTGTACGACTTCGGACCGGCGGATGTGCGAGCCCTGGCCCTGTCGCCGCAGGCGTGGGCGGTGCTGCGCGCCGGCCCCGATGGCCAGTATCGCGTCTTTGTCTCGCCGCCGGGAGGCGCCCATTGGACCGCCTATGCGCCCGCGCCGTTCGCCACCGCCAACATCATCAACCAGCCGCAAATGGCGTTTGCGCCCGACGGCAAGAGCCTGCTGCTGTTCCTGCACGGCGACAACGGCCGGGAATTGGCGTGGCTGCTGCCCTACCCGGCCGATCCGCGCCGCCCGCCCCACCCGATCCTGCGCCAGCTCGGCATGGTCCTGGAAACGCCCACCTTCGCCTGGATGCCCGACAGCCGCCACCTTCTGGTCGCCGCCGTGCGCAACCCCAACCAGAGCCCGCAACTGTTTCTCGCCGATGTCGGAGGCGCTTGGCGGCAGCTCACCTCCAGCGTGGACGGCGAAGCGGCGCCGACGTCGCCCGACGGCGCCCGGGCGCTGTTCGTGCGCTCCAGCGGCAACTTCGACGTGGTCGCGGCGCGGCTGAGCGACGCGGTGGTGTCGCCCTTGCTGGCCAACGGCACTAGCAACAACATGCCGGCCTGGGCCTTGCGCCAGCCGGCGCTGGTGTATGAAACCAGCCGCAACGGCGAGCCTGAACTCTGGCTGCATACCTCCGACGCCCAGGGCGGCGCCAGCGAGCGGCCCTTGCGCGACTTGCCGAAGGGAACGATTCCGATGGCGCCGGCCTTGTCGCCCAACGGCGACCGGGTGCTCTACGCCGAATTCGTCCCCGGTAAGAACGCCATCCGCTCTATATCGCCTCCGTCGCCGGGGGCAGCCCGGTGCCGCTGCTGGCCGCCACCCGCGGCATCGAGGTCGGCCCCAACTGGTCGCCGGACGGCAACCAGGCATCGTTCCTGAGCCTGCACGGCGACCAAGCCGACCTGATGGTGGCGCCCACCAGCGGGCAGGCGGCGGCGCGCAAGCTGCGCACCGTCAGTTCCGACATCACGCTGATTCCCGTCTGGTCGCCCAACGGCGCCTGGATCGCCTATCAGGCGCCCGACGGCGACCTGCACCTGGTTGCGCCCGATGGCGCGCAGGATCGCGATGTGGGCAAGTTCGACACCGCGGCGGTGGCGTTCTCGCCCGACAGCCAGCGGCTCTACGGCATCACCTCGACGCCCGGCCACAACTACCTGGTCGAGTTGGAGATCGCCAGCCGCGCCCAGCGGCGCATCGGCGACCTCGGCGCCGATTTCACCCCCCAGACTGCCGCCACCCCCAGCTTGCGCTTCACCCTCACCCCGGATGGCCAGAGCCTCACCTTCAACACCGCCCGCCGCAACCAGAGCCTGTGGATGATGCGCCATTTCGACCCCCCGCCCAGCGGCATCGCCCGCCTGCGCGCCCTGCTGCACCTGCCCTAGCGCGCGCGCGGGCACGGCGCTAGAGCGGCAGCAGCTTGCCCTTCTCCAGGTGCCGGGTGATGTGGGCATAGGCGGCGGCGTGGGGATCGTGCGTCACCATGATGACGGTCTTCTGGAATTCGCGGTTGAGCCGCGCCAGGATCTCCAACACCTCGTTGGCGCTGCGGCTGTCGAGGTCGCCGGTGGGCTCGTCGGCCAGGATCAGGGTTGGGTCGGTGACGATGGAGCGGGCAATCGCCACCCGCTGCTCCTGCCCGCCGGAGAGCTGCTTGGGCAAATGGTGGCTGCGGTCCTTGAGATCCACCAGCTCCAGCGCCGTCTCCACATGCTCGCGCCGCTCCGCCCGGGTGAGCGGGGTGAGCAGCAGCGGCAGCTCGATGTTCTCAAACGCGGTCAGCACCGGGATCAGGTTGAAGGTCTGGAAGATGTAGCCGATCCACTCGTTGCGCCAGCGGGCCGAGGCGCGGTCGTCGAGCAGGAAGATGTTCTCGCCGCGCACCCGCAGCTCGCCGGCGGTGGGGCGGTCAATGGCGGCGATCATGTTGAGCAGGGTGGTCTTGCCCGAACCCGACGGGCCCATCAGCGCCAGGAACTCGCCCTCGGGGATGGTGATGGAGACATCGTCCAGGGCGGTGACAACAAATGGGTCGCGGCGGAAGATTTTGCTCAAGCCGGAGGCCTCCACCACGGGAGGGTTCACGGCAGCGTCCCCGCCACCACGCGCTGGCCGGGCTGGAGCTCGCCCGGCGCCTTGACGATGACCTCGGTGCCGGGAGCGATGCCGGTGGCGATGCTGCCCAGGGCGCGGTCGGCGGTGACCTGAATCGGGCGTTCGGCCACGCGGCCGTTGGCGAGGATCAGGACGTACTTGGCGCCGGCGCGGTCGCGAATCGCCGCCAGCGGAATCAGCACCCCGGCCGGAGGCGGCGCGTTGGGCGCCTGGTCGGCCAGGAACTGCACGGTGGCGTTCATGTCGGGCCGCAGGCGGCTGTCGGGGTTCTGGATCTTCACCTTGACCTGCACCGTGGCCTTTTGCCGGTTGGCTTCGGGCGCGATCTCGGCCAGCTCGCCCTGGTAACGGCGGTCGGGAAAGGCATCGGTGGTGACGATGCCGGGCTGGTGGAGATGGAGGCGGCCGAAGTCGTTCTGCGAGATGTCGAGCTCGACCTGGAGGTCGTTGAGGTCGGCCAGCGTCACCACCGAGCCCTGCGGCCCGCCGGTCTCGACCGCGCTGGCAAATTGCGCGGTGATCAGCTCGCCCTTCTCGGCGGTGCGCTCCAGGATCGTGCCCCCCACCGGGGCGCGGATCACG
>DATKSZ010000082.1:0-60387 GCA_035531375.1 Terriglobales bacterium | reverse complement strand
CGCGGGGGTCGCGCCGCTTTGCCTGCTGGCAAAATCGGCGCGAAAGGTCGCGAACCGGGGCTCCCAGAACCCGCTTCGGGTTCTGGGGTGGTCGTAATTCCGCAGGCGCAGACGCGCCAGTGGCGCGTCTGCGCCCCCGGGGGACGAATTCGGCGCAGCCACAGCGAGGCGCGAGCACAAGCGGGACGCGCGCCGCACCGGCCTGGCGTTGCTACAGCCGGGCCGGGCAGGCGCGCTGGGGCCCGCGCCAACCAACGGCGCCGGCCTAGGCGGCCAGTGCCGAGTGCCGAATGTCACCCGCGCGAGGGGCGGAGACCACCCCGGAGCCCGCCTTCTGCCTCTAACCTCATACCTTCTATGAGGATCGCGCTGGTTGTTCCGCCGTTTATTCCGGTGCCGCCGGAGCGCTACGGGGGAACGGAGCTGTTTGTTGCCGAACTGGCCGAAGGGCTGCGCGCCAAGGGGCACTGGCCGGTTGTCTACACCGTCGGCGCCTCCAAGGTGGGCTGCGAGATCCGCTGGCGCGCCATGCGCGGCCGCTGGCCGATCGAGTCGGCGCTGGAGAGCAGCCTCGAGGACCTGGAGCACTCCAGTTGGGCCTGCGACGACGCCGCCCGCGACTGTGACATCATTCACCTCAACAACGCCCCCGGGCTCAACGTCTCGCGCTTCCTCGATCAGCCCTTTGTCTACACCCTCCACCATCCCCACGAGCCGGCGCTGAGCCGCTACTACGCCCATTTTCCCCGCGTGCGCTACGTGGCCATCAGCCACAACCAGGCGCGGGCGGAAACCATGCCGCGGCTGGGCGTGGTGCACCACGGCCTGCAGACCGCACGCTACCGGCTGCAAGAGGGCAAGCGCGAATACTTGTGCTTCATTGGCCGCATCGCGCCCATCAAGGGCACCCACACCGCCATCGCGGTGGCGCGGCGGGCGGGCCTGCCGCTCAAGATCGCCGGCGAGATCCAGCCGCTCTACCGCGACTATTGGGAGCGGCAGATCAAGCCCCAGGTGGACGGGCGCACCATTGAATACGTGGGCGAGGTGAACCTGGAGCAGAAGAACCAGCTCTTCGCCGGGGCGCGGGCGCTGTTGTTTCCCATCGAGTGGGAGGAGCCGTTTGGGCTGGTGATGATCGAGGCGATGGCCTGCGGGGTGCCGGTGCTGGCGCTGGCGCGGGGCTCGGCGCCGGAGGTGGTGGCCGACGGCGTCTCGGGCTGGATCTGCCGCGACGTCGCCGACATGGCGCGCCGCGCGCAGGAGCCGCCCATCGCCGCAAGCCTCTGCCGCGCCCACGTCGAGCATCATTTCAGCCTGGAGCGCATGGTGGAGCAGTACCTGGCCATCTACACGCTGCCGCAGCCGCGCCAGCGCGGGCGGCGGCGGCCGGTGGCGGACGCCGATTTGCCGGTGGCCTCCTAATCGGGCGTGGCCATGGAATCAGGCCTGGAGCTGAATTGGAGCGAGCTGGAAGTGGTGGCCACCCCGCACGAGCAGCCGCGCTCGGTGCTGGCCGCGGGCGAGCCCCGCCGGGTGAACAACCTCACCCTGATTGACGGCAAGACCTTCCTCGCCACCGCCCTGGCGGGCGACATCGCCCCGCCCGGCTCGACCGACGTCGGCCTCTTCCACCAGGACACCCGCTTCCTCAGCCATTGGGAGCTGCGCGTCAACGGCCACCGCGCCGTGGTGCTCTCCGCCGCCAACCAGCAGAACATCCTCGCCCAGATCGAGCTCACCACCACCAACATCCTGGTGCGCGACAACCTCGATCTGCCCGAAAACACCGTCCACATCCACCGCGAGCAACTGCTGGTGGGCCAGTTCCTCGATCGGCTGACCTTCCACAACTTCAACCTGCAGCCGGTGGTGCTGACGGTGGAGCTGCACTTCGATGCGGATTTTGTGGACGTGTTCCAGGTGCGGGGCATGATGCGCGCCGCCCACGGCACCTACTTTGAGCCGGTGCTGCGGCCGGAGGCGGTGGTGTTCGCCTACCTGGGGCGCGACGAGCTCTTCCGCCAAACCACCATCAGCTTTTCCCCGGCGCCGCGCGAGTTGAAGGCGCGGCAAGCGGACTTCGAGTTGCGGCTGGGGGCGGGGGAGAAGCAGACGCTGCTGTTCGCGGTGAACGTGGCGGCGGGCCCGCCGCCGGAGCGGACGCCGACCCGCCGGCCGGTGCCGGCGGTCGAGGCGCAGAGCTTCGAGGTCGGCCTGGCCCAGCGCCGCCACAGCCACGCCGAGTGGGCGCGCGCCACCACCAGCTTCGAGACCTCCGACGATCTGTTCACCCGCTGCCTCGCCACCGCCGCCAGCGATTTCTTCTCGCTGCGCATCCCCTTCGCCCTCGATCCGCTCGAGGTCCAGGCCGGCGACCCGGCGCCCGGGGTGCGCGTCGGCGAGATCATCGCCGCCGGCATCCCCTGGTTCGCCACCATCTTTGGCCGCGATTCCCTCATCGCCGGCTACCAGTCGCTGCTGCTGCATCCCCAACTGGCCAAGGAGACGCTGCGCTACCTCGCCCGCCACCAGGGCACCCAGCGCGACGACTGGCGCGACGAGGAGCCCGGCAAGATCCTGCACGAGCTGCGCGAGGGCGAGATGACACGGGCGGGCGAGATGCCGCACTCCCCCTACTACGGCTCGGTGGACGCCACCCCGCTGTTCCTGATCGTGCTGGACGAGACCTACAACTGGACCGGGGACGACGACCTGTTGAACGAGCTGCTCCCCGCCGCCCGCCGCGCCCTGGAGTGGCTCGACCAGTCCGCCGACCTCGATGGCGACGGCTTTGTCGAGTACCTGCGCCGCTCCCCCCAGGGGCTCGCCAACCAGGGCTGGAAAGACTCCTGGGACGCCTACCTCAACCGCGAGGGCGTGCTGCCCAAGCCGCCGCTGGCGCTGTGCGAGGTGCAGGGCTATTGCTACGACGCCCGCTATCGGCTCTCGCGCCTGCTGCGCACCGTCGGCGACGCCGCCGGCGCCGACCGCCTGCGGCGCCAGGCCACCGAGCTCTCCCACCGCTTCGAGCGCCAATTCTGGCTGCCGGAGCAGTCCTACTACGCCTGTGCCCTCGACGCCGAGAAGCAGCCCCAGCGCGCCGTCACCTCCAACGCCGGCCACCTGCTCTGGAGCCGCATCATCGGGCGCGAGCGTGCCCGCCAAGTCGCGCGCCGCCTCATGCGCGCCGACATGTACAGCGGCTGGGGCATCCGCACCCTCTCCGCCGACGAGCCCACCTTCAACCCCCTCAGCTACCACCGCGGCTCGGTCTGGCCCCACGACAACTCCCTCATCGCCCAGGGCCTGGCCTTCTACGACTTCAAGCAACCCTTGCTGCGCCTCATCACCGGCCTCTTCCAGGCCGCCAACTACTTCCGCGACCAGCGCCTGCCCGAACTCTTCGTCGGGGTGCAGCGCGGCGAGTTCGACCAGCCGGTCAACTACCCGGTCTCCTGCTCGCCCCAGGCCTGGGCCTCCGGCGCCTGGTTCCTGCTGCTCACCGCCGCCCTCGGCCTCCGCCCCAACGCCTCCCGCCACGAGCTGCGCATCGTCAACCCCATGCTGCCGGAGTGGCTGGGCTGGCTCCGCCTGCACCACCTCCGCATCGGCCGCTCCCAGGTCTCGCTCGAGTTCAACCGCCGCGGCGCCCGCACCTTCTGCAACGTGCTCGAGGTCCAGGGCGAGCGCCTCGCCGTCTCGGTGGACTTCACCCCCAAGCCCGGCGGCCTCTGAGTCCGCCCGCCCTCAGTTGATGTGGATGCTGCCGCTGGCGGTCGAGACGCTGAGCTCGGCGCCCGCGCCGCCGCCGTTGCCCATCACCCCGGCCCAGCTATGGCGGCTGATCTCGCCCTGCGAGCGCATGGGGTGGTTCACCACCATCCGCCCCGAGGCCGTCTCCAGCCTCAGGTTGGCCGTGGTCTGCGCCGGCAGCGAGACCGAGACCTCGCCCGAGGCGGTGGTGAGGCGCCAGCGGTGGCTCCCCTCCAGCCTGCCCTCGGCCTGGATGTCGCCGCTGGCGGCGTGCGCCGACAGGTCCCCCCGCACCTCCCCCAGCTCCTGATCCCCGCTGGCGGTGTGGATCTCGCCCCCCTCCTGCAGCGCCCGCACCCGCACGTCGCCACTGCCCGTGTTGGCGCTGAAGCGCCCGCCCACCTCGTTGCCCTCGATCGAGCCGCTGCCGGTGGAAAACCGCGCCGAACCCCCCACATGGTCAAAGCGGATCTCGCCGCTGCCCGTCCCCGCCCGCAGGTTGCCCCCCAAATCGGCCACTTGCACGTCGCCCGACCCCGTCCCCAGCTCGGCGCTGCCCGTCAGCCCGGCCACGTCAATGTCCCCCGAGCCCGCGTGCGCCGTCACTTGCGTGTTGGGCGGCGTGGTGATCACGTAGGAGATCCAAATGTGGCTGTTCCACCCCAGGTGCAGGCCGTGGACGTTGATGGTGTTGCCGGTCTGCTCGACCGGCGGGTTGTTCTCGATGGTGCGGATGGTGTTGGGGTCGCTGCCACCGAACAAGCCAAAGCCCTCATGGATCGTGCCGTCAACCGTCACCACGCTGCCCGGGGTGCCGGTGACGTGGATGGAGCCGGCCCCGGTGACCACCTCCAGCGTCACCGCGCCGGTGACGGTGTAGGTGCGGTGAAAGCTGCCGGTCGGGTCGGCGCGGCAGGTGCGGGCGGCAAATAGGCAAAGTCCAGCGGACAGGGCGAGGGCAAAGGCTCTGAACTTCATAGCTGGCCTTACGCAGCCCGGGCGGCGGCGGTTCCCTAGTCCGCCGCCAGCGTGGTCTCGCCCCCGGGCAGCGACGCCCATTTCTCCAGCAAGGTCAGGCTGGCGGCATAGTCCAAATCCCCCATCCCCTCCTCGTCGGCGACGGCATAAACCTCCTCCACCGTCTCCAGCGCCGGCAGCTTGACCCGCATCTCGCGGGCAAAGTCGAGCATCAGGTGGATGTCCTTCAGCATCAGCCGCAGCGGGAAGTTGGGGGTGAAGTCGTGGCGCAAGACCGCATCTTTCTTATAGTCGCTGACCCCGGAGCGCAGCATGGTCGAGCCGATGATCTCCAGCATCTGCTCGGGCGCGACCCCGGCCTTCTCCGCCAGCACCAGGCCCTCGCAAAGCCCCTGATAAATCAGGGCGATGTTGAGGTTCATGGCGAGCTTGGCGGCCAGGCCCATGCCGTTGTCGCCGACGTGGAAGACCCGCTGGCCCATGGCCTGGAACAGCGGCTGCAGCGCCTCCACCGCCTCCGCCGGCCCGCCCGCGATGAACACCAACTGTCCGGCCTCGGCCCCCTTGCGCGAGCCCGTCACCGGGCAATCCACCCAGGTGGCGCCGCGCTCGGCGAACTGCGCCGCCAAGGCGCGGCTGGCCCGCGGCGAGATGGTGCTGGAATCGGCCACCCGCAGCCCCGGCCGCGCCCCCCCCAGCATCGCTGCCGCCACCTCTTCCACCGCCGCCGTATCGCTCAGGCAGAGCCAAACCACCTCCGCGCCCTCCACCCCCGCCTCGGGCGACTCCACCCAGGTGGTCCCGGGCACCTCCGCCTTGTCGCGGGTCCGGTTCCACACCCGCACCGTGTGCCCCGCCTTCGCCAAATTCGCCGCCATGGGCGCTCCCATAATACCGGTGCCGAAAAAGGTGATCTGCATAGCTCGTTGTTTACCTACCCCCACGTTACCATTCGTTCCGCCGCCCGCCGCCAAAAATCCCGCGCTGCCGCCGGGCGGCGCTAGGCCCCAACTCCGGCAAGCCCGCCCGAGTTGCCGGCTGCAGCCAGCCGCGCCGGCGGCGCAGCCGCCTGCGCTATGCTGTTGCGATGCTCGCCTGGCTCAGCCTACACATCATCGCGGTCATCTCCAGCCTCGGCTACGGCGGAGTGATGCTGCTGATGGCGCTTGAATCCGCCTGCATCCCCCTGCCTTCGGAGATCATCCTGCCGTTTTCCGGCTTTTTGGTCTCCACCGGCCGGTTTGACCTGCTCGCCGTCACCGTGGCGGGCGCCGTGGGCTGCAACCTTGGCTCCATGGCCGCCTATGTGGTCGGCTTCTACGGCGGCCGCCCGCTGGCCGAGCGCTACGGCCGCTGGCTGTTCATGGCCCCCGGCGACCTGGCCCGCTCCGAGGCCTGGTTTCACCGCTACGGCGACCTCACCGTGCTGGTCAGCCGCATGCTCCCCGTGGTCCGCACCTATATCGCCCTCCCCGCCGGGGTCGCCCGCATGCCGCTGGGCCGCTTCCACCTTTATACCTTCGTCGGCTCACTCCCGTGGTGCTGGCTTTTGGCCTACATCGGCTACCGCCTCGGCACCAACTGGACCGAGATCGGCCCCTACTTCCACCGCTTCGACTTGGTCTGGGCACCGCTGCTGCTGGGCCTGTTCGCCTGGGCGTTTTGGCACCATTTCCGCCGCTGGAAGCGCGCCAATTCCGATAATCCGGAGTAAATTGCTCAAAAGGTGCGAACTGACCGGCGGTCAGCCGCGACTGTAGGGGAAGATCGCCCACCAGCCCGCCTGGAAGCGCAACCAAATCAGCAAAGCGCTCCCCCGCCGGGATTTGGCGTCTGGCGTGCTCAAGAACAGAGTGACAGCCTTGATTTTTTAGTCTGAAATCAGGCACAAAAGGAGAGCCGACTTTTCCGGGGGGAAGCGAGTCGGCTTTCTTTTTTTTGGCCCCAACCAACCTCGAACCCCGCGCCCGCAGGCGCCTCGGTTGCATCTCATAGGCATGCGCAATCGGGGAAAGGTGTGGATGGTTCTGCTGGCGGCCGCCGGGCTCTCGGCGCAGACGCCGACGGTGCCCGCAGGGGAGGGGGCCGCCCTTGCCGACCAGATGCAGACGGCGCTGGTGTCGCTGCGGACGGCGGTGGACGGGCTTGACCCCAGCCAACTCCATTTGAATCACAGCCAGCGGCAGGCGCTGCGCGACAGCCAGGCCTCGCTCGACCGCAACCTGAGCGAGGCGGCGCCGGGCCTGCTGGCCGCCTACCGCGCCGCTCCGGGCGATGTCGGGGCCGCCTTCCGCCTCTACCGCGACCTGGACGCGGTCCTGGGGGTGGCGCAGCGCAGCGCCGAGGCCATGTCGCCGCGCGACGCCGACAACGGCCAAGCCGCCCTGCAGTCCAGCGCCGACCAACTGCGCGCCCACCTGGACCAGCTCGGCGACTGGATCGAGGCCCAGGGCAGCGCCAACTACGCCCGCCTGCAGGCGGCGCGCACCCCTCCAGTCGCCGCCCAGCCGGCGCCCGCGCCGCCCCAGACCCTCGTCATCCACGACGCCAACGGCCCCGCGCCTAAAAAGAAGGCGACCAAGATCCCGCACCAGCCCTAGCCGCTCGCGGGGGTCGCGCCGCTTTGCCTGCTGGCAAAATCGGCGCGAAAGGCTGCGAACCCGGGTCCCCAGAGCCCGCTTCGGGCTCTGGGGTGGTCGTAATTCCGCAGGGGCAGACGCGCCTGTGGCGCGTCTGCGCCCCCGGGAAACGAATCCGGCGCGGCCGCAGCAGCCCATCAGCGAAGCCGCGCAGCGCCGACTTGGGGCCATGGGCCCCCGAGTCGGCGCGAGCATGCCGCCCCGCGCATCTACAGCGGTGCGGCGCGCTGGGGCCCGCGCCCACCAACCGTGCGAGTCTTCCGCCCCCGGCCCCCTGCTACAATTTACTGGCATGGCGGCTGCCCCCAAGACCATCCTGATCCTCAAGCCCCGGGGGTTTTGCGCCGGCGTGGTGCGCGCGGTGGAGGCGGTGGAATCGGCGCTGCGCAAGTTCGGCCCGCCCATCTACGTGCTCAAGGAGATCGTCCACAACCGCACCGTGATCTCCAGCTTGGAGTCGCGCGGCGCCATCTTTGTGCCCCACCTGGAGGCGGTGCCGCTCGGGGCGTGGGTGTTTTTCAGCGCCCACGGCGTCTCCCCGCAGGTGTGGCAAGAGGCGCAGCAGCGCCACCTGCAGGTGATTGACGCCACCTGCCCGCTGGTCAGCAAGGTGCACAACGAGGCGCAGGAGTACATCCGCCGCGGCTACAGCATCGTCATCATCGGCCACCGCCACCACGACGAGATCATCGGCCTGCTGGGCGAGGTGCCCGAGGGCACGCCCGTGGTGGAGACGCTGGACCAAGTGGACCAGGTCACGGTAAGCGATCCCAGCCGGGTGGCCTACCTCACCCAGACCACTCTCAGCCTGGACGAGACCCGCGCCATCATCGAGCGCCTGCGCCAGCGCTTTCCCCAGGTGCTGGCCCCCAAGGCGCAGGACATCTGCTACGCCACCCAGAACCGGCAAACCGCGCTGAAGCGGGTGGCCCCGCGCGCCGACCTGGTGTTGGTGGTGGGCTCCCAGAACAGCTCCAACTCGCTGCGCCTGGTCGAGGTGGCCGCCAACGCCGGCGCCCCCGCCCACCGCATTGACGACGCCGACGCCATCGCGCCCGCCTGGCTGGCCGGGGTCGCCACCGTCGGCCTCACCGCCGGCGCCTCCGCCCCCGAGTCGCTGGTGCAGGAGGTGGTCGAGGCGTTGCGCCAACGTTTTGGTTTCACCCGGGTGGAAGAAACCGAGGGCATTGACGAGCACGTCCGCTTCGTCTTGCCCGAGGAAGTTCTCGCCGCCAACTAGCCCCAGTCCCCCTCCGCGCCGCAGACACGCCATGCCCCACCCCGCCGATCTCGCCCTGCACAATCTCGCCACGCAGTTGCGCATTGATTCGATCCAAGCCACCACCGCCGCCGGCAGCGGCCACCCCACCAGCTCGATGTCGGCGGCCGAGATCCTGGCCACGCTGTTCTTCGGGGCCATGCGCCTCGACCCCGCCCAGCCCGCCTCGCCCGCCAACGACCGCTTTGTGCTCTCCAAGGGCCACGCCGCCCCGGTGCTCTACTCCGTCTGGGCCGAACTCGGCCTCTACCCGCGCGAGCACCTGCTCACGCTGCGCCGCATCGGCTCCAACCTCGAGGGCCACCCCACCCCCGAACTCCCCTTCGTCGCCGTGCCCACCGGCTCGCTCGGCCAGGGCTTGGCGGTGGGGCTGGGCATGGCGCTGCAGGCGCGGCTGGCCGGCGCCGGCTACCGCACCTATGTCTTGATGGGCGACGGCGAGACCGCCGAGGGCTCGGTCTGGGAGGCCGCCGCGCTCGCCAGCCATTACAACGTGGACAATCTCTGCGCCATCGTGGACGTCAACCGCCTGGGCCAGAGCCAGCCCACCATGCTGCAGCACGACATGCCGATCCACCAGCAGCGCTGGGCCGCCTTCGGCTGGAACGCGCTCGTGGTGGACGGCCACGACGTCGCCCAACTGCGCGCCGCCTACGCCCACGCCGAACAATGCCAAGGCCGCCCCACCGTGATCTTGGCGCGCACCCTCAAGGGCAAGGGCGTGGCCTTTGTCGAAGACAAGAACGGCTGGCACGGCAAGGCGCTCTCCAAGTCCGAGGCCGACGCCGCCATCGCCGAGCTGCGCCAGGCCTTCCGCCCCGACGGCGCCGGCCCGCGCCCCTGGCCGCAGCCGCCCGCCGCCGCCGTGCCCGCGCCCGCCCCCACCGCCGCCGCCCCGGCGCCCAACTTCCAGCCTGGCCAGCAGGTCGCCACCCGCGAGGCCTTTGGCCAGGCCCTCGCCGCCCTCGGCCAGTCCGATCCCCGCTTGGTGGCCGTGGACGGCGACGTGGAGAACTCCACCTACACCCAGGACTTCCAAAAGCTCCAGCCCGAGCGCTTCTTCGAGGGCTACATCGCCGAGCAGAACATGACCGGCATGGCCATGGGCTTGGCCACCACCGGCCGCATCCCGTTTGTCTCGACCTTTGCCTGCTTCCTCACCCGCGCCGCCGATTTCATCCGCCTGGCCGGCCTGGCCCGCGCCAACGTCAAGTTTGTCGGCACCCACGCCGGCGTCTCCATCGGCGAGGACGGCGGCTCGCAGATGGGGCTCGAGGACCTCTCCCTGTTCCGCGCCCTGCCCGAGTCCACCGTGCTCTATCCCAGCGACGCGGTCAGCACCTGGCGGGCGGTGGAGCTGGCCGCGGCCCAGCCCGGGCTGTGCTACATCCGCACCGGCCGCCCCAAGGCGCCCGTCCTCTACGACAACGACGATGCCTTTGCCCTGGGCCAGGCCAAGGTGCTGCGCCAGAGCCCCCAGGACCGCGCCACCGTGGTCGCCGCCGGCGTGACCCTGTTCGAGGCGCTCCAGGCGCAGGAGCGGCTGCAGGCCGAGGGCATCGGCTTGCGCGTGGTCGATCTGTTCAGCGTGCGCCCGGTGGACCAGGCCACGCTGCTGGCCTGCGCCCAGGCCACGGCCAACACCCTGATTACCGTAGAAGACCACTACAGCGCCGGCGGCCTCGGCGATGCGGTCTGCGAGGCGGTGGCGCCGGCTGGGGTGCGGGTACACCGCTTGGCGGTCGCCGGCATTCCCCGCAGCGGCACCCCCGCCGAGCTGCTGCATCGCTACGGCATTGACGCCGATGCCATCATCGCCAAGGTCAAGGAAATCATTTCGGCCTAGGTTCTCCTCCCTTGTCCCCCGCTCCAGCCGCTTACGCCGACGTGGTGCTGCCGGTGCCGCTGGACCAGGCCTTCACCTACGCCGTGCCGGACGGCCTCGGGCTCGCGCCGGGCATGCGCGTCAGCGTGCCTTGGCGCAATCGCCGGCTGCAGGGGGTGGTGGTGGCGCTGCGGGCGGAGCTGCCGGAGGGGATGGCCGCGGCCGGGATCAAGCCCATCGCCGCCGTGCTCGACCCCGCGCCGCTGCTCGACCCCACCATGCTCGAACTGGTGCGCTGGGCGGCGGCCTACTACCAAGCCCCGATCGGCGAGGCCATGCGCTGCGCCCTGCCGCCCGGACGGGGCACGCCGCCGCGGCCGCAGCGCAGCTATTGCCTGCGTGAAGGGACTGCGGGGCGCAGCGCCGACTTGGGGCCAGCGGGCCCCCAAGTCGGCGCGAGCACAAGCGGGACGCGCGCCGCAGGCGCGCTGGGGCCCGCGCCAACCCTGGGCCGGCGCCCCACGCCGGCGCAGGCCCGGGCGTTGGAGCTGCTGCGCGCCGCCGGCGGCCGGGCGGAGGCGGGTTGGCTGCGCGCCCGCGCCTCGGCCAGCGCGCTGGCCACGCTGCTGCGCCAGGGCGTGCTCGCGCTTGAGACCAGCGATGCCCCGCTGCCGCCCCCCGCCTGGTCGCCCCGCCCGCGCATCGCCGCCCTCAACTCCAGCCAGCAGCGCGCGCTGGCGGCCATTGACGCCGCCGGCGCCGCCCCCCTGCTGCTGCACGGCGTCACCGGCAGCGGCAAGACCGCCGTCTACATCGCCGCCATCGAGTCCACCTTGGCGGCCGGCCAGGGGGCGCTCTTGCTGGTCCCCGAGATCGGGCTGACCCCCGCCCTGTTCGCCGACTTCGAAGACGCCTTCCCCGGCCTGGTGGCCGTGCTCCACTCCAGCCTGGGCGAGGGCGAGCGCGCCCAGCACTGGCGGCGGCTGCACGCCGGCGCCGCCCGCGTCGCGATCGGCACCCGTTCGGCGGTCTTCGCCCCGGTGCCGCAATTGGGCCTGATCGTGGTGGACGAGGAGCACGACGGCTCCTACAAGCAGCAGGAGGCGCCGCGCTACCACGGCCGCGACTTGGCGGTGATGCGCGCCAAGCTCTGCCGTGCCCGCATCGTGCTGGGCTCGGCCACCCCCTCGCTGGAGAGCTTTGCCCACGCCCGCGCCGGCAAGTACCAGCTCGTGGAGATGCCCGAGCGCGTCGAGCGCCGCCCCCTCCCCCCGGTGCGGCTGGTGGACATGGGCGCCGAGTTCCGCCGCCAGGCCGAGCAAGCCCCCCGCGGCCAGGCCCGGGCGGCGGAGGCGGAGATGTTTTCCGCCGAGCTGCGTGCCGCCCTCGACGACCGCCTCGCCCGCGGCCAGCAGGCGCTGCTGCTCATCAACCGCCGCGGCTTCGCCCCGGTGGCGCTGTGCCGCAGTTGCGGCGCCACCCAGCAGTGCCGCGACTGCGCCCTCTCGCTCACCTTCCACAAGCGCACCGCCCGCATGCTTTGCCACCTCTGCGGCTTCACCACCCCTCCGCCGCGGCAGTGCCCCGCCTGCGGCAGCGAGCATATCTATTTCCTGGGCTCGGGCAGCGAGAAGGTGGAGGAGGCGCTCGCCGCCCTCTACCCCCAGGCGCGCATCGCCCGCCTCGACCGCGACACCGCCCGCAGCCGCCGCCACTTCGAGCAGGTGCTGCAACAGTTCCGCGCCGGCGCCTGGGACATCCTCATCGGCACCCAGATGATCGCCAAGGGCCACGACGTGCCCGGCGTCACCCTGGTGGGCGTGCTGCAGGCCGACCTGGGACTATCGTTTCCCGACTTCCGCGCGGCGGAGCGCACCTTCCAGCTCTTGACCCAGGTCGCCGGCCGCGCCGGCCGCGGCCCCGAGCCGGGCGAGGTGCTGCTGCAGGTGCTGCACCCCGAACACTACGCCGTCGCCGCCGCCGCCCGCGCCGACTTCGCCGGCTTTTACGAAAAAGAGGCCAACTTCCGCCGCTGGATGCACTATCCGCCCTTCGCCGCCCTCGCCAGCGCTCAATTCCGCCACACCGACTTCGACCGCGTGCTCGACTACGCCACCCGGGCCGGCGAGTTCCTGCGTCGCCAGGCGCCCGACTGCCCCGCCACCCGCATCCTCGGCCCCGCCCCCGCCCTCCTCGCCCGCGCCAAGCGCGAGTACCGCTTCCAGTTCCTCTTCAAGAGCGCCAGCCGGCGCGAGCTCAGCCGCCTGCTCCGCTCCCTGCGCGCCTTCGCCCGCGACCAAAAATTCCCCCCCACCGCCCTGGTGCTCGACGTGGACCCGCTGGGAATGTGAGGGCCGGGGCCGGCGCCCCGCGCCCGCGATTACGCCCGCACCGGCAGCAGCGTGAACGAGGCCAGGAAAATCAGCACCGCCAGCCAGGCCAGCGCCGCCCGCCCCCGCCCCGGCGGCTCGAACTCCGGCACAAAGGGGTGGCGCACCCGCATCAGCAGCACAAAGCCGGCGAGCATGTACCAGCCCGGCCAGTAGAGCCACCCCGCCAACGCCAGCACCCCCAGCGAGGCCCAGGAGGCGAGGGCGTGCAGGCGCGGCGAAAAGGCGTAGAGAATGTGCCCGCCGTCCAACTGCGCCGCCGGCAGCAGGTTGAGCATGGTCACCAGCAGCCCCATCCAGGCCGCCCGCGCCACCGGCGAGAGCGCGATGCGGCCAAGAGCGATGCCGGGATGCAGCCACGCCGCCACCCAGCGCGCCAGCGGCGGCCAGCCGAACTCGATCCATTGCAGCCGCCACAGCCCCGCCTGCGCCGGGCTGAGCACGTGCGAGGTGGCGATGCCGTAGATCAGCAGCGGCAGGGTCAGCGCCATGCCCGCCAGCGGCCCGGCGATGCCCACGTCCAGCAGCTCGCGGCGGTCGTTGAACGCCGCCTTGATGCGGATGAACGCCCCCATGGTGCCGATCAGCGTCGGCGCCGGCAGGAAGAGCGGATAGGTCGACTCCAGCCGGTAGTAGCGGCAGGCGAGGAAGTGGCCCAGCTCGTGCGCCAGCAGGATGCTCATCAGCGCCAGGCTGAACCCCAGCCCGCCCGCCAGCATCCCGGGGTGGTGCCAGGCCCAGGCGAAGGGAAACAGGTCGTCGTTGGTGCGGTAGGCCGGCAGGTTGCGGACGAAGTTGTACTGCAGCCGCGCCCCCACCACCGTGGTGGTCAGCAGCGTCAGCAGGAACAGCGGCAGCGCCCAGCGCCACGACGGCCGCGGCGGCGGCCAGCGCTCGCGCCGGGGGACTCTCCACAACAGAAAGGCGGGGCCGCTCATGCGTGCTGCCGGCGCGGGCCGTGCCCCATTCGCGGGGGTCGCGCCGCTTTGCCTGCTGGCAAAATCGGCGCGAAAGGCTGCGAAATTCCGCAGGGCAGCCCGCCCCCGGGAGACGAATTCGGCGCGGCCTCAGCGAGGCGCAGCGCCGACTTGGGGCCATGGGGTCCCCAAGTCGGCGCGAGCATGCCGCCCCGCGCTGTTACAGCGGGGCGGCTCACCAGCGGGACGCGCGCCGCAGGCGCGCTGGGGCCCGCGCCAACCATCAGTTGATCGCGTTCATTTCTTTGCCGGGGCGGAAGCGGATGGACTTGCCCGGGGCGATGGCCACCTCGGCCCCGGTGCGCGGGTTGCGCCCCACCCCGGTCTTGCGCGGGCGGATGCTGAACACGCCAAAGCCGCGCAGTTCGATGCGGTCGTCCTGTTCCAGCGCCGTCTTCATCCGCCGAAACACCGCCTCCACCGCCTCCTCCGCCTGGGCTTTGCTCAGACCGGTGCGGTTGACCACCGCATTGATGATGTCGAGTTTGATCATTTGATGCCTAAAACCACTATATTCAGGCACATAGCCCGCCGTCAAGCAGAAGTCGCGGCCGCCGCGCGGGGGTCGCGCCCTAGCCGCGCAACTCGTGGTGGCTGGCGGAGGGGGCGGGCGGCGCCGCCACCGGCGGCTTGGCGCTCGCCAACGGGCGCACCGCCGCGATCAGCGGCGCGTTCAGCCCCAGCGTGCACCGCGCCAGTTGCCGCTTCATGCCGCGGCGGGTGAGCTGCCAGGGTATGCTCGCCATCCCGATCACCAACCCGATCAGGAACAGCGCCACCGCGATGTGCGATTGATAGCGCAGCAGGTCGTGCCGCAGCAGCCCGAACAGCGACTGCACCGCCACCCCAAAGTAGGCCAGCACCGTCACCCAGATCACCCCGCCCACCAGGTTGGTGAGCGAGAAGCGGCGGCGGCGGATGTGCAGCATCCCGGCCGCAAACGGGATCATCAGCCGGAAGCCCCACATGAACCGCGAAAAGGTGAGCGACAGGAAGCCCGCGCGCGTGCCGTGCAGCCAGCCCGAAACCTTCTGCCGGTGGCGGCTGTTGGCCAGCAGGCTCCGCATCCGCCCCAGCGCCCCCAGCTCGTAGAGCAGCTCGTTGCCCCCCACCGTCACCGCCAAGGCGATGCCCAGCACCCAGCGCAGGTCGAAATACTGCTGCCCGGCTTGGCTGGCCAGAATCATCGCCGCCACCAGCGTGGCGTCGCCCTCGATGATCAAGCCCAGCACCAGGAATGCGTAGCCGAAATGAAGCAGCAGGTATTGCACGGCGTCGTGGCCGGGGGAAGAGGCCGCCCCTACCGTTTTCGGTAAGAGCCTACCACTGATCTTACAGAATTGCGGCGCCCAATGGGGAAAACCCCCGTCTGGGCCGCGCCCGTTTCGGGATTACTCCTTTGTTTTCAATGGCTTGACCCAGATGCCCCATTTCGGCCTCGCCTCCCCGGCGGGCCGGGGCCGAGCCCGGCCGCAGTCGGCGGCGCCGCCGGTACAATGGGAACGGTAGAATGTATTCCAACTCCGCGCCCGCCTCGCATCGGCTCGCGGGCGCGGCCACGAGGACACCATGTCGCGAAGCGTAAACAAAGTCATCCTGCTCGGGCGTCTGGGCAAAGACCCCGAGTTGAAGTACACCCCCTCCGGGCAAGCGGTGGCCAAGTTCAGCCTGGCCACCAGCGAGCGCTGGAAAGACAAAAACAGCGGCGAGTTCCAGGAAAAAACCGAGTGGCACAACATCGTGTGCTGGTCGAAGCTGGCCGAAACCGCCAGCCAGTACCTCAACAAAGGCTCCAGCGTCTACCTCGAGGGGCGGCTGCAGACCCGCTCCTGGGATGACAAGGAGGGCAAGCGCCACTACATGACCGAGGTGGTGGTGAACGAGATGGTGATGACCGGCGGACGTGGCGAGGGCTCCGGCCGCGCCGCCCATGCCGCCAGCGCCCCGGCCGGCGGCAGTGGCGGCGAGGAGGGCGCCGAACCCCGCTACTCCCCCCCCGCCACCGAAATCACCGACGACGATATCCCCTTCTGAGCGCCGGGCGTCGGCGAAAGCAGCGCCGTATTCCACGGGGCTGGCAGCTTGCAGCCGACAGCTTGCAGCGAGGGCAAGCCGACCGCAAGCGCCAGCCTCACCGCCCCGGCCACCGCCTCCCCAGCCCCTTCCCACCAGCAATCCATAGCTGCTGGCTGCCTGCCGCTCGCGGGGGTCGCGCCGCTTTGCCAGCCGGCACAATCGGCGCGAAAGGCTGCGAACCGGGGTCCCCAGAGCCCGCTTCGGGCTCTGGGGTGGTCGTAATTCCGCAGGGGCAGACGCGCCAGTGGCGCGTCTGCGCCCCCGGGAAACGAATTCGGCGCGGCCCCACCAGGCCGGGAAGCAGCGCAGCGCTGGGCCGCGGGGCCCCAAGCCGGCGTGAGCATGCCGCCCCGCGCTGTTACAGCGGGGCGGCTCACAAGCGGGACCCGCGGCGCACCGGCCCGGCGCTGCTACAGCCGTGGCCGGGCAGCCGCGCAGGGGCCCGCGCCATCCATCGATTGACGCCATTTTGGGATAGACCGGCGCTCAGTCTCGCTGCAGGAGTGCAAGCGGATTCTTGAGCGCACGCTGGACGGCTGACAGCGTGGCGAAGACGGCAGCGAGCGCGGCGCCCGCCAGCGCGGCCAACACTCCCAAGGCAACACCTGCGCCGTCGCGCGAGGACACCTGGGGAAAACTGGCGGCCAGCAGATGCGCGGCGAGCAGCGCCACACCGAGGCCCGCAAGTGCCCCTGGCCAGAGAAGCCGAAGCGCGTCCGCCAGAACCTCGCTTCGGATGCGGTTGGGCGTGGCGCCGAGCGAAACGCGGATTGCATAGTCTCGCCTGCGCAGCGTCGCGGCGGCGGCGAGAACGGAAAACACACCGAGAGCGGCAAGCAGGACCGCAGCAAGACCGAGAGCGGAAAACAGTGACGCCTGAAAGCGGGATATGGCCTGAGCTTGGCGCAGCAGGCGCGGCAGGCGCTGGACCCCGTATACCTCGGCGTCGGGCGCGATCCGCGTTGCCAGAGCCTGCAGCTCGTCCTGCAAAGCGCGCGGAGGCAGGTTGGAACGGACGAGGACCCTCGCAATGGGCGCGGGATCGGTCATGTAGGGGCGGTATATCTGCGGGGATGTGTGCGGCGCACCGGCGAGCGCGTGCGCGGTCGCCACCACCCCCACCACACGCGCGTCAGTGCCCAAAACCTGGACAGTCGCCCCCAAGGCCCGGGACAAATTGGCGTCGGGGCCGATGATCTCTCGTGCCATGCGCTGGTCGATTACCGCCTCGTCGGACCGGCTGCCACCGGCGAAGATGCGACCCGCAAGCAGCGGGATTCTGAGCAGCGAGAAATACGAGGGTGATACCGCCGCATAATCGGCGCCCTCCAGGCCGGGGCCGGGCGGAGGCGCTGGACCGTGAGCGGCAAAGGAGAACCGAACCGGCGTACTTGTGAGCGGCACCAGCGCGCTGAGCACTGCCGTTGGTACGCCCAGTTGCCGCGTAACGGCAAGGATGCGAGCGTTGGGGGGGAGCTTGATGGTGCAGAGGTCGAGGCCGCCCGGGGAGTAATTTCTGGGCCGCGCCAGCAGGTTGCCGTACCCGCGCGCGGTGAGCACGCCCGCGGTGGCCAAACCAAGCGCCAAGGTCAACTCGATAACGACCGCGGCTCGCAGGAAACGCGCGCGTCCCTGCGGCGGCGCGGCCTCACGCCCGCCGGCGGAGGCCAGAACGGCGGCGGGCTCGGTGCGGAGACTGGTGCCGATGGCGGCAAGCGCCGCGGGGGCGGCGGCAACCAAAGCGCAGCCGACGGCGACCGCGGCGAACCACCCGCCTACGCCGGGGCGCGCAAAGAGCGGCAACCCCGGCGGAAGCAGGGCGGTAATCGCGCGCGCGCCGAGCAGCCCGCCGGCCACGCCCAGGGCCGCGCCACAGAAGCTCACCCCCAGTGCCCGTGCGAGCAGGCTGCGGGCGATGCGGCCGTGGCCGGCGCCCAGTGCCAATCGCACCGCCAGCTCACGGCGGCGCCGCTCGCAATCGAGCATAAATAGTGCGGCGGCGTTCGTGCAGGCCAGCGCCAGCACCAGCATCGCCGCCGCCGCCGCCAGACTCAATTCCGTCCCCACGGGCTCGATCGCAAGATCGCGCAAACTGGTCACGGCAACCCGGGCCTTGAGTTTTCGCCAAATCGGAGGCAGTCGCGCGGTAAGCACCGCTGCTGCCCGCTCGGCGCTGACTCCGTTGCGCAGGCGCCCGATGCCGAGATAGTTGCCGATCTTCTGAGGAACGCGATCGAGATCGAGCCCTGGCCACGCCTCGACAGATTCAGATAGAGAGGGATGGATCCGCTGTGGAAACGCGAAGCCCGGCGGCATGACCCCCGCCACCGTGTACGGCTTACCCGAGAGTTCGACCACGCGCCCGACCACGCTGCTATCGGCCCCGAAGGCCGATCGCCAAAGCGCATCGCTGAGCAGGACCTCGGGGCCAGCACGCAGTCCCAGGCCCGGGCCGAGTTCCGGTCGAACGCCTAGCGTGGCGAGCAACCCCGGGGTGATCGCCGAAACGTTGAGCTGGCGGCTGCCGTGCGGGAGGTGGAGGAATTGCGTGCGTTCGGGCGCAAAAGTCGCGAAGGCGGCAAAGAGCTCCCGGCGCGAAGTCCACTCCCGAATCAGCCCGGGTGTGGCTGGAACCTGCCCTAGGAAGGTGGAAAGGCGAACGGCCACCAGCCGATCGGGCTGGCGATAGGGGAACGGGTTCAGCACCGACGCCCGCAGCACCGAGAGCAGAGCTAACCCCGGCGCGAAGCCCAGCGCCAACACCAGCGCCGCGAGCAGCAGTCCCCGTCGGCGCGGGCCCAGCACTCGCCAAAGGGGTGCCCGGTAAGCCCGGAGCCGGCCTGCGGGCGCCCCGGCAGCTCTCAGCAAGCGCATCCCCGCGCGGGCTCGCCCCCAATACCGCCGACCGGGCGGGCACCCGTAAACAAAACCCGCACGCACATCACAGGTCCTCCGCCGGAGCTATTCGACTAAGCAGGTGGAGCACGAAGTCGAGCAGCCGTTCGAGCAGGTGCCAATACACGTGCCCTGGAACGAGTCGCACTTGATCGGATTAGCGGGCCGGCTGGCCGCCTCCGCCTGTAGAGCCGCGGCAGCAAACCCTGCGAGCATAGCTACTACCAGCGCCGCTTGGATTAGTGTTTTCATGTCAATTGCCTCCTCTTCCTACCGGCCGCACTGCGCGCGCCGCGGCGGGCCGGTGCGCCGCCATAAAAGTTGCAATCTCTTGAGCCCTCGTGTCTGTGACTGCACCGTGCCACGCCTTCTGAACCACCCCGCCGGGGCCCAGCAGGATGATTTGGGGAACGGCGGTGAGCCCCAGGTCGTTGTAGGTGACGTACGACGGGTCGGCAATCCAGTCAGTACCGCGCAACAGCTGGGTCTTGACGAATGCCGCTGTGTCCTGCGGCCGGCCGTGGCTGACCACGAGGGCCCTCCAGCCATACCCCGGCGCACTCCCAAGAAGCAGCTTAAGCTGTGGGCCCTCGTCCGTGCACGAAAGACAGCCGGGTGATAGCGTGGCCACGACCATGCTCGATCCAACGCCGGGGAGGGCCACCCGCTCATAGCGTCCCTGGCGACCAACCCCGGCGAGCTCGCCGACCACCTCGCCTGGGGCAACAAACAGGCTTCCGAGCGACGGGGGAGGAGGGGCCATCTTCAGCCGCTCGTTTTGGCGAGCTAGTACCAGGGTCTCAGCAAGGAGCCCCAATGCGAGGAGCCAAGCCCCAACTGTGATCGCGGCTTGGAGCCTCGCCCCGGTCTGGCTAACTTTTGGCACGGGCAACTCCACTTCGCGCCGAGTATGATCGGAAGGATCGACCTTGTCAATAGAGAGAGTGGTCCATTGTCAAACTTCGTTCAAAATGTCCCTCCGCGCACCTCGTTATGTCCCCTTATGCTTGCATAAGCCCCTCTTGCGAGAGAAATAAAGCAGAATTGTTCTATTTCTGTGACATTGTGCGCACAAACGGCACCTTGGCGCCCGGCGTGCTTGCGGGCGTCAGGCGACCGGCAGGGCTTCGCGCCAGTGCAGTTCGAGCTTGGCGTGGGCGGCGCGGAGGGCGCTCTCGACGGTGGCCGGGGCGGGCGCACGGGCAAACAGAAAGCCGAGGTAGGAGGAGCCTTCGGGCAGGGCTTGCAAGGGCTCGCCGGGCTTGGCGGTGATCTCGACGGCCTCAATGCCGGCGACGGCACGCGCCGCCTCGACGCCCTCGACGCTGGCCAGGATGCCGCTGCGCGGGATCGGCACCATCATCACCCCCGCCGCCGCCGTCTCGCGCTCCCAAGCGCGCAGCGGCTCGCCCAGCGCGCCCCGCAGCAGCAGCTCTTCCAGCGAGATCAGCCCCGGCTGCCCGGCGCGGCGGAAGCGCAGCGCCCGCCCGCAAAGCCCCCCGATCGAGCGCGCGGCGATCTCCAGCACATAGGCGGTGCCCTCATCCAGCCGAATCTCAGCATGGATGGGCCCCGGCCCCAGGCCCACCGCCCGCGCCGCCGCCTCCACCAGATCCCAGATCAGCGCCCGCTGGTCGGTCTCCAGCCGCGAGGGCGCCACGTACAGGCTCTCCTCGAAATACGGGCCCTCCAGCCGGTCGGGCTTGTCGAACAGCGCGAAGCGCTGCAGCACCCCCGCCGCCATCCACCCCTCCAGCGCCAGCTCCTGGCCGCCGACGTAGCCCTCGATCTGCAGAAAGCGCGCCTTGGGGTCGCGCCATTGCTGGATGGCGGGACTCTCCAAGAGCTGGCGGATGCGCCCAAACGCCGCCGTGAACTCGCCCGCGTGGTTGGCCCGGATCACCCCCCGGCTGGCCGATAGCAACAGCGGCTTGAGCACGCACGGATAGGCCACCTCGCGCGCCAGCGCCGCCGCGTTGGCGTCCAGCTTGACCCGCCGAAACCACGGCGCCGGCAGCCCGGCGTCGGCCAGCACCTGCCGGAAGGCGTACTTGTCGTGGCAGATCTGCGCCGCCGCCGGCGCATGGAAGGGCAGCTTCAGCTTGGCCGCCAACTGCGCCGCCAGCACCGCCGCCCGGTCCCCGCAGGCCACAATCCCCTGGTAGGGCCCACGCCCCCGCACCGCCTCCAGCGCCCCCTTGGCGTCCTCGAAGCGCACCGGCACCGCCTCGTCCCCCCAGGGGTCCGCCAGCCGGCGGCAGCGGTCGCTGGCCAGGGTCAGCCGCACCCCCATCCCCGCCGCCGCCTGGCGGAACTGCAGCGCCTGGTAGCCCGTGGTGCCCGCCACCAGCAGAACATGGGGATCCGCAGCCATACTTCCACCCTAGCACCAGTTCCCGCTGGATCACAGAATCAGGCGGGCAAACTGCTCGCCGGTGGGCTCGGCTCAACAGAACCAGGGCTCGTCCAAATAGGGCACCGTCGCCCGCGGCGGCGCGCCTCCAGGCATGTGCACTCCGCCAACCAGTCCCGCCACCTCGTTGAAGATCTCGACGCGGCCCCGCCGCTCCTTGCTCCCGCCCGCCACCGCCGCCTGCACGCTGGCGCACAGCTCCTCCACCTCCGGCGCCGCCGCCCGCCAGCGGTAGCTCAGCCCCTCCGGGTCGAACTCCCCCAGCCAGCCCGCCGCCTCCTCCAGCTCCAGCAGCCGCGAGCCGCGCGGGATCAGCAAGCGGATGCCGTACTGCACCGGCGCCACCGTCTCCTCCAGCCCCTGCTCGGCGATGGCGCGGCACATCGCCCCGAAGCTCTCGACCGTGGTCCAGGGCGTGAACGCCACCAAGGTGGGGTTGAGCGCCAGCCCCGCCCCCCGCGCCAGCTCCAGCACCTCGAAAATGTCGGCCGCGCTGTGGCCTTTTTCCAGCCGCGCCAGCACCGCGTCGTCGAACGACTCCACCGCGGTGGTGATGAGCGCGCAGCCCGTCGCCCGCAGCCGCGGCAGCAGCGCCCGCTGCCGCAGCAGGTGCTCGACCTTGATGGTCACGTCGTAGGAGAGCTCCGGGAACTCGCGGTGCAGCCCCTCGACCAGGCGCAGCGCGTGCGCCGGCCCGTTGAAAAAATCCGGGTCGCCGAAGGTGATGTGCTCCGCCCCCGCCTCCACCTGCTGCCGGATATCGGCCAGCACCACCTCCGCCGCCACCACCCGGAACTGCCCCCCGTAGACCGGCACGATGGGGCAGTGGCGGCAGCGGTGCTTGCAGCCGCGGCTGGCCTCGGTGTAGCCCACGATGCGGCTTTCGCCCCCGCCCAGTTGCAGCCGGGCGTAGCGCTCGAGCGGCGGCAGCCCGCCGCGCGCCGGCACCTGCCAGACCAGCCGCGGCAGCCCGGTTGCGCTCGCCGGCGGCGCCAGCCCGCCGCGCAGCGCCTGCGCCAGCCCGGTCAACCCCGCCTCGAACTCGCCCCCCAGCACCGTCTCCACCCCGGCCGCGCGTAGCAAGTCGCGGTTGATCTCCGCGTAGAGCCCATAGGCGCAGAAGTGCGCTCCCGGCGCCGCCCGCCGCAGTCCCGGCAGCATCCGCAGCGCCAGCCGGGTGGCGGTGTGCATGGGCAAAAACAGCCCCACCAGCCCCGCCTCCCGCAGCGTCGCCGCCTCCAGCGGCGCCCGCGACACGTCGGCGGCGATCACCTCGAACCCCTCCCGCCCCAGCCAGGCCGCCGGCGAGGCCAGCCCAAACGGCTGCCGCCCCATCTCGTAGGTTGAGATCAGTACCACCCGCACAATCTTGTATCCTAGACCTTCTATGCGAGTCGCGGTGATCACCGGAGCAGCCCAGGGCATTGGCCGCAAGACGGCCGAGGTGCTGGCCGACCGCGGCTACGCCCTGGCCCTGCTCGACCTGCAGGGCTCGGCCGCCACCGCCGCCGCCGTGCGCGGCCTGGGCACGCCCGAGGCCCCGCTCGATTTCATCGGCGACGTCGCCGATGAAGCCCTGGTCGCCGGCTTCGCCGCCGCCGTGCGCCAGCGCTGGGGCCACGCCGACGTGCTGGTCAACAACGCCGGCATCAGCTTCATTCAGCCCTTGGAAACCGTCGCCCCCGCCGACGCCCGCCGCGTGCTCGAGGTCAACCTCATGGGGCCCATCCTGCTCTCGCAGGCGTTTGGCGCCATGATGCTCGAGGCCGCCACCGGCAGCATCGTCAACGTCGCCTCCATCGCCGGCCTCACCGGCATCAGCGACCGCGCCGTCTACAACGCCAGCAAGCACGGCCTCATCGGCCTCACCCGCACCCTGGCGGCGGAGTGGGGCGGCCGCGGCGTGCGCTGCAACGCCGTCTGCCCGGGCTGGGTCAAGACCGAGATGGACCACTCCGCCCAGGGCGCCGGCCTCTATAGCGACTCCGACATCACCGAGCGCGTCCCTATGGGCCGCTTCGCCCTGCCCGACGATGTCGCCCGCGCCATCGCCTTCCTCGCCGACCCGATCGAGAGCAGCTTCATCAACGGCCAAGCCCTGGCCGTGGACGGCGGCTGGACCGCCGACGGCAGTTGGCAATCCCTCCGCCTCTCCAAGCGCTAGCGCCGACGCGGCGCGCCGGCGCAGTTGCTAGCAACCGCGCGCCCCGCGGATCACCCGCCGCCGCGGCCCGCCAACTAGCAACTAGCCACTAGGAACTAGCAACTAGCTAGTCCTCCGCCGGCGCCACCAGCATCGCCACAAACGCCAGCGCCAGCACGTACAGCCCCGCCTGCGGCACTACCCCCAGCGGCCCCCCCAGCCCGGCCTGCAGCGCCTTCCAGTCGAGCCCGCGCAGCAGGCCGCCGAAGCTGTGCTGGGCGCGGGCAAAAAACTGCGCCACCTCGGCCTGCAGCGCCCGCGTCAGCCACCACGCCGCCCCCAGCGCGTAGCCGGTGGCCGCCAGCCCCACCCCGGCGGTGAACAGCCCCAGCCGCGGATGCCGCCACCCCTGCCACAGCAGGCTCAGCAGCGCGCACAGCCCCGCCAGCACCGCCATCACCGGTATCAGCGCCGCCAGCGCCAGGCCCAGCGTCAGCTCGTCCGCGCCGGCGCCGCCTGCCGGCGGGCTCGGACTCCATTGCCGCCGCAGCGCCTGCGCCTGCCGCAGCAGTGCGCGCAGCGAGGGCGAGGGCCCCCCGCCCGGCTGCGCCCGCCCCGGCGTGGCCCGCACCGCCTCCTCCGCCAGCTCCGCCACCGTCCACTGCGCCGGCGCCACCAGCGGCAGCGTCAGCCGCAGCGCGGGCAAGAGAAACACCGCCCCCACCGCCACCGCCGGCGCCAGCCAACGCAGCCACCTCATGGCTCCAAAGCATACAGGAATTGCCCGCCCCCGCCCCGCGATCGCCCCCCGGTTCCTAGGCGGCGGCGTGGCGCTGCTGGTTGCGCTGTTTGATCAACTCGCGCCGGGCGCGGTCCAGCACCGCCATCGCGTCCTGCAGCTTGCGCTCCGCCTCCACCCGCCGCTGCACCGAGTAGACGTGGCGCGCCAACTCGATCTGCAGCGCCTCGACGCGGCGGAAGGCGGAGCGGTAGGCGCGTTCCTGGGGGCTCTCCACGCAATCTCCGATCCTGGTTGGATGCGCTTGCCTCCGCCCCGGTCACCGCCTAGTCTGGAATGGTGAGCGATTCCATTCGATTGAGCCTATGGTTTTCCACCCAGACGGCGGCGCAGATCCTGCCCCACCTGGCCCAGGTGGTCGAGCTCTTGCCCGCCGAGGCGCTGCAGCGCGGCGTCCGCTCGCTCAGCGTCACCGCCCTCGACTGGAGCGAGCCGGCGCTGCTGGAGGAGCGCTACCACACCGGCATCCCCCTCCCCGCCGCCCTCGAGCCGATGCGCCCGCTCGTCCAGGCCGACTGCGCCTGCGAGCTCGAACTCGCCTGGCTGCTGTGGGGCTACCACCCCGACGGCGCCGCCGGCGCGGACGAGGGCTGGCGGCAAACCCCCCACACCCTGCGCTGCTCCAGCCTTGGTCCGCTGTTCGGCGACGGCCTCGCCGCCCAAGAAGGTCACGTCGTTGTGGATTTCGGCCTGGACGAGGCCTTCCTGGCCGAGCTTGCCCCCTGGAACGCCTCCACCCGCCGCCACCTGCAGGCCAACATCCTGCAACTGCTGGCCTTCAGCCGCAAAGTCGAACTGCAACTACGGCCCCAGCGCCGCCGTCTATGGTCAGAGGGGGAGGCCGATTGGACCCAACGCCTGTTGCGCCGCATCGCCGAATGAGCCCCCGTCCCTGGCTCCTGCTCCCGCTTTGCCTGCTGCTGCTGCCGCGGGGTCTGGCCGCCCAGGACCCGGCCTCCAGCTCCGACCACCCCCCCGGCAACGTCAACGAGCTCACCCTGGCCGCCATCCGCCCCGGCCGCGACCGCCTCGCCACCGTGTTGGCCCGCTGGGGCCGCGCCTTCACCCACCCCTCCCCCGACGAGGGCGACGTCTACGTCTGGTGCGATGCCCGCCAGCGCCTCCAGTTCAGCGTGGAGAACTCCGCCCAGGGCGCCCGCCACGACACCATTCAAGCGGTCACCGTCAACCGCCTGCTCGGCCCCCTCCCCCCCCACTGCGCCGCCCACCTCCCCGCCGCCCTCGCCCGCACCGGCCGCGGCGTGCGCCTGGGCGACACCGCCCAACAGCTCAAGCAGGTCTACGGCAAGCCCTTCTTCGACGGCCCCGCCAGTTGGGACGGCCGCGACGTCCACCTCATCGTCTTCAACTTCTCCTGGGCCGGCAGCGACCGGCCCCAGATCCTCGAGTCCAGCTTCGACGCCGCCGGCCGCCTGGTCAAGCTGACCCTCTCCGCCCAGTACTACTGACCCGGCTCGCCCGGGCCGCCCTCCCGCTCGCATCTAACCGCCCATGCCGCCGCCCCTGCCGCCCCTGCTGCCCCACGGCCACGGCTGGCTCGACGGCATCTTCTACTTCTTCGTCGGCCTGGGCGCCCCCGGGCTGGTGCTTTTGGGCGTGCTCGACTCCAGCTTCCTGACCCTGCCCTTCGCCAACGACCTGGCGGTGATCGTGCTGGTCTCGCTGCACCACGAGTGGATGCCCCTCTACGTCGCCGCCGCCACCGCCGGCTCGCTCGCCGGCTGCTGGATCATGTTCGAGATCGGCCACGCCGGCGGCGAGAACTTCATCCGCGCCCACATGTCCGAGTCGCGCTACCGCCGCATCCACGCCACTATCGGGAAAAAGGGCCCGGTGCTGCTGGCCGTGCCGGCCCTCATCCCCCCGCCCTTCCCCTTCTCCGCCTTTGTGCTGGGCGCGGGCGCGCTCGAGGTCCCGCGCAAGCCCTTCCTCGCCATGCTGGCCGCCATGCGCGCCCTCCGCTTCCTGGCCGAGGCGGTGGCGGCGCTGCTCTGGGGCCGCGGCATCGTCCGCCAGATGCAGACCCCCGCCTTCCGCCTGTTTGTCGAGATCCTGATGGCGCTGGCGCTCGCCGCCAGCGCCTACTCCCTGCTCGAGCTGGTGCGCGGTTCCCGCCGCGCCTCGGCTCAGACCGGCGCAAAGTAGAAGCCGATCACCAGAATCGCGTACACCGCCAGCAACTGCGCCCCCTCCAGCCAGTTGGTCTCCCCGTCGGCCGCCACCATGCCCACCATCAGCGTGGAGAGCACCACCGCCACCACCTCGATCCCGGTGAACACCAGCGACATCGGGTGCCCCAGCATCCGCGACACAAACACCATCGCCGGCGCCAGCAGCAGCGCGATCTGCAGGCTCGAGCCCACCCCGATCGCCATCGCCAAGTCCATCTCGTCCCGCCGCGCCGCGGTGATGGCGATGCCGTGCTCGGCGGCGTTGCCGATCAGGGCAAACACCACCCCGCCCCAAAACAGGTCGGTGCCGTGGAAGGCGTGCTCGGCCACCTCCAGCTGGCCCACCAGCAGCTCGCTCAGCACCGCGATCATCGCCACCGTCGCCAGCATGGTGAGAAACGGCGCCAAGTTCCGCCGGTCGCGGTGCGCGTGCGGCGCCCCGGGATGGGCCTTGAGCTGGAAGTAGAGGCTGACCGCGTAGACCGCGATCAGGATGCCGGCGTCCCACAGGCTCAGGCTCTCCAGCACCGGACGATTCGGCGCCAGCTCGCCGTACACCCCCAGCGAAAACACCGCCGGCACCACCAGCCCCACCGCCGCCAAAAACAGCGTGGTGGCGTTGCTGCTGGCCACGGTGCGGTTGAGCAACTGCTTCTCCCGCCCCAGCCCCCCCACCAGCAGCGCCATCCCCAGCACCAGCAGCAGGTTGCTGATGATGCTGCCGGTGAGCGAGGCCTTCACCACCTCCACCAGCCCGGCCCGCAGCGCCACCACCGCCAGAATGAGCTCGCTGGCGTTGCCCAGCGTCGCCTCCAGCACCCCCGCCGCCAGCGGCCCCAGGCTGCCCGCCAGCCGGTGCGTCGCCGTCCCCAGCACCGCCGCCAGCGGGATCAGCCCCAGCGCCGCGAAAATGAACACCCACAGCGGCGACTGCCCCGCCAGCGCCAGCACGATCGCCACCACCCCCAGCGGCAGCATGGCGTCGAACAGGCGCCAGCCCGTCAGCGGCGGGCCAAACAGCCCCGGCCTCGGGGGCGAAGTGGGCGTGGCAGGCACAACAGAATTCACGGTACACTGATTTGCAACCGCTGTGGTTTCCAAGATCACGACATTGCGTTGCGCCCTGGCTCTGGTCTGGGCCCTGGGGCTGGCCGCCACCGCCTGGGGACAACTCGGCTGGCTGGGGCACAAAAGCGCCGATTTCAAGACCTACGGCCGCATCACCAGCTTCCACCTCGACGCCCCCCTCGCCGGCCCCCCCCTCGCCAGCCTCAGCCAGTTCCCCCTGCAAAACTTCACCTACGCCCTCTATCCCACCGCCGACTCCGGCGCCGAGGGCATGGTCCCGGGCAACACCATCACCGGCGCCCCGCTCATGATCACCGTCGTGCGCGGCATCTACGACCACCACCAGGACGCCGACAACCCGCTCGAGTACCAGGTCATCAAATCCGACCCGGCGGTGCTGCCCAAGGCCCCCGGCAAGCAGGGCCTGCTGGTCTATAGCGTCCTCTATACCGGCGACGGCCTGTCCAACTGCACTGGCATCGTCCAACTGCTGGAGCTGCGCCAGGGCCACCTCACCCTCGCCGACCAGTTCAGCTACGACTGCCGCGGCGGCGCCGGCGCCGATTGGAACAACCACAAGCGCCAACTCACCGTCCGCGCCGCCCGCTACACCCTCGGCGACAAGCCCTGCTGCCCCAGCCAGTACGACAGCGTGGTCTTCAAGCTCGACGGCAAGGCCATCAAGACCGGCGACATCACCATCAACAGCCAGTAGCCCCGCCCCGCCGCCGCCGCGCAGGCCTAGCGCCGCCCCGCGCCCCCAGGCTTGCGCTCGGCGAAGTACGCCCACTTGTCCACCTGGGCCGGCACCGCCAGGTCGAAAAATCCCACCATCATCTCGTCGCTGGTCTGGTCGCCCCAGCGCACCGCCACGCTGGGATCGGGGTTGTGCGGGTTGTGCTTGGAATTGTCGTACCAGGCCACCGCCTGCAGCTCCGTGCCCGCCTTCAGCTTCATCGGCTTCGCCAGCTCGTAGCTGCGCTGCCAATAAAAGTTGTAGTTCACCCGCAGCAAGGGCGTGATGCGCCCGCCCCGGCCCACCAGGTTGTACTCGAAGCGCTTGCCGCGCAGGTGCATGTGCGGGAAAAAGCTGAGCAGGGTGGCGTCGCCCGGCAGCGTGCCGTGCACCTCGACGCGGTAATTCCGCACCCCCGGCGGGATGATGAAGCTGTCGTTGGTCAACTGCAGCGTGATCACCCGCTGCCGCGGCGGCCGCGGGTCGAACACCAGCCCCAGCCGGGTCTGGTCGGTGGCGGGGTGGCCGTTGGTGGTGTAGTGCATCTGGAACACCAGGTCCGAGCCCGCCGGTATGTACTTGCCCATCTCCGGCCCGTAGCGCGCCGGCGCGCTCCCAGGCGCGTAGACCAGCAAAATATCGCTGGTGGTCCACAGCGCCGCCGAGCTGTGGTGCCCGCCCAGCAGCGAGTCTGGGGTGAAGGCCTTCCCCAGCGGCGCGTTTTTCAACCAGCTGGACCCCGGCGGCCGCACGTACACCACGGCATGGTGCACATGGGCGCGCGCCGAGGGCCGAATCTCGGCCTGCTCCACCCAGCGCCCATGGCGAAAGCCGGTGGGAACGATCTCGTAGGTGTACTCCACCTGCCCGCTGGCGGGCAGCTTCACCGGCTGCGGCAGGCGGAACACCGCCTGCGGCGGGGAGATGTTCCACCCCCGCGTCCAGTGCGGCGGCGGCGGCGCCTGGCGGGCGTCGCCGGCCGGCGCCCCCGCCTCCGCCCACGCCGCCAGGGTGTGGATCTGCGCCGCCGTCAGCGAAGGATCGTTGGCCCACTGGCCGATGCCGGGCACCGCGAACCAGGGCGGCATCTTCCGCGCCGTGGTCATCTTCTGGATGCGCGCCGCATAGGCTCGCGCCTGGGCGTAGCTCACCAGCGGCATGGGCCCGATCTCGCCCGGGCGGTGGCAGAGCTGGCAGTGCTGCTGCAGGATGGGCAGCACGTCCCGATAAAACGTGGGCGCCGGCGCCGACTTGGGGCCATAGGGCCCCCGAGTCGGCGCGAGCATGCCGCCCCGCGCCGTTACAGCCGGGCGGCTCCCAAGCGGGACGCGCGCCGCAGGCGCGCTGGGGCCCGCGCCCACCAACGCCCGCCCCGCGCACGCCAGGCCCCACACCATCGCCACCACCGCCGCCACCGCCCCCAGCCGTGCGCCGCCCCTTCCTCCCCGCCTCCGCGTTCCGCCGCCCGCGCTTCGCTCACCCCCCACGGTTCACTGTCCACCCGCCGGCGCCGCCCGCGGCAGCTCCAGCGGCTGCTCCAGCCGCAGCGTCAGCGCCTCGCCCTGGCGCAGCGCCAGGTCCTGGCTGTGCGACATCAGCACCCCGGCGGTGCCGGCGGCGGCCCCGGCGATGCCCCCCCGGATCAGCCCCCCGCCTCCGCCAAAAATCCCGCCCAGCACCGCCCCGATGGCCGCCCCGGTGGCGACGTGCTTGCCGGTGTGCGCCCCCTGCCCGTTCACCGTGCCCTCGTTGGGGTCCACCTTCTCCGCCGCCGCCCCCACCGCCGCCGTGGTGGCGTTCAGCGCCAGCGGCGACTGCCCCGGCAGCGTCAGCGTGTTGTACTGCAGTTGCAGTTGCGCGTGCCCGCTGAATTTCCCCCCCCGCTCCACCTGCTGCACCGTGCCCTGGATGGTGCTGCCCGCCGGAATCGCCGCCACCGCCCCCACCCACACCGGCACCGTCACCGTCACCGAGAAGGCCTCCCCGGCGTAGCTGTTCTTGGTGTCCAGCGGCTGGTCCAGGCTGGTCTGCAATTGCGTGCCCTGCGCCACCAGCAAGCCGTTGCCGTACACGCCGCTGGGGCGCGCCCCCGGCTGGGCCGGCAGCTCGCCCCCCGCCGCGCTCGCCGTCCCGCTCGTCGCCACCGCCATGTCGCTCGGCCGCGTCCCTACCGCGGTGTTGTACAGCCGGTGGTGGAAGCCGTCGTCGTAGCCAGTGGAGAAGCCGCTGCGAAACGCCCGCTGGTAGTCCGGGCTCGGCCCCAGCTCCGGCCGGTAGCCCACGTTCGCGTCCTGGTACTCGCGGCTGGCGCTGGCGTTGTACACCGCGTTCGAGTTGGCGTCCGACTGCCCGATGTTGTAGCCCTCCCGGTACCCATTGCCGCGCGCGATCTTCCCCAGCTCGGCCGCCGCCGGCGCCGCCGCGCCCCCGCCCAGCGAGCGCCCGCGCCCGCCGAAGCCGTCGCCGTAGCCATCCGCAAACCCCTCTTGGAAACTGCTGCGGTAGGCGGCGCGCGTGCCGTAGCTGTCCTGGTAGCCCGCCGTGCCGTCCTGGTAGAGGCTGAATTTGTGCGCGTTCGCCAGCCGCCCCGCCTGCTGGTCGTGCTGGCCCAGCGGGTAGCCGGCCTGGTAGCCGGCCGCGTAGGCCGGATCGGTGGCGGCGCTGGCGCCCCCCGCCGGCGCTGCCGGCGCCGCCGCCTGCGCCCACCCCGCCGCGCACGCCAACCCCAACCCCAGCGCCAACGCCAGCGCCATCAAGCTGCCGCGCATCCCCATCGCCGACCCCCTCCCTTTATTCCCCTTCGACGATCCTCCCCGCAAGACGGTTTCCACTTCCCCGGCTTTCCGCAATAATCTAGGACACTGTGCACTATCTTAGGCCGATCCGAAGCTGGCAGATCCAGGGCAAGCCGCGCGAGCTCGGGCGCCGCACCTGGGTGATGGCCATTCTGAATCTCACCCCTGATTCTTTTTACGCCCCCAGCCGCATCGGGCCCGATTTGGAATCCATCCGCGCGCGCGCCGAGCGCGCCCTCGCCGCCGGCGCCGATCTGCTCGACCTGGGCGCCGAGTCCACCCGCCCCGGCGCCTCCCCGCTCGCGCCCGACGAAGAACAAGCCCGCCTCCTGCCCGCCCTCGCCGACCTGCGCCGCTTCTTGCCCGGCGTCCTGCTCTCTGTGGATACCCGCCATGCCTCTACCGCCGCCCGCGCCCTCGCCGCCGGCGCCGACATCATCAACGATGTCTCCGGCCTTGACGATCCCGCCATGGGCGCCGTCCTCGCCGCCTCGGCCTGTGGGGTCATCCTCATGCATCATCGCGGCGATTTCGCCTCCATGCACCGCCTGCCGCCGCTCCCCGACCCCGTCGCCTGCGTGCGCGAGGGCCTCGCCTCGCTCGCCCACCGCGCCGCCCGCGCCGGCCTCGCTCCGGTGCGCCTCATGCTCGACCCCGGCTTCGGCTTCGGCAAGAATCTCGACGAGAATTTCCCCCTGCTCGCCCATTTCGACGAGTTCCACGCCCTCGGCTTTCCGCTGCTGGTGGGCATGTCGCGCAAATCGTTTCTGCGCCGCGGCCCGCAATGGCGCCCCGTCGCCGCCCCGGGCCCGCTGAGCCCGCCGGAGTCGGCCTCGCCCCCGGAAGACCGCTTGGCCGCCAGCCTCGCCGCCGCCACCGCCGCCGCTTTGGCCGGCGCCCACGTGGTCCGCGTGCACGACGTTGCCCCTACGCTGGAGGCGCTGCGCATCGCCGATCGGATCATTGAGCTCGGCAACTTGTGAGAAAATGAGGGCGCACCGCCGCCAACCCGCCCCGGAAGGACCCCCCGCGTATGCAGGACTCCGCCACACCGTCGCCTGATGCTTCCGTGCCCCCCGCACCGGCCCCTGAAGCCGCCGACGAAGCCTCCTTCGCCCAACTGCTGGAACAGTACGAGAGCCAAAGCGAGAGCGCCGGCCCCGCCCTGGGCGAGCGCCGCAGCGGCCACGTGGTCAACCTGCGCGAAGACGTGGCTTTGGTGGACATCGGCGCCAAGGCCGAGGGCGTGCTCCCCCTCGAGCTCTGGCGCTCCCAGGGCCCCGGCACCGAGCTCACCCCCGGCGAGGCTATCCAGGTTGTCGTCGAGGGCCGCGACGCGGAAGGCAGCTTCAAGCTCAGCCCCTACACCCCCGACCGCCCCCGCAACCTCGACGACGCCCGCACCGCCTTCGAACAGGGCGTCATCCTGCGCGGCAAGGTCACCGGCGCCATCAAGGGCGGCCTCACCGTGGACGTGGGCATGCGCGGCTTCATCCCCCTCTCCAAAACCGGCGTGCGCGACCCCGCCGACCTGCACAAGCTGGTCGGCCAAACCGTCCGCGTCCGCATCGCCCGCTCCCCCGAGGAGAACAGCCTCGTGCTCGACCGCCGCAGCCTGCTCGAGGAGGAGCAGCGCCTCGCCCAGCAGGCCACCCTCGAGCGCCTGCAGGAGGGCGACGAGGTGGACGGCTCCGTCTCCAGCCTCGCCACCTACGGCGCCTTCATTGACGTCGGCGGCGTGGACGCCCTCCTCCACGTCTCCGACATGAGCTGGACCCGCCTGGGCGAGCCCGCCCACCTGCTCACCCTCCACCAGCCGGTGCGCGTCAAGGTGCTCAAGATCGATCGCGACAAGCACCGCATCTCCGTCGGCCTCAAGCAGTTGACCCCCGACCCCTGGGCCGGCATCGCCGACCGCTTCCACACCGGCGACCGCGTCCGCGGCCCGGTCAAGCGCACCTCCGAGTTCGGCGCCTTCGTCGAGCTCGAGCCCGGCGTCGAGGGCATGATCCACATCAGCGAGATGTCCTGGTCGCGCCGCGTGCGCAAGCCCGACGACGCCGTCCAGGTGGGCGAGACGGTCGAAGCCGTCGTGCTCAGCGTGGACCCCAAGCAGCGCCGCCTCGGGCTCGGCCTCAAGCAGGCCCTGGGCGATCCCTGGGCCGATGCCGAGACCCGCTACGCCCCCGGCTCCGTGGTCGAGGGCAAGGTCCGCAACCTGCAGCAGTTCGGCGCCTTCGTCGAGCTCGCCGAGGGCGTGGACGGCATGGTCCACATCGGCGACATCAGCCCCGAACGCCTCAACCACCCCAGCGCCGTGCTCCAGGTCGGCGACCCGGTCCGCGCCCAAGTGCTCGAGCTCGATGTCGCCAAGCGCCGCATCCGCCTCGGCATGAAGCAGTTGATCCCCACCCCGGAGGAGGAGTTCCTCAAGGCCCGCGCCGTCGGCGACGAGCTCAGCGGCCGCGTGGTCAAGGCCTACCCCGGCCGCGTCCAGCTCGACGACGGCATCGAGGCCGCCTGCCCCTCCGCCACCCCCCCGGTGCGCAAGATCGAAGAGGGCACCCTCGCCGCCAAGCTCGCCGCCGTGTGGAAGTCCGCCCCCGCCCCCGTGGTCGAGGCTCCCGCCACCCCCGCCGTCACCCTCAAGTCCGGCGAGGTCCGCCGCTTCCGCATCACCCTGCTCGACCTCGAACGCCGCAAAATCGAGGTCGAGCCCGTCTAAGAAACCAACCTAGCGCCCCCCCGGCACCGCCAACCGCCCCGTCTGCAGCCGGTCCCGGTAGATCGCCCCCGTCTTCGCCACCTCCGCCACCGCGTCCACCCGCACCACATAATCGCCGGGCGGCATCGCCACCGCAAACCGCAGCGCCCGGGTCGCCGCCTCCGTTCCCAACTCCTCGTGGTCGTAGCGCAGGGCGAAGGCCTTGCCGATCTCGTTCACCGCCACCACGATCACCGTCAGCGTGATCCGCTGTCGGCTGTGGTTGGCCACCCGCACCCCCCCCGTCAGCTCCCCCGCCGCCGCCGCCGGCGCCGGGTTCCAATCCACCGCCAGCGGCCCCCCCTCGCTGAAGGGCAATACCCGCGTCTCCACCAGTGGCGGATGGGCCGAGTCCGCCACCTCCACCAGCACCTCCGGCAGCGGCGGCCCGCCCTGCACCGCCACCCCGGTGATCCACCCGCCGGCGTCCATCGCCAGCCCCGCCGGCAGCGGCCGCAGCAGCCGCCAGTGGTAGGGCGGTGTGCCCCCCGCCGCCTGCAACCGCACCCGGTACGGCTGCCCCACCACCGGCAGCGGCAGAAACGTGGTCTCGATCTCGAAGTTCTGCTGCAGGGCGGCGCCCAGCCCCCCGGCCAGCGCCACCAGCCCCAGCAGCGCCCCGGCCTGTCCCATCCGCACCGTCCGCATCCCGCCTCCCTCCGGGCCGCTGCCCTAGCGCAACCCCTCCCGCAGCGCCCGCCGCGCCGCGTGGTAGCCGCACAATCCATGCACCCCCCCGCCCGGCGGCGTCGAGGCCGAACACAAATAGATGCCCGCCATGGGCGTGCTGTAGGCCCGCCACGTCGGCCGCCGCAGCCACTGCCCCATCCCGTTCCGCCCCCCCCCGATGTCGCCGCCCGCCAGGTTGGCGTTGTGCCGCTCCATCTCCCCCGGCCCGCGCGCGCTCCGCGCCAGGATCAACTCCCGGAATCCGGGCGCAAACCGCTCCACCTGCGCCTCGATGCGCCCGGCCATGTCCTCGCCCGAGCCGTTGGGCACGTGGCAGTACGCCCAGGCGGTGTGCCGCCCCGCCGGCGCCCGCGTCGGGTCGAACAAGCTCGGCTGGCTCAGGATCACAAACGGCCGCTCCGCCGTCCGCGCCCCCCGCCGGGCGCAACTCGCCGCCTCCGAGGCCGCGATCTCCTCCAGCGTTCCCCCCAAGTGCACCGTCCCCGCCTGCCCGCACTCCTCCGCCCGCCACGGAATCGGCCCCCGCAGCGCCCAGTCCAGCTTGTACACCCCCGGCCCCGCCTCAAACCGCCGCAGCGCCCGCCGGTAGCCCGCCGGCATGCGTTGGCCACAAACAGCGATCAGACCCCGCGGCGACAAGTCGCACAATACCGCCCGCGCCGCCGGCAACTCCGCCAGCGAGGCGATCCGCCTCCCCGTCACCACCTGCCCCCCCAGCGAACGCAGATAGCCCACCATCGCATCCGCCAGCCGCTGCGTCCCGCCCCGCACCAGCGGCCAGCCCGCCCGGTGCGCCGCCCCCCCCAGGATCAGCCCGATCGCCGCCGTCCCCGGCGCTTCCAGCGGCTGCATCGCATGCGCCGCCAACCCGGCAAACAGCGCCCTCCCCGCCGCCGCGGTGAACACCCCCTCCGCCAACCCCCGCGCCGAGCGCACCGCCCGCAAGCCGAATCTCGACAACGGTAGAAGTTGCCCCGGCCAGTGCGCCGCCGCCAGCGCCCCCGCCTCGATCGCCACCCAGTCCCGCACCACCGGCCCCAGCAGCCGACGGTAGTTCGCGCTATCTTCCCCCAGCCGCTCCGCCGTCACCGCCCCCGAGCGCTGCAGCACCGCCACCGTCCCGTCTTCGAACGGGTGCGCCAGCGCCAGCGGCGGATGCACCCACTCCAGCCCAAACTCCGCCAGCGGCAGCGACGGCAGGAACTGCGTCGCCACCGCCATCGGATGGACCGCCGAGCACACGTCGTGCACGTATCCCGGCAGCGTCAGCTCTTCCGACCTCGCTCCCCCGCCCCAGCGCGCCTCCGCCTCGTAAACTACCACCGCCAGGCCCGCCCGGGCCAACTCGATCGCCGCCCCCAGCCCGTTCGGCCCAGCGCCCACCACCACCGCGTCAAATGCTTTGTTTTCTTCCAATTTGCTTCCCTGTGAAAGACGAGAAGGCTTGGACTCCCTTTGAGTCTCTGTGCCAGCGTCAATCTTTCACGAGTTCTGGAACTCTATTGTTTCCTTCAAATCGGTCTTTCACGGTCAGCGAGTCAGCCGACCATCCGCCGACTCACCGGTATTGCCAGGCTTGGGCTGGGCGATCCCGCTGTGCAAAATCCTGTGCATGTGTGTGTGGCCCCACCGTGCACGGCGTGCAAACCTCCTCCGCCTTCCACCTCCGCCCGCACTCCAGGTCCAATATCCACTTCCCGCTCACCCGGCAAGTTGTTGTGCCAACAATGGTTATATCGCTTTTGCACAAATTCTACCCCCCTACTGCTACTGTTTTTCTTCCTTGTTTTATGCCTGTACCCCCCTAGTAGCCTTGAGCGCAGTGCAAATCCGCCAAGCCCGGACTTCCCGCCGGCGCGATCTGCTTCCAGAGTGCGGCCGCTGCCTGGTAGCGCTGGCAAAGTTCCCCCACCGTCTGTTCCACCTCTTCCCCCGGAGCGGCATCCGCCTGCGTCACCGCCGTCAGCATCCGCGCCTGGTCGCGGTCAATCGCCCCCAGCTCGTTCTTCACCTCGTCCAGCGCCGTCGCCTTGTCGGGCGAGGCCTTCATCGCCGCTTGCGCCAGGTCGTAGCCCGCCACCGTGGCCCTCAGCCCGGCCACTAGCTCCTGCGCAGTGGCGAGTTGGCGCTCCAGGTCGGCCTGGGTGACGTCTCCCAGCCGCGGATCGAGCCCTACCATCAGCGTCCGGGTGTAGGTTCTTCCCTGGACCTCCAGCACCACCCGGTACCTCCCCGGCAACACCATCGGCCCCTGCGGCTCCCGCCAGGGCGTGTTGTGGTCAATGGCGTGGTCCGCCAGCGTGTACTCGTAGTAGTCGGTGTGTACGCCAAAATACGTGTACAGCAAGTAGGGAGGATCGGGGTAGCGCAGGTTCCAGACAAAGCGGTTCAGCCCGGCGTGGTTGGGCAGCAGCGCCGGCGGCGCCAGCCAGTAGTCGGGCACGTTGATCTTGTAGGGCAGCAATTTCGTGCCGGTGCTGGAGAATGTACGCACCAACCCGCCCTTGGCGTCGTAGATCGAGAGCTTCAGCGTCGTCGGTGACGACGATTGTAGGTAATAGTCCAAGATCGCCCCGTCCGGAGGGTTTTCCGAGTGCGGCGTCTCCGGGTTCAGCGGCGTGTCCGTGTAGGTGTCCCACTGCATCCGGATCGCCGGCGTCGGCCGGAAGAGGTGGACACCCTGCGGACCGGGCATTTGATACGACATCTGTCGTAGCGAGCCGATGTCATCCAGGGCCCATAGTCCCCGCCCAAACGTCGCCAGCACCAAGTCGTTCTGCTCGATGGCCAGATCCCGGCAGGAGGCGTTGGGCAGGTTCAGCTCCAGCGACTGCCAGTGCGCCCCGGTGTCGAACGATACCAACACCCCCGAGTCCGCCGCCGCGAACAAAAGGCTGGGCTTAACCGGATCCTCGCGCACCGCGTGCACGCCCGCTGGCAGGCCGGAGGTCAGCGCCCGCCACGTCCTACCATTGTCGGAGGTACGGTAGACCTCGGGCCTGCTGGGCCCGTGGGGCGGCGGCCCGCCGCCCAAAGAGAACCGCCGGGGCCCTGCCACCACGGCGTAGGCCACCGCCGCGTCGTGGTGGCCGGGCTCGATCATGCTGATCCCGCCAGCGATGTCCGGAGGGGTGACGTTGTGCCAGCTCTTGCCGCCGTCCTGGGTGAGCTGCACCAGCCCGTTCGACGTCCCCGCCCAGATCATGCCGGCCTTGAGGGGCGAGGGCGCCAGGGCCGAGATCGCCGGCCCGCCGCCCCGCCCGGCGAGTTCGGCGCCGCCGCCCGTGGTCAGGTCGGGGCTGATCGCCGTCCAGTGCCGCCCCCCGTCGCGGGTGCGCAGCACGTACTGGGTGGCCAAGTACAGGGTGTGCGGGTCCTGGGGCGAGAACGCCATCGCCGGCGAGCCCGCCTCGCGGTAGCGCGGGTTGCGCTCGAAGACGTGCGCCGACTGCCCGGTGGTGTGGTCCACCCGCAGCACGCTGCCGTACCATCCGGTCACAAACAGGAGGTTGGGGTGCAGCGGGTCGGGCGTGATGCGGGCGCTCTCGAAGCCGTTGGTGGTGTACCAGTCGCGGTAGGTGATCTGGCCGTCGTTGGCGCGGATGGGCACCGCCACCGTGCCGCTGTCCTGCTGCGAGGCGTACATAAAAAAGGGAAAGCCGTGGTCGGTGGAGACGTTGTACATCTGCCCGGTGGGCTGGTTGTACCAAGTCGTCCAGGTGCGCCCGCCGTTCATGCTGATCTCGGCGCCCTGGTCCACCGCCAGCGCCATATCGAGCGGCTGGGAGGGGTCCATCCACAGGGCGTTGAAGTCGTCGCCGCTGGGCGCGCCGGTGAACGACTCCCAGGTGGCGCCGCCGTCGCTGGAGCGGTAGCAGGAGGTCTGCATCGCGTAGAGGACGTTGGCGCGGGTCGGGTCCACATAGATCGAGTGGAATTGGCCGCCCCCGATCAGCCGGGGATCGTCGGTGGCCCGCCGCCAGGAGGCGCCGCCATTGTCGGAGCGGTACACGCCCTGCGCCATATAGGCGTAGACGCGCGCGCCGCCGGTGCCCGGCGCCACCGCCAGCCCCACCGTGCCGCGGCCCTGCGCCGGCAGTCCGGCGCCGGCCACCGCCGTCCAAGTGGCGCCGCCGTCCTGCGAGCGGAAGATCGGCGGGTCTTCGGGCGCACCGGCCCCGCGCCCGAAGCCGCCCAACCGGGCGCGCGTCGCGGCATAGACGATGGCGAAATCGTCCGGCGCCGGAGCCACATCCACCGCGCCCCCGCCCGCCGCCGCCGCCGTCAGCACCGCCTGCCAGCTCCGCCCGCCGTCCTGCGAGCGCACCACGCCGGCGCCGGGCGCCGCCGCCAGCGCCAGCGCGGGGTTGGCCGGGTCGAGCGCGATCGAGGCCACCGCCTGCCCGTCGAGCCCCACCAGGGCGAAGCTCGAGCCGCCGTCGGTCGAGCGGTACAGCCCGTTGCGCTCGCCCTGCCCCGCCGCCCCCACCAGCACCAGGCCGGGGCGCCGCGGCGCCACCGCCACCGCCCCGATCCCGGTCAGCCGCTCGCCGTCGGTCACGTTCCGCCAGGTGCGGCCGCCGTCGCGCGTGCGCCAGGCCCCGCCCCCGGCCGTGCCCATGAAATACACCGCCGGGTTGCCGGGCACCCCCGCCAACGCGGTCGCCTTGCCCCCCCGCCACGGCCCGATCAGCCGCCAGCGCAGGCCGGCGTAGAACGCGGGATTGACCTGGGCCACTCGCGGGGGTCGCGCCGCTTTGCCTGCTGGCAAAATCGGCGCGAAAGGCTGCGACATTCCGAAGGGCGGTCCGCCCCCGGGAAGCGAATTCGGCGCGGCCCCAGCGAGGCGCAGTGCCGACTTGGGGCCATGGGGCCCCCGAGTCGGCGCGAGCATGCCGCCCCGCGCGGTTACAGCGGGGCGGCTCACAAGCGGGACGCGCGCCGCAGGCGCGCTGGGGCCCACGCCTACCACCGCCGGCAGCGAGGCCAGCGCCACGAGCAGCAGGCATTGCCTGAAACCGAGCATAGACGGCTTTCCCTCCCGGTACTACACTGTCGGGGTGGCGAACGCACCCATTCCCCGCCAGTCGCTGGCCTCGGCCGTGGCCGACAAGCTGCGCGACAAGATTATCCTAGGCGAGCTGCAGGAGGGCGAACAACTCCGCCAGGATATGATCGCCGCCGAGTTCCAGGTCAGCCGCATCCCGGTGCGCGAGGCCTTCCGCGAGCTGCTGGCCGAGGGCCTGATTGACATCAACCCCAACCGCGGCGCCGTGGTCTCGGTGCTGGCCCCGGCCGAGATCGAGGAGCTGTTCCAGATCCGCGCCGTGCTGGAGTGCGAGATGCTGCGCGCCTCCATCCCCCACCTCGCCGAGGCCGACCTCGCCGCCGCCGCCGCCATCCAGCAGCGCTTCCGCCTGGAGCTGGTCAGCAGCGACGGCGTCAGCGCCTGGGGGCGGCTCAACAGCCAGTTCCACGCCGCCCTCTACGCCGGCGCCCCCCTGCCCCAGTTCAAGGCCATCCTGCGCACCGTCAACAACAACGGCGAACGCTACACCCGCCTGCAATTGTTCCTCACCCGCGGCCGCGAGCGCGCCATCGAGGAGCACCAGCGCCTGCTCGAGCTCAGCCGCCAGCGCCTGATCGAGCCCGCCTGCGCCCTGCTCGACCAGCACGTCCGCCACGCCGGCCGCTCGCTGCGCGAATTGCTGGAAGCCCGCCGCGGCGCCCGCTAGCAGAGCGGCGCTCCAGCAGGCCGTGGCACAGCCACTCTTGGCTGTGCGCCCCAGCAGGTGGTGGCACAGCCACTCTTGGCTGTGCGTCCCTCCAGCAGGCCTTGGCACAGCCACTCTTGGCTGTGCGCCCCTCCAGCAGGTTGCTGTGGCACAGCCACTCTTGGCTGTGCGCCCCTTCAGCAGGTTACTGTGGCACAGCCACTCTTGGCTGTGCGCCCCTGCGAGACGCCGGCGTTAAACCCCGGCCCGCGTCGGCTCGCCGTCCACCAGCCGCCAGATCCCCAGCGGGTTGGCCGCCTGCAGCTCCGGCGGCAGGGCGAAGTCGGGCATGTCCTGATAGCACACCGGGCGCGCAAAGCGCACAATCGCGCGCGTGCCCACCGAGGTCTCGCGGCTCGAGCTGGCCGGGTAGGGCCCGCCGTGCACCATGGCGTGCGTCACCTCCACCCCGGTGGGATAGCCGTTGATCACCACCCGCCCCACCTTCTGCTCCAGGATCTCCAGCAGCTCGGCATACTCCTGCAGGTCTGCCTCGGTGCCGTGCACGGTGGCGGTGAGGTGGCCGCGCAGCGCCCGCGCCACCTGCAGCAGCTCGGCCTTGCCCTGGTGGCGCACCAGCAGCGTCGCCGGCCCAAACAGCTCCTCGCCCAGTTCGGGGTCGGCCAGCAGCGCCGCCGCCTCGGTCTGCAGCAGCAGCGCGCCGTTTGCCGCCGGGCTGGCCGCCAGCGTGCGCACCGCCGCGTGCCCGGCCCGCGCCGCCTTGCCCGCCTGGAAGCTGCGGGCGATGCCGGCGGTGAGCAGGGTAAAGGCCGGCGCGGCCCCCATCAGCTCCGCCAGCTTCGCCGCCAGCGCCTCGCCCGCCTCCCCCGCCGCCGCCACCACCACCCCCGGCTTGGTGCAGAACTGTCCCGCCCCCAGCGTCACCGACGCCTGCAAGCCCTGCGCGATCGCCTCCCCGCGCTCGGCCAGCGCCCGCGGCAGCACAAACACCGGGTTCGAGCTGCCCATCTCCGCATACACCGGTATCGGCTCCGGCCGCGCCGCCGCCAGGTCCATCAGCCGCCGCCCCGCCGCCTGCGAGCCGGTGAAGCCCACCGCCTGCACCAGCGGGTGGCGCACCAGCGCCGCCCCCACCTCGATGCCGTCGTCGAACAGCAGCCCGAACACCCCCGCCGGCATCCCCGTGGCCGCCGCCGCCCGCGCCACCGCCTCCCCCGCCAGCGCGCTCGTCCCCGGATGCGCCGGGTGGGCCTTGACGATCACCGCGTTGCCCGCCGCCAGCGCCGAGGCGGTGTCGCCCCCCGCCACCGAAAACGCCAGCGGAAAATTGCTCGCCCCGAACACCGCCACCGGACCCAGCGGCCGCAGCAGGCTGCGCAGCTCGGGCTTGCGCGGCGCGTTGCTCCGCTCCTGCGCCCGGTCCAGCCGCGCCTCCACCCACGAGCCCTCCTCCACCAGCGCGGCAAACAAACGCAGTTGGTTGGCCGTGCGCGCCGTCTCCCCCTGCAGCCGCGCCGCCGCCAGGCCGGTCTCTTCCCCGGCGCGCGCCACCAGCTCCGGCGCCGCCGCCTCCAGCTCCTGCGCGATCGCCCGCAGGAACGCGCCCCGCTCCCGGCCGCTGCGCCGCCGATAGTCGGCCTGGGCCGCATCCGCCGCCCGCGCCGCCCGCTCCAGGTCCGCCGCGGTGGCGGCGTGGAACCAAGGCTCCAACCCCCGCCCGGTCGCCGCCTCGCGCCCCTGGAATTTCGCGCCGCCCGCTTCGCCCTCGCGCCCCTCGATCAGCGAGCGCGTGATCAACGCGCCCTCCCCGCCGGCGCCCCCGCGCCCTTCCGCTGCCCCAGCGCCGCCCGAATCGTCGCCAGCGCCGCCTCCCGCTCCCCGCCCGCCAGCTCCAGCCGCGGCGGCCGCACCCGCGCGTTCCCCAGCCCCGCCTCTTCCTGGATCAGCTTGATCAACTGCACGAACTTCGGCACCGTGTCCATCCGCAGCAGCGGCAGCAGCCAGCGGTACAGCCCCTCCGCCGTCTTGGCTTCGCCGTCGCGCGCGCTGCGGAACAGCTCCACCGTCTCCTCCGGCAGCGCGTTGGTCACCCCCGCGATCCAGCCCACCGCCCCCATCGCCACCCCCTCCAGCACGCAGTCGTCCACCCCCACCAGGATCTGCAGCCGGTCGCCGCACAGCGCCCGGATCGCCGTCACCCGCCGCGCGTCCGTGCTCGATTCCTTCACCGCGTGCAGGTTCTCGTGCTCGCTCGCCAGCTCCGCGATCTGCTCCGGCAAAAAGTCGGTGCCGTAGGCCACCGGGTTGTTGTACAGCATCCCCGACAGCGGCGTCGCCCGCAGAATGGCGGCCACGTGCGCCTTCGTCTCCCGCCAGTCGCCCTGGTAGACGTAGGGCGGCAGCACCATCAGCCCGCTGCAGCCCGCCTGCTCCGCCGCCCGCGCCAGCTCCACCGCCTCGCGCGTGCCCAGCGCCGAAATGCCCGCCACCAGCGGCGCCTGCTGCCGCACCGCCCCCGCCAGCGTCGCCAGGATGGCGCGCTTCTCCTCTTCGCTCAGCGTCGCCGCCTCGCCCAGCGAGCCCAGCGCCACAATCCCACTGCATCCCGCCGCGAGCAATCGCCGCGCGTGTTCGGACAGAAATCCGTGATCCACCTTGAGGTCGCGGTCAAAGCTGGTGGTGATCGCGGGCAATACGCCTTGCCAAGTCATTAGAGAAGGCTCTCCTTCGCGTTGCGTCATTTTATACAATATACTAAACCTCTCTCCGAGGCTAGCTCCCTATGTCGCAAAAACAGTGGCAGAAGATCCGCGTGCTCGACTCCCACACCGGCGGCGAGCCCACCCGCCTGGTCTTGTCCGGCGGTCCCGACTTGGGCACCGGGCCCTTGGCCGAACGCTTGGCCCGCCTCCGCCGCGACCACGATGACCTCCGCTCCGCCGTGGTCAACGAGCCCCGCGGCTCCGACGTCATCGTGGGCGCGCTGCTGTGCCCGCCCCACGATCCCGCCTGCGCCGCCGGCGTCATCTTCTTTAACAACGTCGGTTACCTGGGCATGTGCGGCCACGGCACCATCGGCCTGATCGCCTCGCTCGCCCACCTCGGCCGCCTGCAGCCGGGCGAGCACCGCATCGAGACGCCGGTGGGCGAGGTGCGCACCGTGCTCCATCCCTCCGGCGAGGTCACCGTCGCCAACGTCGCCAGCTACCGCTACGCCAGCGGTGTCTCCGTCGCCGTGCCCGGCCACGGCGCCGTCACCGGCGATATCGCCTGGGGCGGCAACTGGTTCTTCCTGGTGACCGCGCCCGCCCTTCCTTTTGCGCTTGAGCTTGCCAACGTCGAGGAGCTCACCGCCTACACCTGGGCCATCCGCCAGGCGCTCGGGGCCGCCGGCATCACCGGCGCCGACGGCGCCGAAATAGATCACATCGAGCTCTATGGCCCCCCGCCCCCCGGCGCCGACAGCAAAAACTTCGTGCTCTGCCCCGGCAAGGCCTACGACCGCTCCCCCTGCGGCACCGGCACCAGCGCCAAGCTCGCCTGCCTCCACGCCGACGGCAAGCTGCCGCAAGGCCGCGCCTGGCGCCAGGCCAGCATCCTCGACACCGTCTTCGAGGGCACGATGGAGTTGCGCGACGGCAAGCTGATTCCTTCCATCACCGGCCGCGCCTTCATCACCGCCGAAGCCGAGCTGCTGTTCGACCCGGCCGACCCCTTCCGCCACGGCATCGGCGCAGCGGTCTAAACTCTCCCCATGGGAAGCCAGGAGCCCAGCGCGGCAGCGCCCAGGAAGCGGAGCGCCGGCTTGGGGCCATGGGGCCCCCAAGCCGGCGCGAGCACAAGCGGGGCGCGCGCCGCAGGCGCGCAGGGGCCCGCGCCCATCAACGACGTAATTGTGGTCGGCGCCGGCATCGTTGGCGCCGCCTGCGCCGCGGCCTGCGCCCGCCGCGGCCTGCGCGTGCTGGTGCTCGACGGCGCCGGCATCGGCGGCGGCGCCACCGCCGCCGGCATGGGCCACCTCGTCGTCATGGACGACTCCGAGGCCCAGTTCTCTCTCACCCGCTACTCCCAGCAGTTGTGGCAGCAGCTCGAACCCGAGCTCCCCCCCGACGTCGAGTACACCCCCAGCGGCACCATCTGGGTCGCCGCCGACGAAGAGGAGATGGCCGAGGTCCGCCACAAGCACGCCTTCTACGGCGCCCGCGGCGTCGCCACCGAGATCCTCGATGCCGCCTCCCTCGCCCGGCTGGAACCCAACCTGCGCCCCGGCCTCGCCGGCGGACTCTTGGTCCCCGGCGACGCCGTCATCTATCCCCCCTGCGCCGCCCGCTTCCTGCTGCAGCGCGCCGCCGGCGCCCCCGGCATCGAAGTCCGCCTCGGCGCCCGCGTGGTCGCCATCGGCCAGGGCCGCGTCCGCCTCGCCGACGGCGCCGAGTACGCCGCCGGCGTGGTGGTCAACGCCGCCGGCGCCGCCGCCGTCGTGCTCTCCCCCGGCCTCCCCATCCGCGGCCGCAAAGGCCACTTGGTCATCACCGACCGCTACCCCGGCTGGGTGCGCCACCAACTGGTCGAGCTCGGCTACTTGAAGAGCGCCCACGCCCACGACGCCGACTCGGTCGCCTTCAACGTCCAGCCCCGCGCCACCGGCCAGGTGCTGATCGGCTCTTCCCGCCAATTCCATGCCGCCGACGGCGCCGTGGACCACGCCATGCTGGCGCGCATGCTCCGCCGCGCCCAAGAATACATGCCCTCGCTCGCCGCCCTCTCCGCCCTGCGCACCTGGACCGGCTTCCGCGCCGCCACCCCCGACAGCCTCCCCCTCATCGGCTTGTCCCCCGACGACCCCACCGTCTTCCTCGCCACCGGCCACGAAGGCCTGGGCATCACCACCTCGCTCGGCACCGGCCAGCTCGTCGCCGACCAAATCGTGGGCGAGCAAACGGCCATCCCCGCCCAACCCTACTTCCCCAACCGCTTCAACCGGAGCGACGGTCTGCCCGATGCGCCTCACCATTAACGGCCAACCCGTAGAAGTCCCCGCCGGTTCGTCCGTGGCCGCCGCCCTGGCCGCCGCCGCCATCCCCGCCCGCCGCTCCGTGCTGGGCGAAGCCCGCGGCCCCCTCTGCGCCATGGGCATCTGCTTCGAGTGCCGCGTCACCATCAACGGCCAGCCCCACCAGCGCAGTTGCCAAATCCAAGCGCTCGCCGGCATGACCATCGGCGTATCCCCGCCCCCCGCCGCGGCAGAGCCGCGGCGCCCACTGTCCACTGTTCACTGTCCACTCTCCACTAGTTTGCTAGTCCTCGGCGCCGGCCCCGCCGGCCTCGCCGCCGCCGCCCGCGCCGCCGAAGCCGGCGCCCAGGTCGCCCTAATAGACGACAACCCCGCCCTAGGCGGCCAGATCTGGCGCGGCACGACAACCGATCCCCACTCCGAAGCCGCCCGCTGGGCGCAGCGGGTGCAGGCGGCCCAGGTGACCGTGCTCTGCGCCACCCGCATCGTGGACGCGCCCGCCCCCGGCCGCCTGCTCGCCGAGTCGCCCGACGGCCCGCTCGAGCTCGGCTACCAGCGCCTGCTGCTGGCCACCGGCGCGCGCGAGCGCTTCCTCCCGTTTCCCGGATGGACCCTTCCCCACGTCCTCGGCGCCGGAGGCCTGCAGGCCCTGGTCAAGGCCGGCCTCCCCATCGAGGGCAAGCGCGTCGTGGTCGCCGGCACCGGCCCGCTGCTGCTCGCCGTCGCCGCCTACCTGCGCCAGCACGGCGCCCAAGTCGTCGCCGTCTGCGACCAGGCCTCCTGGTCGGCGCTGCTCGCCTTCTCCGCCCGCCTGCCCCTCGACAAGATCCGCCAGGGCCTGCAGTTGTCCGCCAGCCTGCGCGGCGTCCCGCTCTGGCGCAACGCCTGGCCGCTCTCGACCCGCCCCGGCGCGGTGACCATCTCCCACCGCGGCCGCGCCCGCGAGCTCGCCTGCGACTACCTCGCCTGCGGCTTCCATCTCGTGCCCAACGCCGAGCTCGCCACCCTGCTCGGCTGCGCCACCCAAGACGGATGCGTCGTGGTCAACCCAAGTCAAGAGACCACGGTGGCCGGTGTCTACTGCGCCGGCGAACCCACCGGCGTCGGCGGCGTCGAGCTGGCGGTGGCCGAGGGCGAGATCGCCGGTCTGGCCATGGCCAACCAGACCCCCGAGCCCGCCCTGCTCGCCCGCCGCGCCTACTACCGCCGCTTCGCCCGCCGCCTCGACCGCCTCTGCCAGCTCCGCCCCGCCCTGCGCGCCCTGCCCCAGCCCGACACCCTGGTCTGCCGCTGCGAAGACGTCACGCTAGGCCGCCTGCGAGCCCACGACTCCTGGCGCGCCGCCAAGCTCCACACCCGCTGCGGCATGGGCCCCTGCCAAGGCCGCGTCTGCGGCCCCGCCGCCGAGTTCCTCTTCGGCTGGCAGCCAGACTCCCTCCGCCCCCCCATCTTCCCCGCCAATATCGCCACCCTCTCCGGCCAGGAGTAGCTGCCGTGTAGACCGAAATGGGGCACGCCAGAACCAGCCTGGCGGCCCTGGAAGATCGCATCCTGCTCCTCCGCCCCTGTGAAGATCTGGCAGATGAGCGCTCCCTCCCTGGCTGCTGTGGCACAGCCACTCTTGGCTGTGCGCACCCAGCGCCTCCACCGCCCCAGCCGAAGCCAAACCCAAGCTGCCAGCTGTCAGCCCCCGCCATCAGAAGCGCGTCGCCTTGTGGCAAAGGGTGGCACAGCCACTCTTGGCTGTGCGCACGCAGCGCCGCCCCCGCCACAGCCGAAGCCAAACCCAAGCTGCCAGCTGCCAGCCGCAAGCTGCCAGCCCCCCGCTATGGCTGTGCGCACCCAGCGCTTCCACCGCCCCAGCCGAAGCCAAACCCAAGCTGCAAGCTGCCAGCTGCAAGCTGCCAGCCCCCGCCCGTCATCGGCGGTACCCTTGGCTAATGGCACCCCTTCGCTATTCCATCAACGTCACCTTGGACGGGTGCTGCGATCATCGTGCCATCGTCCCGGACGAAGACCTGTTTCGCCACGCGGTCGAGAACCTCGCCCAGGCCGACGCCCTGCTCTTTGGCCGGGTGACCTACGAAATGATGGAGGCAGCGTGGCGGCCGCCGGCGCCGGCGGGAGCGAGGCCTGATTGGATGGAACCCTTCGCCCGGACGATCGATGCGGCAAAGAAGTACGTCGTGTCGAGCACCCTGGGCCGGGCCGACTGGAACGCGGAGCTCGTGCGCGGGGATCTGGGCAAGGCCGTCCAGCAGCTCAAGCGGGAGTCGGGTAAGGGACTGTTCGTGGGGGGCGTGAAGCTCCCGCTGGCGTTGGCGGAGCTGGGATTGATCGATGAGTACGAGTTCGTGGTGCAGCCCAGCCTAATCGGCCACGGGCCGACGTTGTTCGCCGGGCTCTCGAAGCCTCTCGATTTGAGGCTCGTGAGCCGGCTGGAGTTCGCCTCAGGCGCGGTGGCGATGCGCTATGAGCCGAAAAGGTAGCGATGGGGCTTGATCTCGACCCGCGCCGGTCGCGCCGCATCCTCCCCGCCAAGATCGCCACCCTCTCCGCCGCCCCTCTCCCCCTGTGAAGATCTGGCAGATCAGCTCTCCCCCCTGGCTGCTGTAGCACAGCCACTCTTGGCTGTGCGCGCCCAGCGCCGCCCCCGCCCGCGCCAAAGCCAAACCCAAGCTGCCAGCTGCAAGCTGCCAGCCTGCGCCTTGGCTGTGCGCACCCAGCGCCTCCACCGCCCCAGCCGAAGCCAAACCCAAGCTGCCAGCTGCCAGCCCCCGCCATCAGAAGCGCGCCGCCTTGTGGCAAAGGGTGGCACAGCCAATCTTGGCTGTGCGCACGCAGCGCCTCCACCGCCCCAGCCGAAGCCAAACCCAAGCTGCCAGCTGCCAGCCGCAAGCTGCCAGCCCCCCGCTATGGCTGTGCGCACGCAGCGCCTCCACCGCCCCAGCCGAAGCCAAACCCAAGCTGCCAGCTGCCAGCCGCAAGCTGCCAGCCACCCGCTATGGCTGTGCGCACGCAGCGCCTCCACCGCCCCAGCCGAAGCCAAACCCAAGCTGCCAGCTGCCAGCTGCAAGCTGCCAGCCACCCGCTACCGCCCGCCGTCAGAGGCGGGGAACCAACCTTCCGCTCCGCCCCCGGTACGCCGCAAACTCTTCCCCGAACCGCGCCGCCATCAGCGCATCCTCGCGGTGCGCCCGTCCGATGAAGCCGGTCCAGAGCATTGCCGCGCCGATCAGCCCATGCCAGGCGCCAAACGCCAGCGCCGTGCCCAGCGTTGCCGTCAACAGCCCGGTGTAGAGCGGATGCCGCACCCACTGGTACGGCCCCGAGGTCACCAATTTGTGGTCTTCCTTCACCGCCACAATCCGGCTCCAGTAGCGCCCCAGCGTCGCCCGCGCCCAGCAGGTGAAGCTCAGCCCCACCACCGCCAGCGCCGCCCCCGCGATCCCCAGTGGCTCGCGCAGCCCGGCCGGCAAAAACGGACGGCTCCACAACTCCACCGCCGGCAGTTGCACGAAGAGAAACACGTAGCCGCCCAGCAGCAGCAGCGAGTCCTTGGCCCGCTCGCCCTTCGCCTCTTTCGATTGAATGCGCTGCGTGGCAAAGGCGGAGGCGATGAAATACACCCCGCACACCAGCCACGCCGCCATCGTCACCGCGACCCAAACCGGCCCGCCCGAGGTGTTCATGCCGGGATTATAGGCCCTTCCCCGCCGGCGCGCCCGCCCCCCGCCGCCGCAGCGCCGCGCAGGCGTCCTTGACGGCGTTGCCCACCGAGCGGTCCGACCCAGCCGCAATCACATCCCCGCTCACCGCCACCAACAGCGCCCACTTGTCCCGCCGATGCAACAGGCCCTCGTTCGGCTGCCGCTCCAACTGGAACACAAACCCCGCCTGCTCCGCCCGCTCCGTCACCACCACCTCCGGACAGCGCTGCAGAAACGTCTTCTGCACCTCGGTCAAATTCCCCGGCGCCGCCACCAACACCCGCGCCCGCGCCGGCGCCGCCTGCGCCGCCGCCGGAGCCGCCGCTACCGCCGCCCCGAGAAATACCCACCCCGCCACTCCGCGCCAAACCATACCGCGAGCCTACCACCCGCCCGCGCACCCCGCCCCCACCCCGAGGTGGGGAAAAGACCGCGGCCGGCCGCCACGTCCGGCCAACGCAGGTCCACCTCCCCGGCTCCAAAAAAAGCGGGGCGGCGAAAAAGCCGCCGCCCCGAAAAACCTGCAGGACTATTTGGAAAGAACATCCTCTTTGGCCCGCAGGATGATGTTCGAGGTCTGCGTCCAGTATTCCATGTCGGAACCGAGGCTCGTGACCGTCCGCGTGGTCCGCAGCTTCGCCAGAAGAGCCTTGTAAAGCTCCTCAGCCGCGGCCTGGAAGACCAGCTTGTAGTCAACTTTCCAGCGGTAACGGTCACCCCTAAGCTCGAGCAGCTCGCGCATCGCAGCGGCGATCGGAAGCGAGGCAGCCAAATCCATCTCGTGCCAGGTCGCGAATTCGGTGCCGGGGCGCACCCACTCCTTCTTGAGCGTCTTCACCGCCTTCATCTTGCCGAATTTCCGCCCCTTGGTCCCTTCTCCCTGGCTGAATTGCGACTGCACGTACTCGGGCAGGCGCACAATATCGGCGGCCACATCGAAGAGCTTCCGGAACTCATCCCGAGTGCTCGGCGACGTGTAGAGCTCCAACGCCTTGCCTTTCGACTTGTACATGCTCGCCGGTTGGATGCTCCGCCATCGGTCCTTCAGGAAACAGGCCATCCGTTGGACAACCTCGCGAACGTCCCACTCCTTCTCCTCGTTTTCGCGGAAGGCAATCTGCGAAATATCGAAGCCGCCCTGCGCCAGCGCCACCTTGAGCTCCTCAAACTTGTCCTGATATTCGTCGAGCGTAAACTGCTGAACCTGGGAGGATGTATTTAGGGCTTCGACGAGCTGCTCGAGCTCGCCAAGGTCATTCACGTCCCCGGCAAGGAAGTGAACGCGCACAAAGGGCTCGGCCCATCCTTCGATTTCCTGAAGTTCGCCCTGGCGCTGCAGCGTCTGAAGGATCACCTCAAAGGTGTGGCCGCCATCGGCGATACCGTATTTGGGCACGCCATTGTCGGGCTCATCGCAGGCGTTGGCCGGGACGTCGGGGATCGCGACCCTCAGAAGGCGCTTCGCGTTGTCGTACTCAAAGCGGTCGCACCGATAGATGATGCCGCGGTTCTTGAGGTGGAAGCTGGTGGGTTCCTTCTCCACCGTCTCGGTCATGGCCTTGAACGGCTTCTTCTTCTCCGAAGCGGGCCGGACGTTGGCATTCCCCCGTTCCAGCTTGCCCGCCTCCGAAAACGGAAGCCAAGTCTCGAGGTGGAACCGCCCCGCCTCGAAGGGGTCCTTGAGGCGCTTGCAGTGATCGTTGTCGCGGAGGGAAAGGTCGATGACCTTGGAAGGGATGAGCATTTCGGTCTCCTTGTGGCAGCGTGTGCTTGCCGGATTAACAGTCATCGGAAGCCATGCGGTCATCCGACGCCATTACAATCATACCAAGCTCAGCATGAAAGCGCAAGCAAAAACGCAGAACCTAATGGCTCAAGCGTATCTCAACTCCCGGAGCCAGCGCGTCAACGAGGGCAAGAAGCTCGTCCGCTGCAAATGGCCCGGCGCCGAAGAGCTGCCTTTTGTGCGCACGAACGGGCTCCGCCAAATTAATGTTCGGGAACCTCTTCTCGGTCAGAGCCCAGAGCTTCGCGAGGCTGGGCTCCCGCCCGAACGGCACGAGAACGCCTTGACTCCTTGCGAAAGCCTTAAGCTCCGTGTACAGCTCGTCGTAAATCAGGGTTCGGGCCCGCGCGCAAGCAGCGGCGTCTGGGTGGTCGGCCAAAATCCTCCGCGCTTCCTGCAACAGTGCGCGTGTACTATCGGCCCTCCGGTCCCGCGCCGTCAGCGAACATACGTGCGCAACAGCGGCGATCGCTCCCTCCACCTCACTCCTCCCCAGCCCGGGCGGGTCGGGGTGGGAGGCCGGGTTCAAGACGATCCGGCGGAACATCAGCGCCCGCCCAAGGGCCGCGCCCAGCTCGAGATTACCCCCCGCCGCAGCCTTCGCCTTGAGCGAGCTAGCGAGCAAATCGGCGCGAACGTCCCTTGCTTGGCGCCTGAAGGGAACAGGCGAACCGGACTCCTCACAAAGCCGCTTGAGGGCCAGCTCGAAGGCAACGCGGGCGTAGTTCCCCGCAGCAGGCAAGTGGTTTTGGGCGACGAAGACACGGGCCTGAGCAAGAGTAGCCTTCTCCCGCGCCAAATCCCCGCGGGCGGAAACGATAGGCGCCGCCGGGGGCAAGCCTGGGGGCGGGTAAAGGCCGAGGCAAGACCAGGCATCGTGGTCCCCGTGGTCGCGTGCCAGATCGAACCAGACAAGGTCGTGCGTCATCAGGACGATCTGCCAACTGCTAAAGCGATTCCGGAGAAGCTCGAGCAGCGGCAGGCGATGGCCCATGTCGAGCCCAATGAGAACGTCGTCGAGAACCAGGATCCTGGGCGTCTCTGGTTCTGGCTCGGCCGGAACGCAGGCAAGTCGGCCTGCCAGGAAGAGCGCGAGCGCCAAGGCAGAGAGCCGCGCCTCATTGAAGAACTTCCTCAGCCCCTCGACGCTGTGGCCGTGAAAGCTGACGGTCGGTTCCAGTATTCGTCCTCCGACCATTCGCTCTTTTCGAGTGCCGGTCTTGTAAGCCACTCCTGGGAACCTGAAGCTTTTCACCTCCATTCCGTTCGCGTCAAGATGGTTTAATAAGTCCGGTACAATCGGCTCGAGCTGATCGAGGGCGATCCGCATTCCCCGGTTAAACTCCCTACAAGCGAGGCCAACCTCCCCCAGCGCAGCGGTCGTCTCCCTCTTGGGGACACGGGAATCCGCCAATCGCATCAGCTCCCGCAACGAGCTCTGCCGGCCCCCGCTTGACGGGATACCGAAGTCGGCCAGTAGTCTCTGGACAGCCACGTTGAACACGTTTGCCTCAGTCACCTCGACCAAATCTCCGTACCCAAGGCACGCACTCCGCCGCGCGGCTCGGCCAACCCGCTCGCTGTAATCGCGCCCTGCCTGTGCCGGGTGGGCCCTGGCGTCCCAGCGGGCTTCCGCACCATCCACGAACTCAACGACCACGCTCCAGGGCTGATCCGGAACAAATACGTTCCTGAAGTCCTCCTTGGGGGGCGTGATGGCGAAGAACCCCTTCAGTGCACGGAAGAGGGCCGACTTGCCACAGCCGTTCTCGCCGTAGACGAGGAGATTCTTCCCTTCAAACGGGATCACGACTTCCCCGGCAAAGGGGAGAAAGTTCGTGAGCCTCAGCGTCTTGATTCGGCCGGGATCAGCCACGGACAGCCCCTTCCACGATGCGAACGACCTCGATGCTCTGCAAGTCAAGCAACATCCGGAACAGCGGATCCGCGGTGTCCGAACACCGCCGCGCAAGGTCGGCGGCCGCGCCTGCCCGGCGCCGCGCCGGAACGGCCGCCCACTGCTCTAAACCAGCCTCTGCCAAAGCACCGAAAATGCGGATCCCGCGGAAATGAAGATCCTCGGGGAAGAACAGCTCGTACGCCAAGGCGTTCGAGAGCTGCTCCAGCCGGGGGTCGGGCTCACGACCGCTTGCTAATAGATCAAGGATCCCCGCCGTGGCCTCTTGCTGCGCCGCAGTCGCATGAGGGATGGGGAGCTGCGAGATGTACGGGCTAAAGGCACGCCGGTAACCGCCCCGAATGGAGCTGGCAATCTGGGAATAAAACCAGTCCAAGACGGAAGTATTCAGAAGCGCGCAGATCCACCGCTCCCGGGTCTGAGCCATATAAACGGTGTTCGCGGGGTACGCCCCAGATGCGTCCCACGCGAAGCACGGGCCGTCAGAGATGTCCGGGTAGACGATCTTCGGCTTCTCGAACTCCGGCCAGTACTCGACAGCATCCTGCAGCTCATACCAGGCATAGTTCCCCGGCTTGCGGCCCTCCCAGGGGCCGCCCTCCCAGCCCAGGGGCCGCGGCTCGAGCTGCTTCCGGAAGCGCGCAAGGTGCTTTCGAACCGCCGGGTACCGGCTGATCTCGATGCCACGATGAGCAAAGATCAGCCAAAGATCCTGCGGCTGCGCGTGCCAGCGCTTCACGTCGCGACCGCGCAAGAAGGGCTTTAGCAACTCCTCCGAGTGCGGGTCAGCCTCAATCAGCTCACGTCGCCTCTCGCCTGAGATGACAAAGGCTGCGTTCAGGCCGGTTTTGATCCCGTAGTAGAGGTGGCCATCGCAGAACTTGCCCAGCGGTGTGCCGGCCGCCCGAAGCCGCTGCAGCAGGTCGCGCTTTACCGGGATCTCGAGCTGCCATCCTGCGCCGCCCAATTCCCCTTGCGGCACCGGGAAGGAGGACCGCTCCGGAAGCCCCGGAAAGGTTTCGCGCGAGAACTCCGTCTCTGCGGGCCAATTGAAAACACGCATCTCCCCGTCGTCCGACGCCGGCGCAAATGGCCCTGGACGGCGGCGCCGCACCGCCACCACGATGACCGGATAGGCAATCGCCTCAAACACCGGCTGGTCGCCGAAGTCAATCACCCAGCGCAGCCGCGTCTCCTTCGGCAGCCAGTCCCGCAATTTCTTCCCATACGCCGAGCGCATCCACTTGTTCGAGCTGATAAAGGCGAACGCCCCGCCCTCCCTCAGCAGTTCCACGCCACGCTCGTAGAAGTAGACGTAGAGGTCGGCCGTGCCGGCGTAGCAGGCATAGCCCTTGAGCTTGTCCTTCAGCTCCCCCAGCTTTTCCTGGCGCACGTAGGGCGGGTTGCCAATCACCAGGTCGAAGCCGTCCCGGATCTGAAACATCCACTCCGGGTCAAAAAACCCGGCCGCTGCGTTCTGGTCGAAAGGGTCCCAGCCTGCCAGCAGAGCCGCATCGGGCCGCGACACGAAGCCGTCGGACTGCAGACGCCTCCTCAGATCGTCCCGCAGCTCCTCGATTTGTCTGCGGATTTCGCGCTTGGCTTTCAGCGTGCGCGCCGAATAGTAGTGGCTTGAAACCTGCCGCAGCGCCCTCTCCGCTCCGACTACCTCGTCGGTTCGCAGCGCGCCCTGCCTTGCTATCGTCACCAGCGAGTCAGCCGCCACCAGTTTCGTCTCCAGGTTGGGTAGTGGTGTGACGCCGCAATTGGGCTCGCTCCGATCAACCCGCTGGGCAACGACCAGTGCTATGAAAAGCCGCAGCTTCGCGATCTGCACCGCGATCGGCTGGATATCCACGCCGTACAAGCACCTCTCGATTAGGTACAGCTTGCGCGCGTAATCAAGGTGATGGGACGCTGAGAAGTCCTCATCGAACTTCTCCAGCGCCGCGGTCTCCTCCCTGACCCGCTCGTCCCTCACCCCCAGCATCGAGATCTCGCGGGCATCTGCCAGCGCCTTCTCAAGGCGGGCCCGGTTTCGTGCCTTCCAGAGCCGGTTCTCCGGGTCCAGCCGCCGTAGCGCCACCAGCAGCCGTTCCAACAGCCCCATCGGGAAGGCCCCCGAACCGCATGCGGGGTCCAAGGCACGCAGTCCCTCGACCGCGCCAACCAGCGTCTCAGCCTCCTCCGGGCTGAAATCGTGCGACGCCGGGCCGTCGTGCGCCAGGAGCCGCCGCAGCCGCCCCCGCGTCTCCCGGGTGTCCCCCAGCCCTAGCCGTCCTACAAAATATTCGGTCAGCGTCTCCCCGACCATGAAGTCCACCACCAGCCGGGGGGTATAGAAAGACCCGGACTTCTTCCGCGCCGTAGTGCGCGTGTCCTCGTTGTAGCTCGCCAACAAGTTCTCGAAAACCCGCCCCAGCAGTTCCGGGTCGAGCGCCACCTCCTCGTCAAGCGGGGTGTTCTCCTCGATGGTGAACTTGTAGCTCCGCAGCAGGGACAACAGCCCCTCGACCTCATACGGCTTCCCGGTCGTCCCAAACACCGCGTTGAGGTCCACCCTCTGCGGCTCTCCCAGGAAAATCCGGTTGGGAACCACCAGGCCAATGTCATCCCGTTCGGAGAAGCCATCCACCCGCAGCACCTGAAAATGGCCCTCCACGGAAGCCAGCTTTCTCAGCTTCGGCTCGCGCTCAAGATCGTGTTCACTCACCTCGCGGTCCAGACAGTCAAACAGCCCGCCGTTCAGGAACGGGATTTCCCGAAACAGCCGTTCCGCCTCCGCCGGCTTCGCAAAACAGTCCTTTTGGCGCCAGCGGTTCGGCTCAAGGTAGTGGTGCCGCCGGCCGCTGGCCGTCTTCGGCGGTCGCCAGCCCCGATCAGCCCCCTCCGTGTTCAGGGTGGCGAAGAAAAGGTTCTGTAAAATCGCCTTGTAGTAGGTGCTCTCGTCCAGATGTCCAGCCGGGTCGCGCTTCAGAAGCTCACGGAGGGCCGTTGGTTGAAAGAGCTCGTCGGGCACGAGGCCCTTCTCCTTCACAAACCAGACGAAGATCATCCGCGTCAGCAGGCGAATCATCGCCTCGGCATAGCGGCCCTCGCTGTCGCGCGGCTGCCCCCGCGGGAACTCGACTTCACCGTTGGCCCAATAAAACCAGTTGGCAAGCCGCTGGTAGAAGCTCTGGTTGAGCGTCTGGGTCGAGAGCACGCCCAGCCAAGCCGCATAGAGTTCTTGAAAGCTCCTGGCGCGGCCAGTTGTCCCGGCCAAGTCCTCGAGAATCTGCAGCTGGCCGCGGTGGGGGTCGTCGCACTCGATTCCCCTGACGATGGAGACCCGCCCACCCACCACATCCCGCCCGGGGTCCCGCAGGTTTTCCCGGCGGCTGATCACCGCCAGCGAAAGCTCGCGCCCGCAAAGGAACAAAACCACCGCTGGCATGGGGAAGCGCCTGTTCACCTCGCGCGTGATCGCCGCCAGGCGCCCCCGCGCCCAGCCCTCCCCGGTTGGTGCTGGACCCAGCTCGATCGCGAGAAACACCAGGGAATCCACCTGCCCCGGCTGGCGCTCCCCGCCGCCCTGGCCTGCGAGCAGCCCGCCTGCCAAGCTCGGGATTTCGTCGTTCGTGATCTGAAAGAGGAACGCCCAACGCCGCCAGCCGTCCACCTCGGCCCGTCGCCGATCCAACTCGCCCTTGGGGTCGAAGATCGCAAGAAAATCGGCGGGGCTTTCCCCGGCCTCCAGCGTCTTGTTGCTTCCGAACCCCAGTGCCCGCCAAAACCGTCGTCCGGCATCGGCCAATGCCGCCTCCGGGAACGTTCGCAGCGCTTCCTTCACCGCGGTGGAGTTCAACATGCAGCGCTCACCGGGCCCGCCACCGATGCACCCGAAATCACCAGCCATGTGACCAGCTCGAAGTCGCCCATCTCGCGCGGCCGTGCGGTCGCCTCAATCAGCCGCGCGCTGCGGCCATCGAGCAGCGCCGCCCCCGCTCGCCGGCTAAACTGCTTCACGATCGCCTCGAAGGCGCCGCGGAGCAGCGCGGAATACCGCCCCATCTCGCTCCCGTCCACCGTCTCCCGGTCGAACCCATCGCAAAGCGCTTGGAACACCTCGTCCCGCCCCGAGCACAGCGCGCGCATGAGATCCAGCACCTGCTTCGCCTGGGCAAAGTTCAGCCGCACATCGCCGTCGTCCCGTATGTAAACCAAAAAGTACGGCTGCAGCGGATTCACAGCCTCTGCTGCCGCCGACTCTCCCCGCTGTCGCAGGCAGAACACAACCCCAGGCATGGCCGCGCCCTGCGCCGGCACCACCGCATAGAGGCCGAGCGGCGCTTCCTCCAACTGCCGCCGATAGCGCGCGATGAACGCCGCCAGCTCCATGCGAAAGTCGTCGAGGCTGAAGTCGGTCAAAGCGACTCCCTCGTTGAAGTCCTCCATATCCAGGACCTCGTCGCGCAGGCGTAGGAGCTGACGATCGCGGTAGCGTAGATCCTCCTGGATCAGCTCCTCCAGCTCCCCCGCCAGCAGGTTATCCTCCGCCGAGGCGGCCAAATCCACGAGCGCCATCCGAGCCTCAACCCGGTTCTTGAGGTTGATGTAGAGGTTCAAATCGTTCGTCGGCCAAAAGTTCACCAACTGGACGGTCTCGTTGGGGCTCCCCAATCGGTCAATCCGGCCGAAGCGCTGGATGATCCGAACCGGGTTCCAGTGAATGTCGTAGTTGATCAGCAGGTCGCAATCCTGCAAATTCTGCCCCTCGGAAATACAGTCGGTCGCGATCAGTAGGTCAATCTCTGCCCCTTGCGGCATGCCCTGAAGTCTGTCCCGCTGCTTTGCCCTGGGCGCGAAATTCGTCAGGATGTCCTGGAACCCCAACCGCCCCAACGTCGCCCGGTTCGGCCCCGAACCGCAAACCAGCCCGCAATGCAGGCCGAACGTCTCCTGCGCCCACGGCGCCAAGTTCTCGTAGAGATAGGCCGCCGTGTCGGCAAACGCCGTGAAAACAAGAGCCTTACGGTTGGCCCCCCCTCCCCGGTAGGAGGTCGGTTCAGCGAATTTCCTCGCCAGCAGCGCGCGCAGCTCGGCAAGCTTGGCATCGCGTTCCGGCGTCACCGCGCGCGCATGCTCCGCCAGGGACTCTAGTTGGTGCCGGTCCCGCGCCAAGTCCTCTAGCCACTCCCCAACCCGCAAATGCGCCATCTCAAAGCGCAACGCCTTGCCCACCTGGAACGCTTCGGCGGTCTCCTCGTCTTCAGCGTCAAACTCGCCGCTGCCGTCAACCTCGACCTCCGCCCGTTCCTGGCGACGCCGAAGGAACCCCTCCAAGCGCCCCTCTAGCTCTTCGATCTTCGCCACGGTGCGGTCCATCGTAATCCTAAACGCATGCACCGAGCTCTCGAGCCGCTTGAGGAAGTTCACCTTCATCATGCCAATCAGGAAATGCTCTCGTTTTGACTGCGAAAAGTTCCGCACAGCCCCGTCACCATAGTGCCTCTCAAATTCGGGGAGCACGTAATGCGACGGGTTGAACAGCGAGAGCTTGTAAACCTCGATCTCTCGATTCAGCCGGTCGTAATCGAGGAACTGATCGTGAAGGTCAATGCGACTGGAAAGCGAGATCGGCTTGCGGCGCGCGGGGAAGCCGCCCAGCGCCGGCAACGAGCCGGCATAGTACTTCCGGATATGCTTGCGCGACCGCGCGATCGTCAACCCATCCAGGAGCGCGAAAATCGCCCCGGGCAGCCGCTCCAGCAGCTCGCGCGAGTCCTTTTCTCCAGGCGTCTTTACCCAGTCCAAAAAGACCCGTTGCGCCAGAGTCACGGCGTCGCGCAGGCTCGCGATCCCCAGGCTCTCGGCGAAGGCGTCGTCCCTGCCCTCGGTGATGAACTCAATTTGGTTGCGCAGGTCGCTAAGGTTGTTGTTGACCGGGGTCGCCGAGAGCAGCAGCACTCGCGTCTTCACCCCCGCCTGGATCACCTGCCTCATCAGGCGCTCGTACCGGCTCGGCCGCGGCTCGGCGTCCTCCGGCCCCCGACGCCCCCGCAGGTTGTTGCGGAAGTTGTGCGACTCGTCCACCACAACCAGATCGAACCCGCCCCAATTCACCTTCGCCAGATCCACCGGCCCAGACTGGCCGGAGTCCCGCGACAAATCGGTGTGGGCAAGTACGGTATACCCGAAGCGGTCCTGGGGAAACGGGTTAAGCCGGTTCGCCGCCAGCGCCAGATACTGCGTCCAGTTGTCCGAGAGTTTTTTCGGGCAGAGCACCAGCACGCGGTGGTTGCGCAGCTCGAAATATTTGATTACCGCCAGGGCCGTATAGGTCTTGCCCAGGCCCACGCTGTCGGCCAGAATGCAGCCCCCATAGGCGTTGATCTTGCGGATCGCGCCCTTGGCTGCGTCCTTCTGAAAATCGTACAGCGCGTTCCAGATCCCGGTGCTGGTGATCGCGGCGTCCGACAATGCCTCCGCCAACTCCGTCTGGCCCGCAAGCGAACGCCCGAAAATATGGAAGAGCGTCTTGAAGTAAACGAATTCCGGGGTATGGTTGGCGTAGACCTGCTCTAGGTATCGCAGCACCTCCGCTTTCACATCCGTGACCAGCGACTCATCTCCCCAAATCTCGTCGAACCAGGCTTTGAGGTCGGCGCGGTCTCGGTCCCCGTCCACCACCAAGTTGAGCTCGATGTTCGGCCGCGACGCCATCCCCAGCCCGCGCAGCGTGAGGTTTGAGCTACCCACGAGGGCATGCTCCCGATGTCCGTCATGGATGTGATAGAGCTTGCCGTGTAGGAAACCGGCCTCCCTTACCGACCGAACCGCAACCCGCTCCCGGATCCACTGCGCGCAGCGGCGGGCCACCTCCCGCTGCCGAAGCTGATTGCCGAGCTCGAGCTCGTCATTCTCGACGCGAAATACTTTCTTCTCCGTCTTCTCGGGGTCCAGGGAGGCAAGAAATCGTGGCTCGCCAAAAAGAAAGCGCAGCCCCTCAATCCGATCGAACGACGCGCGCAGCGCGTCGTAGGCATGGATTGTGAAATACGCCGAGACAATCGAAAGCGCGCTGCCAGGCAACACGCGGTCGCGCAGGAAATCCGCGACCGTCCCACGGCTGTGGTTGTCACGGATCCCGTCGAAGATCAGCAATGGTTCCGGCGGGGCGGATTTCTTCATTTCGACCGTACCCAGCATACTGGCAGCCCGAGCCCCTCGGCAAGGGCAGGCCGTCCCGCGGGACGTCAGGGGGCCGCTGAGGGCCAGGGGCAACTATATTGGGTTTGCCAATCTGAATTGGCCCCAGCGTGACAGCTTGAACTGGCCCCACCTTCGGGCTTGAACCGCTACCGTGGATGTTGCGAAGCACTCACGGGAGGCGGATGACAAGGAGAACGAAGGTGGAGCTATTTGAAAGCATACGCAGGGAACACGCGTTTGGGGAGACATGGGGGATCCGGAGCCTGGCACGGAAGTTCGGGGTGCACCGGCGCCTGGTCCGGGAGGCACTGCAGAGCGCGCAGCCGCGGGGGCGCAAACGGCCGGAACGGGCGCAGCCGGCGCTGGGTCCGGTGCGGGCGTTCATTGACGCGATTCTGACGGCCGATCAACGGGCTCCGCGCAAACAGCGGCACACAGCCAAGCGGATCTCGGTGCGAATCGAGGCGGAGCTGCCGGGAGCGCAGGTGTCGCGGTCCACGGTGCGTGGCTATGTGCGGCGCCGCAGGGCGGAGCTGGGATGGCTGGGGCGCGAGGTCTATGTGCCGCAATGCTACGCCTGGGGCGGCGAGGCGCAAGTGGACTGGTACGAGGCAG
>DATKSZ010000081.1:0-5301 GCA_035531375.1 Terriglobales bacterium | reverse complement strand
CCTCCAGCGTCACCGCGCGCCCCTCGGCGTCGAAGGCGTTCACGTTTTGCTGCGTGCTCACCGGGTCGCCCAGCAAGTCGCCGTCGTTGTCGTAGTTCGGCGCGAAGCCGATGTTGGTCGAAATGCGGTTGTTGATCCCATAGTTGGGCTGGAACGATTGCGTTCCGCTCTTCAAAACTTTTCGCGGGGGTCGCGCCGCTTTTCCTGCTGGCACAATCGGCGCGATAGGCCGCGACATTCCGTAGGGGCGCGGCCCCAGCGAAGCGCAGCGCCGACTTGGGGCCCCGGGGCCCCCGAGTCGGCGTGAGCACAAGCGGGACGCGCGCCGTAGGCGCGCTGGGGCCCGCGCCTACCAAGCCCAACGAATCGTAGGAGAACGTCTGGCTCCAGTTGTCCCCGCCCATGCATGCCGCCGAGGCGATGCGGCCCAGGTCGTCGTGGGCATAGTTGCAGGTCTGGGTGTCGCCGGTGCCAACGATGCTGTCGGTGATCGCCAGCGTCCCCAGCGAGCCATTGGCGTTCCAGGTGAGCGCGCCGGTGTCGGTTTGGCCGTTCACGCTGAACCCGTATTGCGTCATGCGGCCGGTGGAGGAGTCGTAGCCGTAGCTGTCGCTGTCGCCCGAGCCGAAGGTGACCTTGGTCAGGCCCAGCGCCGAAAAGGTGGCTCCGCCGGCCAGGGTGGCGACGCCAGCCTTCGCCCCGGCGGGGCGGCCCTCGCCATCGAGGCTGTAGGTGATGGCCGGCACCGCGCCCGGCATGGTCAGGGTCGAAACAGCTCCGTTCGCGAAGTGCTGGGCGGTGGCGACGGTCCAGCCGCCGGAGTTGGGCGAGGATTGGTAGACGTCCTCCTCGTCCGCGACGGGATTGGGGTAGCTGAAGCCCAGGTCGGTGGCGCGGCTCCCGGTGTAGGCCTCCGCCAGCTTGCCCACCACCTTGGCCATCGCCGTCCCGTCCACCGTGGCCGCGTCGTAGACGAAGGTCTTGGTCGGGGTGGCGCTGGCGTTGGGGCCGCTGGGGTAGCTGATCTGCGTCACCCGGTGGAGGGCGTCGTAGGCGTAGCAGGTGGTGTTGCCGTTGGCGTCCACGCGCTTCACCAAGTCGCCTTCCGAGATCCCGCAGGTCGCATCGCTGTCGAAGGTGTAGGCCGTGGTCCCGCTCTCCGGGTTGGTCTCCGCCGTCAGCCGGCCGAGCTGGTCAAAGCTGAAAGTCCGCGTCTGGGTGGGCGTGGTCTGCGCGTTCTGGGTGACCTGGGTGATCTGGCCCAGGGCGTTGCGGGCATAGACCGTAAGATACCCGCTCTGCGCCACCGCCTGCCCGCAGGCCCCGTCCCCTCCCAGCGTGTTGATCTCGCACACCGAGCGCAACCGCCCCAGTCCATCGAATTCCTCCTGCTTGCGCTTGGTGTTCTCCCCCGCCGGCGCCGGTCCCACCGTCGTCAGCACGTCGTTGTCGGCGTAGCTGTAGCCCACCGTCCCGCCGCCGCCGTCGGTGACCAGCAAGGGGCGCGAGAGGGCGTCGTAGCTGGTGGTGGTGAACACCGTGCCGCCGCCCACGCCGGCCGTCTGGGTGAAGGGCATGCTCACCGACACCACCCGGTCCATGGCGTCGTAGCCGGCCTGCACGGTGTCGAAGTTGGCGCTGCCCGGCCCCTGCCGCTGCTGGGCGAGGATCGGCCGCCCCAGCCCGTCGAGCGTGGTCAGCGTGTCGCTGGTCGAGGCGCCCGAGTTGAATGTCATCGCCCGCTCCACCTGGTTGGCGGAGATGTAGCTGATCGAGGTCACGCTGCCGTCGGGCGCGGTCAACTGCAGCGGGCGCCACTCGTCGGCGCCGGTGTCGTAGGCGATCTGGGTTTCCAGTCCGTTGGCGTCCGTCGAGCTGACCTCGACCCCGCCGGTGCAGTTCCAAACGGCGGTGGCGAAGCCAGCGGCGGCCACCGGGCCCTGGATCTTTGTTGGGAAAATGCCGTTGCCGCTGGCGTCGGTGCAGCCGCCCGCGCCGCTGTTGCCGTAGGTGTAGGCGGTGACTCCGGAATTTGTGTCTGTCGCCGTGGCGATGGTCCCGTTCGGATTGTAGGCAAAGCTCTTGGTGAGGTAGGCGGTGGAGTTGACGTATTCCTGCACGCTCAGCAGGTTGCCGGTGGCGCTGTCGTAATTGTAGTTGGTCTGCGCGATCTGGCCGCCGCTGCCGGTGTACGGGCTGACCGTGGTCTGCGCCGGCAGGTTCATCGCGCCGCCCAAAAGGGTGGTGTAGGAGGTGGTGGCGTTGCGCAGCAAGGCTCCGCAGGAGAGGCACGCGCCCCAGTCGTAGTCGTACTGGTAGAGCGCCTGCCCGAAATCGTTGTAGCTGAAAATCACCTGCCGCCACAGCGCGGGCTGGCCATTCTGATAGAGCTCGTAGGTGAGCCCCTGCCCGGTCACGTAGTTGTTGGTGAGCGTGTTGCTGTAGGCGATGGATTCCAATTTGGTGCGGGAGCCGCCTGTGCCCTGGTAAAAATCGGCCTCGGTCAGGGCACCACCCTCGCCCACCCAGTAGGGGGCGGCGAAGCTGAAGACGCCGTCGTTCTGGTCGGGGCTGGTCTCGGTGGTCTGCACCGCCCCGCCCCCCTGCTGCGACCGCACCCAGCTCCACTCCTCCGCATTGCCGTTGACCGAATCCCACCTCGTAAGCAGGCTGTTGCCAGCGCCCCCACCCGTGCAGTCGACGGTGTAGCTGTAGTGGATGGTGGCGCCGGTCGGCAGCGTCACCGCGTCCACCCGGCCGGTGTTGTCATACGCAAACGTATATCTGCGGCCATCGGGCAGATCCAGCTCGGTGGGCAGCTCGGGGCTGCCGCTGTAGGCGCCGCAACCGGTGCTGGTCACCGACTGCGCCGCGAATTGCTCCGTGATGCTGGCCTGGCTGCCATTGGGACCGGTGTAGGTGAACACCACCGGCGAGCTCTCCGTGCCCGAGCCGCTCTCCGTCAGCGCAGGGTTGTGGTTGGGGTCGTTGCCCAGCGGGTCGTGGAAGTAGGTCGAGCCTCCGCTGGTCGTGGTCGTGACCTCGTTGCCGTTGGGGTCCTCCAGCAGGCCGTCCACCTCGTCGCCGCGGCTGTCGAAGACGTGGGCGTAGGCGCCCGGCTGGTCCAGGTTGTAGACCTCGATGGTGTAGCCCTTGCCATCGGGGATCAGGATGCTGCCGCTGCCGGCCACGCCGGAGCAGTCGTCCTCGTCGCCGCTCTGCCTGGTCCCTCCGCCCAACTCCAGGTACTCGCTGCTGGCGACGGCTCCGCTGGGCACCGTGCCGTCCGGTTCGGTGAACGTGAACGAGTCCTCCACCAGGCTGTACCACTCGTCGTAGGCGCCGAGGTTGTTGTTCCACCAGCCGCAATATTGGTCGTAGACGTCCTCCGAGGAGCTCAGGCTTCCAAATGTCTTGACCAGTGCCCAGCCGAAGCTGCCCGGCGACCCATACAACCAAAAGTTGCTGTTGTAGGCGAGCGCGAGGTGGATTTGCGCGTTTCCGACCGTGGCCCGGGTGTAGATCGGGATCTCGAAATGGTTCGCCAGCATCGAGCGGTCCACGTAGCCGAAGCCGAAGTCCAGGGTGCTGCCCCAGCGGCTGGGGTTGACCTGGGCGCGCGCCGGCGCGAGGCCCATGAGAGCAAACCAGAGGGCGAAAAGCAGCGCGGGCGCGAGGCGTTTCATTGGCCGCCCCCATCACCATGCGTGGCGGGGGCGGGCGGGCCCTGCACGGCAAAATCCGCCTCGGTGAAATCGCTCCGCGCCGTCAGGGCCGTGAACTGCACCGCGAGCCGCACCCTGCCGGCCAGCGACTCGGTCACCTTCGCCGGAAAGGCGACGCCGCCGGAGGACTGATAATCGGCGTATGCCACTTCCACCCTGCCCGCGGGGGACTGCCAAGCCAGGCTGGCCGGCAGCCCGGTCGCCGGGTCCAGGCTGAGCGCCGGCGCCTCGGCCGCCTGGGCGGCCTCGGGCGAGGCCGCGGCCAGGATGGCGCTCTGCGGCAGCAGCGCGCAGCCGTGCACCGGACTGGGCGCGGCCAGCGCCTGCGCCACGCCCTGCGGCCCCGTGACTTGGCTGCGCCGGCCGTCGAGCACCGCCACCCAGCGCCGCGGCTCGCCCGGACGCGAGAGATCCACGGTCACGCGGCAGTGGCTCGCGCCCCAAGCCTCGACCTCGATGGCGCCGCTCTCGCTGCCGCGCGGGCCGTTGAAAGTGGCCGTGCCGCAGGCCACGTAGCCGGCCTGCGGGCTGGCGCCGAGCAGGCTTGCGCCGCGCGCTACCAGCACCGCGGTCGTGGCGTCGAGTCCGGCGGGCGCCGCCGCCTGTCCGAAGGCGGCGCTAGCGAGAGCTAGGAGAGAGAGAGAGAGAGAGAGAGTGCAAGTACCGTGCCATCCGCATCGCCATCACCCTGTGAGCCACTGCGCGGTTAGGCTACTCGAGCCAGGGAGGCCGATGTCAAGCATAAAATGCGGGGCGGGCGCAAAAGGTCATAACTTGCTACAGAACCGCAGCGAAATTATCCCGAATGCAACCGTCGGAGCAGGATCGGCCGCCGCGCAGGCCCTCACCACCACTTCCCGCGCCAGCCCCTGCGGCAGTTCCTGCCGCCCGCCGCGGCGGCGCTGGCCCGACCGCTCCGCCGGCGCGTCCGGCAGCGGGCTGCGCCCGCCCTCCCGCATGGGCCCGCGCTCAGCCGCTCGCTTTCGGGGCCGTGCTTTTCGATCCGCCGGCAGCCGCAGTCGCTGCCCCAGCAACGCCACCTTGCGCCGCCAGCGCTCCCCGCTGTAGCTCCAGCCGCACCGCCCGCAGCAGGTCCTTACACGCCTTCGCCCACGCCGCGCCCACTGGCGGCAGGTTTGAATCAAGCTGACCAGCACCGATTGCGTGCGCGCGCCGGCGGCGGTGCGGTTGCCGCCCCACACTTTGCGGGCGACCACCATCGGCCGGGTCGCCTGTTCGGCCCGCCAGTTGGCGGCCTCCAGGCCGGGAAAGCGCAAGCAGGGGAAGATGGCGCATCGCTCGCGGCGGAGATGGCGCGCCCGCTTCGCGGGTCCAGCGCCAACTGGTCCCGCATCAGCCTGCCGCCACATAGGTCCGCGTCGCCGCCCCCAGCGCAAACATGGTCAGCTCCGCTCCGCCACCGCCAGCACCTGCACCAGCGTCTCCGCGTCGAAGCCCGGCCGCACCTCGATCCTGCGCCCATTCGCCAGCTCGATCGCCACCCCGGCGCCCGCGCCCCACCCGCCGGGCTTCACCTCCAGCGGCACCAGCCGCTGCGACTCCCGCGCCCGTTGCC
>DATKSZ010000080.1:0-7992 GCA_035531375.1 Terriglobales bacterium | reverse complement strand
ACGCCTTCATACTCCCAGCGCAGGCCGTAGTTGAAGGTCAGGTTGGGCCGCACGCGCCAGCTATCGGCGCCGTAGAAGCCCAAGTCGGTCTGGTGGTAGCTGGCCACGCTGGGCGCGCCGGTGACGAAGGAGCGCGAGGTGGGGCTGAAGGCCACGTTGGTGTTGTAGCTGGTGACGTTGCCGGTGACGAGACCGTAGAGGCTGCCCGCCAAGCCCAGGTCGGAGCTGTTGATGCCGGGCAGGTTGGAGGTGTTGAGCTGGGCCTCGATCGGCTCCAGGGTGCTCATGCCCACCCCCATGGTGGCCACGGTGTTGCCCGAGCCGAGGTCGGAGAAGCGCGCCCGGCTGGCGGTCATACCGAAGGTCATGTTGTGGTTGCCATGCACCCAGGCGAAGTTGTCGTTCAACTGGTAGACGTTGTCCCATTCCTGGAAGGGCCCATAGGGCAGGAAGGGATTGGTCATCAGCGAGGTGGGCAGGTTGGGCCGCATGCGGATGGAGCCCAGGTTGGTGGCGAGGGAGGGGTAGATGGCGTTGGTCTGGTTGTAGTTGAAGCTGGAGGGGCTGTTCTGGAAGCCGACGCGCAGCTCGTTGCTGGAATCGGGCGAGACCGCCCAGCGCCAGGCGGTGGCCCAGATGGCGCGGTCGGCGCCGTAGCCGAACTGGTTGGTGTTGTAGGGCGCCACCGGGAAGCTGTAGCCGCCGCCATTGAGGGCGTCGGGGAAGATGATCAGGCGGCTGAGGTGGTAGTCAAACTCCAGCGAGTTGCTCTGGTTGATGTTGTAGTCGGCGCGGAAATCGGGGTTGGTCTGGGCGTTGCTGCCGCTCTCGGGGAAGGCCAACTGCTGCTGGAAGGGGCTGGGGGGGGTGGACAGGGTGACGCCGGGGGCGCCCGCCGCCGCGGCCACCTTGCTCAGCATGGAGGCGATGAAGGGATCGGCGGTGCCGTTGAAGCCGTAGTTCTGGGCCAGCCCCAGCATGTTGGCCTTGCACAGCGGGCCGCTGGCGGTTTGGGCGCAATTGTCCCAGGCCGGGAGGGCGCCGCTGGGCATGGCCGGATTGCCGCTGGCATTGACGGGGATGTAGTCGAAGATGCCCTGGTTGGCGTCGGCATTGAGGATGGTGGCGTTTTTCACCGTGCCCTCGGGCTGGCCGAACTTGCTGATGTCAAAGAAGAAGAAGAGCTTGTTCTTCCAGATGGGCCCGCCCAGGCTGAAGCCCCACTGGTTGAAGCGCATCTTCGGGCGCTTCTGGCCGCTGAGGTTGTTGAAGTAGTAGTTGGAGTTGAGGGCGTCGTTGCGCAGGTAGTCGAAGGCCGAGCCGTGCCAGTTGTTGGTGCCGCGCTTGCTGGAGATGCTGATCTGCACCGCGCCCTCGCCGGTCTGGCTGGCCGAGCCGGCGGCGCTGGTGACGTCGAACTCGCCGGTGTCGCTGACGTTGGGGCTGATCATGGTGAACACCGGATCGCCCGACTTGCCCGACTCCCACTGGGCCGAGATGCCGTCAATGGTGATGTTGATGGCGCCGCCGGGGAGGCCCTCGGCGCTGCTCTGGCGGGGGGCGCCCATGGTCTGGATGGCGGGGTTGGTCTCGGTGAGGGAGTAGAGCGAGCTGGCGCCGCTGGCGGAGGGGAGCTGGGTGATGACCTTGCCGGTGATGGAGGTGCCCACCGAGGTCTGCTCGGCGTGGATGACGCTCTGGCCCGCCTCGACGGTGACGGTGGAGGCCTGCGAGCCCACCTTCAGCACCGACTTGAGGTTATAGGTCTGGTTCGCCACCACGGTGACCGCCTGGTAGCTGCCGACCTGGAAGCCGTTGGCGGAGACCTTGACGGTGTAGACGCCCGGGGCCACGTTGGCGATGGTGAAGTGGCCATCCACACCCGTGCTGGAGTTGAAGGTGATGCCGGTGTTGGTGCCGGTCACCAGGACCTTGGCGCCGGGAATGGCGGCATGGCTGGGGTCCATCACGGTGCCGGCCAGGACGCCGGTGGGGTTCACCTGGGCCAGGCCGGGCAGCGCCGCCAGGGCCCAAACCAGCAGGAGCAGGCCGAGCGAGCGCATCAGGTTACGGGGCGATGACATAGAATTCCTCCGTACGGCAGTGTGCCGGAGTCGGCTGCGGCGGGCAAGTTAGGAGGCATTAAAAAACGTTAAAACGCCGCCGCCGCCGCTCGCCGGGGGCGCACCCGCCCCGCCGGAGTGGTAAGCTGGCGGCACCATGAAGCCTCCCCTTCTCTCCCGCCGTGACTTTTCCCGCGCCGCCGCGGCGGCGCTCGCCGGGGGCGCGCTGGCGCGGCCGGGCGCCACCGCGGCGCAGGCGCCGGCGCCCGCCGCCGCCAGCCCCGAAGCCGAGGTGCAGGCGCAGGTGGCGCGCATCCTCGCCCTCTACGGCCACCGCCTCACCCCGGCGCAGCGCCAGCGCCTGCCCGGCATCGTCGCCGGGCACGTGGCCATGCTGGGCCCGGTGCGCGCCGTGGCCATGCGCAACAGCGATCCGCCCGCCACCGTGCTGCGCCTGGTAACCGCGGGCCAGGCCGGCGGAGGCCACCATGCTTAGGCCCGCCGACCTGTTCCTGCCCATCCGCGCGCTGGGGGCGAAGCTGCGCGCCCGCGACTTCACCCCGCTGCAGCTCACCCAGGCCTACCTGGAGCGCAGCCAGCGGCTGGGGCCGGGCCTCAACGCCTACGCCACCCTCACCGCCGAGCGGGCGCTGCGCCAGGCGCGCCAAGCCACCGAGGAGCTGGCCGCCGGCCACGACCGCGGCCCGCTGCACGGCATCCCCTACGCCGCCAAGGACCTGCTGGCGGTGGCCGGCTACCCCACCACTTGGGGGGCCAAGCCGTACGAGAACCAGCATTTCGACACCGACGCCACCGTGATCCAGCGCCTGGACCAAGCCGGCGCTATCCTGATCGGCAAGGCGGCGATGATCGAGCTGGCGGGCGGGCTGGGCTACAGCGGCCCGCACGCCTCGCTCACCGGCCCCTGCCACAACCCCTGGAACACGGCCTACTGGACCTGCGGCTCCTCCAGCGGGTCGGGGGCAATCATGGCGGCCGGGCTGGCCGGCTTCGCCCTGGGCTCGGACACGCGCGGCTCCATCATCTGCCCCTCCACCCAGTGCGGCATCTCCGGCATGCGCCCCAGCTTCGGGCGGGTCAGCCGCCACGGGGTGATGACCATCGCCTGGACCATGGACAAGATCGGGCCGATGGGGCGCAGCGCCGACTGCTTGGCCCTCATCCTGGCCACCATCGCCGGGCACGATCCGCTCGACTGGGATTCGCTGCCGGAGGCGCAGGCCGCCTTCGCCCCGCCCCCCGAGCGCCCGCTGCGCATCGGGCGGCTGACCAACGTCTTTCCCCACGCGCGGCCCGAGCTGCACCAGGCGGTGGAGCGCGCCCTGGCGGTGCTGCAAGCCCACGGCGCCAGCGTCGCCGACGCCGCCTTCCCGGCGGGGCCCTATGAGCAGGCGAGCGAGCTGGTCATCCTGATCGAGGCCGCCAGCGCCTACTCCGAGCTCATCGCCAGCGGCCGCTGCGCCCTGCTGGAGGACCCGCTGGGGCAGATCAACGGCTATGCCAGCAGCCAGTTCAGCGCCACCGACTATATCCAACTGCAGCGGCTGCGGCTGCAGTTGGCGCGGCAGTTGGAGCCGTTGTTCGAGCAGTTCGACGTGCTGGCCGCGCCCGGGCAGGGCTCGACCGCCTCGCTCATCAACCCGCCGGCGCGCGCCGCGCGCGGCGGTCCGGGGCGGGGCCTGGGACGGGGCGGGCGCGGCGGCCGCGGCGGCTTCGTCCCCGACAGCCTGCAGCCGGACGGCATCTCCAGCCTCTGCGGCCTGCCCGCGGTCACGGTGCCCGCCGGCCTCGCCGCCAACCACCTCCCCATCGGGGTGCAGTTCCTGGCCGCCGCCCTCAACGACGGCGCCGCCCTCGGCGCCGCCCGCCAACTGCAGGCCCACTCCGACTGGCACCGGCAGCATCCGCCCGCCCCCTACGGCCCCGCCGACGCCTAACCGGGCCGGCTACGGCGCCGCGCGCAGCGGGGCGAAGCCGCACAGGTCGGCGACCGCAAGGTTGCCGCCGCACAGCACCAGCACCACCTGGTCGCTGGGCTTCCACTGCGGCGCCAGGCGCTCGGCCGCCGCCAGGGTGCAGGCGGCGGCGGGCTCGGTGAGCAGCTTGCAGCGCTCCAGCAAAAAGTCGAGCGCCCGCACGGTGGCGGCGTCGGAGACCACCTCCACCCGCTCGAACCAGGCCTGGGCCGCGCGCAGCGTGAGCGGCGAGGCGGCCGGCGCGCCCAGCGTGCGCGCGATGGAGGTGATCTGGGGCAGGGTCACCACCCGCCCCGCCGCCAGCGCCTGCGCCATGCAGTCGGCGCCCTCGGTCTCCACCCCCCACAGCCGCACCGCGGGCCGCTGCCGCTTCACCGCCGCCGCCACCCCGGTCGCCAGCCCGCCGCCGCCGATGCTCACCACCACGTCGGTCACCCCGGGCAGATCCTCCACGATCTCCCGCCCCACCGTGCCCTGGCCGTTGATGATGGCGGCGTCGTCGAAGGGATGCACCATCACCCAGCCCTCGCCCTCGGCCGCACGCGCCAGCGCAAACGCCTCGCTGATCGCCGCCACCAGCACCACCTCGGCGCCGTAGCCGCGCGTCGCCTCGACGTAGTTGGCCGGCGTGGCCTGCGGCATGATCACCCGCGCCGCCATCCCCAGCACCCCGGCGGCGTAGGCCACCGCCTGGCCGTGGTTGCCGCCGCTCACCGCCACCACGCGGCTGCCGCGCGGTAGGCCGGCCATCTTGTTGAACGCCCCGCGCACCTTGAACGAGCCCGTCTTTTGCAGCATCTCCAGCTTGAGGTGCACCTGCGCCCCCAGCCGCCGGCTCAGGGTGGCGCTCGCCACCAGCGGCGTGCGCCGCACATAGGGGGCAATGCGCGCCTGCGCCGCCGCGATCGCCGCCAGGTTGATCTGCTCCAACTCCTCGGCTTGCATGTCCCCCAGCATACCGAAATGGTTGGCGCGGGCCCCAACGCGCCTGCGGCGCGCGTCCCGCTTGTGCTCGCGCCGATTTGGGGGCCCGTGGCCCCAAATCGGCGCTGCGCCTCGCTGGGGCCGCGCCGCATTCGCTTCCCGGGGGCGCAGACGCGCCACTGGCGCGTCTGCGCCTGCGGAATTACGACCACCCCAGAGCCCGAGGCGGGCTCCGGGGGCCCCGGTTCGCAGCCTTTCGCGCCGATTTTGCCAGCAGGCAAAGCGGCGCGACCCCCGCGAGTGGAGGCCGGCGGCCCGCGGTTTGACAACCACCGGGGGCTGGTTTAGCATCGTTCCCTTAAGCGAATAAAAAGCGAAAGTGGTGGGACGGCGATGGCAGGACGGCAGGAGTTGGAAGCGTTGTTGGGCGCGCGGGGCTGGGGCACCACCCTGCCCGCGTTCGGGGACGCCGCCGCGCCCCGCGGGCGTGCCCCCAGCGACGAGGCGCTGCGGCGGCTGTGGGCCGAGGGCCCGCCGCCGGGCGCGATCGCCGAGTTGGTGCCGGCCGCGCCGCAGGCGGCGGGGCTGACCGGCGCCGCCATGCGCTTGGCGGCGCGGCACACCCGCCGCGGCGGGCGGGTGGCGTGGCTCGATGCCCGCGACCAGTGGGACCCGGACTCGGCCCAGCGCGCCGGGGTGGCCCTGGAACAGGTGCTGTGGCTGCGCGGCCACCCCGCGCTCGGCGGCTTGGCCGGCCTCAGCCGTTGGCACCAGATCCTGGGCGTGGTGGTGCAGAGCGGCGGCCTGGAGCTGGTGGTGGTGGACTTTCTCGCCTGGCCGCTGGCGGAACTGCGGCGCACACCGCGCTCGGCCTGGTTTCGGCTGTTGCGCGGGCTGGAGCGGCTGCGGCAGACGGCGCTGCTGCTGCTGGCGCCCGAGCCGCTGACCCAATCCTGCGCGGCGCTGGTGGTGGCGATGGGCGCGCCGAGTCCTGGGGCGCGCATCGAGCCCCGCTTGCTGCGGCAGAGAGTTGTGGGGTTACGGGCATGAGCTATCTGGCGGTATGGCTTCCGCAACTTCCCTGGCAGGCGCTGCGCTTCCAGGGCGAGCTGCCCGCCGGGCCACAATTGGTGCTTGAGGCAGCGGGGTTAACGCGACAGGTGGTGGCGGTCAATCCCGCGGCGCTGCGGCGCGGCCTCAGCGCCGGGTTGAGCGAGGCGCAGGCACGGCTGCGGGCGCCGGAGGCGCTGGCGGTGGCGCGTTCGCCCGCGGCGGAGCGGCAATTGCAAGCATGGATGCAAGAAGATCTCGAACACAGCTCCGACCGCTGCCACTGGCTGCCGCCCGAGCGCTGGCTGCTCGATCTGGAGGGCATGGGGCTGCTGGGCAGCCCGGCGCAGATCGCGCGCACGTTGCGGGCGCGGCTGCGCGCCCGCGGCCTGCAGCCCGCGCTGGGGGTGGCGGCCACGCGCACGGCGGCGCTGCTGGCGGCGAGCGGAGGTGGATTGTGGGTGATCGCCGACCCCGATCCGGCCCCGGCGCTGGCCGCGCTGCCGCTCGAGGCGCTGCGCGCGCTGCAGGGCTGCGGCATGGTGGGCGCGGGCCCCAGCGCGCCTGCGGCGCGCGTCCCGCTTGTGAGCCGCCCCGCTGTAACGGCGCGGGGCGGCGTGCTCGCGCCGACTCGGGGGCCCCATGGCCCCAAGTCGGCGCTGCGCCTCGCTGGGGCCGCGCCGAATTCGCTTCCCGGGGGCGGGCCGCCCTGCGGAATTACGACCACCCCAGAGCCCGAGGCGGGCTCTGGGGACCCCGGTTCGCAGCCTTTCGCGCCGATTTTGCCAGCAGGCAAGGCGGCGCGACCCCCGCGAGCCGACGCCGAAGCGTTGCTCGATCTGTTCGCGCGCTGGGGCTTGCGCAGCCTGGGCGAGGTGGCGGCGCTGCCGCCGCGGGCGCTGGCCGAGCGCCTGGGACGCGCCGGGCTGGCCTGCCAGCGCTGGGCCCGCGGCCAGGATCAGGGGCTGCTGCTGCCCGCCCCGCCCCCCGAGCCGCCGTGCGAGCTGCGCCAGGAGTTCGAGCCGGCGCTCGAGGGCTACCTGCCGCTGCTGCCCTGGCTGGAGCAGAAGCTCGGCCAGCACTGCGCCGCACTGGAGCGCGCCGACCGCGCCCTGGCGGCGGCGGCCCTCGAGCTGGGACTGCAGTCGGGCAGCCCCTGGCGGTGGGAGCAGCGCTGGACATTGCCCCATCGCGATGCGCGCCGCCTACTGCGCCAGCTCGAGACCAGCTTGGCGATGCAGCCGCCGGCCGCGCCCATCGCCGCCGCCACCCTCCGCCTGGTGGGCGCCAAGCCGCGCCGCACCCAAACTGGATTGTTCGGCGATCCCGCCGGCCAGAGCCAGCGCCTGGGGCGCCTCTTGGCGCGGCTGCGCGAGCTGCTCGACGACCCTGAGGGGCAGCGCTGCGGCGCCGCCCGCCTGCAAGACCTGCACCGCGACGACGCCTTTGTCGTGGTGCCCTACCAGCCCAGTGGCAGCGATGCCAGCGACGCCTACGAGGTCGCCGCGCCCGCGCCGCCGGAGGCGGTGCCCTGCCTGCGGGTGGCGCGCCCGCCGGCGCGCATCCAATTGGAGCTGCGCCGCCTGCCCGCCCCCGACGGCGTGGCGCGGCCCGAGGGCGCGCTCTGCCACCTGCCCCGGCGTCCGCCCGAGCGCGTGCTGCGCGCCGCCGGGCCCTGGCGCAGTTCCGGCGAGTGGTGGACCGACGGCGCCTGGAGCCGCGACGAGTGGGACGTCGAGCTCGCCCACCAGCAACGCTTCCGCCTGCTCTACGACCGCCGCGCCCGCGCCTGGTTCCTGCTCGGGGAATACGACTGAGAACTAGTGGACTGTCCTCGTGTAACATAAAGCGTTCGTTAGCGTATAAAGGGGCATGCCTTTCGTTGCCCCGGTTCTCCGTGTGAACAAGAAGCAGCGCCATCAGCTGGCTACGCTGATCCGCCGGCAAAATGCACCTGC
>DATKSZ010000079.1:0-5082 GCA_035531375.1 Terriglobales bacterium | reverse complement strand
CCCCCAGTTCTGAACCGCCCTATCTCCTATCCCCCGTGGCCCATCGGGCCACAGGTGACTGGCAGTATACTCCCCGCTCCGACTTATCTAAATCGGCCCCGCGCCCCCCCCCCCGAACGGGCGGCCCGGCCGCCCGCGGCCGGCCGCGTCCGTCAGGCGTTGATGGTCAGCCCGTAAATGTTGTTGGCGGCGTCCAGCATCGCCTCGTACACCGTCGGGTGCGCGTGGATGGTCTCCATCAGCTCCTCCGCCGACGCGTTCAACTGCAGCGCCAGCGTCGCCTCCGCCACCAGTTCCGTCACCACCGGCCCGATCATGTGCACCCCCAGCAGCGTCCCGTCCTTGGCGTCCGCCAATATCTTGATGAAACCCTCGTGCATCCCCAAGATGGTCGCCTTGGAGTTGCCCACAAACGGGAACTTGCCCACCTTGTACGTCAACCCCTGCGCCTTGGCCGCCTGCTCCGTCAGCCCCACGCTCGCCACCTGCGGCTCGCAGTAGGTGCAGTTGGGCACGCGCGTGTAGTCCATCGCGTGGGTGGCCCTGCCGGCCATATGCGCCACCGCCACCATACCCTCGGCCGAGGCCACGTGCGCGAGCTGGGGCGAGCCGGCCACCACGTCGCCGATGGCGTAGAGGTTCGGCTCGGCGGTGCGCATATAGCCGTCGGTCTGGATGAAGCCGCGCTCGAACCGCACCCGGGATTTCTCCAGGTTGAGCCCGCCCGTGACCGGGGCGCGGCCCACCGCCACCAACAGCTTGTCGGCCTCGATCTCCTGCGCCTTGCCGTCGGCGCCGCTGTAGGTGACCTTGACGCCGGTGGCGGTCCGCTCCACCTTCTCGAATTTGGCCGAGGTCTGGATGTTGATCTTCTGCTTCTTCAGCGACTTCTCCAGCTCGCGCGAGATCTCCTCGTCCTCGATCGGCACGATGCGCGGCAGCATCTCCAGGATCGTGACCTCGGTCTCGAACCGCCGGTAGATGGAGGCGAACTCCACCCCCACCGCCCCCGCCCCGATAATGACCAGCTTCTTCGGGATCTGGTCGAGCGCGAGGATCTCGATGTTGGTGAGGATGCGGTCGTCGGCGGCCAGCCCCGGCAGCATGCGCGCGGTCGAGCCGGTGGCGATCAGGATGTTCTTGGCGCGCACCGCCCGCACCGCCCCGTCCGCTTGGCGGATCTCCAACTGCCCCGGCCCCGCCCAGCTCGCCGTGCCCCGCGTCCACTCCACCTTGTTCTTCTTGAACAGGAACTCGATCCCCTTGGCGTGCTTGGCCACGATCTTGTTCTTGCGCGCCTGCATCTGCGCCCAGTTCACCCCCACCGGGCCAATGTCGAAACCCAGCTCCTTGGCGTTGCGGAAGGTGTCCATCACGTCGGCGCTGTAGAGCAGCGCCTTGGTCGGGATGCAGCCCACGTGCAGGCAGGTCCCGCCCAGCTTCTCGTCCTTCTCGATGCACAGCGTGCGCAGCCCGTACTCGGCCGCCCGAATCGCCGCCCAGTAGCCTCCCGGGCCGCTGCCCACAACGGCGAGATCGTACTGCGTTTCTTGGCCCTTCGGATCAGTGGCAGGCATGCAGTTCCTTTCTAAGACAACCCTTCATGGTACCAAACGGAGCGCGGGGGAGTTGCTGGTTGCTAGTTGCCAGTTGAACCCAGCGACGCCTCGACGTGGAAGGGCCGCCACACGCCCACTGTCCACTGTTCACTGTTCACGCGCTCCCCCGCCGCGTTGCCACCCAGGTCAACGAGGCCAGCGCCATCGTCCCCGCCAGCAGCGCCATCTCCGTCCGCCCCATCTGCGTCAGCAGCACCAGGCAAAACCCGATCCCCAGCCCCGGCACCAGCATCCCCCCGGGCACGCGAAACACCGCCGCCGTCGGGTTCCGCCGCCGCAGCACCGGCAGCGCCGCGCAGGTCAGCCCATAGGTCAGCAGCCGCGCCACCGCCGACAGGCTGGCGTTCCACTCGAAGCTCCCGCCCAGCGCCAGCGCCCAGCTCGCCGCCACGTACAGCAGGATCGACACGTAGGGGGTGTGGAAGCGCGGGTGCACAGCCGACAACACCCGCGGCAAGTCGCCCCGCTCCGCCATGGCAAACGTCAGCCGCGGCGTGCCCAGCACCGTGGCCGCGAACCACCCCCAGATCGAGATCATCGCCCCCAGCGCCATCAGCCACGCCCCCGGCCGCCCCAGAAAACGCTCCGCCGCCGCCGCCAGCGGCTGGGCGCTGACCAGCGGACTGACCGAGGCCGGCGCCACCGTGCCCTGAAACACCACCTGGATCAGCAGGTAGAACACCACCACAATCCCCATGCCCACCAGCAGCGCAAACGGCGTGTCGCGCCGCGGGTCGCGCATCTCGCTGCCCGGAAACATGGCGTTGTCAAACCCGCCAAAGGCAAAGATCAGCAGCAGCACCGCCCGGAACCAGTGCGCCGGCGCCGTCCCGGCGGCGCTCGCCCTCCAGGCGAAAAAATGGGCCCCGCGCACGAACCAAATCCCGATGCCCACGAACAGCGCCAGTGGCACCAGCTTCGCCACCACCAGGATGTCGCTGGTGCGCGCCCCCGCCCGCACCCCGCGGCAGTTGATCGCCGCCAGCGCCGCAAACAGCCCCGTGATCAGCAGCGTCTCCCAGGGCTGCTGCCGCGCCCCCGGCCACAGCACCCCCAGGTAGGTGACGAAGATCCGCGCCGTCGCCGCCGCCGCCGAGATCCGCATCAGCCAGGTGATCCAGCCCACCTGCAAGCCCAGGAACCGCCCAAACGCCTCGCGGGCATACAAATAAGGTCCGCCGGCCTGCCGAAACTGCGCGCTCACCTCGGCAAAACACAGCACGATCATCCCAATCCCGGCCGCGGCGGCGAGATAGCCGAACGGGCTGGCGGCGCCGAGCAGGGCGGTGACCAGCATCGGCAGCCCAAACACCCCGCTGCCGATCACCGTGTTCACCACCAGCGCGGTCACGTCCCCCCGCCCCAGCGCCGGCACCAGCCGCGCCGCGGCGGCGGCGCCGGTGGCGGCACCGGCGGAAGGCGGTTCAGGAGGCAGCGACATGCGTCCCCCAGCATAGTCTGCCCAGCCTTCCCCCGCTGCGTCTTTTTCTCCCCCTCGCCCGTATTGCCGCCAGAATGGTGGTTTACTTCAGCATGGCGCTGCCGCGCGGCGACGAGGCCCGGGAACTCGCACAAGGGTTGCGGACCCGGAACCCGGAACTGCTCGACCAACTGGTGGAGCGCTTCCACTACCGCCTGCTGCGCTACCTGATCGCCCTCACCGCCAACCCCATCCTGGCCGAGGACCTGTTTCAGGAGACGTGGCTGCGGGTGCTGGAGCGCGGCCGCCAGTATAAGCCCGAGTACCGCTTCGAGTCCTGGCTCTTCGCCATCGCCCGCCACCTCTTTCTCGACCGGGTGCGGCGCAAGCCCGAGATCGGCCTGGGCGCGCTGGCCGGCGAAGACGAGGATGCCTTCGATCTCGCCGACCCCTGCGCCCCGTCCCCCTACGACACCTACCGCCGCCTGGAGGAGAGCCAAGGCCTGCAGCGCGCCCTGTTGGGCCTCTCCGCCGTCTACCGCGAGGTGCTGGTGCTGCGTTTCCAGGAGGATCTGGACTTGCAGGAGATCGCCGCCGTCACCGGCGCGCCCCTGCCCACGGTCAAGTCGCGCCTCTACCGCGGCCTGGCGGCTCTGCAACGGCAGCTTCAGCCGGGAGGCCGGGTATGAACCCCGACTGCCAGCGCGTCCGTGCGCAATCGTTAGAGCGCTTCGTCGCCGGCCATCCGGCTGACTCCGCCCTCGCCGCCCACCTGGCCGACTGCGACGCCTGCCGCGCCGAGTTCGAGGCCTGGCAGCAGGCCGCCCTGACGGTGCGGCGCTGGCGCGTGGCCACCAGCCCCGCGCTGCGCGAGCAAACCAGGCTGCGGCTGCGCCAGCAGAGCGAAAAGCTCCGCCAGCGGCGGCAAGCCTACTGGTTCCTGGCCGCCGCCTGCGCCATCAGCGCCGCCGTCAATGCGGCGGCCTTCCGATGGATCTGGGCGGCGGCGGGGCTGTTGCAGGCTTGGCTGGGCTGGCCGGCGCTGTCGCAGCCGGCGATGCTCGCGGCCTGGATGGCGACGCCGCTCGTCGTCGTTGTCCTTGTGCTCTGGTTGGTCCAGTCCAACCCGGTTGATGGGGTATTCACGCTGGAGGAGTTCCGCCATGACTAAAACCAATCCCACCTCGCTGGCGCGCCCGGCGCTCTCCCTCGGCACCGTGGCCGGCGCGATGCTGGCCGGCGCCTCGCTGATCGAGGCCCTGCGCCTGCACCAGCCGACCTTCCTGCTCGGGCTCGTGCCCGCGGCGGTCATCCTGGCAGCCATTTTCCTGCTCGGCCTGCGCCCCTGGCCGGCCTGGTCCAAGCTGACCGGCGCCGTCCTGATGCTGGCCAGCTCCGCCTGGTTCACCCTGGTCGGCTACTGGTTCGCCGCCGGCCGCGGCCCCCTGGTGGGCTCCGACTACGTGGCCGCGGCCGGCGGCATCATGGCGGCCAGCGTGTTCGTGGCGCTGCTGTTTTGGGGTGGTGGCTGGGTCTACCGCGACGCCCAGCGCCGCGGCCTCCACGCCGGAGCCTGGGCGCTGGTGACCATCGTCGTCTCCCCCTACCTGCTCGGCTTCATCGCCTACCTGATCGTGGTGGTGCTGCGCGACCAGCGCGCCCTGGTCTGCCCCGGCTGCGGCTGCCGCCTGCCCCCCAACGCCGCCTACTGCATCCGCTGCGGCCGCCAAGCCCAAGCCGCCTGCCCGCAATGCCAATCCCCCGTCGTCCCCGGCGCCGCCTTCTGCGCCCACTGCGGCGCGACCCTAGCCGGCGGCTAAGACCCTCCGCTGGCGCTGCCAGGGCCGGGCCCTTGTGTCCATTAGGTCCGTTTGCCAAGCCAAAGCCTAACGCCCGAACGCTTTGCGGCCTGGCGCAGCTTCTCATCCTTGCATGCCAATGCCAGCTTGCGCCGTTGCGCCAGTTCCAGGTAGGCGGCGTCATAGACCGAAAGCCCGTGTTTTGTCGCCAGATCGGACAGCCGGCCAAAGGCGAACACCGCCG